>SUSZ01000030.1 GCA_015063165.1 Thermoplasmata archaeon
TAGGGACGGATGCCCCTGCCCTGAATGTCGTTTGGTTCACAACTGCGCATTGAGGCGGGGCGCTTTTAACCTCGCTGCTAACAGAAGATCAGATACCCCTTCGGGCATCATGTGGCGAGGTCAGGTTTCCTAGTATTACTGACTGAAAACAAACGCTTCTTTAAGAACTGTACATGCCCATGTTTTTGTTTTGAACAAACATAACATCCGTATAAAATTAGAATTGGGTTGCGTCGCGAATCCGAGCCAGCATCCATGCAAAACATTTAAAGAACCCGCTACCATGGGGAACATGATAACATGAGGTCCGCAACGCAGTTCGGCCTGTATGTGCACACCGCCCGCAGGGTGGTGAACTACCGGCCATAAGCCGGTCAAGATATACACAAAGGAAGTGAAATCGATGTGGGAGATGAAAGAGATCAGAGAGTTGAAAGAGGGCAGGTACGTCAACGTCGACGAGGAACCCTGTAAGATTGTAAAGATCACCACCTCTAAACCCGGCAAGCACGGATCCGCGAAAGCGAACATCGACGCGGTCAGCATATTCACCGGCGCCAAGAAGTCCATCGTCGGACCTGTCAGCACCAAGGTGCAGGTCCCTATGATCGATAAGAGGAAAGGACAGATCCTGTCCATCTCCGACAAAGAAGCCCTGGTCATGGACATGGAGACTTTCGAGCAGCTGTCCATCAGCATCAACGATGACGCTGAGCAGAAGATCGAGGAGGGAGCGGAAGTTCTCTACCTTGTCGCCATGGGCAGATACAAATTCATGTGAGACGGTAGAATGGCGTTCGGGATCGGTTACGCAGGGGCGGAGTCAGAATACGATGACGCCGATGTCGTGATATACGGCATCCCGTACGACCATACTGCCTGTTTCAAAGCGGGCGCCCGGGAGGCCCCCACCGCTATAAGGCGGGCCTCCTACAATTTTGAGGAGATACACTTCGAACACGGCATCCACCAGCCCACGCTGAACGTGTGCGACTACGGGAACTGCGACGACTTCGTCCTTCCCGAGGACATGTTCGAGGAGGTGAACTTCTGCGTCGGACCCGCCATCAGGGACGGCAAGTTCACTATCGCCATGGGCGGGGAGCACACGGTCAACATCCCCATAGTCCGGAACTTCGACAAGGACGACATCGCCGTCATCTCGATCGACGCTCACCTGGACTCCAGGGACGAGTATCTCGGAACCCCTAACAGCCACGCCTGCATCATGAGGCGCGCCGCGGAGCATCTAGGAATCGAGAACACCTTCGTCATCGGCTGTCGCGCCATCGGCGAGGAGGAGCTTGACAGGGACGACGTCATCCCGTTCATATCCTCGTACGAGGTGATGGAAACGGGGATCGACAAGGCGATAAAGACCGCGCTGGAGACCGTGAAGAACGACCGCATCTATCTGACGATCGACATCGACGGCATAGACCCCGCCTTCGCCCCTGGAACCGGAACTCCCGAGCCTTTCGGGCTCATGCCGATGGACGTCAAGAAGGTCATCAACACCATAGGCGACAGGATGGCCGGATTCGACGTCGTCGAGGTATGTCCTCCTGCGGACCCCGCCGGAATCACTTCGATCCTCGCCGCGAGATACATAAACGAGGTAATCGCAGTCCACGCGAAGAGCCTCAGAAGCTGACCTCGCCCGTTGAGATAGCTTTCTACAAGAGCCTTGTATTCGTCGGCTCTGGACACCGCCACGTTCTCGTCCTTGGATTCGGAGAATATCCTGAACGATTCCTCGGTGCCAGAAGGTCTCAGAAGCACCCATCCGTCGTCGAAGCAGACCTTCAGGCCGTCCGTCATGTCCACATCCCTGTCCAGGGTCTTGTCCCTCAGGAAGTCCATCAGGCCGGCCTTCTTATCGATGGCGCACGGGACCTTGGTCTTCACCGTGAAGTACTCGGGAAGGCGGTCAACCTGTTCCGACAGAGGGCCCTTCTTGGCGATGCATTCCAATACGACAGCCACAGCCATGGCGCCGTCGCGGCAGTACTGATGCTCCGGGAAGATCAGACCGCCGTTCTCCTCTCCGCCCAGCACTCCGCCGGACTCCATCATCCTGCGAGCGATAACCGGAGCACCAACGGGCGTGTGAACCACGACGCCCCCTACCGCCTCTACCGCATCGTCCACGACGGACGAGGAGCTCACGGACGTGAACACCCTTCCAGGGACGCCGGAGAGCCTGTTGGAGGCAACCACTGCCAGGATGTCGTCCCCCGACAGGGACCTGCCGTTGGAATCGACGAAGATGCAACGATCGCCGTCAGGATCGAAAGCGACTCCGATGTCAGAGCCGGTGGCGGTCACCAGCGCCTTCAGGGTGTCGGAAGCGGCATGACCGTTCCATGCCATCTTCCCGTCAGGGTCGCAGTTGATCGCGACGCATTGCACACCGAGCTTCTTCAGAATCTCCGGAGCGGCCTGGAAAGCTGCCCCGTTCCCGCAGTCCACGCAGACCTTGAGGCCTGCGGACCTTATCGCTGCGGCGTCGACATGCGAAGCGACCGCTTGGATGTACTCGGGGATGAATCCGTACTCGCTGCGGACATCCCCGCAGGAGGACCAGTCGGTCTCCGATGGAACGTGGGAATACGCCTCCTCTATGCTGCTCTCCTCCATGCGCGAAGATTCGACCCCGTCGGACGAGATGCATTTCACCCCGTTAAACTCGGAAGGGTTGTGGGAAGCGGTCACCATCACCCCTCCCGCCACGTTGTCGCGGGTCTTGACGAAAAGCTGCAGCGCGGGAGTGGGGACTATGCCCAGGTCGATGATCTCAGAACCGGAAGCCATCAGGCCCGCCATGACCGCGCTCTTCAGCATGTCAGCGGACGGGCGGGTGTCGGTGGCGATCGCTACGGGGCTCCCCATGACCTTGCCTATGGCCCTGCCTAGGCGGTATGCGAAGGAGGAGGTCATGGCCTCGTTGACCAGACCCCTTATCCCATTGGTCCCGAACATCGAACTCATCGTTCATCGAACCGTGGCTAACTACTTAATTATGACCACGGGATGTCCGAATATCCTCATGACTCTTCTGGCTCTTCAGGATCCTCAGGCTTGGGCTCGGGCCTCTTCTTGGCCTGGGACTCGATCCATTTCCGGATGTCGTCCTTACGGGTGCTCCCTATGCCGAAGTATTCGGAGAACTTCTTGGTGGTCGTGAGCTCCTTGGTCTGTCCGCTCTTCTTGGCGGAGACGAATCCGAGGTCCACGAGCGTGTGAACGTCGTCGTAGGTGCGGGGTCCGCGGGTTTTCAGGAGCTCCGACTGCAGCACGGGCTGGTTGTATGCGATGGTGCTGAGCGTGCGCATGACTCCGGGGGTCATCTCCGCCTTGGCGAAGGACCCGGTGCATTCTGTGTACTCGGTGCGGAGCATCATCCTGTACTCGCCGCCAATCTTGGCTATCATGATAGCGGATTCGCGGACGTCGTACTCCCTGCGGAGGTCCACCAACGCGGTGCGGACCTCCTCCTCCGATATTCCGGTCTTCTCGGCTATCTCCGATATGCGCAGATTCCCTGCCGCCGAGAACAGGGCCGCCTCAACTGCTGCTTTGGAATTCATCTCGGTTCGTCTCCGAAGCCATATCGACCACCGTTCCCGAAGCGGAGTCGTTCTTGATCTCCAGGTGTATGGGCCCCCCGGGAAGCTCGTCCTGCCAGACGTCTATGAAGCCGTTCCTGACAAGGTGGAGCAACGATACGAATATGGACAGGTTCTCGTCCTTGTCCGGGCCGTACAGGTCGGCTATGTCCATCTGTCCGGCCCCCATCTTGAGGATCTTCTCCCACACGGCCTCGACGGTCTTCTCGTCGTCTTCCTCGTGGGCCTTGTTGTCGAACTTCTTGCTGGGCTCCTTGGCCTTCATGGCCTCGCGGACGCGCTCCCTCTCGCGCATGATGTCGACCTCTCTCCTGGCGTCCTCGAAGGCGTCTATGAGCTCGATCATCGTAACGGGGCGCACCGGCTCCCTGCGATAGGCCTCCTTGAAGACGACTTCCGGCACCTGCATGGGCATGAAGTCGTCGTTGAAATCGTCCTCTATGAACTCGTCGAACTCGGGCTCCGGCGGAGGCTCGGACCTCTCGCGGGTGGAATCCGACTGGAGCTTCAGGATCTTCCATGCCATGAGCACGAGCTTCCCGGCGACGATCATGTCGAAGTCGTCATCGCGGACCTTCTCGGAATATAGCCTAGCGAACTCGGAGAGATCGATCTCCCACGGGTCCATCCCGCTGACCAGGACCAGGCTGAATACCGAGCGGATAGCCTCGTCGACGGGGTCGGCGAGCTTCTCGCCGGTCTCCGCATGGGAGAGGATCTCCATGTACCCTCCGATCTTGTTGAGCGTCTCCTCGTCGTCCGAGATGGCCTTGTGGAACAGGAGATGCTGCTCCAGCTCTGTGATGTCTCCGGGCATCAGGCTTCCTCCTTGCTCTCCTTCTGCTTCTTCAGGGCCTCCTCCTCGTACTTGGAGACCTCTGCGATGTCGGGCTGCATTATGACCTTGCTTATTCCTGTGGGCGGCCTGGTGACCCCGATCAGATGGTCTGCCAGGGTCAGGGTGACCTTCCTCAGGGAGACTTGGATGAACTGCGCCTTGGCGGAGCTCTCGCGGACCCTCTTGGCCACCATCTCGGCGTTGACCGAGTCCAGGAACATGTCCACCTCGTCCAGGACGTAGAAAGGCGACGGCTGGTACTCCTGGATGGCGAAGATGAACGAAAGCGCCGTGAGGGACTTCTCCCCTCCGGACAGGGCTTCCAGCCTCAGGAGCTTCCCGTTCCTGGGCTTGGCGTTGATCATGAGGCCGCCCGCGAAGGGGTCGTCCTCGTTGTCCAGTCCCATGAACGCCTCTCCGCCTCCGGAGAGCTGGGCGTATATGGACTTGAAATTCTCGTTGACGGCGTCGTAGGACTTCATGAACAGGCCCTTCTTCTTGCCTATCAGGTCATCCATGAGCTTGTTCAGCTCCTCGATGCGGGCGTTGAGGTCCGCGGTATCGGACATCAGACTGTCGTAACGGCGTTTCTTGAGCTCATACTCCTCAATGGCGCGCAGATTGACGTTCCCGAGGTCTGAGAGGGTGCGCTCGCAGGCCTTTATCCTGCGCTTGATCTCCTCCTCGGACGGGACCGGCTCCGGAACGGGGATGGATATCGCGTCCACCGCGATCTTCAGGTCGGTCAGGCTCTGCTCCGACTGTATCACCTGGGCCCTGAAGCTCTCGACGAGCGCGGCCTTGTTCTCGAGGTCGCTCTCCTTCTTGTGGACATCGATCTCCAGATCGTTCTTGCGGTTGACAAGCACCTCCTTCCTCTTGCGGAGGTCCTCTATCCCGCTCTCCATCTCCGCCTCGATCCTTCTGAGGGCTTCGAGGTCGATCGTGATGCGGGCCATCTCGGCGTCGGCCTGGCCGATCTCCTCGTCGTTGGCCTATATCGAAGCCAAGGTGGACTTCAGCTGGATCTCGTAGGACTCGTTCTGCTTCTTGAGACCGTTGGCCTCGCTCTCATCCGTGCTTATATCAAGAGCGATGCTGGAGATGCTCTCGGTGAGGGCATATATCCTGTCGCGGACCCCTTGCATGCGATTCTGCAGCTCGACGGGGGCTATCTCGGCGATGCGAGCCTTCACGGCCTCCCTCTCGTTGTCGAGGGCGTCCATGTCGGCCTGGGCCTTGTCGAGAGCCTGACGGGCGTCCGTCAGGGCCGCTGTGGCCTTCTGGAGCCTGTCCCTGCATTCCGTCTGCTTCTTCAGGACTTCGGCCTTGCTCTTCTCCAGCTGGGCGATGTTTCCTTTGATCTCCGCCATCTTGTCGGAGATGGCCTTTCCGGAGGAGCTGGCTGTTCCGAGCTCGGTTCCGAGGCTGCGGTACTCGTCGCGCGTCTTGGCCAGCGCGGCCTTGGCGGAATCCAGAGCGTCTTTGGCCTTCCTCATCCGCTCTCCGGCTTCGGCGAGCTTGTCCTCGGAGGCCGCTCCGAACTTCAATATGTTCTGCTGGCTGATCGTTCCTCCGACCATGGCTCCTGAGGCCTCTATGACCTCTCCCTGGAGCGTGACTATCCTGATTCCACCCATTATACGGCGGGCGGTGTCCATGTCCTTGACGACAAGGGTGTCCGAGAGCACGTACCAGAACACGTTGCGGTACTTCTCGTCGAAATCAATAAGGTCGATGGCGTATCCGATGGAGTCCTTGACGCTCATGATGGCCTTGGCGCGGGGCTTTCCGCCCATCATCTTGGTGATAGGAAGGAAGGTGACACGTCCCAGCCTCTCCTTCTTGAGGTAGTTGATGGCGTCGGCCGCTACCTGATCGTTGTCGACCACGACGGCCTGCATCTTTCCGCCTGCAGCAACAGCGAGAGCGGTCTCGTACTCCTTGTCGACGGTGGCCAGCTCCTGGACAGTTCCGTGGATGCCGCTCATCTGGCCCTTGTTCCTCAGACCCAGGATGGCTTCCACGGCCATGCTTCCGCGGTTGGCCTTCTCGGACGCGCGCTTGTCTATCTGGATGGAGTTGTACTCGGATTCGCGCTTCTTGTAGGCTTCCTCCAGATCCTTGACCTGCCTCTCGAGCACCGACTCCTGGCTCCTGACCTGGGTCATGCGCTTCCTTATATCGTCGAGGTTGGGTCCGGCCTCGGCTTTCATCTGTTCGAGGCTCCATTTGTAATCCTTTATCTCGAAATCGAGGGACCCGATCCTCTCGACCTGCTGGGACAGGTCGTTGCTGGCGTCCGTCTCCTCCTTCTCGGCTGCCGCATGGGCGCTGGAGGCGTCGCGGAGCGCCTGGGAGAGGACTTTGGAATCCTTGTCGATCTGCTCTATCCTGTCCTGGAGCTGCTTGTGCTCCCCTCCGGTCTCGGATATCTTCTTGGAGATGTCAGATTCCTCTGCCACGACCGCGGCTTTGTCGGATTTCAGACCTGCCAGCTTCTCCGCGGCCTCCTTCATGGATTCCTCCAGCCTGGCGATCTCCTCGTTGTTGGCAGCGATGCTGCTCTCGTACGATTCCTTGAAGCCCTCGGACTCCTTGCGGTCCTCTTCGGCCTTCTCCTTCCTGTTCCTGCTGGTGGCTATGTCGATCAGGGACTGTGTGATCTTGTCCTTGATCTCCTTGTACTCGGGGCCTATCTTCTCGGCTATCTCGGCCTCGGTTGCGGCGATATTGCCTGCGACCTCGACGATCTCCTTCTCGGACTCCGCTTTCTTCTCGCGGATCGCCTGCGACTCCGAGTCGATCCTCTCCATGTTGCTCCTGAGGGTCTGTATCTTGGACTCCTCTATCTGAAGCCTGCGTATGGAGAGCTGGGCGTTGGCGACATCCAGGTCACCTTTCGCGGTGAGGTACGACTGGGCGTCCTTGCGCTCCTTGTCCAGCTTGGTCAGGTCGTGCGACAGCTCTTCAGTGATTATCGAGATGCGCTCGAGATTGTCGGTCGCATCGGACCTCTCGGCCCTGGCCTTGTCGATGTCGGCGTCGAAGCTTGCTATCCCAGAAATCCCGTCGAGGATGCGCCTGCGCTCTATAGCTCCCATCTGGACGATACGGGTGACGTCTCCCTGCTGGACCAGGTTGTATCCGTCGGCGGATATCCTCGCCTTCAGAAGCAGGCTGTCGAACTCGGTCATAGAGGATTTGCGGTCGTTCACATAGAAGTATGAGCTGTAGTCCACGCCGTTATCGGACAGCTTGACGTGACGGGTCAGCCTCACTACGTCGTCGTCCCAAGGCATGAGACGGTCGGTGTTGTCGAAGACGAGCGAGACCTTGGTGTACGAGGCCTTGTTCTTGGACTTTCCGCCATCGAAGATCAGGTCGGTCAGCTTGCCGGCACGGACGGCCTTGGAGCTCTTGGGCCCCAGAACGAAAAGGATGGCGTCCGTGATGTTGGATTTGCCTGAACCGTTGGGACCGGTGACGGCAGTGTATCCTTCCATGAACGGAACGGTGAGCTTCCCACCGAACGACTTGAAGTTCTCCAGCTCTACCTGTTTAAGATACACTGTACACCTGCACCCCATTGCTGATACGCGTCAACGCATGCGTCCATGCGCTCCCTTCGACGTAGAGTATTGAAACCATATCAGAAACTACATATTTAACGCATTTTAACCCGAGTTCCAGGTCAGTCTAGGATATCGACTATGTCGGCCACCGAATCCAGTACAAAAGTGGGCTTAATGGACGATTCATCCAAATCTTTCAAGGATGTCTCGCCTGTCAGGACGAGAATCGACGATATCCCGGCGCAGTCCGCCATCTACATATCCGTATACAGACGGTCTCCTACCATCACTGTCCCTTCGGGGTCCACGCCCATCTCGCGGGCGGCCATCTCCAGCATAAGGCTGTTGGGCTTTCCTATGACGATGGGTTCCACATCGCACAGGCTCTTGAACATGTCGATGAAAGGGCCGATGTCCACGTCGTAGAAGTCCTCGGTTGGACAGAGGTTGTCGGGATGGGTTGCTATGAGCTCGGCTCCAGACATTATGAACTTGTATCCTGCGTTGATCTTGTCGAACGTGATGGTACGGTCGTAAGCCAGAAGGACAATGTCCGGATCGTCATAGGACAGCTGCAATCCGGCCTCCTCCAGGTCCTTCACGACCTCCGGAGAGGCGATAGGATAGACCTTCTTCCCGGGACGCTCGGACAGTATGAAGCGTATGGTGGCCACGGTCGATGTCAATACGTTGTCCATGGTCACGTCGAACCCCATGCCGACGAGCTTGTCCAGATAATGCTTCCTGCAATAAGCGGAGTTGTTGGTGAGAAAGACGAAAGGGATGTTCCTGGAGCGGAGGGCCGCAATGAATCCGTCGGCTCCGTCTATCTTGTTGACTCCTTTGTACACGGTGCCGTCCATGTCGATCATGAACCCGGAGAACCTCATTCGAGCTCCTCCTTGACCATGTGCATAGCCACGCGAAGATCCTCGCGGGACGTCTTGTTGTATATCGTCGCCGCAGGATGGTACGTAGGAAGGAACCTGACCTTCTTCCCGTTGACCTCTATCTCGGTGAACACGTTGGCGATCCTGCCCATCGGGCCGTCGTATCCCATCAGGTCCCTGCAGGCGGACTTCCCCAAGCCGACGACCAGCCTAGCGTTCTCCAGCTCGGAATCGAGGAACGGACGGCATGCGGCCATCTCCTCCGCCGTAGGGTCGCGGTTCCCTGGAGGCCTGCATTTGACCGTGTTGGTGATGAGAACGTCCTTGCGAGAGAATCCTGCCTCCTCCATCATCCCGTCCAATATCTTTCCGGAACGACCGACGAAGGGCTTCCCCTGAAGGTCCTCATTCTCGCCTGGGGCCTCTCCGACGAACACTATCCCGGTGGAGGGGTCCCCATCGGGGAAGACTATCTGGGTGCGTCCTTTGCAGAGCCCGCACCTCTGGCATCCAGGCTCCGGCCTCATCTGCTTCCGACCAGATCGGACGCCCTGACGAGCGGGTGGAAGTCCACTCCGACATCGGCGAGGTTCTCCTTTCCGCCGCCCTCGCGGTCGATGACGGATATGACGTCGGTAACGACAGCACCCGAGGCGCGAAGGGTCTCGATAGCCTTTATGCTGGAGCCGGCGGTGGTGATGACGTCCTCGACGACCAGGACCTTGTCCCCAGCCTCGAGGTCGCCTTCTATGAGCTTCCCGGTGCCGTGGTCCTTCTTCTCCTTCCTGATCATGACGTACGGGACTCCGGTAGCCAGGGACAGCGCAGCCGCCAGAGGCACGGATCCGAGGACCACGCCTGCGATCCTGTCCGGACGGAGGTTGAGGTCCTGCATCTTCATAGCCATGAGCTGGGAGATGAGGTAGAGCACCTTGGGGTTGGTGCTGGCCTTCTTGATGTCGATGTAATAGCTGCTCTTAGCGCCGGAAGCCAGAGTGAAATCTCCGAACTGAAGCGCCCCGCAGTCCTTCAATGCCTGAGTAAGCTCGCTCATATGATCACCAGGGTTCTTTCTTGAGGCCCATCCTGTAGCCTATTATGTTCGCTATACGGTGTATGGCGAACATTATCACGATTATGAATATCAACGCGGCGATATGCCAGCCTTCGATGTAGGTCGAGTAGACCCAATCGTAGTTGAACAGCGCCGTGAGGAGGAACGCGCCTATGACGAAGTCGTACTGGTCGAGGATGGGCGCCTTCTGGCCTCTCTCCATCCCTAGCCTCCGCTTGATGAACGCTCCGCACAGGTCTCCCAGGACGGCTCCGAACGAAAGGCACGCTATAACGCGTATGTTGCCCCAGAACTCGCCGTACCCCCATGTTCCTGAGGGGTCCCAGAGCAGGGAGATCCCTATGATCGCCAGGCCGAGAGCTATGCCGGAGAACGCTCCTCCGAAGAATCCTCTCCAGGACTTCCCGTCCCCGAAGATTCTCTTTCCCTTCCAGGACTTACCGAAGTCCATCTTGGTGCCGCCTCCGAAGAGCACGGCTGCCGAGTTGGGAAGCATCGCGGGAAGGAACAGCCACAGGCCGGTTATCATTATGGTTAGGATTTCGACTGCGTCCATGAGGTTTCCGTTATAGCCATGCGTTGAACCGCTTAATGGTTTCGCCCGATCGACTGGCGTCTTCCGCAGCAAACCCTTCCGATTGGACGGATAACGCTAATAAGCAGCCTGCAGATGGAGGTCCGAGGTCGAAACATGCTGGTTCTGGACAGTTCCGCATTCTTCTCCATGGACGCCCTTCCCGACGAGGAGCACGTCTGCCCGCCCGGCGTTATAAAGGAGCTCGAGAAGTACGATGATCCTCGCCTCGCCCTATGGGGAGACATGGTTCACGTGATGGACTGCTCCAAGGAGTCCCTGGACAAGGTGAAGGAGACCGCCAGCAGAACAGGAGACATCGGCAGGCTCTCCCCCGTGGACCTGACCGTCCTGGCCCTGGCGGTCGACGTCAACGGAACGATCTGGTCCGACGACTACACCATACAGAACCTGGCGTCAGTCATGGGAATAGGCTTCCACCCCGTAGGAATGACTGGCATCAAGAAAGTCTACAAGTGGAAGTACAAGTGCATCGGGTGCGGGAAATGGTACAAAGAGAAGCTTCCCGACTGCCCGATATGCGGCTCCCAGCTGAAGGCCTACAAGAAATGATCACGGGAACAGGCTCTGGCACCTGATCAGCTTGTTCAGCCTGCGCTTCCCGAGCACGTTCATGCAGAACCTGGTGCTCCATTCGGACCTGAACGCGAACATGTCGGCGAGCTTCTTATTGAACGCTGCCGTCTTCAAGGGTTTCTCCATGATGCGCCTCCACTGGACCTCGTAGTCCTCCAGAGGAGAGGAAGACTTTACGTTCGCTGCGGCCACGGTCCCACCGATACGGCCGGCGATCATGGCCAAAGGTATTCCCCCGCCGTTCACCGAGATGACCTGCCCTGCAGAGTCCCCGATGAGCATCCCGTTGCCGGAGACGGTCTTGCTGACCGGCCCCTCGCTCGGAACGTATTTCCCACCGACCCTGGTGTGCTCCGAGAATCCGCGCTTCTCCGCGAACTTGTCGAAGTAGTCGGTGACCTTTCCCTCGGAGAACCTGGGAGAGCATCCCACTCCCACGTTGGCGCGTCCGTCCTTGGGTATGATCCAGCTGTAGGCTCCGGGAGCGATGTCCCCGAAGAACATGTACAGATAAGGTTCGAAATCCCCTTTCACCTGCGCAGAAACGGCAGGATAGGGATTCCTGTTCCTGTTGAGTCCGAGGCTCTGGGCCACGCGGGAACCGGGACCGTCCGCACCGATGATGACCTTGTACTCGATGTCGCCCTCGGTGGTCTTGGCGACGCCTCCGTCGATGGAGTCGAATGCGCAGCGTGTAACCAGATCGGCCCCCTCCTCGACAGCGCGCTTGGCAAGATACTGGTCGAATAGGTCCCTGTCTATGGTGTATCCGGGCATATCCAGAAGGGTTATCTTCTCCTTCGGATCGACCAGCTTGATTCCGAGGGTCTCCCTGCATACCAGCTTGGAAGGTATGTCGAAGAGCGAGTCCTCGTCGGTGAGGTTAGGGAACATCTTGACGATCTCCCCGTTGGACGGCATGTACTCCCCGCACCTGACCGGAGTGCCGACCTCTGAGCGTCTCTCCAGCATCATGACGCTGGCTCCGCCTTTGGCGGCATACATCGCGGCGGTGCTTCCTGCGGGCCCAGAGCCCACGACCAGAACATCGACCTTCGTTGTATCAGCCATGATATCACCTGTCGCGATCGACCACGAACGACGCGAGATTGAGAAGCGAATTCTTGTAGATGGAATCGGGAATGGAATCCAGCATTCTCAGAGCTTCGCTGACTATGAAACGAGCCTTGTCGAGACATCTGGACACAGAATCCGTCTTGGCAATGAGCTTCAGCGCCCTGACCACATGGTCGTGCGTGATGTCGGCCTCCTCGAAGAGGCTCCTGATCTCGTCGCCGTAAGTCTTGTCCTGCATGGCATAGATAACTGGCAGAGTAGGCTTCCCTTCCAGAAGGTCCGTTCCTACGGCTTTTCCCATGCTGTGGGGATCCCCGACGACGTCCAGGGTATCATCCACGATCTGGAACGCCAGACCGACATTGTAGGCGAACTGCCCCAATGCCTCGATCTGCTCCTCTTTGCCCCCTCCCATGTACGCTCCGGACTTGGCACAGGCCTCGAACAGCTTCGCGGTCTTGCCGGAGATGATCTCCATGTAGTCGTCCTCGGTCACGTTAGACGCGTGCTCGTAGTCCTTCTGGACGAACTCCCCTGCGCCCATCGCTCCGGAAGCCTCGACGATATAGTCGACGATCTTCGATTTGACGCTGGCCAGAAGACGGAACCCGACGGTGAACATGCAGTCTCCTGCTACGATCGCCTTGGTCAGAGTGTATTCCTTGTGGAGGGTCTTGCGGCCACGCCTCATCTCGCCCTGATCGTTGATATCGTCGTGGATAAGGGTGGCGCTATGGACGATCTCGAATGCGGATCCTATCGAGACGGGAATCTTGCTGTCCTTGCCGCCGCACGCGAAGTAAGAGAGTATGCAGAAAGACGGCCTGAGCCTCTTGCCTCCAGAAAGAACTACATAACGGCACATTTCCGTCAATTCCGCGTTCTCGAAGACTAGAGATTCCTCCATCAACTTCTCGCAGGATGCGAGTTCATCATCGATGCAGGAGTGCCAGGGCTCATCCATTATTCCCCCACATCATTAGACACTACTTAATCGTTGGCTCTAAAAGGGCCCTGGTAGTGGTCGCAACAACGGGGACGAAGGACAGCCAGACGTAGAAAAACTAATGATTGAAGAGAAAGAAGTTTGGGGCCCGAAGGCCCCTTGAGCCTCGACTCAGGCGAAGAGCAGCGTGTGAGCTGCGGTCTCGCAGAAGTCGAAGATGAGCTGGGGGTAGACACCGAGCACAATGACTGCGACGATGCAGATCAGGATGGCTATGGTGAAGGCCGCGGGGACCTTGATCTTCTCTACCGCCTCTCCCCTGTCCACATACATGGTCTTGACAACCTTTGCATAATAGTACAGGGAGATAGCGGAGTTCAGGATAGCCACGAAAGCCAGCCAGACCCACTGGGAGCTCATGGAGACACCGGCAGCGGTTCCTACTCCCATCGTGGACGAGAACAGGAAGAACTTGGAGGTGAATCCTGCGAGAGGCGGAATTCCTGCCAGAGAGAACAGGAACAGCATCATGGCGGCTGCCATGAGAGGCGCCCTCTTCGCGAGTCCTCTGTAGTCAGACATCTTCTCGCCGATACCAGCGCTGATGAGGGCTCCGACGACGAGGAAAGCTCCTCCCTTCATGAACACGTGGGTGAACATGTGGAAGAGTCCTGCGCTCAGAGCGTACTCGGACATGACCGCCATGACGATCAGGATGTAACCAGCCTGAGCGATGGAGGAGTATGCGAGCATCCTCTTGATGTTGTTCTGCGCGATAGCGACGATGTTACCGACGGTCATGGTGACCGCTGCGATGATAGAGAAGAGGTACTGGACCTCAGGTCCCGCAATATGCGCGCAAGCGGTTCCGGACACGAACATGATCAGGAAGATCTGGAAGAAGACGCTCAGACCCATCTTCTTGGATCCCGTTGCCAGGAACAAGGAGACAGGAGTTGCGGCTCCCTCGTACACATCGGGCGCCCACATGTGGAAGGGCACCGCTGCGATCTTGAATCCGTATCCGGCGATCATCGCGACGAGCGCGATTCCGAACATGAAGCTGATGCCGGTGATCTCGGTGGTAGCTGCGATCTCTGCGATGTTCGTGGTGCCGGTAAGGCCATAGAGCATCGAGATACCGTAGAGGGTCAGAGCGGTGGACATTCCTCCGATGATGACGTACTTGACAGCCGCCTCTGCGGACCTGGCGTCGTTCCTCTTCATGGAGACGGCGGCGTAGGACGAGATGCTGGTGAGCTCGACACCGACGAAGATCATCATCAGGTCCTTGGACCCGGCGACGAACATCATACCGGTGGTGGCTGCCATGAGCAGGGCGTAGTACGCACCGACGTTGAATCTCGTGGTCTCGGTGCTGGCGTTGGACACCAGAACTGCGAGGAACAGCACGATCTGGAACAGGAGCATCATCAGACCGGAATATGCGGTGTAGTGCACCATTCCGAGAGTGCTTCCGGACCAGCCGTCGGTGAGCATCATGAGGTTGATGAACATCGAGACTACGACCATGATGAGGGCAAAAGCCCAGGTCGCAGTGCGCTTCTTGCCCAGGAGGTGGACTCCAGGAGCTACGAGGGCTCCGATCAGGAGTATGATCATGGGCGCGATTGCGGTATAGTCTCCGAATATGGTAGTGAAATCCATCAGATCACCCCGAGCATGGCGATGAGTCCGTCAGTGTAAGGCTCGATGAACTGGAGAGCAGCATCGGGCCACATTCCGAAGAACGCGACGAGGACGCAGAGAACGGCCATTGCGGCGAACTCGGTCTTGTTGACGTCGTGGACGTGGGACAGGTCGATCTTGGTGGTCTCAGGTCCGAACAGGGTCCTCTGCATGGCCCACAGGTAGTATCCTGCGGTGAGCATGAGGGACAGCATGCAGAACAGGAGGAGCCAGAGCATATCGTTGGCTACGATGAACTCGTAGAACGCGAATATGACAGGGAACTCTCCCCAGAATCCGACGAGTCCGGGCAGTCCGAGGGATGCCATAAACGCGAACATCATGAAGGTGGCGTAGATGGGCATCCTTCCAGCGAGTCCTCCGAGGAGGGGGATCTCTCTGGTTCCGACCTTGTGTCCGGTCATACCGCAGACCATGAACAGGATGGCGGTGATGAGTCCATGCGCGAACATCTGGAAGATCGCGAAGGTAATTCCTGCGTCGCTCAGGCATCCGATGCCGAGCATGACCATTCCCATGTGGCTGATGGACGAGAATGCGACCATCTTCTTGAGGTCCTTCTGAGCGATACATGCGTATGCGCCGTACACGATGGACACGAGTCCGATCACGATGATGACCCACTGCCAGTACTCGGCTCCCGCGGGGAGAGCCTCGAGGCAGATGCGTATGATACCGTAGGAACCCATCTTCAGCATGACTCCGGCCAGAAGGACGGAACCGCCGGTAGGGGCTTCGGTATGCGCATCGGGCAGCCATGTGTGGAAGGGCACCGCAGGCATCTTGACCGCGAATCCGAAGAACAGAAGCGCGAAGACGAGCGCCTGGAATCCCTCGTTGGCTCCATGCATCGCGTCCGCGATGGACGCGAAGGAGAAGTCAACAGCTCCACCGGTGAGCTCTGCTGCGTGGAATCCCATTGCGAAGATTCCGATCAGCATGACCAGGGACGCGACATGCGTGTAGATGAAGAACTTGATCGCGGCGTAATGCCTGCGAGGTCCTCCATACCAGGAGATCATGAAGTACATGGGTATGAGGGTGACTTCCCACATGATGTAGAACAGGAAGTAATCCGACGCCGTGTAGACTCCCATGAGTCCGACTTCCATCGCCAGGAGCAGAGTGTGGTAGTAGTTGGGCCTGTCGGTCTCGACCTCTTCCGCCTCGGCGGAGAAGACGACCACCAGGAACACCAGCAGCGCGGTCAGGAAGACCATCAGCACACTGAGTCCATCGATCGCCAGCGAGAAGCTGATGGTGATGAAGTCGGTCTTGATCCACTCGCAGCTCTCGGCCATGGAGGCGAATTCGCTGTTGTTGAACAGGACAAACACTGCGAGAACGAGCGTTATCGCTGAGAAGACAGCTGCGACGTATTTCGCAGACTTCTGTCTGGAACCTCCCATGAACAGAGTCAGGATGGCTCCGATCAGGGGGATCAGGATGAGCAAGGAAAGGATTGGGAAATCCATCTCAGATACCTCCCATTATCTTGGCGATGACTATGAACAGCACAGACAGCACAGCGATTCCCAGAAGGACGATGGACGAGTAATCGTGGACATCTCCGGTCTGAGCCTTGCTGACAGCCTCTCCTCCGCCTACGACGGCTCCGGAAAGACCGTTGACGGTTCCGTCGACGACCTGCCTGTCGATATAATCGACACCGCGTGCGACTCCATATCCGAGCTTCCAGGACAGCTGGTTGTACAGGTCCGGGAATCCCCATCTCTTGGTGAGGATCTTGTAGAGTATGGACTCTCCGTTCCTGTTGAACGAGCCGGGGTTGATGCTCCTCTTGACGTACATGAGGTACGCGATGAAGATACCGACGAGAGCCAGAACGATGGTCAGATAGGTGTACGGGTTGGTGAAGAGCTCGGTGAAGTACTCGAAGCCCTCGGTGTGTCCGCCTCCCACCTGGAAAGCTCCAGATGCGAGCTGGGTGAACGACAGCATTCCATCGAGTCCAAACATGATGAGGAATCCGCTTGCGACAGCGAAGACCGCGAGGATGCACAGAGGCATGGTCATGCTCTTGGGCGACTCGCCATGGCCGTGCTCGGCAGCATGAAGGGTGTTCTTTCCCTTCTCGCCCGCGAAGGTCATGAACCACATGCGGAACATGTAGAATGCAGTCATGAAAGCGGTGACGATCGCGAGGACCCACATGACCATGAACAGGATGTTGTGGTCTCCGGCCTCGAAAGCTGCCTCGATGACGAGATCCTTGGACCAGAATCCGCTGAAGAAGGGGAATCCGGCGATGGACAGCGAACCGAGCAGCATGGTGATCGAAGTGATGGGCATCTGCTTGCGCAGTCCTCCCATGAGGCGCATGTCCTCTGTTCCTACGGCATGGATCACGGAACCGGAGCACATGAAGAGAAGCGCCTTGAAGAAAGCGTGGTTCATCATGTGGAAGCATCCGGCGATGAATCCGGCGGTTCCAGCTGCCATGAGGGCGGCATTGCCGGAGTCCATTCCGATGGCGAAGAGATATCCTCCCGCTCCGAGGGACAGGATCATGTAACCGAGCTGGGAGAGAGTGGAGTATGCGAGCACTCTCTTGATGTTCATGTTGTTCAGCGCCATGGTGGCGGTGAAGAACGCGGTGAATCCTCCGATGAGACCGACGAACAGCATGACATCGGGGTTCTGGACGAACAGAGGGAATCCCCTCGCGACGAGGTAGACTCCTGCCTTGACCATTGTCGCGGCGTGGATCAAAGACGAGACGGTGGTAGGACCGGCCATCGCGTCAGGGAGCCAGTCGTGCAGGGGGAACTGAGCGCTCTTTCCGATGACTCCTCCGAAGCAGAGGAGCATTCCGAGAGTGAGGGTGTCAGGGTTGACGGCGCTGATCTTGGCGGGGTTGAACAGGTCGACGAAGTCGAGGCTGCCGAACGCGCCGAGAAGGACGAACAGTCCACCCATCAGGCACACGTCACCGAAACGGGTGACGAGGAAAGCTTTCTTAGCCGCGGATGCCGCGTTGGCGGATGCTGCGTCTCCCTCAGGGTGCCTGAAGGACCAGAATCCGATGAGCAGGTAGGAACAAAGTCCCATGACCTCCCAGAAGATGAACATCTCGAGGAAGTTGCTGGAGACGATGAGTCCGAGCATTCCGCTAAGGAACATGGAGACTTCTGCGTAGTACCTCTTCTTCCTTCCTCCCTGGTCTCCCATGTATCCTACAGAGTAGATGAAGATGAGAGTGGAGATGAACGAGGAGAACAGCATCATCATGCAGGTGAGACCGTCCACGTAGTATCCGAGGTTGAGCTGAAGGTCTCCGATGTGGAACCAGCAGATCGAGTCGACGACCGCGTTAGGGTAGTCGGCGCCGGTGAGATACTCGTACGCGATGAGCGCGGAGAGCACGAAGGAGACGGCTGCGCCTGCGATGGCGATGTAGCCTCCCTTCTCGGGGGTCTTCTGTCCGAAGATTCCGATGAGCACGAAGCAGAGCATCGGAACGAACGGGATTAGCCAAGTGTACTCTATCATGCTTACCACCTCAGCGAAGTGAGCTCCGTATCAGTGAGCTCGGTAGTCTTTCTCAGCTTGTAGGCGTTGAGCAGGATGGCGATTCCGACAGCGACCTCTGCGGCTGCTACGGAGATGGACATGATGACGAACGCCTGTCCCATGACGTCGGTGTTGTACGCTCCGAACGCCACGAAATTGATGTTGGCCGCATTGAGCATGAGCTCGATGCACATGAGCACGACGATGGCGTTGCTCTTGGTCATGACGCCGTACGCGCCGATGACGAAGAGGATGGCCGCCAGTATCAGGAAGAACTCGAAAGGTATCATTCGCCCTCGACCTCCTCTCTTGAGATGCACACGCCTGCTACCATCGCGCCGAACATGAGCAGCGCGAGGGGAATCAGGATGATTCCGTATTTCTCGAATATGGTGTAGGCAAGGCTGTTCTCCTTGAGCTCATTCTTGTCCTCGTCGGCCCAGATGGAGTCCCCGTCGTCCGTGGGGAACGTGGGGATCTCGTGGGGGCCGTCGTTGGAGTTGATGTCGGACCAGTTTGTGGAATAGATTCCAGCAACGAAGACGAGCAGCAGAACGACTGCTACAGATGCGCCTATGGCGACTCTCTTACTCATCCGAATCTCCTCCTTTGTTCATAATCTTCCTTCTTGTCAGCATGATGCTGAATGCGAACAGGATGGTGATGGCTCCGACGTAGACGAGAAGCTGGATTACTCCAACGAACTCCGCCTCGAGGAAGAAGTACACGAACCCGATACAGAGGAACACGAGCGCGAGATAGAACGCGCTGTGAACGACCTCTTTGTCGGTGACGACGTAAATCGCACCAAGGATCGCGATGGCCGCGAGTATGAGGAACGCGCACAGGTCCAGGTTGTCAAGGCAGTAGTACATGAAGTCCCTGAGACCCCACCAGATGTCGCTCAGCAGATCCATAATTTCGACCATCAGAGCACCTCTTTGATGACAAGCGCACTCTTGGGACAGTCGTCCACGCAGTTGCTGCAACATATGCACTTGTCTGTGTCGATCTTAGGACGAAGAATGGGCTTGCCTTTGTCGTTGACTCCTTTCTCGATCATCTCGATGGCGGAGACAGGGCACACCTTGGCGCACTTCTTGCATCCTATGCATTTGCTGTCGTTCAGCTCAGGCCTGTCGATCTCGCAGAAGGCATGCCTCCTCTCGGGGTTGCCGCTCTCGATATCCGAGGGCAGAGTGAGCTCCAGCTTGACCTCCATCCCAGGCGTGGTTCCCTCGTAGTGGAGCCTTCTGGGCCCATAGAGGAGGTCGTATCTTGTAAATTCGGCCAGCTCGTACTCGGGGGTGACGGTCATGGCGTCCACGGGACAGTACTCTGCGCAGTATCCGCACATGGCGCACCTTCCCACATTGACCTGGGGCCTCATAACAGGCTTCCCATCGTCGTCAGGGACCTCGATGAGCTTGATACAGGAGGTGGGGCACATACGAGCGCACATGCCGCACGCGACGCACTTGTCGAACCTGAGTCCGGGGCGTCCGCGGTAGTTCTCGGGAATCCACTCCTTCTGGTAAGGGTACAGAACGGTGACGGGCTTGCGTGCCACGGTCTTGCAGAACAGCTTGAATACGGTCCAGTTGGGCTTGACGATCCAGAGGCTCTTCGCGAGATTCTTCGTGACGTAGGGCTTCGCCTGCTTGCCGTCCACAATTTTGGTGTACTTGTTAAGGTATTTCAGCTTGGACTCATCCATCAGATAACACCTCCGAGTCTGAGGAACAGAACGATCACGAGGTTGATCACAGAGAGAGGCATGAAGACCTTCCATCCGATGTTCAGGATCTGATCGGTCCTCACACGAGCGAACGCGCATCTGATGAGGATCATGAAGAAGAACACGATGTAGGACTTGATCAGGAACACGAGCTCGGGCATGGGCAGCCATGCGAGAATGTATCCGATGCCGGTGGACCCCTCGATGGTGAACTGGGAGAAGTCTCCGAGGAAGGGCAGAGTCCATCCGCCGAGGTACAGGATGACGACCATGCTGCAGGAAACGGTACCTCTGAGGTAGTCTCCCAGCATGATGAGTCCCCATTTCATTCCGGCGTACTCGGTCTGCCATCCTTCGACCAGCTCGGCCTCTGCCTCCGCGATATCGAAAGGCACACGCTCCGCCTCTGCGGTTGCGCAGAAGAAGAACACGACGAATCCGAGAGCCTGGGGGATGAGGTACCAGACAGAATCGTTCTGGGCGTAGACGATGTCCCCTATGTTGAAGCTTCCAGCCATGAGGGCGGTGGTAGCAATCAGAATGAGCATAGGGACTTCGTAGGAGATCATCAGCTCTGCGGCTCTCATTCCTCCGATAAGGGAGTACTTGTTGTTCTGGGACCATCCCGAAACCAGGATGAAGAACGGAGCGAGCGCGAAGAACGCCATGATGATCAGCAGTCCGGAATCGTAATCGACGACGTACCATCTGTAGGACAGAGGGATCATGCACGCCACGAGGACCGAGAGTCCGACGATGAGGGACACGGTCCACATGTAGGTCATGTTGTCGACCTTCTTGGGGATCGTGTTCTCCTTGAGGAAGGTCTTCAGACCGTCAGCGACGCACTGCAGGAATCCTTTCATTCCCACCATGGTTCCTCTTCTGTCCATCATCCTTCCGAGTCCCTTACGCTCGAACCACAAGACTAGCAGGACGCTCACGAAGGCGACGATGAAAATGAGGAGCATGAAGATTATCAGGGCGAACAGGACGACGGTAGGGTCGTCGACGAGCCAGGTCGATATGGGGTTGCCGGGCCAGATGAGGTTGACCAGCCAGGCGATGGTTCCGCCGAGGATCTCCCACAGCTTGTAGGACAGGTCGTAGGCGAGGTTGTACGAATCGAACGGGCAGTACTCGTTCAACATGGGGTTGGGATACACCCAGTTAGGGTTTCCGCAGATGAATTCAGATAATCCGGTATAATCCATCTTGAATCACCTGTCGGTCTCTCCCAGACACATGTCGATCTGAGCAAGGACTGCAGGAACGTCTGCGATCCTGACTCCGACGGACTGGAGCTTGGCGGAGGATACGTTCACGAAGATAGGGCTGCGGACCTTGAGCCTGTAGGGCTTGTCGGTGCCGTCGGAGACCAGGTACATCATGGACTCTCCACGAGGGTCCTCGAGCTTGGTGAACGCAGTGCCTGCGGGAACCCTGCTGGGAACCTTGAGCCTGTAAGGGGCGTTCTTTCCGAGAGCCTTGATCTTGTTGACTGCCTGCTTGATGATCTCGCAGGACTGGAACATCTCCTCGACACGGATCATGTACCTCGCGTAGCTGTCTCCTTCCTGGAGGACAGGAACCTCGAAGTCGATCTTGTCGTAGTTGTCGTAGGGATCGTCGCGACGGAGGTCGAAGTCGACTCCGCATCCCCTCATGGCAGGTCCGGTCAAACCGACGTTCGCCGCCTGCTCGCGGGTGATGTAGCTGATCCCTTTCATCCTCGAGACGAAGATGGAAGAATCATCGATGAGGTAGATGATGTCCCAGAGGGCTTTCTCGAACCTCTCGACGGTCCTTATGATGTCCCTGTCGAAAAGCTCGGTGGTGTCGTTCCTGACCCCTCCGATACGGGGGAAGTTGGTGGTCATCCTGGCTCCGCAGAGCTTGACGTTGAGGTCGAGGAAGAACTCCCTTTCCCTCATGCACCACAGGAACACGGTCAGATTTCCGAGGTCGGTACCCACCGCGGCGAGCCACATCAGGTGAGAGTTGATACGGCAGACCTCGTCCGCCACGATCCTGATGTATTTCGCTTTCTCGGGGATGTCTATGTCCAGAGCTTTCTCGACCGTCATGCAGTAGAGGTGGGTGTAGGTCATAGACGCGGCATAGCAGAGACGGTCTGCCATGGGGATGATCTTGGGGTAGGTCCTGTTCTCGGTCTCCTTCTCCCAACCGCGGTGAAGGTATCCGACGATAGGCTCGGCGTCGGTGACGATCTCTCCGTCGAGCTTGACCTTGAGAGTCCAGAGACCGTGGGAGAACGGGTGCTGAGGACCCATGATGACCCACATCTTGTCGGTATCCATCCTCTCTGCTTTCTCTTCGATCTCTTTGATAGGCACTATAGAATCGCTCATCATTCAGACCCCCTGAGCTT
This sequence comes from Thermoplasmata archaeon, assembly GCA_015063165.1. Classification (GTDB taxonomy): domain Archaea; phylum Thermoplasmatota; class Thermoplasmata; order Methanomassiliicoccales; family Methanomethylophilaceae; genus Methanoprimaticola. The sequence continues at coordinate 22,576 of SUSZ01000030.1, forward strand.
GTAGGACTTCCTGAAGGGGAAGAACTCGTAAGTCTTGGGCGTAAGCAGCCTCTCGAGCTTGGGGTGGTTGTCGAACACGATTCCGAAGAGCTCCCAAGTCTCCCTCTCATGCCAGTTCGCGCCTTCCCAGATAGGGGTGACGGAATCGATGTGGAGGTCGTCCACGGGTATGTCGGCGGTGAGCTCGATGGCCACGCCGGTGTAGTAGTTCGTCAGAATGTAGATGGTCGACAGGTGGTCGATGTAATCCACTCCCATCACGATGGAGCAGTGCTCGAAGGTGAGGTTGTCGTGGATGTATTTGCAGACAGCGAAGATGTGTTCCCTGGGAACTTTCGCGCTGACTCTGCGGACGCCAGTCTTGGTGACCTGGACGCACGGGAACTTCTGCGGGAGGACATCTGCGATCTCCTCCACAGTGGGTTTCTGGGAAACAGCGTTCACGTCCATCCTCAGTCCTCCATCGTGACTCCTCTCCTCATGTAGCTCTCGATCTTCTTCTGGAGCAGCATGAAGCCGTCGATCATTGCATCGGGACGAGCAGGGCATCCGGGGATGTATAGGTCCACGGGAACAATCTGGTCGAGTCCCTGTACGGTGTTGTAGGAATCGTACCAAGGTCCGCCAGAGATGGCGCACTCGCCCATCGCGACGACCCACTTGGGGTTAGGGATCTGCTCGTACAGACGCCTGATGTCAGGGCGGATCTTCTTGGAGATCCATCCGTTCACGAGAAGGATATCGGTCTGCCTGGGCGAAGAACGGTAGATCATACCGAGACGCTCAGCATCGTACCTAGGCGCGGATGCGGCTGCCATCTCCAGGGCGCAGCATGCGAGTCCCCAGTGCAGCGGGTGCATCGAGTTCTTCATTGCCCATGCCCAGATGGGTCCTGTCAGCTCATCCACGGTCCTTTTCGTTCCAGAGCTGAGGAGGTTATTGATCATGGAGTTGGACCATGACATAAACTCATCAGCACTCATTGCTACAGCATGAGGGTAAAGGCTCATATCCATACGGTTTCCTCCTTTTTCAGAGCATATACTACTCCGAGAATGAGTATGGCGAAGAACACGAACATCATGAGCTGCGCTGTTAGCGAAAGGCCAGCAAAAGCGATGGCCCAGATCATGAGGAATGTCGCAACCAGATCAAACACCACGAAAATAATCGCAAACGCGTAGTACTGGAATCTGAACTGGACGTGTGCTTCACCAATTGGCTCCGAACCGCATTCGTAGGTGGTCTCCATCCACGCTGTCGGTTTCGAAGGGCGTATAAGCCTCGATACCCACCATGCCAAGGGAGCGAAACCGAGAGCGATAACGCTCACGATTGCCAATGGCATGTAGTACACAATTAGTGACATTGTCTCTTGGCGATGAGGTGTTAGTACATAAAGGTTCCACAGGACTTAATATATAACATGGAAGGGTCGGCGACTAACGGCATATTTAAATATCTTGAAAAATGGATATTTTTGTACACTAAAGTACTGTTAACCAATCCCACTAAAAATAGACCTTCCTGTATAGCTGCGCTGTATGTGCAAAGGACGACAGAATAACGCTATCCTTGCCCACAGAAAATCATCGTCGAATCTATATATCTGCCCCAATTGTATAAATACTGCCTTTTTAAAAAACAACGATGCTGAAACAGTTCTGAAATGACGAATTAACGTGTGTTAATTATCAAAAATGTTGTACCTTATCCCCGTCATCTATCCAGTTTTCCCCACCCGTTAGACAACTATTCATACTTGCGAGGAGCCTCCGAGACGGTATTATCTACTGTGAAAAAATACGGCGAAGCATGACTATCGGATTCATTGGCGCAGGCAAGATGGCCGAAGCGCTGATAGGCGGGTTGATCCAGAAGAAAGTGTTCTCCAAGAACCAGATTGTAGCGTGCGCCCCTTCCGAGAAGACCCGCATTCGCATGTGGGAGACCTACGGAATAAGCATGTTCGAGACCGCAAAGGAGATGGCTCCGAAAGCGGACATGATCGTCATCGCGGTGAAGCCCAAGAATGTAGCAGAGGTCTTCGCCGAGGGCCTCGACATCAGAGGGAAGGTCGTAGTGAGCATCGTCGCAGGCCTCACCATGGAATCCCTTAAGGCCTACGCTCCAGAGTCGAAGATCGTCAGGGTCATGCCCAACCACTGCTGCATGGTCCTAGAAGGCGCGATGGGGTATACCTTCGACTCCAGCCTGACCGAGGACGAGAAGGATCAGGTCGTCAGCATGCTCGAAACCGTAGGGCTGGCCGTCGAGGTCCCCGAATCCGAGATGGACGCCATCACAGGGATAGCCGGGAGCTCCCCCGCCTTCATGTACATGGTCATCGACGCGATGGCTGACGCAGGCGTTCTCAACGGCCTCTCCCGTGCTGATTCCATAAAGCTCGCCGCACAGTCGATGCTCGGCTCTGCCAAGATGGTGCTGGAGACTGGAAAGCACCCCGACCAGCTCAAGGACGAGGTCTGCTCGCCCGCAGGCACCACCATCGTAGGGGTCAGAACCCTAGAGAACTTCGGCCTTCGCGCAGGCATGATCGCCGCGATAGACGAGACCGTAGCCAAGTCCCGCAGCATGAGCAAGAAATGATCAGCGCTTGAAGATCGACTTCACGATGGACATCCCGATGCGGGGGGCGTTGCTCCATATGGAGCCCGTCTCCCAATCGAGGTCCTTCTTGTTGCAGACGGTGGAGTTCATCATGCGGGTTCCCTCGTCCTTGGTCTCCCAAAGACGAGCGTTCCTCTCCTTCTCGTCAGGGATCTCCATGATCCTGTCCACCTTGTGCATGAGCTCCCTGGCGAACTCCGTCCTCTCGCGCCTTCCTGCAAGGTCGGCGTCATCTATGCGGCCTGCGTTATGCTCCGCCTCCGCCAGTATGTTCGCCGCATCGTAGGATATCTCGGCGACGTCATCGCGGGTCATCCAGTTCGTCTCGTAAGATAGGACATGCTTCCACGACGGGCTGTCCAGCAGCTTCCTGTGGTCCTCCAGCGTGCGGGCGCGGAGCTTGTATCCCCACTTCTCCGGCTCCTCGAACGCGCGACTGCCGGGATCGACGAACGGCGCGAACGGCGCGTTGTAGATGAACAGATTGTCGTCGCGGTTCACCAGTCCCCAGAGGCGCTCCGCGGCCCTGGCACTGTCCAGAGCGGATTCGCGGTCCTGGAACGGGAGCCCGTTCATGTAGAACAGGTCGAACCTGCTGCATCCGTTCCTGAACGAGGCGGCGATGGTCTTCTCGATGTTCTCGTTGGTGTATCCCTTGCCGAGAGCGAACCTCACCTTCTCGTCGTGGGAATCCGGAGAGAACTCTATGGACCATCCTCCGTCGAAGGCCCTGTCGAGCATCTGGAAGTACTCCGGCGTGGCTCCGTTGAAGAGCTCGACCACCACGTGGTTCTTTATCTTCCTGCTGCGGCACTCCTCGAGGAAGCGCTCCGCATAGGACATTCCCTTCTGCCTCAGGTCCCCGACGATGAACACGGGGGTGTTGAAGTACGACTGAATCATCTCCATGTCGTCGGCGAGCCTTTCCGGGCTTCTGAACGCGGGAGCCTTCCTGCACACGACCTTCCCGTTGGCGTAATGGGAGCCTCCGCACTCGGCGCAGTTGATGGAGCATCCCCTGACGGTGAACACCGATGTCAGAGGAACTTTGTCCCATCCGTACCAGGGAAGAGCGCCTTTGATGTCCATGTTGCGCATGGTGCACTTGATCATGGTCCCGTAGTCGAAGATGACCTCGTCCAGCGACTCCAGGGAATACTTGAACTCGTTGACGTGGACCTTTCCGGAATCGTCCTTCCATGTGAGGTTGGGAACTGTCGAGAGGTCTCCACCCTTCCTGAGGGCCTCCATCATCATGACCGTGGGGACCTCGGTGGTGTCCCCGCGCATGACCATGTCGATCTCGGGACGCTGGATGAGCTCCTCGTGGAAGTACGAGGAAGTCAGCCCTCCGAACTCTATCTTCGAGTTGGGATGGTGCTTCTTCACGATCTTGGACAGCTCTATAGCTCCGTGGGCGTGGGGCATCCAATGGAGGTCGATGAAGAACACGTCGGCGTCCAGCCCCTTGATCTTCTTCTCGGCGTCGAACCTCTCGTCCGCCAGCATCTGCACGGCTATGTTGGCTATGCGGGTCTTGAATCCTGCCGCCTCCAAGTGGGACGAGATCGTCATGAACCCCACGGGGTACATCTCGAATACCGGCGAGGACGGGATGACGTCGCTCACAGGACCGTAGAATATGGGTTTCTTGCGAAAATCGTAGACGCTGGGGGCATGAAGGAATATCGCATCGCAATGTGGCATCTCTCACTTCCCGAACCTTCTGTGGCGCTGCTGGTAGGTCCTGATCGCCCTCAGTAGGTCTATGTACCTGAACCCGGGCCAGTAGACGTCGGTGAAATACAGTTCGGAATAAGCCATCTGCCATAGGAGGAAATTGGATATCCTGATCTCTCCAGACGTGCGCATGACGAGGTCCGGATCCGGCATGTCGCAGGTGGAGATGTATCTGCTGAAAACGTGCTCGTCGATGTCCTCGACGGCGATCTTCCCGTCCACGGCGTCCTGAGCGATGGAACGCACCGCGGCGGTGATGTCCTGGCGGCCGCTATAGGCGATGGCCAGGTTGAGGTGGTAGTTGTTGTAGCCTTCGGTCTTCTCGTAGGCGTAGTCCATGGCCTCCCTGACGTAGTCGGGAAGCATGTCGGGATCCCCAAGAACACGGATGGCTATCTGGTGCTCCTTCACGCTGGGGTCGTCCGCGAACTCCCTCATGGTCTGAGCGAGGAGGACCATGAGATAGTCCACCTCGGTGGAGTCGCGGTTGAAGTTCTCGACGGAGAAGGCGTAGACGGTGAGGTACCTGATGTCCAGCTTGAGACACCAGTCCAGGACCTCCCTGAGCTTCTCCTTGCCGAGCTTGTGGCCTTCGTTGATGTCGTCAGTTCCCAGGATCTCCCTGGCATACCTGCGGTTGCCGTCCATGATGACGGCTATATGCTTCGGTATCTCGTACTCGAGGACCTCCTTCTCGATACGGCTCGTGTACAGATCGTATATCGTGTCGTTGATCTTGCGAGGGATTTCCATGAGATCACGCGAAATCCTCGGGAATGCCGGCGGCGGCCTCTCCGATGTCGAAGCATCCGATCGCTGCGACGGCTCCGATGACCCCTTTCATGCCGGTGACGCTGATGATCTGCACCCCGTTCTCCTCGGCGATGCGGATGGCGTCCTCGGGCTTGTAGAGGACGGTCTTGCAGGACCAGCCGAATTCCCTCAGGGGCTCGGGGATCCTGAGGCCCTTGAACACGGTGATGACGGTGTCGTCGGAGTAGGACTCCTTCCTAACGAACTCGGTGGCGAACTCGATGAGGGCAGGGACCTCCTCCTCCTTCACGGCGAAGGAAACGGCGGTGGAACAGCAGTTGGTGGTCTTGTTGGGAGCCTTGGGGTTGAGCTGGATGATCCTGTGCTCTATGAACCTCCCGATGGGGCACTGGGTTCCCAGCCTCAGGGAGGTGACCCAGGACGCTCCCTTCTCCTTGGTGTCGGTGTCGTCGACTCCGATGACCACGCGGACGTACTTGGGGGTGATGATGTCGACGTGGGCGCGATGGGCTCCGCCGATCTTGAAGTCGTCGGGATACTCGGTGCGGATGACGTCGGGGCACTGGGCGATGCAGGCTCCGATTCCCACGGAGGCTCCTGCGATTCCGTACCAGGTGGTGCGGACCTCGTCCCCCTCGACCTTGAGGGCCTTGATGCCCTGTCCGCCGGTATCGATCTGGACGGGGCCGAAGCTGATCTCCTTCTCGCCTATCTCGGTGTCCATGACGATCATTCCGGACATCAGTCTGACGTTGGTTATGACACCTTTGGTGCGCCTCCTGTTGACGGCGTCCCACTCCATGGGCCCCTGGCCGACGCATTTCTCTATGATCTGCGCCACTCCGGCCTCCTCGTCCACTATGGTGTAGAATCCTTTACAGAACATGGGGCCGTATTTCTCGCGGACCTCGTCGGGCCTAAGAACGTATGTCATTCAATCATCCTCCTCTTCATCGTAATCCTCGTAATCCTCCGGGTCGGCCTCGGTTATCGCATCCGGTGGAACATGTTTGCACAGGAAGACAGTGCGCGCAGCCTTGCCGATGTTGTATCCCATGTCTATGCAGGTGTCGGTGTCCACCTCCAGGATCACGGGCTCGTCCACGCGGACGGATCCGGCCCTGAACGCATCCTTATATGTCAAGGAAAGGTGGACCATGGCCCTGTCGGACGGATAGATCCCAGACTCCTCCAGGAACGAGGCCTCCTCCGGCGTGGCCGGGTAGTAGAGGGTCTCGGGGATGTTCAGATTGTCGAGCTTGAGGTCCAGCTGCACGGTGTGCCCGTAGGTGGCCTTTATCTTGCCGCCGACTATCATGTACCTTCCCTTGGGGTCGGTGTCGACGAGAGCTTCTATGTGCCTGGTCCTGAGCCAGTCCATGCGGCCGCTGCGGGCCTTCACTATGTTGAGGACCTCGCGGATCGAAACGAATCCCTGCGAGTCCATGTTTGGATCGTTCTTCTTGTGCCTGAGGATGCCGGCGAGAGACCTTCCGAGCTTCTCGACCTCGTAGTCGGACATTATGAACTTGCCTTCCTCTCCGCAGTAAGGGCAGACCTCGTTGCGGAAGTATCCGTGCTCCTCGCACTCCCTTATCACTCGGAATCCCTCCCTGAGGCTTTCTCGGCGGCCTTGACAGCGTTCGCCATGAGCATGCAGATGGTCATGGGTCCGACTCCTCCGGGGACGGGAGTGATGGCGGACGTCTTATCCTTGACCGCATCGAAGTCCACGTCTCCTACGAGCCTGCTGCCGCTGGAACGGGTGGGGTCTTCTATCCTGTTGGTCCCCACGTCGATGACCACTGCTCCCTCCTTCACCATGTCTGCGGTAACGAAGCGCGGCTTTCCTATGGCGACTATGAGTATGTCGGCCTGCCTGGTTATCTCGGGCAGGTTCTGGGTGCGGGAATGCACCACCGTGACCGTGGAATCGGCGCCTGCGCCCTTCTGGACCATCATCGCGGCCATGGGCTTGCCGACTATGTTGCTGCGTCCTACGACGACGACGTGCTTTCCTTTGGTCTCCACTCCGGACCTTATCAGCATCTGCTGTACTCCTGCAGGGGTCGCGGGCAGGAAGGTGGGCTCTCCGATGAGCATGCGTCCCACGTTCTCGGGGTGGAAGCAGTCGACGTCCTTCGAGGGGGAGATGGCGTTGATGACCTGCTCCTCGTCGAGATGCTTGGGGAGAGGGAGCTGGACAAGGAATCCGTGGATAGCCGGGTCCGCGTTGAGCTCCGCTACCTTTGCCATGAGCTGCTCCTGGGTGGTTTCCGCGGGCATGCGAACGGTGACGGAGTGCATCCCGAGGGATTCGCACATCTCGCCCTTCTTGCGAACGTAGACCTGGGAGGCGGGGTCCTCTCCGACGAGGACAACGGCGAGACCGGGGGTGACACCCTTGGCCTTGAGCGCTTCTATCCTCTGCCTGAGCTCCGCGTATATCTCCTCGGAAACGTCCTTTCCCAGAATGAGCCTGGTAGTCATTTGAACACCTGTGATTGCGATAATGGATTCCCTTTCTTTATATTAACCTCACTTATGCTGTAATTTGATAACAAGGTCTCCCTGACTATCCTTTTCAGTATCTGGCTTGTCTCAAGTATCGAAGGATTCATATACTTACATTGTTATCATTAGTTACAATGACATACAAGG
>SUSZ01000031.1 GCA_015063165.1 Thermoplasmata archaeon
GAGACCCGGCTGGCCCATGACGAGACGGCTAAACGAACGGACGATCAGAAAGGACGGCGGTCGGTAGACATCCGTCCGCGACCGCATTCCGAACTATCGGCTCGGCTGAGGTTGTTACACACAGTCATGCCAGAAGGCATCCGATTCAGCCGATCATGGGATCGTCCGGACCGTTGTTGCAGTACTTGAGCTAGATCTTCTCGTAAAAGAGGACGATGCTGGACAGTCCGAGCTCGTGGTTCTCCTCTATGACGGCTTTTGGCGGCCTCTTCCCTCCCACCAGGGATATCGAACTGCGGAAGCTGACCGTGTTGTCGTCGCTGTCGATGTTGAATCCGCCCATTATCGAGCGGCAGTTCAGGTCCAGCAGCTCCTTGCAGATGCTCGCGTAATACCTGGACTTGATGGTCGCAGGATAGATGGTGATGAAGACGAGGTGGTTGTTCACGCGCGTAATTGTCTGAAGGACGCCCTTCAGATCGTCGGAGAGTGTGTAGACTGCCATGTACATGTCTTCCTCGCGGTCGTACACGTACTTTATTTTGAGGCTCTTGAGGGTCTTTGCGACCACATCGGTGCTAATTCTAGACATCCTATTCCCTCCTTTACGGAATCGATTCTGAGCGACTCGAGGCCGCTCGAGCACGTTTCCGAGCTCAGTATCTCTTTGGCGATGTGGGGTATTAAAAGGTGCCACGCTACGCTCAAAAAATATTGAGCTGTCAATGTATAAAGTAATGAGGCCGCATTATCGGATTAGTTGATATACTAAACTAATTTTAATCGACGATTGTTGAATAATATTAAAATATTACTTTGATTATTTGGAAAAACTAACGCATATTGTCGAATTCAATCACAGAACGGTTGAACGATCGTCGACATGACTAAGACAGCTGAGATCGGGGACGGCGGAACCGGCTGCCTACGACGATCAATCGCTCTGCGTGTATGCGCCGTACGGTTCCAGCAACCCTAATATTTATAGAATGGGTTATCAGAACACCGAGGGCTACCCTTGACATCGAAATATGAAGGAGGTGTTTTCGAACGAACGATCTTCCGATTGGCGATGCTAACAGGAAAGCGTTCATCGTGATCGATGGAATCAGCTACTACAGAGATGAGGCGAACCCGTTCCAATATGACGAACCCAAGATAACCAACATCGTCGATGCAAAAGGCTACAGATTCTCGGAGCTCGAGCTGCCCGAAGCCGATGGATCAGTGGATAAGGCTATCGGATTATGGAAAGAAGTGGGCCAGAGGATCCCCAAGGACGTCGTGAGGATATTCCAATCCGACATCACTGAGAATGGTAGACGCCACATCCTCACAGAACGCGTGTCAGGAACGCTGGACAACGTCATGGGCAAGGAGAAGAGAAGAGGCATGGACGACAAGCTCACCACGGGCGATGCCATGGACATCCTCAGATCCGTGGACAGGATCCACAAGCTGGGGCTGTTCGGCCTCCACATCTCTAAGGACAACATCGTGCTGGGCGAGCATGAGTGGACCGTCGACGACCTGAAGGACTGGGGAGCCAACATAGGCACGAGGATAGCCAAGAAGCACAAGTGGAAGCTCTCCGGATTCGGGCTCCAGATTCCCGATCACGTGCTGGATCCTCCTCCCGAGGACATCGCGGACATGTCCGGGCATCCGGAAGCCTACGAAGCCAAGATGGAGGATCTGAAAGCCGCTTCCCTGGTGGCCTACAGCGTCATCACCGGCGAGAGGACGGACCTGCGGACCATCCCCGACAGGGAGACGTACAAGAACGCGCTGATGAAGACCCAAGTCCTCACGTTCTTCAGCAGCGCCCTGATGCTCAAGGCCGTCTTCAACAAGGACCTGGTCAGGATATTCGACAAGGCCTTCGCCGAGGATCCCGAGGACCGGTATCAGACCGGCAAGCAGATGGCCGACGCCATGATAAAGCTGGCCAAGAGGATAAAGCCGGATTTCAACCCAGTGGCGGAGGCTGCCGCGACCGGGGCCGTGAAGACCGGGGCCGCCGCGGCCAAGACATCGACCGGAACCTCAACGGGCGCAGGGCTGTCGGCTCTGACCGTGCCACAGATCATAGCCATCATAGCGGCCATTGCCTTGGTCATCGGGGGCGGGATAGCCGCATTCACCATGATGAGCCCCGGCAGCGAGGAATACACCCTCACGTTCGAGTCCGACGGCCCCGGAACCGTCGTCCCGCATTCTATCGTGGTGCCGTCCGGATCCACGATCTCAGTTGACGGCGCGCTGCTGAAGGTGAACGGCCAGGAGATCCGGGCCGACGCATCGGAACAGAGCCCGAGCGAGTACTACGAATTCGTCGGATGGACCTGCGTTCCCGAGAAGATCGACAAGAACATGACGGTCCATGCTGTGTTCGAAGGGAAGGCTAGGAGCTACGTCGTCACCTTCTCCGCGGAAGGTCCGGGATCCATCGTCCCTTCGTCGATAACTGTGCCTTACGGCACCAAGATAACGGAGAACGGTCAGACCCTCGTGATAGACGGCAAGGAGATACGCGCCGAATACTCGGATCCAAGCTCGGGGAAGCCCGGAAGATTCGTCGGATGGACAGACGTTCCCGGGAGCGTGACGGGCAGCGTCACCATAAAAGCCGTCTTCGAGGACGCCCCGAAGGAGTTCACCGTGACCTTGCTGGCTGAAGGGCCCGGGAAGGTCTCCCCGGGAAGCCTGGTCGTCCCGGATGGGACCAAGATCCGCTCCCAGGGCAACATCCTGCAGGTGGGTGACAGGAGCGTCGTCGCGGAGCCCGACAAGCTGGACGGATCGGAGGCCAGGTTCGTGAGATGGACCTTCGGTTCCGATACTGTCGCCGAGGATATGACCGTACGCGCGGTGTTCGAGGTGCCGGTCCCGATGTTCGAGATCAAGTTCGTCGTCGACGGGCCTGGAAAGGTATCTAGCAGCAGCATTTCCGCGCCCTACGGAGCCGTGCCCGTGATCGATGGAAACCGCTTGACCATCGGCGACACGGTCGTCACGGCGGAACCGACGGATCCCGCGGGAGGGACGTCCGAGTTCGTCTTCTGGAGAGGCGTCCCCGATGCCGTGACAAATGACTCGACCATCTATGCGAGATTCGAAGCGAAGATGGACGAATGCACCATAACCTTCGTTGCGGACGGCCCCGGAAAGGTGACGATGGATTCGGTCACCGTCCCCAAGGGATCCGCCATCGTCGAGGACCTGAACCTCCTGACCATCAACGGGAGCATACAGGTCTTCGCTGTGAACGAGGATCTGGAAGGCGTCCAAGTGGAGTTCGTGGATTGGACCCGCGTGCCGTCCGTTGTGAACAGGGATGTCACCATAACCGCGGTGTTCGAGGGACGCGTGGTCCTGGAATTCGAATCGGACGGATTCGGGACGGTCGACCACGACACGGCGGAGGTCGAGTACGGCGCCCGCGTTACGGTGGACGGGAACGTGCTAGACATTGGAGGGGTCCGCATAGTTGCGACGCCCCAGTCCTCGAGGATCCATTTCAACGGATGGTCGAACGTCCCGGAGATAGTGGAGAAGCCCACGACGATATATGCGATATTCAGCCTGTGACCGCCAAATAGCCCGAAAGGGCCGAAACGACTTGACAAAAACGATCCCGGGAAAGCGAGACTCTTCCCGGGATCAATTTTCAGCTCTTCTTGCCCTGATCGGCTACAGCCTTCATCTTGGACTGGATGTCTTCCTGATCGCCGAGGTAGCGCTTGCTGAGGAACTTCATGTCCTGGTCGAACTCGTAGACCAGCGGGACTCCTGTGGGGATGTTCACGCCTACGATGTCCCCAGGGCCGAGGTTCTCGAACATCATCACAAGGGCACGGAGGGAATTCCCATGAGCCGCGATAAGGACCCTGTCTCCTGCGAGCATGCGGGGCTTGATGACCTCATCGAAATACGGCTTCACACGCTGGACGGTGACCTCCAGGCTCTCGGTGAGGGGTATGTCGGCCTTGTCCACGTTCCTGTAGGGATCCTGGAGCGCCGCGTTCCTCTCATCATTCTCGTTGAGAGCGGGAGGACAGACGTCATAGGATCTCCTCCAGATCTTCACCTGGCTCTCACCGAACTTCGCCGCGGTCTCGGACTTGTTCAGTCCCTGCAGGGCCCCATAATGACGCTCGTTGAGCCTCCAGGTCTTGACGACGGGGAGCCATTCCCTGTCCATGGACTCCAGGGCCAGATTGAGGGTGTGGATAGCGCGCTTAAGATAGGAAGTATAGCAGATGTCGAAATCGAATCCGGCTTCCTTCATCACGATACCGGCTGCTTTCGCCTCCTCGCGGCCCTGATCCGATAAATCGACGTCAGTCCATCCGGTGAACAGATTGAGCCTGTTCCATTCGCTCTGTCCATGGCGTAAAAGCACGAGTTTGATCGTTTCATCTGATTGAGACACCAGTTTCCCTCGATGCCTTGAATAATTTGGATGCATATAAGCATGGCCATGACGATTTTGCCATTATTCGTCCAACTTGAATCTCTGGTACGAGAAGACGCCTTGAGGGCACGACTCCCTGCACTTCATGCATGCCGTCCCGAGACAATCCCCTGTCCTGATGCTGAATCTGTCTCCATCGAAGGACATTGCCTTCCCGACGCATCCGTTTACACAGACCATACACCTGGAGCAGTCCCAGGAAGCGTTCATGGAAGTCGGCAAGGTGGCTATCTCGAGGCTCTCGCCAATATCCCTGATGTCCCTGATGCAGACCTTCTCGACCCTGGTCGGGGTCTCTCTGTCGAGATAGCCCTCCATTCCATACCTCTCCAGCGCCCTGCGATAGCGAGAAAGCGGCATCCCGTCGTTCCAATAACCGAACTCGTAGAGATACAGGTCCCTGAAAACATCGGAAGATGCGAACATCGTATGTTCGGTGACCAGCCTGTCCCTCAGAGAGTTCAGATCGTCAAGCATCCCGGGGTCCAATGCGAGGTCCCTGGCTAGCTCCAAGGAGGTGTTCCCGACCTGCACCACCCGCTCCGCGTCGGGTATGATGAGGCCCACGCTCTTCGACTTGACCGGGTCCACGTAAGTCCCGGTGGCACCGGCCATATACATCGTACGAATCTCCTCGGGATCGACTCCTGCCCTGATCATCAGGGTCATGTGCCCTGCCCTGATGGCCCCGATCGCCTTCCCCGCTTCTTTCAGGTCCTTGCTGTCGAATGTCACCTTGCGGTTGATACGTATAGGCTCGTTGCGAACCGTGGCATCCTCTATGCGTCCGTCCTGCAGCCCGGCATAGACCAAGGCCACCACCCCCGTGCCGGTGATCCCGACTGGGCTTCTTCCCTCCGGGCGGGAGATGTCGCTGCGGAGGTTCAGCATGGGGCCCTCCCGGGCGATCAGGTCTTCGTCCAGCACCATAGACCTCCAGCCTTCCGGAGTCCTGACCAGGTCGCTGACCGCACCAGGACCTGCCACCATTCCGCATCTTATCTGCTGTCCTTCCATAGCCGGGCCGGCAGCCGCGGAACCTGTGTATATGTCGTCCCCGACCTTCAAGGCCATCTCAGCGTTGGTGCCATAGTCCGTGACCATGCACATGTCGTCATCGAGGAACCCGGACTTGAGCATCATGGCGAGAGCGTCCGCGCCTATCTCGTGCTTCACGGCGGGCGGTATAAGGATCTCCGTGCCGGGGAACCCCAGCTTTTCTCCGTCCACGACATGCCCTGAACGTTCCAGCGGGACGATCCCCTCGTTCTTCAGCTTGTTCTCTCCCGCGAACGCCAGGTCCCTGATGTCGATCCCCTCGAACAGGGACAACTGGATAGGGTTACCGCAAACGGCCAGCCTGTCGATGCTGTCCGCTTTCAACCTTCTGACGACATCGTGTACAGCCGAAAGAAGGATCCCATGTGCGAGATCTGCGCCGAACTCCATCGCGAAGGACATGTGGTCCATGACGTTGGCACCGGGTATGGGATTCCTGGTGGTTATGCAGGTGCGAATCGTGCTTCCGTCAGCGGGATCCAGGAGCTTCCCTCTGATTCCGCTGGTCCCAATGTCAACAGCGACTACTCTCCCCATAATACCACATCGAAGAATTGGCGGGAGTCGCCCCGCCGGTTTGCTCAGTGGAAGTCGTTCCACTTCTTCTTTCCGCCTATTATGTCGTTGGCCGCATGCACGGTCTCGAGAGGCGACTTCGTGTACAGCGAGTTGTCGAAGGTGCTGACGAACGCCTTGGAGACCGCCGCTCCGCCGCATGCGACGGATACTCCGGTCTTCTCCAGCTCCAAAAGCAGAGCTGTGTCGATCAGACCGTGCTTGGTGGTGCTCATCAGAGTCGAACCGCAGACCAGCTTGATATTGTTCTCCTTGACGACCTGCAGGACCTTCTCCTTCGGGACGTCCCTGCCTATATCGAACACCTTGAACCCGTTGGCCTTGAGGATCGCGGCGCAGATGTTCTTCCCGATATCGTGGAGATCTCCTTCAGCAACGAACGAAGCTATGTTTCCTCTGCTCGGAACATCTCCGATCTTCTCCTGACAGAGCTTGATCCCGCCTTGCATGGCATCGTTTGACATCAGGATCTCCGGAACGAAGCTCAATCCGAGGTCGTACATCTCGCACTGCACCTGTATTCCGGGCATCAGGGCGTTGGTGACGATGTCCACTGGGTCCTTCCCGTCGTCGATGAGCTTCCTCACCAGCCCCTCTACGATCTTCCTCTTCCCGTCCAAGACTCCCTGCGAAACGGCCTTGTAGTCTGCGTTGGCGGGAAACAGCTCGGCCTTCAGCTTCTCGGCACTTATCTCCTTCTTCGAAGCGGGGCTGATTATGCCTAGCTCGATGGCCATCCCTTCCTGGACCAGCCTGTTGAAGCGGACAGGATCCTCGACGCGCATCCTCTCGACGTTCTGCATCATAATGTCCATGTGCATCAGAAAGCACCTCCTTCGATCTTGTAGTCAGCCATAGCCTTGAGGTTCTTCGCCTTGGCCCTCCCGTACGCGCGGACGCAGTCGTCTATGTCGCACTGATCGGGTATCGGGGTCTCCCTGCACGCCCTGACGTACGCCTTCAGGTTCGCCAGAGGAGTCCCGTTGGACACGTCGCATGCGGTGCCCACCACGTCAACTCCCTGCCTGATGCATTCGGCGGTCCTGTCATACACCTGCTGGGGCGTCCCGTTGGGCATCAGGTCGATGACGTCCAGGCTTCCCAGGCATTGCATCTCGTTGCCAAGCTCCTGCCTCACGAACCACGCCGGAGGTGCGTCGAAGGAGAAGCAGTCCATGCCGCTCTGCTTGATCAGCGGCAGCAGCTTCTCGGTATGTCCGCACATGTGAAGGATCTTCGGAGCGCTGACCGCCCTCGCGAACTTCTTGTGGTACGGGAGAACGAATTCCTTGTAGGTCTCGGGAGAGATCAGGTCTCCGGAAGCCGAAGGATCGGCAGGGAACAGCATGTGCGCTCCCGCTGCCACCTGCTGTCTTCCGTACTCGATGCAGAAGTCGGTTGCGGCTTCGATGGCCATATGGGCCTTCTCGGGGTCTGTTACGGTCATCATGACCAGCTTCTCGACGCCCATTATGTGCCCGGCAACCGTGAACGGCGCCGTGATGACGGGGATTATGGGAAGATCTCCGCAGTACCTCTCGCGGAGGATGCTGATCGCCTGGCAGACCACGGCCGCCCTGTCCTTCTCGTAGAACTTGTCGTCCCACGAGATGTCCTTGGGGTCCTTGTAGGCCGGACCCGTCACAGGAGGGCGGTCCGGCTTGTTCCAGTCCAGCTTGCATCCCAGCACTTCCGCTTCCAATGATATGTCGAACTGCGGCCTGGCTGCCTCTATCCCGCACACCTCATACGGAGCCGCGGCCAGGTCCGCCATCATCTTCGGATCCCTGTGCGCCTTGGGCCAGGACGCTCCGCAGAACTCCATCAGCTCCTTAGTCGTCTGCGCCAGTGGATTCGCCGGAGGCACGTAGTCTACACGTCCTCCGAGTACAGCTGCCAGAGCGCGCCTGGCACATGTCATCTCTTCCATCGTTTATTCCTCCCGGGCGGCTCTACCGCCTCTGAGGGAAACATCCTGATGTTGGATTATATAAAATCACACTTTCTGTATAATTATATTGATTACACAACAAAATATTCAGAAAATCAACCAAAAATTTGGTTGATCAATGGTTATAAAAATACAGAATCAAGCTAGTTATAAATACGCACACTCCGTTTTTGTACGGCACTGGACAAAGCCGTTTATTGAAGATGTCGGCGGAACACCGTTATATCAAGGAATTCAATGATTAAGCCAGACGCATGGGGATGTCCTTCCCCTCCTCGTACGCCTTCATCCCGACGAAGCTGTTGTAGACCATGTCCGCTATCGCCCTGTCGTAGTAGAACGCCATGTGATGCGTCAGGATGACGTTCGGAAGGGCGCGGAGCTCCTCCATAAGGTGCTTGGACAGGTCGATGTCGCGGCAGTCGTTGTAATAGTACAGGAGCTCGTCCTCGATTACGTCCAGCGCCGCTCCGGCCAGATGCCCAGACCTTAGAGAATCGATAAGCGCCCTGGTGTCCACGAGAGGCCCTCTGGCGGTGTTCACGAGGAACGTTCCATCCTTCATCTTTGCGAGAGCTTTCGCGTCGATTATGTGATGCGTCTGCTCGTTGTGCTCCAGATGCAGGGAGACGACATCGCACCTCTCGAGAAGCTCGTCCAGGCTGATGCGTTCCGCGAGCTTGTCGGCCTCTGGCGAAGGGGTGCGGTTGCAGTAGTACAGCTTGCAACCAAACCCTGAGAGGTCGCGGAGAACGGCTTTACCCGCCCCTCCTGCGCCGATTATGCCTACCGTCATGTCCCTGAGCTGCCTTCCCATCAGACCCTTGAGAGTGAAATCGTTGACTGCGTTGTTCCTCTGGATCATCCTGAGGTTCCTGATAGCCGCGAGAATCATCATGACGGTGTACTCGGACACCCCGTCGATGCTGTAGGAGATGTGGGTGACGATCATCCCGATCTCCTTGGCGTGGGCCAGATCGATGTGGTTGTACCCTATGGTACGGGTGCAGACCATCCTCACTCCGACCTTGTACAGCCCGTCCAGAACTTCGGCTGTGATCGGAGTCGTAAGAACGGATACGAACTCGCTGCCAGCGGCCAGCTCGCAGTTGGAGACGGTGGGTGCCTCCTCCGTGAAGCCTAGCTCGATGCCGAATTCCTTGGAGTATTTCTTGAAATACTGCTCCTCGTCGAATTTACGGCAGCTGTAAGCGAATACCTTCATCCTTGCACCTCGGCCAGGTAAATCCGAACGCCGTATATAGATTCGCTTGTACGCCTGATGAACACGTATTTGTACTATACGAATATAAGACCACTCGTGTCAACCAGAACGCTTTCAGCGGCAGCTGTAGTTGCATGCGCATCCATTTGGGGATTCATCGGGATCTGCACCAGGACCCTTTCCGACGCCGGGATGGATTCGGTACAGATCAACACCGTCAGGTCCACCATATGCCTCATAGCGATAGCCGCAGTGCTCCTGATGACGAACAGGGGAGCGTTCAGGATAGACGCGAAGGACCTCTGGATCCTTTTCCTGGCGGCTCTGACCAAGGTCGGGATGGACGTCCTGTACATTCAGGCGCAGACCATGATCGACCTTTCGATGGCGGGAGTCCTTCTCAGCACACACTGCTACTTCGCGATAGCCATATCGTACCTGGTCTTCAGGGACAGGATAACCCCCAAGAAGATCCTGGCAGCAGTCATCGGATTCACCGGCTGCGCCTTCGCTGTTGGCCTGTTCACCGGAAGCAAGGAGCTGGAGATGCTCGGAATATGCATAGGGCTGGGCGCAGGATTCGGCGAAGCCCTACACGCGGCCACCTTCAAGCTCTCCCTCGACAAGGGGTACTCCGAGCCTACGGTCCTGTTCTATGTGTTCCTCCTGAGCACGGCGATGCTCATACCGTTCTCGGATCCGGCTGCCACCGTTGGCATGATGACCAGCAGCGTAGAGGTCCTCGTGGCTTCCATAGCGATAGGGCTGGTGTTCACGGCCCTCCCGTATTACCTGTATTCCAAGGGACTCGCAGGGCTCGATATCGGTTCCGTATCCGTTCTGATGTTCCTGGAGACTGCTATGGCCTCGATAGCCGGACTGTTCTTCTTCGGGGAGGAGCTGTCGCTGCACAGCATCATCGGAATATCCCTTATCTTCGTGTCCCTGGTCATCATGAACCTCGGGATCAGCGAGGAGGAACGCAAACAGGATAACATATGAGCGCATCGCCGGACCTGGATGTGGAATATAGGCGATATTCGCATTGACGGGCGCGTCGTCCTGGGGCCTATGTCAGGCTTCACCTTCGCCAGCTACAGGGACTTCATGAAGCCTTTCGGCGTGGCCGTTTCCGTCACCGAGCTCACCTCCGCCATGGGGATCATCCATGACTGCGACAGGACCGCATCCATGTACGTCGGGTTCGGCCCGAACCATCCCACCGGCCTCCAGCTCTTCGGAAGCGATCCGGAGAGGATGGCGGATGCGGCGGAGATGGCACTCAAGATGAACCCGAACATCGACTTCTTCGACATCAACATGGGATGCCCTGTCCCGAAGGTCCTCCGCAGCGGCTCCGGATCCGCGCTCATGGGGGACCCGCACAGATGCGGCGAGATCGTGAAGGCCGTGAAGAAGCGCACAGGGATGCCCGTGACGGTGAAGACCCGCCTGGGCAAGTCCATGGACTCGATAAACTTCCGCGACGTCGTAGAAGAGTCTGTGAGCGCCGGAGCGGACTGCGTCATGCTCCATGCGAGGACGGTGAAGGAGCGTTATTCAGGAACCCCGCATTACGACCTCGTCGAAGGCTTCCAAAAGGACGTCCCGGTGCCCTTGGTGGTCTCCGGGAACATCTACACCCTGGACGATGCCATCTAGGCTTCCAGGTGCACAGGAGCCGCCGGGATCATGGTCGCCAGAGGAGGCGTGGGCAATCCGTTCCTGATAACCCAGATTGACGCCTGGTTCCGCTACGGCAGGAGGCTCCCCAACCCGACCGTCGCCCAGCAGATAGACTGGTGCATGCAGCTCTCGGACGCCGTGATAAAGGAGAAGGGCGAAGAGGTCGGGGTCAGGAAGCTCCGCAGCATCGCCCCGAAGTTCGTCGCGGGATGCACCAGATGCAAAGGCAACCGCAGGATGCTCGCCACCGTCCCGACCACCAGGAAGGAGCTTTTCGACATGCTCCTGGAGATAAAGGAGAGGGCTGGGAACGAGACTGCACGCTCCCTCGGCGTCGGAGATGCAGCGTGCGTGCACGAAGAGGATTGAAAAAGACCGACGGCGGTCGATAGGAATGTGCTCGGCCGGGAAGCATGAGGAGCCACCCGGCCGATGTGCTTCAGCTCTCGATCCCGAGAGCGATGGCTTTCCTGTTGTTGTCGATCAGAGCGGCTTTCTTGGGCGGGATGCTCTTCTGAAGGCCCTTGTCCAGGTTCTCCGCGGAGCAGAATCCGGTCTCCTTGAACATCCTTCCGAGGATGACCATGTTGGCGGCTCCCTTGAACCCGTTGTTCTCCGCGATGTTGGAGGCGTCGATGTAGACCACCTTCACGTCGTCGCGCTCGACCTTCTTGGTGATGATAGAGCTGTCGACTATGATCAGGCCTCCGGGGACGACCTCGTTCTCGAACTTCTCGAGGGACGGCAGGTTCATCGCGATCAGCACATCAGGGGTGGTGACGAGAGGGGATCCGATGATGGTGTCGGAGAGGCACACGCTGCAGTTGGCGGTTCCTCCGCGCATCTCGGGTCCGTACGAAGGAAGCCAGGAGACCTCCTTGCCTTCCATCATGCCCGCATAGGCGATGACCTTCCCGGTGAACAGGATTCCCTGTCCTCCGAATCCTGCGAGGAGGATGTTGAGGTCGCTCACTGCTCTCCCTCCCCGATGTCCTTGTAGACTCCGAGCGGATAGTACGGAAGCATGTTGTCCCTGAGCCACTGGATTGCGTCCTTGGGGGACATTCCCCAGTTGGTGGGGCAGGTGGAGACGACCTCCACTATGCAGTATCCCTTTCCGGCCATCTGGTACTCGAAGGCCTTCTTGATCGCCCTCTTGGCGGCCTTGACGTTCTTCACGCAGTCGACGGTTACACGCTGGGCGAGAGCGACTCCGTCCAGAGACGAGAGCATCTCGCACACCCTGATGGGGTTTCCGGCGGTCTTGACGTCCCTTCCGTAGGGGGTGGTCTGGGTGACCTGTCCGGGCAGGGTGGTGGGAGCCATCTGACCTCCGGTCATTCCGTAGATCGCGTTGTTGATGAAGATCGCGACGATGTTCTCCCCCCTGGCGGCGGCGTGGACGGTCTCGCCCATTCCGATTGCCGCGAGGTCTCCGTCTCCCTGATAGGTGAAGACGACGTTCTCGGGCCTGGCCCTCTTGATCCCGGTCGCGACCGCAGGAGCACGCCCGTGGGGGGCCTGGACCATGTCGCAGTTGAAGTAGTTGTAAGTGAACACCGAACACCCGACGGATGCGACTCCGACGGTCTTTCCCTCGACTCCGAGCTCGTCGATGACCTCGGCGACGAGCCTGTGAACGATTCCGTGCGTGCATCCGGGGCAGTAGTGCAAAGGCACGTCCACGAGCGCGTGCGGCCTCTCTCCCTTAACGACCATCACTGAACACCTCCGTTTAATCTGATAATCTCGTCATAGACCTCTTTGGGCGTGGGGATGACCCCTCCGGTGCGTCCGTAGAACTCGACAGGCTTGGCGCACCTGCAGGCGAGCTTGATGTCGTCCACCATCTGTCCCATGTTCATCTCGACGGACAGGAACACCTTGGTGTGGGCGGTGTGCTTCCAGATGACCTTCTCGGGGAACGGCCAGAGGGTGATGGGCCTGATGAGCCCGACCTTGATTCCCTCCTTGCGGGCCTTGTCGATGGCGGAACGGGAGACCCTGGACGAGGCTCCGAACGCGACGATGACGATCTCGGCGTCATCGACGAGGTACTCCTCGGCCCTCTGCTCGGTCTCCTTTATCTTCTCGTACTTCTCGTACCTCTGGCGCACGAGGTCCTCCAGTTCCTGAGGGTTGATGTACAGCGAGTTGATGACGTTGTGCTCCCTCTTGTTCTGGTGTCCGCAGGCGGCCCAGGGCTTGCTGTCGTTGTCGACCTCCATGGGCTCGGGGAGCGCTACAGGCTCCATCATCTGTCCGAGCATACCGTCGGAGAGGACCATCGCGGGCATCCTGTACTTGTCTCCGAGGTCGAAGGCTCCGGCGACGAGATCCACCATCTCCTGAACGGTGGAAGGCGCGAAGACCAGCATGTGGAAGTCTCCGTGTCCGGTGGCCTTGGTGGCCTGGCAGTAGTCCGACTGGGAAGGCTGGATCCCTCCGAGGCCGGGCCCTCCGCGCTGGACGTTGACTATGAGGCAGGGAACGTCGGAACCTGCTATGTAGGATATCCCCTCGGACATAAGGCTGATTCCGGGCGAGGAGGTGGACGTCATGACCCTGACTCCGGCGGCTCCTGCTCCGAGGACCATATTGATGGAAGCGACCTCGGACTCTCCCTGGAGATAGACCCCTCCGATCTTGGGCATCCTCTTGGACATGTATGCCGCGACCTCGGTCTGAGGCGTGATGGGGTAGCCGAAGAAATGCCTGCATCCGGCTGCGATAGCGGCCTCTGCGATGGCCTCGTTCCCTTTCATGAGAACTCTCTCTGCCATTCTCAGACCTCCACCCTTATAGCAACGTCAGGGCACATCACGGTGCACGATCCGCATCCGGTGCAAACGTCCGGTTTGATGACGTGCGCGGGGTGGTAACCCTTGCTGTTGGTGGTCTTCTTGTCGAGCTCCAGGATGTGCATGGGGCACGCGATGACGCACATCTCGCAGCCTTTGCATCTGTCGTTGTTAACTGTGACTTTGGGCATCTGACTACCTGCTTATTCCCATGGCGCCCTAACACAGACGTCAATCGGGTAAATGTTTGGTATTTTATTTAAGAGGTTGATGTTGCGGGGGACCGCTGTGAACCTTATCGGGAGCCCTGTGAGCTCCGAGACGCGTCCAGCGAAATCGACGGAACCCATTATCACGGACTCGTCGGTCCTCTGCTTGAGATGGGAGTTGTTTACCAGACCGGTGGCTTTCAGGCGCGAGGCCTTCTCGATCTCCGCGAGGATCTCCGCGGCCTCCTCCGGATGGGTCGTCATGGATCTGTACCTGTTGATCACGTACAGGACGTCAGGCTCCGAATCGACCATCCTCGAGGCGTACACCCCGAGCGCCGTAGCCCCGGCGTCGTCTCCGCCGACATCGATTATGACCCTCTTGCCGTCCTCTATCAGGCTGGGGATAGACCCAGGAAGCGAGGGCGTGTCGAGGTTCGTGTTGGCGAAGTTGGGTCCGACCACCCTGATCCCCTACGCCGACAGCTGCTCGGAGTAGTCTGCAGACCTGAAGTAAGGATTCACGATGTCGAGGTCTATCAGAGTTACGTCTTCGCCGCGACGGGCGCAGTCTACCGCGAGATTGATGGATAGGTTGGTCTTACCGGCGCCGTAATGGCCGCACACGACCGTAACCCTCCTCTCTAGCGGGAACATGGATGGTCCATCGTTAAGACTCTATTATAATTATCCATAGGTCAAGAAGGCAATCCTAAAAAATGAGGCCCTGCTGAAACTACCGTTTCACCTCATTTTCTTATACTGCAGCTCGATGGTTGACTTGAAGACTCTTAATAATGTTTTTAATTAGACAATATCAAGATTATTGCGACTAAATATCGACAACAAGATTGATTTGATACTATTAGTTGTCTAATCAAACTTTAATAAGAGAACATAATGCGCCCTTGGCATGGAAAATCAAGCCAAAACGTTCAAACCGACTTCGGTTACGCTCTTGACCATCCTGCTGTCTTCGATGGTCATCCTCATGGGCGCAGCCGCGGTTGCTCCTTCACTCAGAGGGATAGGGGAGTTCTTCGGACAGAACGAGTCCATGACCGCCCTGATCATCGGCCTCCCCGCTCTGTCCGTGGCGGTCTTCGGATTCGTCATGGGCGCTCTCGCCGACCGCTTCGGGAAAGCAAGGGTCCTGTTCATCTCGCTCGTGATATTCACCGTGATGGGAGTGCTCCCATTCTTCCTGGACGACTTCCTCCTCATCCTCGTCTGCCGTTTCCTGCTCGGAATCGGGCTCACCGGGATCTCTTCGACCAGCACCGCGCTGATCGGGGAGTACTGGACCGGCGTCCAGCGCATGAAGGTCATCGGATACCAGTCCGCAGCGATTGGGGTCGGAGGCTTCGTCCTGGAGACCCTCGGAGGAACCCTGGCAGATATCGGGTGGAACTATCCGTTCCTCATCTATCTCATCGGACTCGTGATCATCGCGTTCGGCATATTCTCCGTCAGGGAACCTGTCCGCGACAAGGATGCCCCCGCGGACTTCGGAGAGGCGGACATCCCCAACAGGTCCAGAAAGATCGTGCTGTGCTACATCGCGGTGTTCTGCGAGATGTTCATCATGTTCTCCATGCCTACGAACTTCTCATACTACGTACCGTCGGTAGGGTTGGAGGAGAACGCCGGTCTGCTCTGCGGACTGCTGCTGGGTCTGATGGGTGTCGCCCAGGCCGTGTTCAGCCTCATCTACAGCCGCAGCGCGTCCAAGCTCAGCGAGAAGAGGGCGTATGCGGTTGCCTACCTCCTCATGGCGATTGGAATGATCCTCCTGTTCGTCCCAGAGTTCGTAGACGGAGAGGCCATAACCATCGCCATCCTGTTCGTCGCGGAAATCGTCGTCGGATGCTCCCTCGGACTCCTGATGCCGACCGTGGTGGGCTCCCTCTCCAGACTCTCCACCGCCAAGACATCCGGAAAGGTCATGGGAGGATACGCCATGGCCCTCAACCTCTCCACATTCCTCTCCGGAATGCTTGTGCCCATCATCTTCAGCGCGGTCGGCGCCTACACCATGGTGTTCTTCGCGCTCGCCTGCTTCGCCCTGGTGATGTTCGTGGCCTTCCTGCTCCTCAGCGGCTTCGGCAGGCGCGAGGAGAAGGCCACCAGCGCTGAGCTCGCGGTCGCCAAGATAGAGGCCACCAAGCCCATGTCCACGGACATCAGCATGTACAAAGTCATCCTGGTGCCCACGGACGGCTCCGAGAACAGCAACTACGCTGTGGACAAGGCCATAAACATCGCCAAGAAGAACCGCTCGTCCATCATTGCCATATTCGTGGTCGATGCCGAGAAGTACTCCGGCCTGGGAGACGGAAAGTCCACCGGAGAGATGATGAGGGAGGCGGGAGTCGAGGAATCCAAGGCGGCCCTCGACTACATCGTGAAGCTCGCCGAGGCGAACGGTATCGAGGTGACCACCAAGGTCCTCCTCGGACGCCCTGCGGAAGAAATCGTCAAGGAATCCAAGAACACGGACCTTGTTGTCTGCGGTTCCCTCGGACGCACCAACCTCAACAGGGCCCTCATGGGCTCCGTGGCGGAGACCGTCGTGAGGATGGCCTACTGCCCCGTCCTCGTCTGCCGCAAGACGGCTAAAAACTGATTCGTGAAGGGGCTTCGGCCCCATCTTCCTTCTTATTTCGACTTTATCATAAGGTTAAATACCATGTTACCGCCTTGCTGCCGAAGATAAAGCAATCGGAAGGTGAAAGGAAACGGTGTAGCTGCTCAGATCGGACAGTCACGACCTCGAGGTCCTCCTAGGAGAGCCGAAGGCGGCCGTTCGCAGCATGTTCTTCCCGTTCCTGATAGCCTTCGCCATAGTCGAAGCGAACCAATTCATCGACACGTTCTGGATATCGGGCTTGGGAACGGCCTCGTCGTCCGCCATATCGACCGTCGTCCCGTTCTACGTCCTCCTCATGAGCGCGGGGATGGGGATATCCGTCGGAGCCACCACGACCGTCGCGTTCCGTCTCGGGAGGAACGAAAAGGAGGAGGCCGGGAGGCTGGCTTCCAACGCGTTGGTTCTCGGAGCGATGTTCTCCGTTCTAATCTCGGCTATCCTCCTGCTGGTTCTCGATCCCGCCATGAGCGTCATGGGGGTGGACAGCATCCGCATCGAGTGCTGGAACTACATGCTGCCAATGATCCTGATGTCCACTCCGATGATCTGCCTGCTGATCCTCGGAGGGAACCTCAGAGGCGAAGGAGCCGCCAGGAAGTCCACCATCATCCAGATATCCGCGGCCGTCCTGAACATGGTGCTGGACCCCCTGTTCATCTACATCTGCGGGATGGGGATCATGGGTGCAGGGCTGGCCACAGGGCTTTCATCCCTGATCTCGCTCATCATCGGCCTCTCGTGGTACTTCAGCGGCAGGACCCTCCTGAAGATGGACAGGAAGAGCTTCAAGGCGGACAGGAAGATGATGTCCGAGGTCCTGACCGTAGGCGGCCCAAGGACGGCCAACGAGCTCATCGGAAGCGCCATGACGTTCATCCAGAGGATCTTCTTCGTCGTAGCGGGAGGCACCACGGCCGTCCTGATGTACAACTATCCCTGGCGCTTCATCTCGCTGTTCAACCTTCCGGGAAAGGCTTTCGAGAGCAGCCTGATCCCGGTCAGCTCCGCAGCCTACGGCCAGAGCGACACCGACAAGATGTGGTCGGCGTACATGTACTGCTTCAAGCTCACCCTGATGGTGTCGATAGTCGCCGCTATAGTGATCTTCGTGTTCGCGGAGCCTCTGATGTCCATAATGACATACGAAGAGACCATGAACGCCTTGCTCCCGAAGCTGGTATGGTGCCTCGAGTTGTCCGTAATAATTCTCCCATTCATGGCTCTGAGAGGGGTCGGAGCCGCTCTCCTTCAATCGATGAAGAAAGCCAAGATCCCGATGTACTTCGACCTGTTCTGGGGCTCGGTGAGGATGGTACTGTACGCGATGAGCGCCTATGGGCTGCTCGGAGTGGATCCGTTCGACGGCATCATCTACATCATGGTCACGGTCTACTCCCTCAGCGGGGTCATAATCAACGCTCTAGCGATCTGGGAATTCAAGAATCTGAAGCGCATGCTGTCAGTTTGAAACAAGAATAATCAAATTTCATACTACAAAACTTATAATTCGTAACGCTGATACCACAGCATGAGCGACCAGACTGCAGACAAGGTCACGCTATGCCTGGACGGGAAGTACCGCTGGGTGTACGAGATGAGCCTGATCCGCAACGCCACCATCCCGCTTCTGATGCTGAAAGTCCTGCTGATAACCATCGTGTTGATGGAGATCATCCTGCTAGTCGTCGCGATCGCAGCAGGCAAGGACATCGCGGAATTCTTCGTATCCTCGCTGATGATAATAGGGATCGCCCTTCTGGTCCTGATTCCGATGGGGATCCTCGGCTATCTGATCTATTCCTGGCACATGGGCTGGTACTACTGCGTCGTCTTCGAGATGGACGAGAACGGCGTCCTGCATGCCCAGCAGGAGAACCAGGTGAAGAAGGCCGGGCTCTTGTCCGACATCGCCATACTGGCCGGGCTTGCCGCAGGAAACCCCACGACCGTCGGCTCAGCCCTTTTGGCTAAGACCAACAACAGCATGTACACCGATTTCGGAGACGTCATCAGGCTGAGAGCCGTCAAAGAACGGAACGTGATCTACATCAACAACAACCAGGTCTACGTCCGGGACGAGGACTTCGACTTCGTCTTCGATTATATCAAGAAGCGCTGTCCTAAAGTAAAAAACTGAAATCCGACAGGCGACCGTCGCCATCATTAGGACGGCGGCCGCCTTCGGACTCAGAGCATGTTCTTCGCCATGAGCGATTTAGGATCGAAGAATCTGAACTCGACCTTGCGACCGAGCTCTATGAAGCATCCGAGGTCGGCCTGGACGACCTGCCTCGAGAACTCGTCGTTGAACTGGAAGGTGTGGGTGCCGGTGTCGATCTTGTGCTGGTACCTCTCCCCGGTGCCCAGGGTGGCCACATGCATCCCGTCGATGCTTATGTCGACCTTCCTGTCCCTGCCTGTAAGTCCCGCCTCGGCCCTGAAGAACAGAATGACCTCCTTCGACCCGGTGCTGGCCTTCTTCTGACCGCTGTAAAAGGACGCCATGCCGCCTCCGCTTCCCCAGACGATTTCGGTTTCGTCCCCTGACCCCTCCTTTATGAAACAATGCTCGTTGCCGTCGATATTCCTGGACATGCTGGAGGTTCCGTCCTTGTGGGCTATCTTGAATTTGCGCTTGCCGGACATAACCTTGACTTCTACGCTCTCTCCGGCGAGCAGCGAAACAGCAGGCGCCCCGTCCACGGATATCATGACCGGTTTGGCCTTTCTGAGCAAGTGGCCCTCGTCGTACCCTGGTTCGACTTCGAAGACTATGGTGAATTCAGTCGGTTGGACAGGATTCCCCTTTGGGACGGATTCATCTTTCTTTCTCGAAAACAGGCCCATGCTGTTAGTAATATTTGCAGATATTTATACACATAATATATAACTCATCAATTTTGTAAACACCAAGAACATAATTGCTCATTGGAAGAACAACAATATTGTACCATTTTCCAGTAAGTTCTTCGAAGTTGTCTGAATCCTTCAATAGATTGTTTCCTGCCATTTGAAGGCCTTTCGGCGGGAATACGATAGTTTCGCAAGATGCGATTGACAAAAACCATTATCCATTGTTTCTTTCGAATCATCAGTATTATAATTTTATACAAAGAGTCAGATTGGCTGGCGGAGTGACGGTATGGAACCCAACATTGCAGAAGTGGCAGAGCGCATAGTCGCGATGAGGGAACTTTGCGACGTCTCGGCCGAGGAAATGGCTGAGATCGTAGGGAAACCTGTCGAGGAATACCTCGAGTACGAGACCGGAACGAAGGATTTCTCCTTCACGTTCCTGTACAAGTGTGCGGAGAGGTTCGGTATTGATATGGTTGAGCTCCTAACCGGCGACAACCCACATCTTTCCGGATTCTCTCTGGTGAGAAAGGACCATGGACTTCCCATGAAGAGAAGGGTAGGCTTCCAGTATCAGCATCTTGCGGCCACCTTCAAGGATAAGCTCGCGGAGCCTTTCGTGGTGTTCGCGCCTTACATCGAGGAGGATCAGAACGCCCCTATCCGCACATCCACGCATGTAGGGAACGAGTTCGACTACATCCTCGAAGGAACCCTCAGATTCTCGCACGACGGACGCGAGATGGAGCTCGGCCCTGGAGACTCGGTCTATTACGACTCTGGCAAACCGCACGGCATGTATGCCACATCCAAAAGCGGATGCAAATTCATAGCCGTGGTCATGAAAGGTGCTGAAGAATGAGAAACATAAACCTCAGATATCTCGAAGAGACCTACGACGAGAACGGGCTCCTCGAGACTTACAAGATAAAATATCCGGAGGACTACAACTTCGGATACGACGTGGTCGACGACATAGCGGTCAACGACCCCGGTCGCGTAGCTCTCGTATGGGACAGCGCTTCAGGAGAGGAGCACAAGTTCACCTTCGCCGACATAAAGAGGATGAGCGACAAGGTGGCCAACTGCCTGGCTGCTCACGGGATCGGCAAAGGCGATGTTGTCATGCTGATCATGAAGCAGAAGTACCAGTTCTGGTTCTCGATCGTGGCCCTCCACAAGCTCGGAGCGATCGTAGCGCCCGCTACCCACATGCTCACGAAGCACGACATCGAGTACAGGATCAGGTCCGCCGAGGTCAAAGCGGTCATCTGCACCGACCAGTCCAACATCAGCGGAGCCGTCGAGGCCGCAGAGGACATCCCCTCTCTGAAGGTCAAGATGCTCTCCGGAACCCCTCGCGAGGGCTGGCTGGACTTCGATGCCGAGGTCGAGAAGGCATCCGAGAAGTTCAAGAGGAGACAGACCAAGGCCTCCGAGCCCATGATAATGTACTTCACCTCCGGAACCTCGAGCAACCCCAAGATGGTCGTGCACGACCACACGTACTCCCTGGGACACATCCTGACCGCCAAGCACTGGCACCAGGTCGATCCCGAGGGAATCCACTGGACCGTGGCCGACACCGGATGGGGCAAGGCCGTCTGGGGAGCCCTTTACGGACAGTGGATCATGGAGTCCGCCGTGTTCGTCTACGAATACGAGAAGTTCGTTCCCAGCGACGTCCTCGACATGATAGGAAAGCATAGGATCACCACCTTCTGCTGCCCTCCGACCATGTTCAGGCTGTATCTCAACGCCGGTCTGGAAGGACACGACCTCTCGTCCCTGAAGAACTGCTGCATAGCAGGGGAGGCTCTGAACCCCGACACCTACAACAAATGGTACGAAGCCACCGGCCTGAAGCTCATGGAGGGATACGGCCAGACCGAGACGACCATGACCATCGGAACCCTTAGGGGCATGACCCCCAAGCCTGGATCCATGGGGAAGCCCTCCCCTCAGTTCAAGGTCGACATCATCGACGATAACGGGGACTCCTGCCCGCCAGGAGCCACCGGAGAGATCGTCATCGGGATCGAGCCGAGAGTCCCTGGAATCATGATCGGGTACTACAGGAACCCCGAGAAGACCAAGGAGACCCTCTACAACGGATGGCACCACACCGGGGACATCGCCTGGAAGGACGAGGACGGATACTACTGGTACTCCGGAAGGAACGACGACATCATCAAGTCCTCCGGATACAGGATCAGCCCGTTCGAGGTCGAGAGCTGCGCCCTGGAGCACCCCGCCGTTCTCGAGTGCGCGGTCACCGGAGTGCCCGACCCCGTCAGGGGACAGCTCGTGAAGGCCACCATAGTCCTCCGCGCAGGATACGAGCCCACGGACGAGATGAAGAAGGAGATCCAGGACTACGTCAAGCACAACACCGCACCTTACAAGTACCCCAGGGTCGTCGAGTTCGTGAAAGAGCTGCCGAAGACCATCAGCGGAAAGATCCGCAGGGTGGAGATACGCAAGAAGGACGAGGGAAAGAACTGATTTTCCGATTCTGATTCCGTAAAAACTTTTTAAACATTTTTACGATTTTCGTAATCTATCCCAAAATATTGCTACGAAAATCGTAAAAATAGGTCATTTGATACATTGTTATTAAATAGATGCATCCAATCCTAGTCGCGCATTTCAGGACGAGGAACAAATGAGGAACATCAACCTTCGCTACATCAGGGAAACATTCGACGAGAAAGGGCTCCTCACACATCTGGACATAGATTGCCCGGACGATTTCAACTTCGCTTACGATATAGTTGACGACATCGCCATCAATGATCCAGATAGAAGGGCTCTAATCTGGGTAAACGAGGCCGGCGACGAGAAGATCTTCACATTCGCGGACATCAAGAGGCAGAGCGACAAGACCTGCAACTACTTCGCCTCCAAGGGGATCAAGAAGGGGGACTTCGTCCTCCTCGTGCTCAAGAACTGCTACCAGTTCTGGATCATCATCACCGCCCTTCACAAAATGGGGGCGATCCCGGTTCCTGCGACGTTCATGCTCAAGCCTCACGACATAGACTACCGCATAAAGGCCGCCGGGATCAAAGCGGCTGTCGTGACCATACAGACGGACGTCTCGGACTCCTTCGACGAGGCCGAGATGACCAAGACTCTCGCATGCAAGTTCATAGTCGGCGGGAAGAAGGACGGCTGGCTCGACTACGACACCGAGGTCCAGGCCTTCTCAGAGGATTGGGACAGAGTCCCCACCCACAAGACCGACAGGTTCCTGATGTACTTCACCTCCGGAACCTCGGACAACCCCAAGATGGCGGTGCACGACCAGACATATCCTCTCGGACACACGCTTCTGGGCAAGCACTGGCACCAGGTGGACCCCGACGGGATCCATTGGACCGTGGCGGACACCGGATGGGCCAAGACCGCCTGGGGAAGGATCTACTCCGTCTGGATAATGGAGGGGACCACCTTCGTGTTCGACTTCGACAAGTTCGACCCCCACGCCATCCTATCTATGATCGAGAAGTACAGGATCAGCACGTTCTGCTGTCCTCCCACGATGTTCAGGCTCTATCTGAACGCTGGCGTGGACGGCTACGACCTCTCGTCGCTTAAGAACTGCTGCATAGCGGGAGAAGCGCTCAACCCCGACACCTACAACAAATGGTACGAAGCCACCGGCCTGAAGCTCATGGAGGCCTTCGGACAGACGGAGTCTTCCGTCATCGTCGGCACCATCAGGGGCATGACCCCCAAGCCCGGGTCCATGGGGAAGCCCTCGCCGCAGTACATCGTCAAGATCGTGGACGAGGACGGCAACGAGTGCCCCGTGGGAGAGGAAGGGGAGATCGTCGTCAGCGTCAGCCCCAGGGTCCCCGGGATATTCATCGAGTACTACAAGGACGAGAAGAAGACCAACGAGACCCTCCGCGACGGATGGCACCACACCGGAGACGTCGCGTGGATGGACGAGGACGGATACTTCTGGTACTCCGGAAGGAACGACGACATCATCAAGTCTTCCGGATACAGGATCAGCCCGTTCGAGGTCGAGAGCTGCGCCCTGGAGCACCCCGCCGTTCTCGAGTGCGCGGTCACAGCCGTTCCCGACCCCGTGAGAGGCCAGCTGGTCAAAGCGACCATAGTCCTCCGCGAAGGGTACGAGCCCACCGAAGCCCTGAAGAAAGAAATCCAGGACTACGTCAAGCACAATACCGCGCCATACAAGTATCCCAGAGTTGTAGAATTCGTCAAAGAGCTTCCCAAGTCCATCAGCGGAAAGATCAAAAGGGTGGACATACGCAAGAAGGACCACATCCACCACAATTCGTGAGTGATCCGCATGATGGGGGCCAGGCGCGAATGCATAAACGGGACGGTCAGAGGCGTCCTGGACGACGGCATAGCATCGTTCAAGGGGATACCTTACACCGGGGAGCCTCCTGTCGGGAAGAACCGCTGGATGCCTCCTGTGCCCTACGGCATAGCGGACAGGTTCATCGACGCCGACTCGTTCGCAGCCTCGCCTCCCCAGCGTTCCAACGGCAAGTTCCCGACGAGCGAGGACTGCCTCCGCCTGAACATATGGGTGAACACCAAGGACAGGACCGAGAGAAAGCCGGTCATCCTCTGGATACACGGAGGGTTCTACACCGCCGGGAGCACCTCTCATCCCATGTACAGCGGGGAGAATTTCGTCAGAGAGAGCCCCGACATCATCTTCGTCTCGGCAGGGTACCGCCTCGGCGCCTTGGGATTCATGGACGTCTCCGCGATACCGGGCGGAGAGGATCTAGACGACTCAGCTAACCTAGGCATCATGGACCTCGGCATGGCCTTGAAGTGGGTGTACGAGAATATCGGATCCTTCGGAGGAGACCGCGAAAACATCACCCTCATGGGACAGTCCGCAGGAGCAGCCTGCGCCACCCTCCTGGCCTCCAACGAGGAGTACGGGAGGATGGTCAGACGCGTGATAGCTGAAAGCGGCTCGCCCTCCTTCTCCAACGGCGTGGGACTCTCTCCGCAGGTCGGAGCCTACATCGCCAAGAAGCTCGGCTGTACCGATATGGACGACATGAGGTCGATTCCTTCAGAGATCCTGGGAGAACTATCCGAGAGCCTCTCCATGAAGGTGTGGCCGATACGCAACGGGAAAACGGTTCCGAAGGACCCTTACAAAGAGCTCGGAAAGAGGAGGATCGACATCCTCGCAGGATCCAACCTGAACGAGATGGAGACCTTCGCCGCCAGCATGGGGAAGGACATGCTCGTGGACACCACACGCAGGACCGTCTCCTCGCTTCCTGAGAAGGAGAAGAGGATCGCGACGGAGTTCCTCGGCTCCGGTGACGAGCTCGGCAAGTATATAATCCTTGCAAACGGCAGCCTGTTCTCCGCTCCCGCCGAGATGCTCGCCTTGCAAGCCACCATGTCCGGCGGCAAGGGCTACAGGTACGTCTGGACGGCAGAGACGGGTCGTCCCGGATACGGGGCCTACCACGGCGCGGAGATACCTGCCATACTCAGGAACAGGCCCAACGAACAGACGCGCGAGATCTCTCTCGAAGCCCATCGCATGTGGGTGTCCTTCGCGAGGAACGGCGTCCCTTCGGAGGATTGGCCAGTCTGCGAAGAGGAGGATCACGCCTTCATGACCATAGGAGAAGCTGGATTCAAGGCCAGCAGAGAATCCTTGCCGGAAATCATCCGCAGATTCGAGGGAAAATACCTCCTCTGAGGCATATCCCGCCAACTGTTCGGAACGCGTGGAAAACTTCTCCACATAGTTATAAAATACCTTTTTCGATACGGTTTTTCATGAGCACTTTCAATGAGCTTTGCAAAAAATTGGAAAATATGGACGACGTGTCCTACAACCAGACGTTCAACGCGCTGTCCGTCAAGGTTATGGACGACCTCGCCTCCCTCACCGAGACCGGAGACGACGCGTACTCCGTCTACCTCCAGTTCGTCCTTGCCGCGGTCGCCGCGGACGGAAAACTCTCCCCAGACGAGTTCGCCCTCCTCAAGCCCTTCTTCGACAAGGCCGCCGACAGCGACGTAACCTACGATGATGCGGTCGCCATGTTCAAGGAGATGGGCCTCGACAACCCCGAGGACCTAAAGGGAGTCGCCGACCTCATGGTCGACATCATCGAGCTCGCCTCCCCCGAAACCAAGGACGACATCGTCATGCTCTGCCTGATGGTCTGCGCCATCGACAGGGAGGTCACCGACGAGGAGAAGAAGTGGATCGCACAGCTCATCGAGCCCCTCGGGAAGATGACCCCCATGGAGACCATCAACTCATACCTCGACAGGGCAGGAAGCTTCGTGCTCGCCACCAACGACGGGGACCAGCCCAGGATGAGGGTCCTCGGATTCAAGACCGTCATGGACGGCAAGATCTACTTCGGGATCGGAACCTTCAAGGAAGTCTACACCCAGCTCCAGAGGCAGCCCAAGTGCGAGATCCTCGCGTTCGATGGAGAGGACTTCGTCCGCTGGGACGGAAAGGCCGTCTTCAGCAACGACCAGAGGCTCGCCATGGCCGCCGGCGCCGCTATGCCCGAAATCGTAAAGGCTTATATCGACAACGGATGGAACATGGGATTCTTCACCCTCGAAGAGGGCTCCGCGGAGATCGTCTCCGCCTTCGAGAAGACCAAGCTCTTCTGAAACAAAACAGGGGGCCAGGCCCCCTCTTTATAGTTTCATTCGTCCCTTATGCGGATCGACTTCTCTACAGGGATGACGAATATCCTTCCATCGCCTTCGTGACCGGTTCTAGCGGCGCTCCTTATCGCGTCTATCGCGATCTTCTCCTCGGAGTCCTCCACCACGACCTCGACCTTGGTCTTCTCTATCTCGTCAATGGTGATGGTGCCGACCCTATTGGAGAACACGATACCGGACTGCTGTCCGCGTCCTCTGACGTCGGTTATGGTCATCGCCTTTATCCCCGCTTCCTTGAGCGAGTCCTTCACCGCCTGAAGCTTCTCGGGACGGAACACTGCTACTATCATCTTCATATAATCACAACCTGCGATGCATTATCGAACTGCGATCCCTTATGCGGAGAACTCTTTCGACAGGAATCATGTACACGTCTTCGAAGCCTTCATACTCCATCGTCCCGGAGACCGCTATCGAATCCATGATCATGCTACCCTCGTCGTCTTCCACTACGGCCTCGATCTTGGACCTCTCCATCTCGTCGAGGGAGATGGTCTCCCCCTCGGGAAAGCTGTTCCATGTCTGCTCTCTGTATCCTCTCACTTCCGACTGCAGCATAGCCATCACATCGGAGCTCCCTCCGGTGATGTACGCGTCCTGAACTATTTCGGGATCGTATACTGCCATTATCATCTTCATCATCTTTCCTCACATGATGTACGAAGGCTCCACGTGCTCGGATATGTCCGCACCTACAGCCTGTTCGCTCTCCGTCAGGCGGACTCTCATGAACTTCGAGACCAGCCAGATGATAGCGTAGGACATGGCGAAGCAGAAGGCTAGGGTCAAGATAATTGCGACAATCTGACCTATGAACAGGTCTATGCTCCCATAGATCAGACCCTCGTAACCTGCCTCCACCATGCTCGGAGCAGCAAATATACCAGTTGCGATAGCTCCCCAGATAGCTCCGAATCCGTGAACTCCGAACACATCGAGGGCATCGTCTATGCCGGACTTGTTACGCATGAAGAGGACTCCACCGTAACATACTGCTCCCCCGACAGCACCGATTATCAGCGCAGGTCCGGGACCCACATATCCTGCTGCAGGAGTGATCGCGACAAGGCCTGCGAGAGCTCCAGAGACGAGTCCCAGGGTGCTCGTGTGGCCTGCGTGGAGCGTCTGTATGGCCGCCCAGGAAACGAGCCCGGCTGCAGGCGCTATGATGGTCACGAGGACCGCGTTGACGGCTATCCCGTCGGCTGCGAGACCGGACCCTCCGTTGAAACCGAGCCATCCGAACCAGAGCATGGTGAATCCGATGAACACCATCGGCATGCTGTGTGCGCGCTTGATGACCCTCTCGCATCTCTTTCCGGCGAAGACCGCCAGAGCCAGACCTGTGGTCGCAGCACAGATGTGGACGACGGTTCCTCCGGCGAAATCGAGGACCACCAGAACCTGGTCAAAGAACCCTCCTCCCCAGACCCAGTGAGCCATCGGCGCATAAACGAGGAACGACCAGATCGCCATGAAGACAACGATCGCGTTGAATCTGATCCTCTCCATGCATGCACCGAGAACGATGGATGCGGTGATGAGGGCGAAGGTCATCTGGAACAGGGCGAATCCTGTCTCGGTCATCCCTTCGGAGGTGCCGACATCCATATCCGAGAACAATGCCTTGTCGAAGTTTCCTATAATCCCGTTGAAGTCCCCGCTGAAAGAGAGGGAGTAGCCGATGATCGTCCAGGAAACCGCCATGATACCCATGACCATGACTGTCTGAGCCATGACAGACGTCATGCTCTGCTTTCTGATCATTCCTCCATAGAACAGAGCCACGCCCGGCGACATGATGAATACCAGAGCGCTGCAGATCAGCAGCCAGCCAGTGTTTCCTGCATCCTGGGGTTCTCCCGAATCTGCCATGCACATGTCCGAGAACAGAACCACGGTCATAACGGCTGCGAGAATCATTGAAATCAATACTATCTGATAATTTCTCATTTGACCCGCCTTTTGAACTTGAAATTAGATTTCAACTGGACAAATGTCTAATCATATTTCAATGTTATTGAACAAATGTATTCTAAAAAGGGAATAATAACGTAAAATCAACATGGATGATACATAAATACTGTTCATTCGAATGGTCCAAATCGAGAAAATTGGACATATATCCTCACTCATGTAATGACTTGATAACAAGGTCATCGTAACAAGGACTTTTGATCTGCTGGCTAATTCGAAATGAAGGAGGATTTTTATACAATCATTGTTATCATTTATAACAATGAGTTACAAGGTTGTCCAGAAGCAGAGCAACGGCAGATACTACCTGTATGAGGTCACGGGGGTATGGGATCCCGTCAAGAAGAACTCGAAACAGATCAGAACTTATCTCGGGGTATGCGATGCCGAAG
>SUSZ01000032.1 GCA_015063165.1 Thermoplasmata archaeon
GTAGGGACGGATGCCCCTGCCCTGAATGTCGTTTGGTTCACAACTGCGCATTGAGGCGGGGCGCTTTTAACCTCGCTGCTAACAGAAGATCAGATACCCCTTCGGGCATCATGTGGCGAGGTCAGGTCTGAAATGATCATTCCATCGGCTCGGTGGCGCCGCCGTACATCAGGTAGTCCAGTATCTTCATGAATCCCGCCTTCGTCCTGTCCGTGATGAAGCGGGAGTTCTGCTTTATGTACTGCTTGAACACGGACGAGGCGTGCCATTCCTTCTCGTCGATCTCGAAATCCCTTCTGTCCGACGAGGTGAACACGCTCTCGATGTCGTAGAACTTGCGATCGATGTCCGACAGCCTCACGACTTCCACGTCGCTGTCCTCGGCGTACT
The DNA here is from genome assembly GCA_015063165.1 of Thermoplasmata archaeon. GTDB lineage: Archaea > Thermoplasmatota > Thermoplasmata > Methanomassiliicoccales > Methanomethylophilaceae > Methanoprimaticola. Next base: position 391 of record SUSZ01000032.1, read on the forward strand.
TGTAGAGGGCGTTCCCTGCGGCGTCGCCGTCCACCAGGATGACGGGGTTCTTCGAGATGTTCCTTATCCTCTCTACGATGGTCTCCTTGTCCCTCACCCCGTTTATGGGAAGGAACGTGATGCCTTTGATGTCGAAGAGGAGCTTGAACGCTGTCAGATAGTTGTAATCCGTGATGCCCTCTACGAACACCGTCTTCTCGTTGGGGTCGAACAGGACATGCCTTCCGATGGTGAGGCCCTCCAGGATCGAATCCAGCTGGTCGGGGTTCTGGGTGTCCATCACCGTGAACTTGTCGTGGACGTGGGCGTGGTTGGTCTCGTCCAGAGTCAGGATGCGGAGCTCGTCCAGGTTGTCGCAGTTTATCAGGAACGGCGAGTGGGTGCTGATCACGAAGGTGATCCCCTTCTCGATTGCGAACTCCCTGATCATCTTGGCGAGCTCGGTCTGGCCTCTGGCGTGGAGATTGGTCGCCGGCTCGTCCATGACGACGATGTCGCCTGGGTAGAGCTGTCTGACGCACAGGACGTCGAAGAAGAAGTCGAAGAACCATCTGAATCCGGAGGATTGCCTGTCCAGGTCAAGAGGGACACCGGACTGGTGTATCTCCAGCCCCACCAGGTCCTCCATGAGGCGGAACCTGAACGAATAGGAGCTGCTCTTGTACAGCTCGTTGAAGAGGTCCGCGAGCGGTTTGAGCCTTTCGTTGATGTAGTCCTCTGCGGCCGTCAAAGAGCCCGTGGTCCCTTTGCGGAGGAACTCCTCGTGAGCCTTGTTCACTATCGAGGGGCCGTTGTCGATGTACAGCAGGACCCTGGTGATGATGTCGCCGTAGTTCTCGTACCTCTGCTTTAGGTCGGCCTGCTTGCGGTTCGCCTGCTCGTACCTCAGGACCGTCGGCACGAACGGGTACCCGTAGCGCTCCATGAACCAGGCGTCGCCGTCCTTGCCATTCGGGATAAGCTCTGCGACGTCCTCGTCAAAATCGCTCACCTGATCCGGGGCGCATTCCAAGGCCTTCTTCCTGATCAGCGGGTCGGACATGAGCTTCCTCATGGTATGGACCATGCGGTCTCCTGGAGCCGAATTGACGACGATCCAGGCGGCTTTTATCCTTGTGTCCACAGAATCTCCGTCCGTCAGCTTTTCGAGGATTGCGTACGAATCCTCCCTCACGGCATGGACGTCGTCCGGATCCCATTCGGGGCTGATCTCCTTGATGGCCTCCCATTCCGGGTCGACCTCCCCGTTGTCGAAGACCAGCATGCGGATGTCCGGTCTGGACCTCCCTTCCTCCAGTGGGAACGAAGGGTAGTCGCTGTCGAGGAACTCCGGGTCGTCCAGATGGCAGATGGCATCGAGGACGTTGCTCTTGCCGCAGTTGTTGGGGCCGACTATGAATATGACCCCTCCCAGACGATCCTTATCGATGCTGCGGTTGAGAGTCATCTCCGTGTCGCTAATGCCGAAATTGCGGAAGTTTCTGATGCGTATCTTCCTGCAGTGGCTGTTGCGCTCCTCGACAGTGTCCATCTTAACGCCGGATATTCCAACACTTTCAAGGAAAAAATACCATCGGTCCGATTTTCCTGTATACCAGAGATTCAGCACTCGCAGATCTGTCGATGCCATGCATCCAGAATCGAGGAGAGAGTTCTTGTTGGATGGATATGCAAAGCTATCCCGGGATCAGCGGAGGACGACCTTCAGCCCGCCGTTGAAGTGGTAGGCGTCGTACTTCCGGGGCTCGTCGAACTTCACAAGATCCTCCAGAGACGGGATGGATAGCGTTCCGTCCACGCATGCGACCTTCCCCTGGACGTCGGGCTTGAAGGTGACGTAGGAGCCGTTCCTGGCCATCCTGACGTCGTACCTGCTTGCCTCGAAGAGCGAGGACTCGAACTGCGTGGCTGATATCCTTTCCACTGTGCCCGCTATCTCGGAGAGCGGTATCCCGGACTTCAGCTTCCTGATGATCTCGTCCTGCTCCTTTATCCTGGAGTCCTTCTCGGCGATCGTCTCCGTGGCTATGGCCTCAGACTCCTGGAACCTGTACTCCAGCGCGGAACGCTCCATGCGGATCTTCTCCAGCTCGGCTCTGATTATGGCGTTCTCGGACTCCAGCTGGGTGCACCTCTCCTTGGCCTCTTCGGAGGCTTTCGGCATGTCGACGAGCTCCTTGTTCCTCTTGCGGAGGGCTGCGTTCTCCTTTGTGAGGGATTCGACCTCCTCCATGAGGTCACCCAGCCTGGTCTTAGCCCTGGCCAGGTCGTTTCCGAGCTCCCCGTTCTTTTTGCGGAGCTTCTCGTTCTTGGATTCGATGTCCTCCACCCTCTCCTTGAGCGATGCCACCTTGACCTCGAGGTCCGGAGAAGGCTTGCCGATGGCGGTCTGCTTGTTCCTGAAGGAGCCTTTGGCGCTGGGCGGGGAAGCCTGCATAGCCTCCGTCTTCTTGCGGAACTCCTCCATGTTCTTCTTGAGGTCCTCTATGACCAGCTTGAACGTCTCGGCGTCCTCTTTCGAGATCTCTATGGGCTCCTCTGCAGGCTTTTCGAGCTCTTCCGTCATATCCTCGACCTCCTTCGACATTTGAACAGGGGTGTATCCAGACCGTAGGTTAAAAACATGGTACACCCATTTATCCCTGCGCATGACCCTATTCGCCGAGCACAGCTACAGCCGCGTCATGGTGTTCGTGGACTACATGAACATCAGAGAGTGCATTCCGCACACGGGCAAGGAGCCCACCTTGGACCTGCTCAGACTGACCAGGATACTGGTAGGTGGGCGGGACCTGATAGGAGCGTATGTCTTCGATGCCTCCAAGAAGTACTCCACCGAGAACGACCTGATGATCCGGGAGCACGACAAGCTACGCATGGACGGGTTCAGGGTGATCTCCAGGGAGTCCATGGAGAAGACCTCCGACGGGCGCCTGGTGCAGAAGGAGGTCGACGTGTCTCTCGCGTGCGAGATGCTGGAACACGCGCTGATGAACCATTTCGACGTGGCTATCGTGGTCTCCGGTGACAGGGATTTCGTTCCCGCGATGCAGAAGGTCCAGGCAGCCGGGAAGAGGGTCGAGGTGGCTTCATTCAAGGGCTCGGTCAACAAGGAATGCATCAAGACCGCGGACGTGTACAAGCAGCTGGACGACATCCCGTTCCTCATGATGCGCCCGGCTTTCGACGAGGGCGGTGACTACGTTGGATGAGGACTCCGATTACGACCAGAAGTTCGGCAGCCTCGTCAAGGACATCGACAGGTACATGGTCCTCGAGTTCGAGGTCAACCGCAAGTTCAAAGGGATAAGCGGACTGGTGGCTTTCACGGACGACAACAGCATCGTCTTCCTGAGGAGCGGATACGAAGACGTCGTGCGTCCTGGAGAGATCTGGCTCTGCTCGGTGAGCAAGAACGAGAACGGCATAAGGTACGCCAGGCCGATGGACCAGGTCACCCTGTCCATGCTCATGCAGATGAACGAGAACCTCCGCAGAGCCATCGAGGACTCCCTCTGGGACAGGAACAGGCCCGTCTACGAGGACGCCTTCCGCCAGCGCTTCATCGCCGAGGAGTACGACAGGATCAGGGAGGAGCTCAAGGAGGAGAGCCGCAAGACGGTCAGCGAGCTCGAGTCCAGGATACATGAGCTGGAGACCCAGCTGGAGCAGAAGCAGTTCGCCCTGGAGTCGATGAGCGTGGGCGTGGACGACGAGGAGATCACGCTGTCCTCGGAGCCGGTTCGCGCCAACGTCCCGGAGCAGCCTCCGCAGTACTACCGCGAGACGGACCCTGCCAGACTTGGGGAGGACACGAGATCCCCGCTCCCAAGGGCGTTCAAGGTCCGCCGGTTCGGGCCCAGGTCCTTCCAGAGCGAGTACTTCACCGGAAGGAGGTGCTTCGTCCACATCAGCCCCAGCAGGAAGTACGTGCTGGTCCGCTTCCATGAGGACGGGAACATCTACTGCTTCAACCACACCATCTCCATAGGCGGCCTGGAGAGGATAAGCGACTACGTCGAGGGCGCCGAGTACAACGCCGAGTACAGCAAGAGGTACGAGGGCATCCTCATAAACCTGCAGTCCAGCTGAATCTTTCAGGACAACAGGTTTATCCGTCGCGGTAGATTCGGCATCCATGGGGAACCTTAGGATAGACACCGACAAGTGCATCGGCTGCGGCAAATGCGTCCGCATGTGCTTGGCCAACAACCTCGAGGTCAAGGATAGGAAGGTCCGCGAGCTCGGGGCCGGCTGCATAAAGTGCGGCCACTGCGTCTCCTCGTGTCCGAAAGGAGCGATCGAGCTCATCGGCGGCACCGAAGGCGAGACCTCTCTGAAGAACAAGGGCATGCTGGACGGCAGGCTGATCTCGGACGAGGACCTGGAGACCCTCTATTCTGCGATGAGAGGAGGATTCGCCGGAAAAAGGTGCTGGTTCGCCACCCTGCAGGGCGAGCAGCTCGACAGATACGTGGAAGATTCCATGGATATCCTCAAGAAGGGCGCATCCGACATGCCCATAGTGGGGGATTGGGAGAAATGGAGGGAGAAGCACGACGTCCTGGAGCCCAACCCGGTCCTATGGGAAGGGAAACAGGTCCTGTTCATATTCGCCGACGGTCCGGATCAGGCCTTCGAAGCGTCCAACAGGATGATCGTCAGAGGCTTCCCGATGGGCATCCGTGGATTCCATTCCAACGCTCTCATGATGGCCCATAAGCTCGAGCCTACGATGCTGGACGCCTACTTCCCGGGCGCCGTCGGCAAGATGTACATGGCCTTCGTGATCGGCCACGGAAGGCGTCTCGTCGAGCCGCTGTTCAAACCGATCGAGAAGATGAAGGGCATCTTCCGCTGAAACTCAAGCTGGCCAGGGAATCTCCGGCCAGCATCTCTTTTTATATCTCTCTACCGATTTTGAGGGCATGGCTCCAGCATTCGTTAGCGTTCCGGTAAGCGAATCGCTGGTCATGGCGGAATCCGCGGCCGACTTCTATGCGGACGACCCCGTCTTCGCCTACCTCCTGGGGAAGAAGAACGGCCCCATGCAGAGGCGCCTGGTCCTGAGGAACTGCATCGTGACGTCCGACGCCACGCAGTCGATCTATTCCGACGATTCCCGCAAAGCCTTCGTGCATGTGGTGGAGCCAGGCTCATGGGACGGGAATCTCCACCAGTTCATCCTCAGAGGGACGATGAAGATCCCCTTCGTGATAGATTCCGATGCCATAGCCAGGCTGTCCGACTATCGCGACGCTTGCGTGAAGGCTATGCCCAGAGAGGGCCTCAGCCATATATCCGCCGTCTATTTCTCCGATGGATGCGACGATCTTGCCAGCAGGGTCCTTGAATCGGTGTCCGAAGGTATCGGGGCATGCTATTCCGTCGTCCATACCGACAGGGAGGCCTCTGTTTTCGAGAGAGCGGGCTTCGTCCAGCATTCGGCTTTCGACTTCCGCGGCATCGGATGCAGGGTTATGTTCAGAGCAGATTAAATGCGTCCAATGCGATACTGGATGCATGTGGGGATACGAGGCTGCGCTCAGAGTTAGAGACCGCAAGATAAGCGAGATCGCTAAGGTCATAGGGTACACGAACGCAGAGAGGCGCTACAAGCTCCTGGGAGAGCTTGGCCGCGACATCGAGATCTGCAACTGCACCATATCCGGATCAGGGATATGCAACATACCTTCTGTCCCTGTTTCTGACCCTGGTTACCGCTCTTCTCTGTCCGGAACAGATCAGGAAGACGAGCTGGACCTCGATTCCATCAGGGCAGCACCTCCTCAGATCAGGGACTTCATCAGGGACATGTTCTCTATGGCCTCGAATGCCGCATCCGAGGACAGGACCGAGCCCTACAGGGATGCCGTGGAATCCTTGAAGGACGAGCTGGCCTCGTGCCGCGACAGGATCGACCAGCTCTCCGCCGAGATGGACTACAAGCGTTCGGAGCTCGAGGCTTCGGAGGAGGACAGGAAGGGCCTTCTGGAGACCATCGACGAACAGCTGGCCGAGATCGCCTCTCTCAAGCGCAGGTTGTCCGACATGGCAGAGGAAGCCGAGATCGGCCATGCCAGGATGGAGGAGCTCTCGACCCAGATAGAGGAGCTGAAGGCCCAGGCATCTGAAGAGAAGCCGGCAGATCAGCCTTCACCCGAGGAGCCGGAGCCTGTCGAGGAACAGGTTCTTGAGATCCAGGAGGGGCCTGCACCAGCGGAGGAGCCGGTTCCAGAGACCAAGGATGTGCCAGCGTCTTCAGAGAACCCGGCCTCAGAGCCCGCGTCGCCTGCTGAAGATGACATGATCTCCAGGATCTCTGCCATGAAGCTCGCCAAGATCGACCTGTTCATGGACAAGATGCTGTCGGGCGAGATCGACATGGACGAGTGCGACGACCTCATCAGCATGCTCAAGTTCGAGCTCGCCTTCCTGGAAACCACCAGGTCCGGAGGAGACCTCGACAACCTGCCTTTCGTCGCCCAGCCTTCGCCCAAGATCCTGAAGGATTACAGGAACTCGCTCACCGAGGAGGAGAAGACGCTCGACCGCGAGTACAAGAAGCTCTACAGGAGGGCCTTCCCCCTCGAATGAGGCCGTCGCATGGAAGATATCGAGCAGCAGGACCTCTTCATCGACGCCGTGAGCGAGGCTCTGGACGTATGGCCGTTCGAGGTCATAGACCGCAACGAGATCCACGACCCCTTCGAGTCCGACCTCACCGTCATGGACCAGGACGAATGGGTGTTCACCGTAGTCTGCCAATGGTGCGAGAGCGCGGAGGACCAGATACGCTTCTTCCCTGGGACTTTCGACATGAGGAAGTGGATCCAGGACGACGACGAGCGTCCCCTGTACTTCGCTCTGGGTGTCGGCGGAACCCCGGAGAATCCGGACATCATGTGCTTCTCAAGGTTCTTCATGTACGCCCGCGACGAATGGCCGGTCGGACGTCTGGACGAGACCCGGATCAGGAGGCTCTGCCCAGAGTCCATCCGCAAGGCTGTGGAGAAGGATTTCGAGAGGATGTACTCTCCGAGCCGACCGTGTTGCCGGTACGATGGTTATTTATATAGCACCCCGATAGTGCCTGCCAGGTGCGTCTCATGGTTGAAACTGATACCAGATTCGAGAAAGCCAGGATCATCGGTGCAAGAGCCCTCCAGATCTCCTGTGGGGCTCCCGCATTTACGGACGTCGAGACCGCCAGGATGCTGGATCCCATCGACATCGCCGAAGCCGAGTACGACAGCGGCTTCATTCCGATCAGCGTCATCAGGAAGTGACCTGCCAAACCGCTTACAAGCTCCTTGCCTTCTTGCTTCTGCGTTCTCCGATGGCTCCGGAGAGGGCCATCGACAGCGCCAGCGACAGGATTATCGCTATCGCTCCGAATATTATCCCCTCGGGCACGCTCTCGATCGGGATCGCATCCCCGGTTATGGGATGGAACAGCCCCGCGACGAGCTTCAGGAAGAACACGTGGAACATCATCACCGACAGCGAGAAGATGCCCAGGACCGAGAGCAGCTTTCCGACGGACTGCAGCCTCGATACGGCCATGCAGAGCGTCATGAAGCAGTGCCCGCATGCGAGGGTCCCGACAGGTACGAGGAACGCGGAGACGCCCCCGTACTGGCCCAGGATGCCGTCCAGGAGGTTGTACCCTATGGGGAACACCGCGGTCCATGCGAGCCCGAAAAGGAGCATGAACAGGGTGAACAGCCAGAAGCGGGAGGTCTTCCATTCCCTCTCCATGCGTCCCAGGACGTCAGCTTTGGCGAGACGGGCCCCCATGAGCATCACGGCCGCGGTTGCGAAGGCGGTCTCGCAGGCGAACGGAAGGTGGACGGGCAGGAACTCTATCAGGACAGCTGATACGCCGCACAGGACGGCCATGGAGGCTATGGTCTTCGTATTGCTGTCGGACACCCTGTCCACCACCGCGTAGAACGGGACGCAGGCCACCATGAACACGATGAAGAAGTAGTACGACAGGGTGATGTTGCACGGGCCGATCTCGTGGCGGGTGTGGGCCGGCTCGAACGTGGTGTTCCCTATGAGCGAATGGAAGAGTTCGTCCAGGAACTCTTCGAACGGTATCGCTCCCACCGTGGCACTCACGAAAAGCCACATCGCGAACGTCAGCACCGTGGTGCAGATCACGAAGGTCGGGATTATCTGGACGAACCTGCGCCAAACGTTCTGCGCGAACGTCCGTCCCGGCTTATGGAGATACCCCGAGATCATGAAGAAGACGAACAGCAGGGTGTAGAAGTACTGGGTGATCAGCGATACGGGGTCCGACAGGACAGAGGATCCCGTGGGGACCACCATCCCTTCGCCCTCGATGACGGCGTTCTCCAGCGCATGGCAGAACACGATGACCGTTATGCAGATGCCCTTGGCTATGTCCAGGGCGCGAATCCTGCCTGTCGCCTCGGTCGTCATCTCTTTGTCATAAACGATTTCATTTATAACTGCAACCTAAGGGGATCCGTTCTCAAATCAGACGGAGCACGCCGTCGACTCCTTGGAAGGAGCATCCCGAGATCCTATCGGGAACCAACTCGACGGGCTTGTCGTCCTTGTCCAGGAACTCCAGGCCGAAGAAAGCGCTGCCTCCGATGGATTCCAGTCCCGCGGGTATCGATACGCTCTCTGCGGAGATGCAGTCCGAGAACGCCCCTCCGCCGATGCTCACGACGCTTCCGGGGATGTCTATGGACTTCAGGGACATGCACTTGAAGAAGGCCCAGTCGTCGATCGCGGCGATCCCATCGGAAAGCTCTGCTTCGAGGAGCGACGCGCAGTCCGAGAACGCCCCCTTCGGCACGGTCCCGATGGCCGCCGGGATCGACACCTTCCTCAGGGAGGCGCACCCGGAGAACGCCCATTCTCCGATGAAATCCACGCTGTCGGGGATGGTCACGGACTCCAGCAGGAAGCAGTCCGCGAAGGCCTCCTCGCCGATGCACTCGGTCCCTCCGGGGAGGTCGATGTAGCGAAGCGACAGACAGCCGTAGAAGGCCCTCCTGCCGACGAATCTGATCCCGGCGGGCATGGATACCGACTCGAGCTCAGCGCAGCCTGAGAAGGCTTCCTCGGCCACGTAGACGATGTTCTCCGGAATGGCGACGTAGGACACGGGAAGTCCGGCGAAAGCCCCCTTCCCAATGCAGGACACAGGGCGCTCCTCTCCGCCGATCAGGACGGTGTCGGGTATCTCTGCTGTACCATCCTGGCAAGACCCTCTGACCAGCGCCACGGCCCCGTCCTCGAGGGCGAATTCCATGCCGCCAGCTTCCGTGCTTTCCATGGTTGACGAAAGCAGTTACTGATTAATGAAAACTGTCTTCCAGTTCGAAGGAATGGCGTCTGTCCGTCTCGTTGGCGATGAGATCAAGAGTCTTCTCCTCGATGTCGTAAACCGAGCAATGTCCTGTATGCCACATGTCCACCACTCCCTTACCCGCGAACCTGGCGATGGCGCGGTCGATGCGGGCCTCCATCCAGTCCTCGGCGACCATGTCCACGGTGAAGTCGCCCTCGCCTTTGCGGGTGTAGTCGTTGTAGAACTCGCTGTACCAGAACGGGACCGTTGAGCGGTCGTACGTCCTGGAGTACCATGCGGTCTTCAGGGCGGCGAACATGCTGTCCCTGTCATGTATGTCGGCGTAGCCGTCGGACAGCACCCTGTACCTCTCCAGGCCGTGGGAATGGGGCTTCAGGTCCGCCCTCTTGTATACCCCGGACAGATGGAAGTTGGACATGATCCTGACGCCGTAGGTCACGCAGGTCCTGCCTCCGATGAATTCCACGACCGCGGATCCGATGCTGTCCATGAGCATGAAATGCATCTCGAAGCCGTCCATGTGCCCTCTGGGAAGGGAATGGACGTCTTTCTTGGACAGGAGCTCCACAGCCTCGTGGACGGAACCGGCATGGTCCAGGAGATAGCGGACGACCATCGCCATGGACATCCTCTCGGCGCCTGGGTTGGAGGATGCCGTCTTCCCTCTGTCGCTAACTGTTATCCCGTTCACGCAGCATGCGAATCCAGCGTCGTTCACGCCGTCCATGGTCATGAACGGCACGTAGGAGTACAGCTCGGTGTCCTCCCCAGAATCGACTATGGACGAAGGTATCAGAGAAGACGAAACGCCCAAGGTGGCATGCAGCCCGTCCCTGGCAGGCGTGTGGACGACGAAGTCGACCTTGTCCCCGATAGCCCAGTCGTAGTTCCTTCCGAGCAGGCTACCTTTTGATACCGCGGAGCAGGATCCCGACGCGGGAGGGTTCGCCGAGAAATATCTCTCTGCGGCCTCGTAGTCATAGTTGCGATAGGTCGTCTCGTACAGGAGGTCGTCCACCTTCCTCACAGGTCCCATGAACGTCTGGCGGGTGTTCTCGTCCATTCTGAGACCGAGAAGAGGTACTCGGACATTATCTTAGCGATTAAAAAAGGATAAGAGGTTTGGAGGGCGCTGGGCCCTCGTTTTCACCGGGATCTGTCGGTATCGACGGCAGAGGTCTCTCCGACGTCGAAGTTGATACCGCAGGACATCTCGGGGTGATGCTTGTGGTTCCACCACTGGATGGCCATCCAACAGGGCACGTATGCAAAGGTGGCGGCGATTCCGACAAGCACGTATTCGAATCCCATGTACAGGTTCACGTAGTAGAGCAGTCCGGGGATCATGAAGAAGAACTCGAAGATCATCATGAACCAGGCTCCGGCGTACCAGATCTTTCCGACCCTGTAGACCCTCTCGACATCCTTGAACCTGGGGTCCCTGCGGGACTTGATGAACGCCATGCAGCACATTCCGAGAGCGATGGCGAATCCGAGCGCAGAGACTGCGAGGATCTGGGACGCGGTGATTCCGGCGAGGATGATGATGAATCCGATAGCGGCCTCGAAGAACATGGCGTACATAGGTACGCCGTACTTGTTGGTCTTGGAGAACACCAAGGGGAAGTTACCGTCCTTCGCCATGATCTGGATGGTCCTGGCGGTGGCGAGGAAGGCGCTCTGGATGATCATGACCATTCCGGCGATGAGCAGGATGACGGCGATGAGCCCTCCGATATCTCCGAAGTCGGTCTTGGCGATGGGTATCAGGGTGGAGGCTCCTGCCTCTTCGATTCCGGCCTGGCCGAGGGTTCCGTACATGCAGAACGCGATCACGAAGTACATGAACAGGCAGAGAAGTCCGCAGGCGGTGAGGGCCTTGGGGACATCCTTCTCAGGCTGCTTGTATTCGGCACCGTAGGTGGCTGCGGACTCCCATCCGACAGCGCTCCACTGAGCGACGGTGAAGCATCCGAGAATCAGCAGGATGCTGTCTCCGTTCCATTCCCATCCGGTGGGGACCATTTCGTTGGTGATCGTTTCGAGGTGGAATGTTCCGTTGAACAGGGGGACGAGACAGATGATGAGGATGGGGATGATGGTGATAGCCGCGAGTATGAGCTGGACCTTCGCTCCGCCCTCGAGGCCTTTGCGTCCCGAGAGGATGATGAATCCGTAGATGAGAGCACCAAGGAGGAGATAGAAGCCGGTAGCGGTCATTCCGTCGATTCCGAGGTTGAAGTAATCGTTGATGTAGACACCGGTCATGATGGTGAAGATAGGGATGACGGGAACCCAGGTGGCGAAGTACGCCCATGCTCCCAGGGATCCGATGACCCTGCCGGTGTTGATCTTTTTGTTCTTGTATTTCTCGTCGTCTCTGTAGATGTGCTGAATCGAGCCTCCGATGCCTGCTACGCCGAAGGTGGCGCACATCTCCCCGAGAGGGAGGTTTAGCAAGAAACCAGAAAGGACGGAGAACACCCAGATGAGGATGCTCATAGCCCAGAGGCTCAGAGAAAGATCGCACAGAGACGGGACGATGAGGATGGGGATTCCCATAGCGATGATGAGACCCTGCTTCCAGTCAATCGTCCTGAGAAGCTCGTAGGTACCGCCCTGGGTACCGGTGCTTTCTGCGTCTGCCATTGGATGACCTCTTGTGCAACGTGTTTCCACTGATGCTTATAAGCATGTAACACTAGGTGGTATAAATTTGTTGACGTTTAAATAAAAATGTTGAGTGCCTCACTTAATTAATTTTCTGAACAAGAAGAATAGTTTCATATAGCATCCGACACAAAAAAAGCAATGTATTTTAACGGTTGGCGATAAGAACCATTTCATTTTCAGTGTTTTTCAAATCAGGGAGTGGGGACCATTCCCTTCTGGCTCCCTTGATTTCGTCACGAGTACCACTTCGGGCTCCGATTTGACGAGTACCACTTCTGATGGTGCTCTCAACAGCCTCGGAAAGCTCTTCTTCGAGGGGGTCCTCGAGGGCGTCAGGAAGATCCGCCGTCGCACCTGCAACGGCGGGGATTGGCCCTTCGAGCCCAACGAACTCATCCGCGACCTGGTGGCCGGGCGGATGACCCTCGACGACCCTTACCTCCAAGCGGTCCTTCTGGATTGGATTGAATCCGAGGACCGCAACGTTTTTCTCAACCAGGACACGGGGGAGTTTGTCTATGTGCTTTCAGCCAAGAGGGGCAACAAGGTCTACGCAACTAGGAAGTCCAAGAAGAGGAACGAGATCGAAGCTGCGCTGGATGGTAAGGAATTCGACATACCGGTGAAGGGCTTCCGCAACAGGAGGTACACGAGGCTCCTGCTAACCACCGTCAACTTCGACCGCGAGCAGTACACCGCGGAGGAGGCCTGGGCTGCCTTACGGTCCACCCCCACCGAGGGGGCGGACTACGAGTACAACGTCCTGAACAACCTGAACGCCAACATCAGCAAGATATTCGGCAAGCATGGGACCTTGACCTCCAAGGAGGCGCAGTCCTCGGGCTACCCTGCCCCGCACCTGATCTTCCTGCTGGACGAGCCTGTGATGGTGGAACGCCATGCGGGCAAGGGCGGCAGCGTCTCATGGAGGCTCTGCGACCCTCGCATCCTGAACAGGATCGGGAAGGGGCCCCTCATGAGGAAGCTCTGCAGGACCGATTATCGCAAGGCCATCAGCATGAACCCGATCTGGAAGCACGGCTTCATCGACTTCGAGGGCATCGTCAAGGGCGACGGATCCAGGTCGGGGAGGGACACCGTCTCCTACGCTTTCAAGTACCTCGTCAAGTGCCTCACCGAGGACGGCAAGAGCTCCATCAAGGACCTTCCTGACATCTCTTCCGTTAAGGACAAGGGCCTCCGCACGATGCTCTTCACGCATCTCGGGAACAAGTGCTTCAGGACAAGGGACGTGTCTTTTGGAAAGGGATTCAAAAATCGGATAGGTCTGCTTCCAGAACCCAAATCAGAAGAGAAGTCTCCATGGAAACTCGTGAAAACCATAACCGAACAGGAATTCAATCTCATCCAGGCTTGTATAAGACTGGGGCTTATGGACAACACACCCAACTCTTAACGCTCGACCTGTCCTTCTCTTTTCAACCTCTATTCCTTTTTCTGTCCTCTTAGCTGCAGCCATCCATATTCTTCAGCGGATAACCGATGTCCCTTCGCAATTGTCAATCGCGGACGCGCGGAGGAAGTCCCGCCTGCCCGCAGGGCCAGGGGCGCCGGCGCGCGGACGCGCTTCCCATCCCATCCGTGGGGCCCATGGACGGCAGCGGACGGCCCGGGCGAGCGCAGCGAGCCCCGGGGCGGGCGCCGACTCGATAAGGATAGCCGGAGTTAAAACCGGCATTCCTGGAGTAAGGTAGTTGTTGGTCGGCGATGCGGCCCTTGTGGCTCGGCTGTTATATATATATATAAGCCATTACGAACCCCATGGGAAGACTGACCGTGTCCTACTACCACGGCGGGTTCTGGTTCCACGACAAGGCCGTTATGCACGTCTCCGTAGACGGGACGGACGGCTTTGACCTGAAGGACGGCGAGGGCCGTGTATTGGACCTTGACGACGGCCGTCATACGCTGCTGTTCAGCTCGGACGGCTGCAAGAAAAGGGTGGAGCTGGACCTCTGTGGGGACGACTCGTTCTATGTCACCTGGGACAGCGAGCTCGGAGGGATTACCGTGGTCGATGCGGTGGTGAAACGGCCGACCTACCGGCCTGCCTTCAGGCTGTTCCGGGCCCTAGTGATCGCGCTGCTAGCCTACGGGTTGATCGTGAACCACATGAGGTACGTGGGCATGCTGTCCTCGGTCCATTACTGGCTGGCTGCATCGGCGTTCTTCGCAGTGGCTGCCGCGAGTCTTGTTGCCACTTACTATCTTCGCTCGAGGCCGATTGTCAGGCTGAGTGGTCGCGCATCATGACGTCCGGTTCGATGCGGACGGCTCCCTCCATGTCGACTGCTGTGACGGATAAGAGGACGGCCGTTGGTCGCGATGCTGTCCCGAGCGGATTCTCGATCATATCAGCCATCCCGTATCTTCCTTTTTGTCATCGTTATTGATCACTATTGTGATACTATTACAAACAGCAGTGTGACAGTCAGGTTATTTTGCGCTTTATTTAGCTTTATCGTCTACACCGATTATGTCGCTTTTTTGTAGTTTTAGGAGGGGTTACGCATCATTTCGCTCAGTCTGCGCCCGCTCGCCTACCTCTCAGCCTTGCGATTGCCAGAGCGGCGGCGACCGCGATAAAGACCAGCAGGCACAGGGCGGCCGCGGGCGCTGCCAGGCCGTCCGGCTCCGTGAATCCCTCGGCCGATACGAAGACCGTCGTGGACAGCGGGAGGTCTTTGAAACCACTCTGTGCGTATTCGACCGTGAAGTCCAGCGTCGTGGATTCGCTGAATACCATGTCGTACCTGCTATCCGAGGCTATGAGACGCTTGCCGTCGGGCAGGGACAGCATTACCGAACTGCATGACATGTCATAGGTCATGGCGAAGCTGACGTGTTCGTTGGCGGGGGTGAAAAGGTACAGATGATCCGGGAGGTCGGGCCGGATGGGTTCGAAATCCGATATGCGTATTTCGTATATGGAGCTGGACCGTCCGTTCAAGTCGTACCTCACATTCATGACTTCCGCGGACGAAAGGGTGTAGAACGCCATTCCGGTGGTCTTTTCTATGGTGATTTCAGCCCCTCTTTCTGATTTCGCCCATTCCGGCACGTCGGTGACGTATCTTTCCGCCACTCGGCGCGGAACCTCTCATCCTCTTCGCTTCCATCTGGGAACGCGTAGCAGTTGTTGAACGTATAGCGCCCGGGCTCGATGTCGCAGGTCCCCCTGACCCAGCGGCGTATGGTGCACATATCATGCGCTACCGTCCCCGACGCATGGGGGAGTATGCTGGCATCGCCGGAGACGAGGGTGAAGCGCACGCAATGGTACGGGCAGTCGTTCAGCCGCATCTCGTAGGTGCCGTCCCTCCATGCCGTCACATCGAGGAAGTCGGAGAACGAGGTGATCGAACCGCCATTCCCTGAGATTATGACCCGCCCGGAGGTCTGGACGGCCGGCACGAATCTGCATGTCCCCTCTGCCATGAACAGATAGGCGATCGGAGGGGACCCCATCTCTGCGAATTCCGGGTCCCCCGACACCATATACATGTAATACTCGTAGCAGAATACGTAGCAAGGGCCCTCCACCTGCTGCCCTTTCTCGATCAGGTCGTCTATCGGGACTTCGCCGTCAAGGTACGCCTTCATCAACGGGTCGTCCGGGTCCTTTGAAAAGTACATCGTCCCGGGATGGTATCCGCTAGGTGCGACGTCCACCGGCTCCGCGGTGCGGAACCACCTGACGCCGTCCGTTATGACGACTTCCAGCGGGGCATCGGAATCCGATTCAGGCACAATGGCAACGGAGCTCAATATCGCGAGAGACACGAGGAGCAGGACAGCAGCCTTATGCATCGGAATCCCTCCCGCCGGCCCAACGGCATCCTGCCGCGAAGCATGCCAGGCCAAAGACCGCAGACACGGCGGACATTAGTGCGGGGTCGGCACCGACAATGAAAGGCCCCAGGCGCCCTTCCGTAACAACAGATGCCAAGCTCTCCAGCGACAAACCCGTGCCGCCAAGGATATTCAGGGCCAGGTCGGCGGAGAACACGGGCGCGCATCCGATCGCGGGCGCCAGGCCCGGGGCCGCCCAGGCGATCAGCAGGCACAGCGCCGGCATCGCTATGGCGAGCAGGAGGAACGAGAGGATCGCATCCCCGGACCGGGCTCCCACCATGAAGCTGAACGCGTAGCAGAAGAAGGTCCCCGCCAGGGCTACACCCAGGGACGTGAGGAACACCCATGTGTACGCCAAGGGGCACACCGTCGCCGAAATGGCGAAAGCGACCCCGTATGCGCCGAAGACCGTCGCCATGGGCACAGTGAGCCCAGCCAGGAATCTGCCGACAAGGGACGCCGTCGAATCCTTGCCGCGTCTCCTCTGCACGACGTCCCCGCATATCGCCGACGCCGATGCCATGGACACGACAGGGAGCGCGATGAGGATGCGTGACGCGAGGACGTCCGCGGATGGCACGGGTCCGACTATGCCGGCCACTGGCAAGTAGAGCAGAGGCATCACGGGCACCATGAGCAGGAAGAACAGGACGGCTCCGTTCCTGGAGAGCGTGTTCATCTGGTCGCGGAAGGACGCTAGCATCCTAGACATATCATCCAATTGTGTGAAAAACCTTTGTATCTGGATTATCCATTAGTAATTGCTTGTGTTCCAGGTCGTCGACTGCGTCGCATATGCCGTAAGACGTTATCACTGCCTAAAGTTCTCAGACGATGCGGACCTGTAAACTCGGATTCTACAAGGACTGCTCCAAGAACGTTCGCCATTGCTTAAGGAAGGGGTGCGGCGGAAGAGTAGAAGCGCACGGCTGAAAATCCATCCGAAGAACTGAATTGGCAGAGTTGAGTCGCTGAGGAGCCACATCCCTCTGCCGGGTCCCCTGCATGGGACAGAGATATCACGGCGAAGGTGTACTTATCATGTTTGACTGAATAGGTTAGATACAACGTCTTGTTTCGATGAGGTTGCTATGCACTCGAATCAGTTCACCAGTGGCTTAACCAAAAACCGATGAACTTCTTTTCGATCTAACGCCGGTGATTATCCAAAATGTTTTCGTAGGAAGCCTTAGAAAAACGCAAAATTAAACAAACAAATCATACTGCCAAGTTTGTTCAAAGTAATGCATTTATATGGTGTGATTGATAGCATGTCATCCAAGTAAGACCCATGAGTCGGCTGCAAGCGCGCGGCCATCATGTCTCATGGGCAATGGATATTCTTCCTTCAACTAATGTCGTGTATCCGTCGTTGCCGTGCTCGTACTTCTCACGGATAGATCCGGAAATGAAGTCTGCAAGCTGCACCGCCTTGTCTGAAGACGAGTTTACTTTTCTTACGGACTTTACATTGAGATTCGAAACCCCCTCGGTCACGAGTTCCAACAGGCTTCTCATGTCGATGCAACGGTTCTCGTCGAAATTGATGGAAACATCCTTGGTCATCGATGCTTTTTCAATCAAAGGGAGTATCTCTTTCACAGCCGCTTTATATAAGTCGCAATTGCGGACGTTCTTGTAAACCCGAGATTCGTTCTTATCGATGACCACGTAAACTATGGATATAGGGCTGTCCGACAGAGATTTCAGTATTTTCATCCTCTCGTGCGGATAGGAATTGCTGAACTTCACTTCCACAGCCGTGTCTTTCTTGCTCCTCCTGCTCGTCTTCATTTCATCGAGGACTTTGAAAGCCCTGCTCAAGTCACGGGTGCGTCTGACAATCAGGGCCGACATCACGAAGAATCTGTCCTGGGAACCCAAGTTTCCAGACTCGTCCAAAGATACCGTTGACGTCATCCTATCGTGCCTGAAGCCTGAAAATGAAATCGATATTCATCGTCATCATGGAATCATCCGATTTCGTCCCACTGAAAGCTACGCCGTGGTTATCGTCGCATTGTTTTGATATAGTCTAAGGCCTGGATAGCCCCTGGATGTCCGAATGACGCTGTAGTCGTTTCCTTACTGTTCTTTTCTTCATGCGGCGTCTTATCGATTATGAAACGCTTCGGATTGGACCCTCAGTTCTTTCTGCTCCTTACAAAAGCTTCCCTCTCCGCCTTGTCGCGCAGATACTCCTGGCGGGCTCTTTCCTCTAACTCCTCCACGGATAGCTCGCTTGTCGGATCGTATTCGTCGTTGTAGCGTCTCTCGTACTCCTTCAGATTCTCCTTTATCTCCTTTCCTTCGAAGTCGAAGCCGCTGTACGACTTGGTGACTTTCATTAGGTATACCCTTCCGTCCTCGACGTTCCACCACACCTCGTCATGGCCCTTCACCAGGTTGAGAAGCTCGGCCAGCTGAGACGGCACGGTCACTCTTCCGTAGTCGTCATATTTGACATTCTTTCCAATCTGAACCATGTTCTCCCAATAATGCCAATAATGCCAAAAGTATAAAATAGATATTTGGCACTATTGCCAATTATGATTATAATTGGCATTATTGACAATATACTGGAGTCCGAGAGGGGTGAAGTATGACGGCGAAGAACATGCGCACGCCGGAGAGCTGCATCTACGAGTTCCTCAACCGGGAGTTCATAAACTCCAAGCAGTACACGAGGGACAAGTGCCGCTGGAGCCTCTTCAGGACCAAGAAGCGCCTCGAGGAGGCAGGCTTCGATCCAATGCCCAGAGAGGTTGACGTCGAGGCGATCCGGTATCTCCTCGAGGAGGCCTGGGCGGACTACGCCGTCTCGTACCAGGAGAGCGAGTTCGAGTACCTCAAGAGGTACCTGAGGTTCTTCGGGAATGACACCCCGAGCACGATGAAGGTGGTTTTCCCTCAGGACATGAGGGTAAACGTCGACTGGCTCACCGAGGAGCAGTATCAGGCCCTGCTCGACATCCCCAAGACCCCCCTCCAGGACATCGTGATCCATCTGGAGCTCGGCATGGGCCTGAGGAACGCCGAGTGCACGCGCGTGCTCATGGACGACGTGCACGCCGGGGGGCTGAAGCCCTACATCAACGTCCGCGGCAAGGGGCGCGGGAACGGGAAGTACAGGACCATCCGCTTCCACTACAACACCAAGCAGATCCTCGACCGCTGGCTGGAGCACAGGGGCGAGATAGTCCGGAGGGTCAGGGAGCACGATCCGGGCTGGCGCGACCCCGGAACGCTGCTTATAACCAACCAGTACAAGAACAGGCCGAAGTCCGACGCGTTCGGGGAGCACACCGGCTCCCTCGACGACGCCGTCATCATACCCCTGAGGGAGCAGCTCGGGTTCCACTTCTCCAACCACACCCTCAGGAGGACCTTCGGGAGGAGGCTCTTCCATGCGGGCGTCCCCATCGAGACCATATCGAAGTTCCTGGGCCACGAGTCCACGATGGAGACCCTGAAGTACATCGGGGTCAACCTCGACGACATGGATGCGGGCATGGCCAAGCTTGCAGAGTACGACCGCAAAACGCTTTCCAGGAGGGACCGATTTGGACCAGGCCAGTCAAATTGGTACTGGTGAAATCAGGGAGTGGGGACCATCCTTATCCAGCATCCCTGGCGAATTTCAAAATAAGAAAACCAGGGAAAGGCCGATTTTCGGGATTTTTATTCCGATAGGAATAACCCTCTCCTGGAGGCCCTGACGTGTCCGTTTTCGACACGATGGAGCGTTCCAAGCTCCAGGAGATGGTTCTCTCCGGGGAGATCGATTCTGACTGCTTGCTGAAGGATCTGGTCCAGTGGGTGACCCTCGTCTACTACAACCTATTCGCCAATCTCGATACGGGGGAGCATCGCGCCTGTCCCGTATCGAGGAAAGACAACGCCGCATACGCTTTACGTCAGTCTTTCAAGAAATCGATGTTAGCGAAGCTGATCAAGAAATCCACCATCTCCAAAGAAACCCCTTCCTGACTCTTCTCACACCTCTTCTTCATGACCCTCACGATAGATCACAGCACCATGTCCCGCGACGAGGCCAACAGGTTCATCACGACAAAGGGCAAAGGCATCAGCAGGTTTTTCGCACGTCTGGAGAAGGTCTTGGACGGAGGATACTCCAAAGTAATTGTGAAAGAGTCCACTACTTCCGGCTATCCAGCGGTGCATATCATCCTCCATCTGTAGAGGCCTCTGAAGATCAAGTGGCATAGGAAAAGCCATTCCTATCGTCTGGATCCGTCAGACCCCTACACCCGTTCGGTGCTCTCCAAGCTCAAGAATCTGGAGGATTGGAACTCCAAGAGCCCCATATGGGGACAGGGATTTATCGACATCTACGGGTTCACCGACGATCATCTACAGATGAAAGGCTACTCCAATCCGATTAACTATATCGCCAAGTATATTTCGAAATTTCTCGATCTGCAGGACATACCCGATCTGGAGAAGTACGAGAGGGTGTCGGATCTGCCGGAGAAGTACCGTACCAAAATCTGGACCGTTCTCAACAATCTGATTTGGAACTCTCAAACTTGGGTGCTCTCCAAGTCGTTCAGGGAGGACCTGAAGAAGATAAAGGAGAATATCGAGAAACTGAAGTTCCGTTGGTTCTACGTCGATACAGTATCAGTATATAATCCGAGGCTCTATACGTGGATGGATTGGGATCTCGACAGCCTACCGCCTGACATCAAATTGGCCCTCAAGGTCAATCCTAACATAACTCCGCCCAAGAAGCTTGTGATAATGTGATTCCCTTACGTTACAATATCTGGTTGCAGACAATGATCTCCAACTTTCTCAGCTACATCTATCAGCTGTGCGGGTACATCTCGTTCAGGATCATCAGTGGCATACTCTATCTGTTTCTGATTGTCTCTGAAAAATTCTATTCGTGGTTCTACAGCCACTATAACGTTTACAGGAACACGGCGGATTTCTGCAGATCGAATACCTATTACCTCAGAGACGGTTACGGCAGGAGGGTCAAGATATACAGAAGACCAGAATTCTTCGATCCAAAATGTTATCGTCCGCCTCTGCCGCCTCGCCGTCAGAACTGATTTTTGTCATCCTGACATACCACGATTTATCCCAATAAGCAGGGCCAGGCCATGCGGCGGCACTGCCCCCGGCGGGCCGCAGGCCGACCGCCGAGTATGAGCCCCGGCCCCGGAGCTCCGTCGGAGGGGACGTGGGCGAATACTGCGAACATCCGCGTTGCCGAGTGAAGCGAGGCAACGGGGATGGAGAGCATACGACCCGAGCGAACGCAGCGAGTGAAGGGGAGGATGCATAGTGATGAAGATAACCAAAGTTGAAACTTGTATATTCTTGAGATGTATCCCAATTTCATGACAGGTTTGATTGCATGGATGGGGGACGATCAGGTTACAATTGCTATGGACACCTTGGCTTCTTATACAGACCACACTCCTTTTAAGATTGTTTCAAAAATCATGCCTATTTTACATACTCGTTCCGTTTTATGTCCTTTTGGAGATTTGGAACTAGGGCTGTCTCTTTATCAATATGTTCAAAGTAGTATCTTGTCTTATGACATCCGCACCCTTGTATCTAATTTGGAGAAAGGTATGCAATCATTTCTTGATTGTTTTATAAAAACACATAATCGGGCTCCTAATGGCAATATATTCTTTTTTGGGTATGATCGTACCGATAATAAGTATAGAGGCTTTGTCTTTAGAGTGAGTGAAGGCACTTTTGTATTGGATGAAGAACCTAAAGGTCTAATTGTTAAACCATCCACCGGAGTTATTGACAAAGAATCGCTTTTGCCCCTGTTCCCGTTCGATTTGGACAATGTCCCTGGTTCTTTGTATTGCGGAATATGTAAAATGAAAGTTATTGATGATAGTAAAAATCTGGATGATAGGGTTGGTATTGGAGGTCAGGTTCAGATAGCTGTTCTTTCAAAAGATGGATACCAGTTATCAACTTTAGAAATGCAAGATTTCAGAGAAACATTTAATGAAACTTGTGCAAACCTGAGTACAGAATGAATAGCAAAATGAATTAAAACGTTGTATGGATGAAAACTCCTGAACAGATCCATTATAACATGTCTCGTATCCGCAATAAAGATACTAAAATAGAGATTCAATTGCGTAAGGAATTGTGGTCTAGAGGCCTTCGTTACAGGAAGAATGACAAATCTGTAGAGGGTAAGCCAGACATAGTGTTCAAAGGTCCAAAAGTAGCTGTTTTCTGTGATTCAGAATTCTGGCATGGATATGATTGGGAACATTGGAAGTACGACATCAAAACCAACCGTGATTTTTGGATCAACAAGATCGAACGCAACAGACTGTGTGTAACAACTTCGGCCGAGTCGATAGTTCGGAATGCGGTCGCGGACGGATGTCTACCGACCGGCGTCTTTTCTGAACGTCCGTTCGTCTAGTCGTCTCGCCATGGGCGCATCCAGGTCTCGTTAAGCATAAAACAGTTTATAAAAAAACTAAACTAATATTTATTTTTTGCGAAATCATTTATAAAATAAAGTTATACAGTATTTAAATCGGCTACACATCGAAAAGCCGTAGAGAGAAGGGCCCGCTGACGAATTGGTACCTCTGACGCGGGCCCAGGAGTCATGATCCCATGACCAGAGGTGGCATTGACGAGGTTAGGCATAATGATAACGTTGCGGGCGCTCACGCCCACAACAAGCGGACGGACATCTACGGCAACGCATACGACCAGCGCTCGGGGAATTGGGGGAGATACGACGATGCCGCAAAGGAGGAGCAGGGCATCCTTTGCAGCTGGCTGACCAAAAAGAGGTGCGAGGTCGAGCTCAATCACGGGCTCCGCATCGCCGAGGTCTGCCACCTGATGCTTGATGATATCGATTTCAAGCACGGCATTGCATACTTCAACGGCAAAGGTCCCGGAGAGGGCAAACCGAGGTACTTCACCTTCAAGCACGAAACCGAGGAGATCATCAAGAGATGGATACCTGTCAGGGAGTCCTATGTTAAAGCCGTAAAACTCTATGACCGTCTTGGGAAGATCCGGGAAACCTGCTGCTGCATAAGCAGTACAAAAACAAGCCTAAGGTCGGCCCGTATTCGGAAACGGGACACAGCATCGACCGTGCCGTCATCCACGTCCTCAGGGATGGATTGGGGATACATTTCACCAACCACACCCTCAGACGCACATACGGCCGTACCCTCTATCATGCAGGGGTAGAATTGGTCATAATCTCCTACATTCTCGGGCACGACAACATCTCTACGATCATCAAATACCTCGGAATAAACAAGGACGATCAGGACGAAGCTCTCGACATCCACGCCGATTATCAGCAGAAGATTATCCGTAAAAGAATACTCGAACAGGGGGCTATCCAGCATGGATGACCTAACTAAAATCAACTTGTCGGTACGATGTTATTTTAACGTGTATTAATATTCTAAGACAAGGATTTCAGAATCCAAGTTGAAATGGTGATTGCATGGGGCTTTTCGACAAAGTTTTGAAGGATGTCTCGAAAGGAATTCAGGACGCCGTCAGCCAGAAGGTGGAGGATGAAGCCAAGAAAGCGGCCGAAGACGTCGTCGACGATGTTGTGGATAAGGCCAAGGAAGAGGTGGCTGGAGAGGTAGCTGAGCAGGTCGGCGACAAGGTAGGAGAAGCCGCAACCGGAGCCGCGACAGAACTGAGCGATTCCGTAGGAGAGCTGAAAGACGCCCTAGGCAACCTGGACAGCGCGATGAAGGAAGCGAACGAATCCATGAAGGACGTGTCCGAAGAAGATTGGAACAGGGCCGCATCATTCCTGGAGGGCATGGCCAAGGACAGCATGAAGGGCATGCGCGTCTGCCTCGAATGCGAAGAGGCTGTGAAAGGGGACATGAAGTTCTGTCCGAGATGCGGGGCGAAGCTTCCAGAGAAGACCGTGATGGAGTTGGCCCTGTGCTCCAAATGCGGGAAGCAGAACGTGCCCGGAACGGACTTCTGTGGAGAATGCGGCGCCAAGCTGCCTTATAAGGAGATGATGGAGGAGAGGCAGACCAGGAAGGACCAGGAGGTGCTGTCCAAGTGGTCGGAGAACCTTTCCTGTTATCCGGCATGGAGCTGCGGCGGGAACGATTACGTCATTGAAAGGGTGGAGGACAACATATTCCAGTTCTCCGCATGGTTCGAGAAGGACCCCGACGGCGCCAAGAAAGCGGTGGATCAGTACGCTCAGATCCTGAAAGATGACGGATTCCGCAAAGCAGGGCAGTACCCTTCCGATCATCACCTGTACAAGATGGTGGACGGTGTCTGCTACCATGTGGATCTCGAACATTGCTTCGAGTCCGGAGCGGACACCGCCGACATCTATTTCATGCTGAACGACGAGCCGACCGGCGGATTCGACTATGTGAAGCCGGAGCCGAAGAAGAAGTCCGGCGGCCTGTTCGGCATGTTCAAGTGAATGCAACAACGGCCAGCTTCCGAGCGGAAACTGGCCGTGAAACCTTTCAGTTATGTCTTACTGCTTCAGGAATGACTTGCATCTGGCGTACAGGTCGTCCGTCGGCTGAAGGTCGGCCCAGCCCTCCGGAGCGTCTTTTATCGCCAGGCGGGTTCTTTCCGAGATCTTCTCGACGTCAGCGTCGAAGCTCTCCCTGTCTCCGATCCCGGTGTCTATCTTGAGGATGTTGCGGTAGTCCCCGAGGCTCAGGAGCCACCTCATATAGCCGTCGCGACCGGGCTCAATGCCGAGAGCCTCCCTCATATCGTCGGTCAGGCTGGCCTCTGTGGCTTTGGATTCGGCCTGGTCAGCATCCATGAACTCGTCGTAGTTGCTGGCCATCGCCGGGAAGATGTACAGATGTCCTACGAAATTCTTCTGGAGCTCGTTGTATTTGGGTCCTCCTGCTATATTGATCCCTACGCAGTCGTGGCATAGGTTTCCTTTGCTGTCGCAGAACATAGCGCTCGGCTTCATGCCTTTCTCTTCGCACCATCTGGGGATGTTCCAGTCGTAGTTCCCGCATGTTCCGAGGTAGAACCCTATGCCGTCCACGAACGGCTGCATGTCGATGGCGTACTCCTCGATGGTCGACTTCAGGACATCCGGTTTGGAGTGCAGCCCCAGGTCCATCGTCCTTATCAGGATGTTGAAGGCTCCTTCGACGGGTTGGTACCTCCAAGCCGTGACGTCTCCCCAGTCTATTAGGTCGTATTTTATCCCCGCCTTATCGAACTTCCTTTTCAGAGAGGATGCGCTTCTCGCATCGATCAAGGTTATCATCTTCTCCTCTGGGTCCTTTTTCAAGCTGTACAGCAGGTTGTCGTCAACCATCGGACAGATGATCACTCCCAGCACGCCGGACGTCATGATATCCCCACTTAAATTTGTAAATAAAACGGTTACGATTTGAGGAAGGCATACCTCTCGGTCCGGTCCACGTTGCGGGACTCGTGCTTCTCGTAGTAGCCGATGAGCTTCCCCTCGTCCCTGAGGGCGACCATATAGACGTCCTTGTTCTTCTTCGCGTTGTAGAACGTGTGGACGATGTTGTTCCTCTCGTCCTGCTCGAACCATTCAACCACCTTTGCGATCATCTCGCGCGCCCTCTGGGGATGGCAGTCCATGACATTCCGTCCGACCCAAAGCTCTCCGCCGTCGTCGGAGTACTCCTCCACAGCGGCCGGATTCATGTAAACGATGGTGTGCCCGGTGTCGCAGATGACCACCGGCGCAAGGTCTTGGTCTATAAGGCTCTTGAAGAAAGGAAGCAGGTCCATGTGCGGGCAAGGCGATTCGTCTTAATAGCGATTAGTCTGTAATCGGCGAAGATCCGTCTCGGCTTATCGTTAGACGTTGTTCTTCTGACTTGGAAAACGGTGAGTTTTCCTGTGGACAATTTCTTCTATGATATCCTCCATAGCGATTCCCGATAGCTTGTCGATCCAGACGCCAGTCATAGGAGAAGGGTCGTCTCCCGTTCCAGAAGATCGTGCATCCAGGGCCAAATGGCCTTCCTCATCATATATCGACATCGAATCTGAGATATCTTCCTGCAGAGAAGCCGTTTCCTGCGGCCTGGCAGAAGAGATAGAACTTTTCAACGTCCTGATGTGCTCGAACGATCCCACCCATCATTCCGAGGCCATGGAGATCGCCCTCAAGAACAATGACGAAGCGTGGGGCAGGATCCTTCTGTTCAGGATGTATTTCAACGGCGTAGCGACGGATCGCGATGTCAAGACCGCCCTGTACTGGCTCTATCGCGGGAATCCGGATTTCCTCTATAACAACGGCACTAGGATTCGCTATACCATCAACCCGGAGATCTTCCTGCATGGGGACATCGTGCTGTGCGGGTCGAAGGATGAGGTCCGTTCCCTGTTCTGCATCTGCGCTCAGTACGGAGTCCGTCCAGACCATTACATATGCCCTGAACAGGATCTATACGAGTTCTTCGGAACGCCTTGCCCCGACGATGGACAAAAGAGGTGCTACATCAAGTTCAGCACCAGAAGAGATCTTTCCGTCGGACCAGGCGCCCATCTCGTCTATTGTCCGTATGATGAGACTTCCGTAGCGAAGAATCAGCTTCTGATCCCTAGGTTACTGCAGCCAGAGATGGAGGGCGTCGAGATCCCTGTTCCTGTCAGCCCTTCCGAGCTAGCGGCGGTCAAGAACAGCATCATGGTCGACGTTCGCGCTCTGAATCAGAACGGGTATTATGTCGGAGCGGCGAATTCTAAAGCGCTCGTTGCCCTCCATCTGGACCAGCTGGAAGCGATCTACAAGATGGGGAAGGCCATGTACGACAGGATGTGCTCCAAAGGCGGACGCTTCCTGATAACGTCATTCAATCCTATGGGCGATAATTTCAACAGGCTGAACAAGTTCGAAGGCATGGACTTCTCGGACGTCACGTTTGTGGTCAGCGAGTCCGCCAAGGATCTTCCGATGCTTCTTGGTGCGGACGGTCTGGTCGCGAACAGATCGGACCTCAAGGCCATTCGTGTGTACCTGTCAATGAACAACTACGAGGACTCCAGATTCAGGATGGCCCCCAGGATGCCACTTTATCCGGGATACTTCTTCCATGGGGACCTGGACACGAGCTTCCTGACCGGGGTGGCCAGACGCACGGGCGAATCGTCCCTAGATCTGGTCGAACCTGTCGAGGACGACTGCAAGGAGATGGTTCGGATAAGGCTGAAGACTCCGCCTATGGTTCTTCTGAACCCGTATGGAATCACCATAAAGGGCAGGAGCGAGACGGAGAACGAAAGAACCTACCGGATAATATCGGCGCTCTCTGAAATATTCCTCGAAGACGGATGCATGGTCTACACCAACACGCCCTTCCCCGAACAGTCGGAGCTTCCGGGCACCTAGCGCTACGAAAGCGACATCGTGTCGTTCGTCGCCGAATCCTCGAAGTTCGATCTCATCGTCACAGTGTTCACAGGCTTCATGGAGGTTGCCATGTATACCGACTGCAACCTGGTGGTTCTCGGATTCCCGGAGGATTCCCGCTATTTCATGGCTGAACAGCTCCATCACGACAATTACTGGGAATACGACGTCATGAACGACGATCCGGAAGTCCTGACGAGCACGATAGCCGAACAATTCATCGATATGTGCATCGACAAGCCCAGGCTCAACAAGAAAAGGACCGAGCGTCTTATGACCATCAAGGAAAAGGCTGCGATCTTCGCTGGCGAAAAGGTCTCCATCGATCTTGTGAATCTGCTCCATGACTCCATGAGCAAGGACGAGATAGGGCCGCTTCTGGCCGAGGGCCCGGAAGACCCGCTTCTTTGCTGCATATGCGCCAGGGCGTTGGAGAGAGGCGTTCTTATCGATGCCAACATGATCGGTGCCATCAGGTGGTATCGGAAAGCGGAAAAGCAAGGTGTGGATTGGACGAAGGGCAGGATAATCCAGATCAGAAGGCGGATGAAGCGCAGTTCATGAAGCATCGGATTATGTTTGCAGGGCATGCAAACCCTTTTTCGACCTGTCATGTGCTGGTATGAAACTCTAACTCCTGGATTTTATGGTATAAGTCCGGAAGCCTACCTGCGGCCTTCTGGGCCGGATCCGCAGGACCGTGCCGACCGGCGGGGCGATTCGGCCCTCGGACGGGGCCGGGGTCGCGAGCC
>SUSZ01000033.1 GCA_015063165.1 Thermoplasmata archaeon
CGGAAATGATGTGAGAGCGATCGACAGCAAAAGGCATGGACGCCATCGCATCCTGACCTGTCGATTGCTGCATTGGCAGGAGCCGATAAATCGAGGATCAAAAACTCAAGGGTGCGGGAAGACTGTCTCCGAGCCAATTTATTTATAAGTAATCCCGATGTGAAGTCTTCAGAAACCTACAAAGGTGAGAGAATGGGAGAAACCAATTCTGAAGACAAAGCGAGATACGATTTCAAGAAGGACATGCAGGAGATCACGAAGTACCGCGGGAGGGGTACCGAGCTCATCTCCGTCTACATTCCGGAGAACAAGCAGATCTCCGAGGTCATGGCCTATCTGAGGAGCGAGCAGTCGCAGGCGTCCAACATCAAGTCCAAGACCACGATGAAGAACGTCACCAGCGCTATCGACTCCATTGCGGCTCGACTCAAAACCTTCAAGTCGCCACCGCAGAACGGGATGGTCATTTTCTGCGGAGAGGTTCCCCGCGCCGGGGACCAGACAAAGATGGTGCAGTACGTCATCTACCCCCCTGAGTCGATCACGGCTTTCATGTACAGGTGCGACTCCCAATTCTTCACGGACCCTCTGGATTCGATGCTCTTGGACAAGACAAGCTACGGCCTGATCACCATCGACAGGTCCGAAGCCACCATAGGCGTTCTCTCCGGAAGCAGGATCCAGGTGCTCAAGCACTTCGATTCCCTGGTCCCCAGCAAGCACCACCAGGGAGGTCAGTCCTCGGTCCGTTTCGAAAGGCTGATCGAGATCGCGGCTCACGAGTTCTTCGTCAAGGTCGCGGACAATGCTAACGAGGTCTTCCTCAACAGGCCCGAGCTCGTCGGAATCCTCATCGGAGGGCCCGGAGCGACCAAGGACTTCTTCGTCAAGGAGGAGTTCATGCACCACGAGCTCAGGAAGAAGATCGTCTCTCCTCTCGTGGATACGGGATATACGGACGAATCCGGTCTTAGGGAGCTCGTCGAGAACGCCAAGGACATCATCGTAGACATACAGCTCACCAAGGAGAAGATGTACATGCAGAGGCTCTTCTCCGAGATCAGGAAGGCCGACGGAGGCCTTTCCTGCTATGGAGAGGACGAGGTGAGGACGGCTACCGACATGGGCGCGGTGGACACCCTCCTGCTCTCCGAATCCCTTAAGAAGAAGCGCATCACGATCCAGTGCCAGTCCGGGCACACCCACGAGATGACCGTCGCTGACGACGAGGCGAAGTTCCAGTGCCCCGAGTGCGGAGCCAACGTCACCATCATCAAGGACGAGGACCTCATCGACGACTTCTTCCTCAGGGCGGACGCGTTCAACAGCCGCGTCCAGATCATCTCTCCCGATTCGGAGGAGGGAGACATGCTCGTCAAAGCGTTCGGCGGAATAGCCGCGTTGCTCAGATACAAGGTGAATTGAATGACTATAATGGACGATTTCGAGAAGGAGGTCTCAGCGGTCGTCGCCGAGGCCATCAAAGGCATGGGCGCAGGGGATGTCCAGTTCTCTGTGGAGCGCTCTTCGGTGGAGACCGTGGACCTCGCGGTCCCATGCTTCCCCCTGGCCAAGGCTCTCAGGAAGGCGCCTAAGGCCATCGCGGAGGAGCTGGCAGCCGCCATATCCCCGTCCGGGATGATCTCTTCCGTGTCTGCCGCCAACGGATTCCTCAACTTCAACATAGACCCGGCCGCTCTGGTAAAGGGAACCCTGGACGAGATCTGCGAGAAGGGATCCGACTACGGAACCCTCCCCAAGTCCGGGATCAGGGTGAACGTCGAGCACACCTCCACCAACCCCACCGGGCCCATCCACGTCGGACGCGCTCGCAACCCCATCATCGGGGACACCCTGGCCAGATGCCTGAAGAAATGCGGCCACGATGTAGCCACCGAGTACTACGTCAACGACGTCGGGAAGCAGGTCGTCGTCCTCACATGGGGAGTCAACAACGCCACCCCCGAGGAGGTCGCCGCCGAGATCGAAGAGCACGCCAGGACCATCGGCCAGAACGAGAAGGAAAGGGACAAGACCGACCACAGGCTCGTCGCCAACTACCGCGTCGCCAATAAGAAGATGGAGGCCGATCCCGCCGTACAGGAGCAGATCACCTCCATGCTGAGGGGATTCGAGGCTGGGGACCACCAGGTCATCGACACTGTCAGGCACACCGCCGAGATCATGCTGGACGGCCTCAGGGAGACCCTCTCCAACATCAACGTCACCCTCGACAGGTACACCTGGGAGTCCGGATACATCGCCGATGGCTCCGCCAAGGCAATCGTCGAGAAGCTCAAGGAGTCCAAGTACGCCGGGAAGACCGACGACGGCGCCTGGTTCGTGGACCTGAAGGACTTCGGGGTCCAGGGGAAGAACACCAAGTTCACCTTTACCCGTTCTGATGGCACCACCCTGTACACTACACGCGACCTCGCTTACCACATGGACAAGTTCACCAGGGCCGACCGTCTCATCGATGTTCTCGGAGAGGACCAGAAGCTCGGCTCCAAGCAGCTCTGCTCCGCTCTGGAGATCCTCGGAAGCGAGAGGATGCCCGAGCCTCTGTTCTACGCGTTCGTCTCCCTCCCCGAGGGAAAGATGTCCACCAGGAAGGGAGTCGTCGTCTATCTGGACGACCTCATCGACGAGTCCGTCGCCCGCGCCTACGAGGAGATCTCCAAGAGGCGCTCCGACATGTCCGAGGAGAAGATGAGGGAGATCGCCAGGATCGTCGGAGTCGGCGCCATCAGGTACAACATCGTCCGCGTCCAGCCCGAGAAGCAGTTCGTCTTCAAGTGGGAGGACGCCCTCAACTTCGACGGCAACTCCGGACCGTACCTCCAGTACGTCCACGCCAGGGCTTGCAGCCTCCTCAGGAAGGCCGGAGGGTTCGAGCACGACACCGACCCCTCCAAGCTCACCGATGAATTCGAGGTGAAGCTGGCGAAGGTCCTGTCCGAGTACGAGGCCGTCATCAGGTCCGCCGGAGACGACAAGAAGGTCCACCTCCTGCCTGCGTACGGCCACGAGCTCGCATCCGCGTTCAACCAGTTCTACGCAGCCGTCTCCGTCCTCGACGCAGGCTCCTGCAGGAACGCCAGGCTGACTCTCGTGGAATGCGCCAAGGTCGTCCTCGCCGACGTGCTGGACTGCCTTGGGATGGGCGCTCCCGAGGAGATGTGAGCATGGAGATCCGTCCTCTGAAGATCAAGGACATCGAGAAGGTCCGCGAGCTCGAGATAAGCTGCATACGCGAGTACTTCGCGAAGACCCTGGAGAACAGGTGGGAGGACCTTCCCGAAGAATGGAAGGACAACCTTGGCGCCAGCAGCAGGAACCACTTCAAGGCGTACCTCGACAGCGGGCTCAGTTTCGTCGCCGAGGAGGACGGGGAGATCGTAGGGGTCATATTCGCCCAGATGCTCCACCATATCTGCGACGAGGACAACCTCCTCTGGATCGAGAACATGTGCGTCCACCCGTACTTCAGGCGCAACGCCATCGGCTACAAGCTCCTCAGGGAGTGCGTGAGGACCGGGCGCGAGCAGGGAGCCGCAGTGGCCCACAGCATGATCCAGGAGGACAACGTCCCCTCCATCCTTCTCCACAAGAAGATCGGGTTCTTCATGGACAGGCGCGAAGTGGCGCTCCTGGACCTGAGGGACCCTAACCTCAAGCTCTGAACAGACCTGCCTTCGTTCCTCCTGGTGCGGAGGCGGTCGTTTTAAAATTCATAAAAAAGGGGCCGAAGCCCCTGGGTTTCATTCCTTCTTGTTCTTGCTGGCGAGGTACTTCTTCCTCTCGGTGGAGGGAGCGACGTTCTTCGTGGCCTTCTTCTCGGCCTTGCTGGCCATCTTCGCCTTCCTCTCCTCCTCGAGCTGCTCGAAGGTCATGTCGGGCTTCTTCTTGGGGGTCTCGCGCATCTTGATGAAGACGATTATGGCGATGGCGATAACCGCGACGATGATCACGACGTAGGTGGTCCAGTTGGACAGCACGTTCTTCTCGACGACCACGTGGACGTTGAAGTAGTTCCTGCCGTCGGGGAAGGTGTTGCCTGAGTCTGACTCGCAGGTGACGACCAGGTCGTAGGTTCCCGCGGTGGTGAAGTCCTTCATGTTGACGGTGACCGTGGTCTTGCCCTCGGCTGCTATGGGGTAGTCATCGGCAGTCGCGACGACCTTGCTTCCGTTCTTGACGGTGACGTCGATCGTGCATGCGTCTGCGGTGTTGTTCACCACGAAGCTCAGAGAGCCTCCGTTGAAGGTGTCGAACTTGGCGTCCGAGCCCGTGTCGGTGATGGTCAGGTCGGCGTCCGACTCTGACATGGGTACCGCCAGCACCACAAGGAGCAGCGCGACGGCGATTGCGGTCTTCACGTATCTCATTCGGTGCACCTCAGGTGATGATCTCCTCGATGCGCTC
The DNA here is from genome assembly GCA_015063165.1 of Thermoplasmata archaeon. Lineage (GTDB taxonomy): Archaea > Thermoplasmatota > Thermoplasmata > Methanomassiliicoccales > Methanomethylophilaceae > Methanoprimaticola. The sequence goes on from SUSZ01000033.1 coordinate 4,429, forward strand.
CTGCTCTATGGCGCGCCTGATCTCCATGGACAGCCTCCTTCCGGAGGACATCTCGGTTCTCCACAGGGTGTTTCCGTAGGGGTGGCCGACGGACATGTGCACGTTGGTTCCTCCTCCGATCCTGGGGGCGACGTCGTAGATGTGGAACTTGAGGTCCTTGTCGACGCAGGTCTGCAGGCAGAAGGGCCCGATGATCCCGGGGTCGTAGAACTTCTTGGTGGCGGCGACGTACTTCTCGGCGAGGTCGAACGCCTTGTCGAGGAGGGACTCCCTCAGAGTGGCGGAGTTGTGCCCGCACACGGTGTACTCGGGGATGATCCCGTCGTTCTCCAGCTCGACCTGCTGCTTTCCGGGAAGCCTGCAGTATCCGTCCAGAGAGCTCTCGAACCTCCAGTCGATTCCGAGGAGCTCGATTTTGGATCCCTTCTCCTCCAGAGGGGAGTAGAAGAAGTCGAGGTTGAAGACGGGGCCGATGATGTACTGCTCCATCCTGGCGTGCTCGAGGAAGTTCTCTTCGATAACGCCCTGGGCGATGAGCTCGTTGGATTTCTCCACGAACTGGTCGTAGTCCTTGGCGGTGAAGAAACCCCTCTCGAGCTTCTTGACCTTGTGGTGGACCTTGATGATGGTGAGGCCGTCGATGTCCTCGGGCTTCTCGACCTTCTTGGGGAAGGGCATGCCCGCTTTCTCTAGCAACCAGTAGTAGTCCCTCTCGTCTCCCCTCTCCTCGGACCTGAGGAGGTTCCTGCTTCCTACCATGGGCATCTTGAAGTCGTTCTCGACGGCGTCGATGCCGCAGTAGGACACGAAGGACCTGTTGGGGACGAAGAGCACGTTGTTTTTCATGAGGTTCTGCTGGACCTCGGGTTTGAGGATGCTGCTGAATTTGTCCAGTACGACAGGCTCGTCGACCACGCCTCTGATGATGTTCCCCTTGTCGTCCCTCTGGGACTTGAAGTATTTGGAGAACGTAGCGTCGCGTCCCTGCTGGCATATGGCAACGGTGCGGAATCCTTCGGATATGGCTCCGTCGCAGGTGTCAAGCGCCGAGTGAGAAGCGACGACACCGACCTTGGCGTCCTTGAGGTTGTACTTCTCAAGATTGCCGAGGACTTCGTCTCTGCTGATCATTTACTATTCCTCCTTTCGTCGTATGTGTTGGTCTTATATGATGTTCGTGTTCGCTCACTGGCTGTACTTGTATGCCAGCTCGGACAGATCTTCCGGTTCCGGCTCCGGTATGGCTCCGAAGACTCCCTTGAAGTACCTGTTGCGGTTGTTATGGTTCCTCTGGGTGCGCTCGATCTCGGTTATGGGGATGATCTTGCCCTCCTTGGCCATGAAGATGCTGTGGGGGTTGGCGTTCTCGAGGATGACGGTGTCGTGGGTGGTGGCAACGATCTGGCCGCCGGCGTTGGACAGGCTGCTGTTGAATATGGAGTTGAGAACGACCTCATGAAGTCCGAACTCGATGTTGTCGAGGAACGCGACTCCCTTTCCGGCTCCGGCCAGGAGTCCAGGAAGGACGCGGACGGTCTCGCGGATCCCCTGGCACTCGTCTTCGAGCGGGATCCTGGATCCGTCCTCTTTGCCGACGGTCATCTCGTACACGACCTCTCCGTCCTCCTCTGAAATCTCGTAGCGGAGATCCGCGACGCCGTCGTAAATGGATCTAACGAAAGCGCTGGCCACCTCTTCGAAGGGCTTCAGGTCCTCAGCTTCCTCGGAGGTGATGATCCCTGCCTCGGGAGATCTGTCGATGGCTCTGGGGCCCATGCTCTCGTATCCGGGACGGCAGACGATGATGCTGTCGATGTAGCGGATGACGTTCTTGAGACCGGTTCCCAGCATGCTGTCGAGGTATGCGGGGTCGGCTTCGGCCATCTCGCTCTTTATTATGGAAAGGAAGGTGTTATGTCCCCACTGCTTCCTGACCTCGTACTCGACGATGTCCTTGGCGGCGCTGTTCTTGAAGAGCTGCCTGCTGTAGAAATCCGATATGTTTCCGTTTTCGTAGATCAGCTCGAAGATGTTTCCGGCGTTTTTGTTGATGGTGTAGTCAAGCTTCTCCCTGACGAGCATCCCCTCGTCGTTGAACTCCATGAGGTACTCCCCGTCCTCGCTGCCGTTGGTGAAGAGGTACTCCAGCTTCATGTTGCCTTTGGAGCCGATGTTCTTCACGGAGCAGGCCATGTCGATGAGGTTTGGCTCGGTTCCGTCTCTGATAAGGGTGTCCGTGGACAGTTTCAGGAAGACGACGGCGTCCACAAGGCTGGATTTACCGCTTCCGTTTGCGCCGTATATCAGGGCTAAGTTGTTCGCCTTACCGACGTTTCCCTCGGTTAGGTTGAAATCCATTCTCTTGAACGATTTGAAATTTGAGAGGGATATTTTTCTGAACATAATTTATCGTTTAGTAAGCCTATAGTCGATATAATTCTTATGATTAGTTTGCAAAACTTTGAACCGTATTTCTAAAAAGATTTGCATTTATTCAATTTATAAACGGTTGTTTGACAGAACAATTATATTTCGACTAAACGTCAGAGAAAGCAATCAAGGGGGGTAGTGAAGAAGAGTGGTAGCCTCGTGCAGATTCGAACTGCAGTCGCAGGATCCAGAGTCCCGCATGATTGACCACTACACTACGAGGCTATCTAGGTTGGTCATTGGCTCCTGGTTTTAAAAGTTTTCTATGGAGTTCTCCTCCGTCTGGCTTTTCTGGTAGTCTTCGTACAGGCTACCGTTCCTGTATTCGCCGTCCAGGAGCGATTTTACGCTCTTCAGGAGCATGGCGACACTGACTCCTTTCTCCGTCAGCATGTACGTGGTGGCCTTATGCGGCTTGTCCACGGAGTACGATCTGAGCAGTCCCTCCTCGACGAGGCGCTGGGCTCCGTTCCTCACCCTGTAGTAGCCGCTGTTTACCCTTAGAAGGTCCTTCGAACGGACTTCCTTCAGGTCGAGAACCAGTATCATTATCCCCGCGAGGTCGCTCTCGCAGAATAGCCATTTGTAATCGGTTTTCATCTTATCCCCTTATTAGTACTCTTGTCCATCGCACGGATCTTGGACTTCGTCTCCGCTATCATCAGGCGTGCTCTTTCGTCGACGGAGTCGTTCTCGAGGTCCAGGTTCCCGGAGAGGCATTCCTGTCCCAGCGCGAGCAGGGCGGCTATCTGTATCCCGAGGTCGGTAAGGTTCACCTTGTAGCACAGATGCGTATCCGCGATCAGGTCGTATTCGACCAGACCCATTTCCGCCAGCTTCAGGACGGTGCTCTTCCGGGTGACCTGATTGGCGACTGCGCCTTTCAGTCCCGAAAGGTTCGTCACTCCTTTCTCCAGCAGAGCGACTAGGACACGCATGTCATTTCCATTCAGCGAGGAACTGCTAATGTCGTGCTCCATGAACGATACTATATGCGTTCATAATTATGTATTTGGGATTATTATTGTGTTATCTACTCAAAAATGTAACATATATTCAATTTTGTATCATATACACAATTTTGTATATCTACCTAAGAAAATAGAGATGAAGAGGTTTATGGCGGGAGAAGAGCCCCGCCGTGAGCGTTCACTGAACGATCTTCTTGACCTTCTCGTAGATTTCGTCGATGCTTCCGACGCCTTCCACGGTGACGAGCTTTCCCTTCTTCCCATAGTACTCGACGAGGGGCAGGGTCTTCTCGCGGTAGGTCTTGAGCCTGTTGAGTACGGTGGCCTCGGTGTCGTCATCCCTCTGGTAGAGCTTGGCGCCGCATTTGTCGCAGACGCCATCGGCTTTGGGCGCGTTCCAGAGGAGGTGGTAGACCGCGCCGCAGTCGGGGCAGGAGCGCCTCATGGTGATCCTCTTGACGAGCTCTTCGTCCGCGACGTCCAGGTTGAGGGCGAGGTCGACCTCCAGCTGTCCGCTGAGGGCGTCCGCCTGTTCGATGGTCCTGGGGAATCCGTCGAGGATGACCTTTCCGTTTGCCTCCTTGATCTTCTCCTTCATGAGGCCGATGATGAGGTCGTTGGGGACGAGCGCGCCAGCGTCCATGTACTCCTTGGCCTTCTTTCCGAGCTCGGTCTGGTTCTTGACGGCTTCGCGGAGCATGTCGCCGGTGGAGAGTTTGACGTAGCCGAATTCGGAGCAGAGCTTCTCGCCCTGGGTTCCTTTTCCGGACCCCGGAGGGCCGAGAAGAACTATTGTGGACTTCATGTTAGTTAAAAAAGGATACTGATATATAAACTATGGACGGCAGACAGATTCCCATCGGAATACGGTCGGATGGAATTGACTATATACGCCGTTAATAATGGGTATCCAGAGGTGTTCTTTTGGAACAGGAGATAATCGATCGCATCGAAGGAGTCGTCGGCAAGGAAGGATATTCCGTAGAGCCGGCCGTTCTGTACACGTACGGCTTCGACGCTTCCATATTCCATCACAACCCGGACATCGTCGTCCAGCCCAGGACCACTGAGCAGGTGTCCGAGATAATGAAGATCGCTACCGAATACAAGATCCCGGTTGTCCCGCGCGGTTCCGGCACCGGACTCTGCGGAGCCGCTGTCCCCATCAAGGGGGGCATCGTCCTCGCCATGCAGAGGATGAACAAGGTCAAGAGGGTCAGCGTCGCGGACCTGTGGGTCGACGTGGAGGCCGGGTGCATCTACAACGACCTGAACGCGGAGCTCGCGAAGTACGGGTTCTTCTTCCCGCCGTCCCCTGGATCCGCCGAGGCATGCCAGATAGGCGGAATGGTCGCCACCAACGCCTCCGGCATGCGTGCGGTGAAATACGGTGCGACAAGGGACTTCGTCCTGGGCCTGACCTTCGTCAAAGCCGACGGAGAGATCGTCCGCTGCGGAACCAGGACCATCAAGGACGCTTCAGGATACCAGCTCGCCCGCCTGATGTGCGGTTCCGAGGGAACCCTGGGAGTCATCACCGAGGTCACCCTGAAGCTCACCACGAAGCCCAAGAAGTCGGCTTCCTGCCTGTGCGGATTCAACTCCGTCGAGGATGCTGGAAGGTGCATCTCGGCCATCATCGCCAAGCCTCTGATCCCGGCGTCCTGCGAGCTCATGGACAGCGTCAGCATAACCGCCGTCAACAAGGCCCGCGGTAACCCCCTGCCCGACTGCGGCGCTCTCTGCATCGTCGAATGCGACGGAGAGACCGACGAGGTCATCGACAGGGACATCAAGATCGTCGAGGAGGTCGCGAAGTCCATCGGAGCCATCTCCATCACGCCCACCAAGGACAAGAAGCTCATCGCCCAGTGGACCGATGCCAGGAAGTCTGTTATGACCTCTCTGTCCGCCCTCAAGCCCGGATGCTCCTCCGTCTCCCTCGCGGACGACATGGGAGTTCCCGTGTCCCAGGTCCCCAAGGCTGTCAAGGCCTTCCAGGAGATCGCCGAGAAGTACAACGTGACCATAGCCACCTACGGCCATGCGTCCGACGGAAACCTCCACACCAAGATGGTCATCGACCCCACCGACAAGGACGAGTGGGACAGAGGTGTCGCCGCGGTCAACGAGATCTTCGACGTGTGCATCGACCTCGGAGGAACCGTCACCGGAGAGCACGGAGTCGGGATTTCCAAAGCGCCCAACTACATGAAGGAGCGCGCTTCGGAGCTGTCGTCCATCAGGGCCATCAAGAAGGCCATGGACCCGGACAACATCCTCAACCCCGGAAAGGCCGATCAGTGGGTCGGGCCCATCCTCGGCAACCTCAGGTACCCCTGCAAGGAGTACATGTGAATAAACAGGGGGAGCCTTCCCCCTTTATTTGATGTTTTAAAGATAATAATAGAAGCCGGTCCTGGCGAGGAGGATGAACTCCACCGCGGCCACGGCTATGGCGCCTATCCACACCATGACGTTCCACTTCAGGATCTTGGATCCGTCGAGCGGAGGTATGGGTATGAGGTTGAACAGGGCCAGAGAGGCGTTTAGGGTCGCCAGCAGGTAGAACGGCACCACGAGGATGTCCCCGTTGAGGGCGTAGCATCCGACGATGCCTATGGCGGCGAACACGATGTTCACTACGGGTCCCGCGATGCTGATCTTGCCGTTGGTCTCTTCCGTCATGTGGCCGGAGATCATGACCGCTCCGGGGGCGGCGAACAGGAATCCTGCGAAGGACAGGATCAGGGTGAGGCCGAGCCCTGCTGGGAACATGCGGTATTCCGACCAGAGCCCTTTCTTCTGAGCAACGAACTTGTGTCCCATCTCGTGCAGGAAGAAGCTGATGATGACCAGTCCGATGCAGACCAGGAACAATCCTATGTATGTGCCTGCGCCGGTTCCGAAAACGCTCTCGAACGCCGTCATGATGAACTTGTTGTTCCTCGAGGCGTAAACGAGGGTGAAAGCCAACGCTAGCACGAGTATCGATATGACGATGTCCCTGAGCTCTATCTTGCTGAAACGGGGCTTCCCAAAGCCGGGATTGACCCGGTACTCATCTTGGCTGAAGTCCATGGCTGGTGATTCATGCACGTCTTATAAAATGTTCATCGTCATTCTTCGAGCAGGGCGGAAGTTGATCCTTGCTCTGAAAGGGGAAGGATGAATAACACGACCGTGATGTGGATAGCATGCCTGCTCAGGATAAGAGGGACGTCCGGAGGAACGCGGCCAACGGGAAGGAGAGATGCGCATGGTGCGACACCTGCGGGACTCTCCTGCTTGGCGATTCGTGCTCCGGATGCGGTTCCTCCGGGAGGGAGTTCGAGATCAACAGCCCCGGCGACATCAGGCCGTGCATGGGCGATTCCATAGAACTCGTACTCGGCCTGTTCCGCGAGGCTTTCGGCACGGATTCCCCTCTGAAAGGAAAGGCTTTGTTCTTGAACAAGGTCCCTGGGGAGGATCGCACGGACGAGTTAGTCGCCCATGGAGCCGTTCTCGGAGTGCTGAGGTTCGACCTGAGGCTGGACTGTTCCGTTCTGGAGCTGAGGCAGCCCGGAGCGGAGCTGTTCTTCCCCGTGGCCACGAAGAACGTGGTCTATTTCGGGAACATGGCGGGGCATCTCAAAGGGAAGACGGTCCCCGGAGCCAACGTGTTCGACGTCAAGGGGGAGTTCCAGGCGGGGAGCCCTTTGATACTGAAGAAGGGGCAGAAGGTCGGCCCCGGAGTCGCTCTCGTCGATTCCGGAGATATGAAGTCAGCCGAGAAGGCGGTCAAGATCCGCGACCTGAACCAGATCTCCGATATGCCGGTATCCCCCGATGCAGGCTTGGAAGAGTTCGTGGAATGCAACAAGGAGCATGTGAAGCGCATAGGCCGTCGCGGAGTCCGCGAGATCAGGATGTTCCTGGATGAGCACAACCCCAAGAACCTGCCTGTGACGGTGTCGTTCTCCGGTGGGAAGGACTCCCTGGTGGCTTTCGGTCTGGCCCGCGAGGCCGTCGGGAAGCCGGACCTGCTGAACATCGACACCGGGCTGGAGTTCCCCGAGTCGGAGGAATACGTGAAAGGATTCTCCAAGAAGAGCGGATGCAGGCTTCTCGTCGCTCATGGAGGGAACGGATTCTGGGACAACGTCGGCTCGTTCGGCCCTCCTGCCAAGGATTTCAGATGGTGCTGCAAGGTCTGCAAGCTCGGCCCGATGACCGACCTGATTGAGCGCGAGTATCCGAAGGGAGTGATAACCGTCGAGGGGAACCGCTGGCTGGAGTCCTTCGCCCGTTCAGGGATAGGCTTCGTCACCAGGAATCCGTTCGTCCCCAACCAGGTGAACCTCAATCCGATAAGGTCCTGGCGCTCCGCCGACGTGTGGGCGTACATCCTGCTCCACAGGCTGGACTACAACCCCTTGTACGACAAGGATTTCGAGAGGATCGGGTGCTACCTGTGCCCGTCATGTCTGGCCAGCGAATGGAGGAACACCGGGAGGATACACCCGGAGCTGTATTCCCGCTGGGAGGACCATCTCCACGACTACGCCGAGAGGCGCGGACTTCCTAAGGAGTACGTGGACATGGGATTCTGGAGGTGGAAGGTCCTTCCCCCGAAGATGGTCCAGCTGTCCGAGGGGATGGGCCTGTGCATGAAGCCGGCATCGGCCGAGGGCCCGGCCATGGACATCCTCAAGGGGGCGTCGCCCTGCGCTGCAGGAGGGTACTCGGTGGAGGCGGTCGTCCGCGTCCAAAGGACCAGGGACTTCGCTTATGTGGAGGACGCCCTGCGCACAGTCGGTGACGTGAAGTATTCCCCCGAGTACGAGATCGCTCTCCTCAGGACCCCCATCGGAAAGGCCAAGTTGTTCGGCGGTGGCCAGGTCTCTGTCACCGCTCCCGACGGGAAGAACGCCAGGAAGGTCTTCGAGATGGCCGTCAAGGCTCTGATAAGGGCGGAGATGTGCACCGAATGCGGCATATGTGCCAAGAGCTGCCCTCGCCACGCCATAGTCATATCGGGCGGGATGAAGGTCGATCCCGAGAGGTGTACCGCATGCGGCCGCTGCGAGTCCTCCTGCATGGTCGTCCATTACTACGACAAGCTGATGGAGGACGCCGACACTCTCCGTCGTGGGCAAGCATAAAATACAGCAACAGTGTCATGCCGGCATGGATCTCCTTTTAGGTCTAGCCATGGTTCTCGGGATAGGCCCGGCCCTGGCCCTGATGTACCTGGTTGTCAGGAACTACACCTACCCGAAGGTCGAGCAGCCGTTCTTCAGCGACCCTGCCTTCTTCGGGCTGTTCATCGTCGGACTCGTGGAAGGATCCATTCTCTATGTGGCGTTGAACCTGTTCAAGTTCGCGTCCAATCCCATACTCATGGTGCTGTTCGCCGCTGTAGAGCTGATGGCCATGGTCGTGGTCATGAATCTGAGGAGGTTCCGCGGGAAGTCGGACTCCGTCTTCTACGGATACGCCCTCGGTCTCGGAATGGCGAGCGGCCTTGCGACCGGGATATGCTTCGTGCTGGCCAACGCAGTCGAGTCCTTCGACCTCACCGCGTTCACGCTGGTCGTCATCTCCGTCTCCCTCGCGCTCATACTCGGCGCATGCGGGACCAACATCGGAGAAGGCATCGCCAGGCACCTGCCCATGCAGTTCCTGCTCCAGGGGCTCATCCTGCTGATAGCGTACAACCTGCTCTTCACCGTGGTCCTCCAGGGAGGAGAGCTCGGCGGAGAGATCGTGTATTACATCTGCCAGGTTCTGATGCTCGTCCTGGCCGCGTTCTACTTCTACCGTATAATGTACGTCAAGCTGCCCGGAGTCATCAACGACGTGCTGAAGATGGAAGGAAAGAAGCGCAGCGATATACCTGGTCTCAAGTGATCAGGCTTTGTAGATGCCGATCCTGACCTCGGATATGAGGCAGCGGTCCAGCATGGCGGAGACCATCTTCTCCGCCTTGTTGCCCGCGATCTCGCGGACGTCCTCCAGAGTGAACGTTCCCTAGATCTCCGTGAGGCCTTCGGCCAGTATGGTCATCTTGGTGTTCAGGTCGGAGCAGTGCTCGTACCTGTAGACGAGCGTTGAGTAAGGGTCGGCCTCCTCAATCCTTGCCTTCTTTTTGACCATGTCCGGGGGGACGAACCCGGTGGCCTGGGAGAGCGCCTCCCTGACGGCTCCCTGGTCGTCGGAAGCGAAATAGACCGGTATCTTGGAATTCTCGTAGGATGCGCTGCAGTAAGGACAGGTGGAGGTGGCCTTCGTGAGGTCCACCACCCTGGCCCTTCCGCATACGTCGCATCTGGAAAGCCCGTACCTCATGGATTCACCTGTACTCGGTGAACACGAGAGCGGCGACGCAGCATCCGTAGTTGTCCAGAGGGATGGCCAGCTCTTCGGTGACGAAGCGGATCTCCTCGAACTCGGTGTTACGTATGCGTGCCATCTCGTCCATCTTCCATTTGAGGATCTCTTTGAGGGATTCGGCGGAGCCGTGGATGTGGCCCTCGGCGACGTATCCTCCCTTACCGTCCTTCCTGTAGGTGTACGCGATCCCGGCGGCGATGGTCTCGCCTTCGCATCCGCGCATCTGAGCCAGGACGCAATGGGTGACCGCGCCCATGGGCATCTCGCACACCTCCACGCGCTCGGCTCCTATGGGAATGACCGAAGATACGGAGACGAGGTTCTGCTCGCCGATGCCAGCCTTTATGAGCGCCTTGTCGAAGGCGTTGAGGTCCGAAACCTCGCTGACGGCGGAGCTGCTTGTGATGAAGAATTTGGAAGGTACGAGTTCCATGACGTCACCATATGCGAGCCGTAATTATTGTTGTCGGTCTATCATCCGTATATCTGAGTGCTGTCGTCGCGCACCGATACGGACTGCTCCTGCTGCAGACGCTTGTCTATCTCGTCGGCTTCCTTGAGAAGCATCGAGGTGTCCACCTTGAATCCGGGCACCACCTTGGACACAGGAGCGACTATTCCGGCGGCAGAGCCAGGGTCGGGAAGGTTCTGGTTGCCCGGAACTATGACTGCCATGACGTCGAACCCGAACAGGGGGCCGTTGTAGAGCATGACGCCAGTGGTTCCGCGAACCATTCCGCTGTCCATGACCTTCAGCTTGGTCTTCTTTATCATCTCGCGGGAGCCGTCTCCGGAACCGCAGACGACCATCGAATCCTCCTCGTTCATCTTGGGGATGCCTTCGAGGCAGATGATCTCGGTCGAGCCTATCGAGCGGAGATAGGTGCAGATCGCATGAACGACGTCGTAGCACTGCTCGGGCTTCGGGGCGTATTCGGACAGACAGATGACCACGTCCTTGCCCTTCTTCCCCCTCTTCTCCTTGCTCTTGTAGCCGTAGACCCTGATAGGAGGGTACGCGTGGCCGCTGTATATGAAGCTGTACGGGGGCATATCGGGGCCGGCGAAACCTGCGATGACAGGCATCTTGAGCTGTGAAACGTAATAGTTGGCAGCTATGGAGCTGACCAGGCCGCTGCTAGGGAAGCCTATGATTGCGACTGGGTTGTCGAGCTCCAGGTCCGCATAGCGGACGGTCTTGATTTCCATGCTTGGACGAATTCCATCGGGAGTAATAATTGTAACCATGGATTTTTCCAGAATGCAGGGCATTCCGTCACGTCGTATTTCCGTCGGCGGGGTTAGTGTAATAACCATAATCGCAATTGACCGCGCATGAGCGGCCACAGAATAGATGTCGCGAAGACCTCGGGAGGAATCCCCGTCGTCGTCGAGACCATACCCGGAAGCCAGAGCGCCGGATACATGATAGGGGTAGCGACCGGCTCCCGCGACGAGCATCCTGAGATCTTCGGGCTGTCGCACCTTCTGGAGCACACGGTGTTCAGGGAGACCAAGACCAGGGACTCCTACCAGATGGCCAAGGAGATCGAGGGTGCGGGAGGAGAGCTCAACGCCTTCACCGGAAGGGAGATGACCGCGTTCTACGGCATCACTATCAAGGAGACGGCTGACGTGGCCATGGACATCGTCGGGGATATCGTCGCCAATCCGATGATCAACGACAAGGACACCGAGCTGGAGAAGAAGATCGTCCTCCAGGAGCTCAACATGATAAAGAACGAGCCCGAGACCTACATCCACGACCTGTTCGAGTCCCAGCTCTGGAGAGGGCATCCTCTGTGCCAGGACGAGGGCGGGGACGAATCCATCGTCGAAGGCTTGACCTCGTCCGACCTCAGGGCATATTACGACGAGAAGTACAGGATACCCAACCTAGCGGTTTATGCGGTCGGAGCCGTGGACCAGGACGCTACGGTGTCGTGGGCGGAGAAGACGCTCGACGGCATGTCCGATGGGAATAGGAATCCCAGGTCTCCTCCGAAAGCTCCAGAATCCAGCTACAAGTTCGTGAAGAACGATGCAGACCACTACCAGATCGCTATGGGGTTCCCCTCGTATGGGGCTTCCCACGAGGACAGGATGGCTGTGTCCATGCTCAGCGCCGTCCTCGGCTCCGGAACCAGCTCCAGACTGTTCCAATCCGTCAGGGAGGAGAAGGCCCTGGTATACTCCGTCTATTCGTCCGTGTCCCAGTGCAGCGACGCTTCTTCGATGACGACCTACATGTCATGCACAGGCCCCAATGTGGTGGAGTCGATGGAGACCACCGCTGCCCAGTTCGGGAAGCTTCTGAAGGAGGGCCTCGAGAAGGGCGAGCTGGAGCGTGCCAAGAGGCTCGTGAAGGGAGCCAACGTCCGCGCCATGGAATCCACCGACAACAGGCTCTACAGGCTCGGCGTGAACCACATGCTGAACGGCAGGGCGGAGACCCTGGAGGAGCGTCTGGCCAGGATCGACGCGGTCACCGAAGACGACCTGATGCGCGTGGCGGAGGACATCCTTCGTCCCGGACGCCTGAACACTGTCGTGCTCGGAAAAGGCAACAAGAAGGTCAGGGACTACGACCCTGCCGGTCCTGCTTTCTGAATTCTTCTATGATATGGAGGACGGCGCTCTTGCCGTTCTCCACCGCTCCTTCCACCGCGGGGGTCATGGTCTCGGACATGGTGCGGATGTCCTGCACCTCTATCGCGACGAACCTGACCTCCTTCGGCATTATCTCCGGATCCATCTGGCGTCCGATCTTCATTGCGGTGGGGAGGTTCACGTCGTGGCAGGAAGCCCCGGCGATGACCTCTTCGAAGTCCGATTCCTTGAACAGCATCACGGTTCCAGGGTCGTACTGCATCGTCTGGATGGCATCGACGATCACGGCGTACCGATATCCGTGTATGACGGGCAGGATGTCCAGCCCTCCGACGGCCTCCTGGCAGCAGTCGACTCCGGGGAGGCGCATGCTCTGGATCTCGTCCGATATCCTCAGTCCGACGGCGTCGTCGCACATTATTGGGCTGCCGAGGCCTACGACCACTATGTCGGCGTCGCGTTCGCAGAATTCCTTGTCCATCGTTTTCCCCATGGTCCATCCATGTTTTATCGTTTCGCTGTTCCCGCAGGAAAAGGGGTGCTCTTTTATCCAGGCAATCCATAGCCGATGCATGGACATATCGGCCGAGATATCCTTGGAGGTCAACGGGACTCTCGTGACCGCCCGCCAGCTCGAGGCTCTTCTCGCCGTCCAGGACACCGGGAGCCAGTCCGCCGCCGCCAAGAGGCTGGGGATATCTGCTCCTGTCCTGAACAAGTACATCTCGGCCATATCCGCTGCCGCCGGGGCGGACGTCCTGAAGACCACCCCTGCGGGTTCCAGGCTCACCCTGGAGGGCGAGGAGATCGCATCCGCGGCCCGTTTCATGTCCCTCCGCTGCGAGACCAATCGCCAGTTCACCATCTGCTGCAGCCCGGTCACAGAGGATCTCGTTCTGTCTGCGATGTCTTCGTTCAAGACCCCTGTGTCCAGGGTGGTAATCTCGGACGACGAGAACAGCATCAGGATGATGAAGGAGAACCGCGCGGACTTCGCCATCATAGACGATCCCCTGTACCTGTTCGACGCGGAGGAGTTCGAAATGCAGGAGATCTCGTACATGGGGATGGTCCTGGTCGACAACGGCCCTACCTTCATGAGATACAGATATGGTGCCCAGAGGGTGGCGTACATGTTCATGGAGTCCTCCGGCAGGGAGTATTCCGTCGATGGCGAGACGGCCTCACTCCAGGAGCTTCTGGGCTCCGGGAAGAGCTTCTTCATCGACGAGATATTGCTGACAAGGAAGAACATCCGCTACAAAAGCGCCGTCGACCCGAAGCTCCTCCGCCATGCAGTCACCGCGATATACCGCAAGGAGACCCGCAGCGTTTCCCGTCTGCTGAAGGCGATCAGGGCAAAGACCCTCTGAACAGATATTATCTAAAAGGGTAATAGATTGGCCAGAGAGACTGCCTGTATTATATACGGCGTAATCGTTCAACACATCTGATACTATGGCTACGCCCAACCCCGATTTTGCCAAACAGATCGCCGAGGCCGGTGGAGAGGAAGTCAAGATGTGCTTCCAGTGTGGTACCTGCACTGCAGGATGCCCCTCCGGCAGGCAGACGTCCTACAGGGTCAGAAAGCTCATGAGGATGGCCCAGCTCGGACTCAAAGACGAGATCGTCAACAGCGAGGAACTCTGGCAGTGCAGCACCTGCTACACCTGCGTCGAGAGATGCCCCCGCCAGGTCCCCATCGTGGACATCGTCATCGCCCTCAGGAACATCGCTGTCGCAGAGGGACACATGTACGACAACCACAAGAAGACCGCGCAGAACCTCGCCAAGTACGGACACACCGTCCCCGTTCAGGACAAGATCTCCGCCCTCAGGAAGAACATCGGTCTCCCCGAGGTTCCCCCTACTGTTCTCTCGAACGCAGCTGCGAAGGCTGACCTTGACAAGATCCTCAAGGCAACTGGCTTCTGCAAGATCGTGGAGTGATTAAGATGGCAAAATACGCGTTTTTCCTTGGATGCATCGCGCCCCTCAGGTACCCCGGAATCGAGAAATCCACCAGAGAGGTCTGTGACAAATTGGGCATCGAGCTTGTCGACCTGAAGGATGCGAGCTGCTGCCCCGCACCCGGAGTCATCAGGGCGTTCAACAAGAAGACCTGGCTCGCAGCCGCCGCCAGGAACCTCGCTCTCGCCGAGAAACAGGGGCTCCCCATCGTCACCATCTGCAACGGATGCTACGGATCCCTTTTCGACGCGGCTCACGAGCTCAAGGAGGACCCCGAACTCCTCGCAGAGGTCAACAAGGTCCTCGCCGAGATCGGAATGGAGTACAAGGGCACCACCGTCGTCCGCCACTTCGCCGAGGTTCTCTACAACGAGATCGGTGTCGACGCCATCAAGGCGAAGATCACCAACCCCCTCAACTACAAGGTCGCAGCGTTCTACGGATGCCACTTCCTCAAGCCCAGCGCGATCAAGGATCTGGACGACCCCGAGAACCCCCACATCCTCGATGACCTCGTTGAGGCCACCGGCGCCAAGAGCATGCCCAGGCAGAACAAGATGCTCTGCTGCGGTGCAGGAGGAGGACTTAAGGCTGCATTCGGAGACGTTTCCAAGAAGTTCACCCAGACCAACCTGGAGAACATGAAGGCATCCGGTGCTCAGTTCATCATCGATGTCTGCCCGTTCTGCCACCTCCAGTTCGATGGAACCCAGAAGGATCTCGGATACAACATCCCCGTGCTCCACCTGTCCCAGCTCATCGGACTCGCCATGGGAATGACCGCAGAGGAGCTCGCTCTCTCTGCGCACGTCACCCCTGTGGTTCTCTGAAACCTTTCACGAGGGGGATCTCCCCCTCATCTTCTGTTGTTCTTCACCTGTTCCCCATCCAAAGTTGGATGGGTTGTCGATTCAGATTATCGGGTTTGTGTCGTGTCATTTACTCTCATATTTTTGTAGTAACTTTTAAATAAATGCGGTACTATTTTTTTAAGGATAAAATTAACCTTATTGTGATAAAAAAATTCGTCTGGCTATCCTTGTTTTCTAGGGTTTTTTCGACAGGGCCGATTTGACAACGTTTTAATACAATCACAGATTGGGCAGTGTCAATACAAGGAGCTGTGAATATGGCACCCGCAAAGAAACCCAAGGCGGCAGCAGGCCGTAAGGTGAAGGACAAGTGGAAGGCAAAAGAGTGGTACAAGATCCACGCCCCCCGCATGTTCAACGAAGCAGAGATCGGAGAGACCCCTTCCGCGGACCCCGAGTTCGTCATCGGACGTACCGCCGAGGTTACCGTCCAGGACCTCACCGGAGACTTCTCCAAGATGCACATCAAGCTGAAGTTCAAGGTCAACGCGGTCGACGGATACGACGCCAAGACCATCTTCGTCGGTCACGACCTCACCAGCGACTACGTCAGGAGGCTGACCCGCAGGAGAAAGACCAAGACCGACCACGTCGTCGACATCACGACCAAGGACGGCTTCGTCTACAGGATCAAGACCATGTCCATCGCCGAGAGGCGTATCCAGTCCTCCCAGGAAGAGGGAATGAGAGCTGTCATCGCCGACACCCTCGTCCAGATCGGAAAGGAGAAGACCCTCTCCGAGATCGTCAAGGACATCGTCTCCGGTGACCTCGCCAAGGACCTCGCCAGGGCGTGCCGCATCGTCATCCCCATCAAGAGAATCGAGATCCGCAAGTCCGAGGTCCTCCAGGCTGGAGAGGGCGAGCCCGAGTCCATCCTTCCCGCCGCTGAGCCCGTCGAGGAGGCTCCTGCAGAGGAGCCCGCAGCAGAGGCACCCGTCGAGGAGTCTGCTGAAGAGCCCGCTTCCGAGTGAAACTGAAACAGGGCCTCCGGGCCCATTTTCCCTTTTTATCCTCTCTTATTCCGTTTTTCGGATTTATGCCGTCGATTCCTTTCGTAGTTCCTGGCTACGCGCTTCGGTACAGGCGTCCAGAACCCAGACTCAACGAAATCGATATAAACTAGGAGTTAATCATCCGCCCAAGGCCGGGGTGGCTCAGCCTGGTGGAGCGTCGGACTCATAGGGTTCTGGTCAATTAGACCTCTTCCAGGGAAATCCGAAGGTCATGGGTTCGAACCCCATTCCCGGCACCATTCATCTCTTCTGGGAAACTTCTGATGAGTTTCTTATAACGGTACATTGTTCAATCCCGCATGAGGCTCATCATCTATACCGGAAAAGGCGGAGTCGGTAAGACTTCCACCTCCGCCGCCACCGCATACAGGCTATCCAAGATGGGCTACCGCACCATACTGATGAGTTCCGATTCGGCTCACTCCCTCGGGGATTCCCTGGGGATGAAGCTGGGGACGGAAATAGAGCATGTAGCCGAGAACCTGGACGCGTTCGAGATCGACATCATCCACGAGATGAAGACCCGTTGGGGCGAGATCCAGGACTACGTCTCAGCGTTCATGCTGTCCCAGGGGATGGGGGACATCTCCGCGGAGGAGATGGCAATATTCCCCGGGATGGAGATGATCGCCGCGCTGTTCTATCTCAACACGTTCAAGAAGTCAGAGGAGTACGATGTGGTCGTCCTGGACACCGCTCCGACAGGGGAGACTCTGAGGCTGCTGAGCTTCCCTGACGTCTCCAACTGGTACATGGACCGCCTGTTCTCGATCCTCAAGAAGCTTATCGGAGTGGCCCGCCTGACAGTGGGGAGGATCATGGAGATGCCCTTGCCGTCGAAAGAGGTGCTAGACTCCCTCGAGGTCATCAAGAGGAACATGAGCGAGGTGAAGGTCATCCTGGAGGATTCCGAGAACACCACCGTGAGGCTGGTCCTGAACCCAGAGAAGATGGTCATCAAGGAGACTATGCGCGCGTACACCTACCTGTGCCTGTACAACAAGAACGTCGAGGCGGTCGTCGTCAACAAGGTCATACCCCAGGAGGCCGCCGTCGAAGGCGGATTCCTCACAGACAAGCTGAAGGAGCAGGAGGGCTACATGGAGGAGATCCACGCCGTCTTCGACCCGCTCGAGATGAAGACCTGCTACCAGATGAGGACCGAGCTCAGGGGGCTCGACAAGCTGGACAAGATGGCCGACATGATCTTCGGCGACAGGGATCCGTCCGAGGTTTATTCATCGGAGAGCCCCATGTCCTTCAGGACCGAGGACGGAATCGACAGGCTGGTCATGAAGATGCCGTTCGTCGAGAAGGCGGACGTGGAGCTCTTCAGGCTGGACGCGTCAGTGATCATGGTACATGTGGGTAGCCAGAAGCGCAACATACAGCTGCCCGACACCCTCATCCATGCCGAGGTGAAGGGAGCAGAGTTCAAGGATGGAAAACTCATTATAAAGTTCAAGAGGCGAGACTATGGGATACAGCGACGAGGAGATACAGAAGTTCGTTGAGGAGAACAGGGACATAATCGAGGCCCTCATGGCCCGCAGGGACGCCCGCGACGAGGCCGACGCCGACGACATCAAGGAGAAGGCCGGTGCGAGGCGCTCCCGCCTCCAAGAGGACATGGGGCGTGCCAGGGACAGGGCCGACGACACCAGGTACAGGCTCGAGGAGGACATCGAATGGGCACGCTACAGAGCCGACCAGAACAGGGAGAGGATGGAAGGGGCCTTCCGCGAGACGTACGAGGCCTTCACCGATCCCGAGGTCCAGAAGCACTTCATGACCATGGGGCTCAACTTCATCATGGGCATGTCCGCGTTCATGCGGAAGATGCCCGGACCCGACTTCGTGAAGGAGGCTGCCAACGACATGGAGACCAGCTGGAAGAAGGCTTCCTGCAGCTCCAACACCGAGTGCAGCGCCAGGAAGAGGAAGATCGACATAGAGGAAGACGATAAGCCAGAAGGCATCGTTCCGATAACGTTCGAAGAGGACGTGTGATAAGGGTGGATGTCGATGTCGGCATCGCCTCCGTGAGGTATGCCCGTTCCGAGGTCATGTCGGAGACCTCAGGGGACCGCAGGTCCGAATCCCCCTCCGGGGAGGCGTTCATGGAGCCCCGCGGGGCGTTCGTTACCCTGAACACCTACCCGGACAGGATGCTCAGGGGATGCATAGGGTATCCGTACCCGGTGTTCTCTCTGGCCAAGACGATCTCCGAGGCGGCCAGAGCGGCATGCCACGACCCCCGCTTCCCCGTTCTGACCGCCGAGGAGGCGAAGTCGGTGACGGTGGAGGTCACCGTGCTGACCGTTCCCGAGCCGCTGAAGGCATCCAACCCGAACGAGATAATCGAGTCCGTCAAGATAGGCAGGGACGGCCTTATACTGGAGTACAAGGGCTACCGCGGCCTTCTGCTGCCCCAGGTCCCTGTGGAGCAGGGCTGGGACGTGCTGGACTACCTGCAGGGCCTCTCGTACAAGGCGGGCTTGCATTACGACGCCTGGGCCCAGCCGGAGGCGAGGCTCTTCCGCTTCGAGGGAGAGATATTCCACGAGACCGAGCCTTTCGGAGAGATAGAGAGGGGCGAGCAGGATGTCCTATGAGCTTGTGATACAGGGAAAGGCGTTCGTCGACGGCGAGCTCTCGTACAACGAGATCGGGATCGAGGACGGAAAGATAGCGGCGGTCTCCAAGAGCCTGGGCAGGGCCGAGAAGCGCATCGACATCGGATCCAGCAGGATGATCCTCCCAGGTTTCATGGACCCTCACGTCCATTTAAGGGACCCGGGAATGACGGCCAAGGAGGACTTCTCCACAGGCACCCTGGCGGCCGTCCATGCCGGAGTCACCTGCATACTGGACATGCCCAATACGAAGCCTCCGGCGATGGACGTGAGCTCTCTCAAGGAGAAGAAGGCGACCGTCCGCGGAAGGGCCTACACCGACTACGGGCTGTTCGCTGCCGTCACCGCCAACTGCAACGCTTCGCTCCTGGCGCCTATGGTCCCTGGATTCAAGCTGTTCATGGGTTCCACCACCGGTAACATCCTCCTTAACGACGACGCCGAGATGGTCCCTGCCGTGAGGAGCGTTCTGGCCACAGGGAAGCGCATGAGCGTCCATGCGGAGGATGACTCGATGATATCAAAGGGATACTGCGAGTGCACCCGCGACCATCTGCGCAACCGTCCCGCGACGGCAGAGCACAACGCCATCAGAAGGCTTGCTTCCAACTTCTCAGGCTCGAAGATCAACATATGCCACATCACCACTTCGGAAGGGCTCGATTTGGCCAGAGCGGCCGGGTTCACCACCGAGGTGACCCTCCATCATATCCTGTTCGACGTGGACCGCGACACCGGCGCCGAGTACAAGGTAAATCCGCCGATCCGCGACCCTGCCACTCGCGAGGCGCTGTACCGCAGGTTCCTGGCAGGAGACATATCGATGTTCGGCACGGACCACGCCCCCCACACGATAGAGGACAAGGCGCAGGAGTTCGTGGCCGCTCCCGGCGGAATCCCCGGCGTGGAGACGTCGATGCCAATAGTCATGGAGATGGTCCGCGCGGGCACGATACCGCTGTCCCAGGCCGTCTCTATGGGAGCGGAGGCCCCAGCATCCTCCTTCTCAGTGAAGAAGGGCAGGATAGCCGAAGGATACGACGCGGACCTGTCTGTGTTCGATCTGCGTTCGTCCGAGAAGATAGACGTCAAGCGCCTCCACAGCAAGTGCGGGCATTCCCCGTACGGCGGTTTCTCGGCAATCTTCCCCGATACCGTAATAATAAGGGGCGAGCTACAGGTCGACGGAAAGGAGTTCTGCGGAGAACGCCTGGGGGAAGATATCTGTGGCTGATTACGAAGTGGATTATTCAGAGGTCGTCGGAAGGAAGATCGAGTGCCCGGAGCAGTGCGGGATGTGCTGCCTCTGCCAGCCCGAGGTCCTGCCGGAGGAGCGCCAGTTCTTCAGATCCAACTATCCGCGCAACATAATCAAGGTCAACGATCCCGAGCCCCACTTCGCGCTGGCTCTCAAGAAGGGACGCGGCTCCTGCGTGTTCCTCAACAACAGGCGCTGCGACGTGTACGAGCACAGGACCGCCTACTGCAGGCAGTTCCCGTTCCATCTGTACGCCAGCGACAGGGTGAAGGTCGAGCTCGACCTCTCCTGCAGAGGCGTCTGGTACGGCACAGGAAGCGACGCGCTGGCCGAGGCCAAGGATCTGGTGTCCAGGGCCGACTCCAGGATAATTCCCGCTCTGGAGGAGTCCAAGGCCGTCTACAGGGAATTCTACGCCAACTGCCGCGAGGCTGGGGTGATGTCCGATCCTTCCAGGCTCCGCATGACCGTGTCCGAGAACATGTCCATGTTCACCGACATCTCCTACCTGAGCCGCATCATGGACATGTCCCAGATAGAGCCCGTGATGTCTCTCTCAGGATTGGCTCCCGAGTCCCGTCCGGACATGGAGTCCCTGGAGGAGGCCGGACGCGATCTGGCTATGGATTCCATGGCTTCCAACGACCCTCTCAGCGTTCCTGTATACTGCGACAGGGACTGGAACTGGAACATGTTCATGGCGTCCGACGGGATAATCCAGTGGAACGTGATGAACGACGACGGAGACCTGATCAAGAAAGGCTCCGCGGACGCCAGGGACATCACCCTGAGGCTTCCCGACGAGGCCGGAACCAAGGTTCTCCTCGACTATGTATCGACCCTCAACGGCAGGGACAGCTTCATGGGAAGCGTGTTCTCCATGATGGACTACAACGGCTACGAGGACGACATGGCTAACGCCTACTACGGCAGCATGTCCGTGGCTGTCATGGACCTTCTGTGGAGGATGTCCATGCTGGACCACTTCATGGGCACCGGATGCGGCGCCGAAGGGGTCAGGGAAGCGGTCATATTCTACGACATGGACCGTTTGGACGCGCCCACCATAGGGGCATTCATCTGAGACCGGGGCTTCACGCCCTTTCTCTCTTATATTATACAAGACAGATACGTTCTTATATTGAATCCAGTATGGGCAGATGTTACGACCCACGGCACGTGAAGTGCTCGACGTATCTGGATGTGTTCCGGAGCGTACGAGATGCCGGGGAGAGGACATTAGAAGGATGCCTCGCTTCACGATTCACACTAAAAGGAGAGTTCGATCATGGGAACTGGAACAGCTGCACAGGGAAGGCACAACAAATTCAAGACTCACATCCCCTGCCGCAGGTGCGGAAAGCGCTCTTACCACGTCAGGAAGGGCGTCTGCGCCTCCTGCGGTTACGGAAAGACCACCACCATCAGGTCTTACGGATGGGCTAAGCTCCGCAACTGAAGGGATAAGATGGCAGGGCCGAAGCATAGTTGCGGCATCGTAGGGATAGCCGCTGATGCGGATGTCGCTAACGCACTTTACACGGCCCTGATGGTGATTCAGCATCGCGGTCAGGAGAGCGCGGGCATATCCGTGTTCGATCGCGACACCATCGAGACCGTCAAGGGAGACGGTCTGGTGGACCACGCCATACCCAAAGACAAGCTGGAATCCCTCAAGGGACAGATCGGCATAGGGCACGTAAGGTACGCCACCACCGGTTCCAAGGGATATATCAACTCCCAGCCTCTTGTGGTCAAGGCCGCCGGGGCGACCATCGGAGTCGCTCACAACGGAGACATAACCAATTATCCTCAGCTGAAGGAGAAGTACATGAAGGAAGGCAGGACCTTCCTCACGGACTCCGACAGCGAGCTGATTCTCAAGCTCATCGCGAAGCATAGGGTTAGCCAGGGCGGTCCCGTCGAGGCCATCCGTGCCGCTATGGGCGAGCTGGACGGGGCATATGCCCTCGTCATTCTCATCAACGACAGGCTGTTCGCGGTCAGGGACCCATACGGATTCAGGCCGCTCTGCATCGGCAAGGTCGGCGGAGGCTACATGGTGGTCTCCGAGAGCACCGCTATCGACGCCTTCAGGGGAGAGCTCGTGAGGGACCTCCTTCCCGGAGAGATCTGCGAGATCACCAAGACCGGTTTCAAGTCCTACCCGATGGAAGGAAGTCACCCCCATGCCAGGTGCATGTTCGAGTGGGTGTACTTCGCCAGGCCCGACTCCGTCATCGATGGCATCGAGGTCTACCAGGTCCGCAAGAACATCGGAAAGATCCTCGCCAGGGAGCATTACGTCGAAGCAGACCTCGTCATGCCCATACCTGACTCTGGACGCGCCCATGCCATCGGATATGCGCTCGAAGCGGGAATTCCCTATGAAGAGGGATTCATGAAGAACCGTTTCGTCGGAAGGACCTTCATCCTGCCCGAGCAGAAGCTGAGAGAGGCCGCGGTGTCCAACAAGATGATACCCATCAAAGGCACCGTTGCCGGAAAGAGGATCGTCATCGTCGACGACAGCATCGTGAGGGGAACCACTCTGAAGATCCTCGTCTCGATGCTCAGGGACGCAGGAGCTACCGAGGTGCACGTCCGTATCGGAAGCCCTCCCATCATCGCCCCCTGCTACTACGGAGTCGATATGAAGTCTAGGGACCAGTTCGTGGCTACCAAGCTGTCCATCGACGGCATCCGCAAGCTCATCGGCGCCGACAGTCTCGGATACATCAGCATCGACGGTCTCGTCGAAGCCATCGGAATGCCTGCGGACGAGCTATGCCTCGCATGCACAAACGGCAAGTATCCTACCCGTATCGACGGCGAAGAGTACAGGTTCTGAGTCTGGCTGCGAAGTCTAGGAACACATGGAGGGATTTCCCTCCATGATCTTTGTCTCTGTTTCTCAGGTTCGTTATTTTCCTCGCGGACCTTGTTTTCCTTGATCGTCTGGCTACGGTATCCAGATCGGTCATCCCATGCTCTTTTATGACCAAGTCTAAGCGTTTTAAGAGAAATGATTATATACTGCGAATATATCATCCGTTTTGCTGGGCAGGTAGATCAGTTGGAAGATCGTTACCTTGGCATGGTAGAGGCCGCGAGTTCGAATCTCGCCCTGTCCACCATTTTTACCTTAGCCAGACGTCCGGAAAACGGCCCATAATCCGTTGTCCACCAACGTTTCATGTATGATCCTGCAACGACCTCGCTGCCCTTCCTTCCTGTCCTCGCCCTCCTTCCACG
>SUSZ01000045.1 GCA_015063165.1 Thermoplasmata archaeon
CCCTCGATGCAGGCGGCTATCGCCCTCTCCTGCTCCGAATCGGGGTAGATCTTGGCCTTCAGCGTCAGCACCGTCCTCTCGCCGTCCCCGCCCATCCATCGTCACCATGAGCGGAGCCGCGCTCTGGGTATTTGTCGATTTCCCGCGGCTGTCGGCGGCCTGGGGCAGGCCGCCCATCGGTTATACCACAATGGCAGTATAACTGTCCCGACGTTGATCGGGACATGGCCAGACATACGGGCACCTGGAGAAAGAGCATCAATCGAGGGATGTATACCATCAAAATCGGGAGTTAGAGTTTAAATGGAATGCCGACAGTAAGAGTGTCATGATGCCGGGAATGAAGATGAACGACCGCCAGATGAAACAGGCGATGAAGAAGATGGGGATCAAGCAGACCGCCATCCCTGACGTCGTGGAGGTCGTTATAAGGACCAAGACGAGCGAGACTGTGATCAAGGCAGCCGATGTCATCTGCATCGAGATGCCCGGCGGAAAGAGCTACCAGGTCACCGGACCCGAGACCGTAAGGGCCATCGGAGAAGGCGAGTCCGTGGCGGAGACCCCTACGTTCAGCGACGAGGACATCGAGCTCGTCATGAGCCAGACGGGCTGCGAACGCGATGCGGCCGTGAAAGCTCTCTCCGAATCCAACGGCGAGCCTGCGGAAGCGATAATAAAGCTGATTTCGGGATGATAACATGTGTCTAGCGATACCTGGCAAGATTGTGAGCATTGAAGGCGACATGGGGAACGTCGACTTCGGCGGAGCCACGAGGCAGGCCAACCTCTCCATGGTCGAGGCCAAGGTCGGTGACTGGGCCGTCGTCCACGCCGGATTCGCCATCCAGATAATGGACGAGGAGGACGCTCAGGAGACCATCAGGCTCTGGAACGAAGTCCTCGAGAGCGACAAGGTAAAATTCTGCTGAAACCAGGGACGGGGTTCCCCGCCTCTTCTTCATTCTATCCTTTCCACCATCGTCTTCGCCCAGTCGTCCACCGACAGAGCGTTCTGGTGCATGTACTCCCCCAAGGAGTTCTTGATGCAGAGCCCGTCCATGCCGTCCTTGATGCCGTACCCGCGCTCCATGTTGAAGCCGAAGCCATACGAGGAATGGATGTCGAGCTCGGAGTAATGGAACTCGTGGCCCCTCACCCTCTCCTTGAACAGAGGGTTGGATCCTGTGGGATTGGCGATCACGTACTTCGGGCCGTGCCTTCCGCACATGACGGCATCCGCATCGAATATGCCGGCCATGGGATGCCTGCTTCCGTCCTTTTGGACTATAGTCCTACACATGGTCATCAGGCCTCCGCACTCTCCCAGGATGGGACGCCCTTCGTCCGATGCCGCCTTCAAGCCTTCCAGGAAATCCTTGTTCTCCGAGATGCGGTCGGCGTACACCTCCGGATATCCTCCGCCGAGATAGCACATGTCCGCATCCGGCAAAGGGTCGCCGGCCAGAGGGCTGAAGTTCACTATGGTCATACCGGCCGCCTCGAGGCATTCGAGGTTCTCGCTGTAGTAGAAGCAATATGCATCGTCCAGAGGGACTGCGACCTTGGCTCCGGCTTCATGCTTGGTGTAAGGGGAGCCTTGAGGAAGATCGACCTCGCTGGACTCGCATATGCCCATCAGAGCATCCACGTCCAGGTCGTCCACAAGGGCCTCCAGCTTCCTGACGTCCTCCTCGGAAGAGCGGTCTACCGTCTTCAGACCGAGATGCCTGTTCTTGAGCTCGCATCCTTCGTGGCGATGGACCACGCCGACGATCCCCACGTCGCAGTACCTTCCGATGGCTTCCCTGAGCTTGTCCTCATGCTGCTTTCCGGAGACGTTGTTCAGAATGACTCCGCGCACGTTGACTCCGGGATCAAAGGACATCAGGCCGTTAATCATGGCGGCGGCGGACCTCGTGAGAGAGCGGACGTCCATAACCAGGACCACAGGAAGACCCAGTATCTTGGCCATCTCCGCCGTGGAGCACTGGTCAGAAGTTCCGGACAATCCTTCGTAAAGGCCTCTCACCCCTTCCACGATGCAGATGTCCGCATCCTTTGAGGACGAGCCCACCACTCCGCGGAGCTTGTCCTCAGGGACCATGTATGTGTCCAGGTTCCTGGAGCGCCTGCCGGTAGCCACGGTGTGGTACATCGGATCTATGAAGTCGGGTCCGACCTTGAACGGCTGGACCTTCATCGTCTTCGAGAGGGACGACATTATCCCGGTCGCTATCGAGGTCTTCCCGACGCCGCTCCCTGCGCCGGCTATGACCAGGCCTTTCATTCGAGCAGCTCCCTGATCGTATCGCCAGTCTCCAGGGGAACTATGGTCTTGGCGCCCATCACCATGGAATGGGAGGCTATCTCCCCGACCGCGTCCAGTCCCATGGACAGGTAGTTCGCCAGCTGTCTGGGCTGGTCGGTGACCAGTATCTGGCCCTCCTTCAGCTCGGGGTAGGCGTGGGGTATCCCGATGACGATCAGCAGGTCGGGACTGTAGTCTTCGACCTTCTCCTTCATCCTGTCTCCTAATAGAGCGTACTCGTCGAGACCGCCCACGACCTCGAACTCCACCCCGTTCTCCTTGAGCTCCGACGTTATGGATTCGGCATAGCCCCTGATCCTCGGAAGACCGAGGTTGACGTCGAGATTTCCCAGAAGCAGCAGGTCTCCCCCTAGCTTCTGCTGGGCCTGGTGGAGAGCGAGGAACATGTCTGCGAAGCGGAACGCCAGCTCCTTCTTGGCCAGCATGACGCAGCAGACCTTCTTCCCGTCCCTAAGGGCGTTCATCATCCTGTTGGCCGCAGACAGCTTCGTAGGGCCCCTGGTGGGCGAGAGATATTCTCTTCCCGCCATTCCGACCCTCTTCTCCATGGAGGTGGCTGCTTTCATCAGCGATACTTGCCTGTCCTTCTCCTCGTCGGAGAGCAGGCCGGCGACGTTGGACGCTTCCAGGGCTAGTATAGCCCCGGTGGTGTTGTCCCCGGTGCATCCGTGGCAGTCCACGGGGAACACCGTGCAGTCGAGGTTGGCCTGCCTTATGGCGGCTCCCATGTCCTCCCCGATGATCATGCTGGAACAGGTCCCGATAACGGCTATGACCTTGGGCTTGAACTTGTCGTAGGCCATCTTCAGAGTCTCCACCAGAGGCTTCATCCCCCCGAAGATGAGGTCGTCGTCCTTCAGGCCGCTGGTGACCACTCTGACGCCTGCCTCCTCCAGCATCCTCGACGCCATGAAGCAGCACCCAGCCGGGCCGTGAACAACGATGACGTCCACGTTGAGGTCCCTGAGCGTGTACATGGCGGCGACTATAGGGTTCGGGCGCGGATGGATGATCCTCATTGCCAGGCCTCCTTCACGAATGTGACGACCACAGGATGCCCGGAGGTGTCCATCTGCTCCCCTTTGCCATCGGTGATCGCATACTCGACCCCGTAGCTGTCCAGCACCTCCCTGATCAGCGGGGCCTTCATCTTGTCGCATACCTTCTTGCTCACGGGGTCCACCACCACGAAGCATCCGTCCAGAACGCCGAGCTCCTTGAGGCAGCCCATCGTCATCCCGATGGAGATGTGGGAGATCCCGGGGTTCCTCTCGGTGATCCTCCAGCAGCCTTCCTTTCTGGATACCTCCCCCCTTCCGGGGACTCCTCTGAACGATTCCAAGGAGCCGATGACGTCCTCAAGAGGCACGTCCAGAGCCTCCAGGACCTTCAACGCGATGTCGATCGAGGGCAGATACTGCCTTGACAGGTAGGAGCCGTCCAAGAGGGCCTGAGCCTTCCTGCCGGCGTATGTGAACTCTATCCTAAGAGGCTCGCCGAGCTTCTGGGTCCCTATGACGCGACAGTTGTCCGAATACGTTGTGAGCCTGACGTCGGGCCTGAGCCTGCTCCAGAGGTCCTCCTCGTCCTTCCTGACTATGTTCACCTTGGAGGTCAGGGCCTGGGCCTTGGCTTCGGAGGCCTTCCTGGTGTTCTTGGCGATGCCGTAGTCGTCCACCAGGTTCGTTATGACCGCGATGTCCGCCTTCCCGCTCCCTCCCAAGGAAACCTCGGAGATGACCACATCATAGCCCTTATCAGGCAGCTCCAGGATGGCCGGGGGCGCTATGCTCTTGCATGCCGTGACCTTGTGGGTGCCCTCGTATGGGCCCTGGCCGCGAGACGAATGCAGGAACACCTTCTTCCCGATGTAACTCAAAGCGTGGGCGACCAGGTAGCATGTGCTGGTCTTCCCTTTGACCCCGGTGACCTCGATCCTGAACGGAAGGTCGTCATCTATCAGCATGCCAACAGCCTCGGTGAACATCATCCTCTTGTCGCAGACTGCGTCGCCTATGAATGAATCGGGACAGTGCGCGGGCATGAAGACTGCATCGAAATGACCCAGAGGGGACTCGTCCAAAGCTTTCAGCCCCTTCGCCTCGAGCCTCTCCCTGCACTCCTCGGTGGAGTTGTGGTACACGTCCACGCAGGAGACCTTCCATCCAAGGTCCACCAGGCGCTCGGCGATTATGAAGCCGCCGTGGGTCATGTCCAGAACCAGGGCCTCCATCATATCGCCTCCGCGATGCCGGAAGGCTGCTGGCGTTCGTAATGCTGTGCGCTGAACAGATAGGATCCGATAACCATGTGCCATCCCTCAGAATCCCTTGAGCCCGCCGGCGGCATCCTTGGAACGCTCCAGCAGAGAGGAGGCCAGGCTGCGATAGATGTTCGCCTGCTCGGAATCGGGAGCGCCCTCAATGACGGTCATCGACCTGGATTCGCACTCCTGGACGGTGTCGGACCTGGGGATGATCGAGATGACCTCGGTCTCCAGCTCCTCAGCGGCCTCCTTGACCTTGCGGGTCTCGTCCTTGACGTTCCTGGAGTTCTGTATGAACCCGCCGAACCTGGCGTACCCGCTGTCGGAGAAGCTCCTCACGGCGGAGACTATGTTCCCTGCGGCGTAGAGCGACATCATCTCTCCGGAGGTGACCACGAAGATGTCGTTGGCGTATCCGTTGCGGATGGGCATCGCGAAGCCTCCGCAGACGACGTCTCCGAGAACGTCGTATATCATGACGTCCGGCTTGTAGCGTTCCACGGCGCCGAGCCTTTCAAGGGTCTCAAAAGCGGCTATGATCCCTCTACCGGCGCATCCTGTGCCGGGCTTGGGCCCTCCGCATTCGACGCAGAGGGCGCCTCCGTAACCTTCGGAGACGATGTCATCGAGAGTGGGCGACCCTCCGTCGCGGATGGAATCCAGCACGGTCGGAGCCGCCTTCCCGTTGAGGAGGAGCCTGGTGGAGTCCGATTTCGGATCGCATCCGACCTGCATGACCTTCAGTCCGCGCTCGCAGAGGGCCGCGGTGATGTTCGAAGATGTTGTGGATTTCCCTATCCCGCCTTTTCCGTAGATCGCTATCCTTCTCACGAGAGTCGGATAGCAAAAGATGGATATTAATTATTACTGCTCGAGTAACAATTAATGCCACTCTTTGTCCTACAAATGTTACAACTCATCTGTACATACGCGCCTGGTCGGCTTCTATATACTCCTGGCTTATCCTGTCCCTGAAGAATCCGATGCCTTCGGTCTCCTCCGGGATCGAGGACATGATCGTGTCGAGGGCCTTGCGGTAATAATCCATCGCCTTCTCGTACATATGCATGCGGAAGTAGCAGACGCCCATGCCTTCGTAGATGGTGACGATCCCGGTGTAATCCTCGGAAGACTGGGTCAGCTTCAGGTCCAGCGCCTTGACGTAGTTGTCCAGGGCCTCCTCGTACCATCCCATGTCGGAATAGAGGAACCCGATGTTCTGGTAGAGGGCCGGAATGAACGGGTGGTTCCAGGGAAGGGTGACGGACCATATCCTTAGAGCGTTCCTGTAACACTCGGCGGCCTCTTCGTGCTTCTTGATGTGCCAGCAGCATATGCCCAGGTTGTTGTAGATCGAAGCCGTCCAAGGATCGTCCGTCATGCCCATGGTCTTGGCGCCTTCAAGGGCCTCCTTCAGATTCTTATGGGCCTTGGAGAAGCATCTGATCGACATGAGGAACCTTCCGACCCTGCAGTTGGCATCGGTGATCATGGCCATGTTGCCGGTGCATGAGCGCTTCCAGATGTCGAGAGCGATGATGTAGCGTTCGTAGGCCTCATCGCTAAGACCCATAGCCTCCAGAGTGCATCCAATCTTGTAATGGACGGAAGCGATCACGGAGCTGCGGTGGGATGAATCCTCGTTATAGGCTTCCAGCGCAATCTCGAAGCTGGAGAGAGCCTGCTGGTGCATTCCCAGACAGTTGCAGCACTCGCCTATTCCGTGATATATATCGCCTAGATCTGGACGGTTCTCCGGACAGGAAACCAGCAGCACATCGAGAGACTTCTCGAAGCTGGCGATGGCCTCTTTGTACAATCCCATCCCTTTGTAGATGTTGGCGATCTTCTGATAGGTCTCTGCAAGTTCCAATCTGTTCTCGGGAACCCCTTCCGTATCGTTCGGCAAGTTTCCCCCGTGCTCGATTGCGCTATATCCACTTACCATAATGTTGACACGTCATTATTTTACTTTTAAAAGTTTGGATTATACCTCACTCATGTAATGACTTGATAACAAGGTCATCGCAACAAGGACTTTTGATCTGCTGGCTAATACGAAATGAAGGAGGGTTTTTATACAATCATTGTTATCATTCATAACAATTAGTTACAAGGTTGTCCAGAAGCAGAGCAACGGCAGATACTACCTGTATGAGGTCACGGGGGTATGGGATCCCGTCAAGAAGAACTCGAAACAGATCAGAACTTATCTCGGGGTATGCGATGCCGAAG
>SUSZ01000063.1 GCA_015063165.1 Thermoplasmata archaeon
CGCATTCTTCGTTGGGACAGGATACATCCGTATACTTTTGCTTTGGGCCCCGTTCTCCCATTTAACCACTAGAATGAGATGGGAGTATAAATATAAAATATCAACTAAAAAGTATAACATCACCAAGTATTATTTTAAAATAAATATTAGGATAAAAATATAGAATAATTACAAAATATGATAATCAAACACACCCAACTTCTAGGAGGGACGGATTCTTCCGAAATCACTCACGGACTCGAACATCAAATTCACTAGTCTTGATAAGTATAGTCACGAACCTAATATTTTTGAATTATAAAGACATACGTTGATTCATGGTGGCCGTAGAGCAGATCGAAATATCCAGAAAGGTTGGCATCGACGACATCGACAAGCGCATGAAAGAGATCGATAACTTGACGAAGAAGCAGCAGAAGATTCTTCAAAAGCTCAGGTTCGTCCGTCTTAGGTATCTTGGATATTCAGTAGTCGAGGCCTGCAACATCGAGGGCATATCGATCCAGACCGGATACAATTGGCAGGAGCAATGGAACGATTCGGGATTCGACTCGCTGGAGCCGAGATACGCCGGCGGAAGGCCGGCGTCATTGTCGGAAGAGCAAAAAGAGAGGTTCTTCAGCGCGGTGGCCAGGGATCAGATGACTACGAGCCAGGCGGGATATTTCATCGAGAGCAACTACGGGATAAGATTCACCCCAAAGCACATCCGGGAGATGCTGAGGAAGAAAGGGTTCAGGCATGCGAAGCCGTACGACGTGGATTACCGTCGCCCGGCTGATGCCGAGGCGACTTTTAAAAAAGAATCAGAGCAGCCATGGATTCTCTGACGGATCCGAACGTTGTATGGGGGTTCCAGGACGAATCCGCCCAGAGGATTTCCACCAGGACCACGAGGCTGTGGTCGATAGGCAAACCTGTCAGAAGAATCAACAGCGACCGCGTGAATGCGAACATCTTCGGATTCTATGCGGTCAGGGGCAGTTCTGTAGCTTATTTCCCGGAGCATTCCAAAGCCCCGGACATGTGCAGCTTTCTCGATGCCGTCCGCGAAGCGAACGGCGACAGGAAGATTGTGATGATCTTGGACAACGGCCCCGTCCATCATACGAAAAACGTTAGGTGTGCATGCTAAAGAGCTGGGCATAGAGCTCATTTTCCTGCCTCCGTACTCACCTCAGTTCAATCCGATAGAGCTGTCTGGAAGTCGATAAAGAGAACCGTGTCGGGCATGTTCATTCTCGAAAGGTGTCATTTGATAGACGTT
This sequence comes from Thermoplasmata archaeon, assembly GCA_015063165.1. Classification (GTDB taxonomy): domain Archaea; phylum Thermoplasmatota; class Thermoplasmata; order Methanomassiliicoccales; family Methanomethylophilaceae; genus Methanoprimaticola. Next base: position 1,268 of record SUSZ01000063.1, read on the forward strand.
GTAAAAGAGTGTTTCATCCAAGAGACGAGAAAGATTAGTTATATCGCAAGCTGGCAAACGACTTTTTTTATCGATCATAATTCAAAAATATTAGGTTCGTAACTATAATTACATTTACCTAAAACGCACTTTCATTAAACCCTTGATTATATATAAGCAGATGCATCTAACCCTACGTTACCACCAGAATCCAAGGAATACCTCAATACTAATCTACAACTTGGTAATGCTATTACGAACCTAAACAAACGCAAATTACTTATCACTCAAACACAGGTTAATAATATCGACAGGAGGGATATAATGACGATTATGATATTAGACTGCACTTTACGCGATGGTGGGTATATCAACCAGTGGAATTTTGGCAATGAAAATATCCCGAAAATAATCAAAGACATTGAACGTTCTGGGATTGAAATCATAGAGTGTGGCTTTATTGAAGATAAGGATTATGATGCTGAAACTTCGGTTTACCCAAATGAAAAAAAAATGTCACTAGCATTTACCAAAAAACAAGATACCATGTATGTGGGCATGATCGCTCTTGGTGACATAGATCCATTAAAAATAAGTAAACGTACAAAAAATGGTATAGATGGCATACGCCTTACATTTCACAAAGATGACTCAGATGAGGAGTTCCGCCAAGCAAAAATATTAATGGAGAAAGGGTACGAAGTGTTCATACAACCTGTGGGAACTACTACGTACTCAGATTATGAACTGATTGAATTAATATCAAGGGTCAATAAATTACATCCTTTTGCATTCTATATAGTTGACACCTTAGGAGTAATGTATCCAGAGGATGTGCATCGCATATATTCCATCATTAATCATAATTTAGACAGCAATATTAAAATTGGATTCCATTCGCACAATAACCTTCAACTATCTTTTGCAAACGCACAATTATTCATTTCAGAGGGAATAAAAAGAGAGGGGGGCGTCATAATAGATTCTTCAATCTATGGCATGGGGCGCGGTGCAGGAAACCTATCTACAGAGTTAATTACACAATATATTAATCAGACATACGGACATAAATACGATCCACTTCCATTACTTAATGTAGCGGATGTTTATCTGAGTCAGATATATATGAAGACACCGTGGGGTTATTCCATCCCATATTATTTATCAGCGGTGAATAATTGTCATCCAAACTATTCCAACTATTTGATGACAAAAAAATCATTAAACGTAAGTGATATTGCAAAAATATTAAATTTAATTCCTGATAACTCCAAGGAACTTTACAATAAAAAACTAATCGAGTCATTATACCTGGAATACCAATCTTCTGACATCGATGATTCGGATACCATTGTTAAGCTCAAAGAAGCATTTGGCAATGATAAAACTATCTTAGTTATTGCTTCTGGTAACTCAATTAAAGAGAATACTGAAATTATTAATAAATGGATAAAAGAGCATGATTGCATTATCGTTCACATCAATACAATAAAAGAATACATACCCGCAGATTACCTTTTTCTCAGTAACTCAAAAAAATCCGAATCTACATCTAATATCGATCCGAGTGTTAAAACTATTCTTACTTCAAATATAACCAAGAGTGACATTAAGGCAGATTATAGAGTAAACTACTCATCATTACTAGGAAACAATTCTGAATTGGATAATGCAGGCCTCATGTTCATATCATTATTAATCAGACTTGGTGTAAAAAAAGTAGAACTTGCGGGCTTTGATGGATTTAAATACGATTCTAAAGACTATCTTGAATTCGTATCCGGCTCATATATGCAAAAAGATCTAGATTACCGTAATGAAAAAATATCCGTAGAACTCTGGCGTTTCTCCCAATACATTGACATAGATTACCTCACACCCACAATGTACAATATGGACGTGAAAAACGAATGAAAAAGCTAGTGATATTCGATATGGATGGAACAATTGCAGACACCTCCCCGGGAATAATGGCCTCATATAGGCACGTTGCTATCGAATTAGGACATCAATTGCCTAGTAACGAGGACCTATCCACAGTAATTGGTGGATCCTTGCCTGCTAATCTTCAACGCGTTTATAACCTTCATAATAATGAAGTGAAAAAAGCAGTAGAAATATATCGTGATTACTACTCGAGAGAAGGATACAACAAATCATCGCCATATAATGGCGTTAAGGACGCTGTCATTGAATTAAAAAAATATAATTGCACCCTTGCTGTTGCAACAATGAAAGCTGAAACGTTTGCGGTCAAACTCATGAATGAATGGGGCCTTAGCAATTATTTCTCTTATATATACGGTGTTGACACAAATGATTCGATATCCAAACCAGATATGATTTTCAAATGTATGTCAAACTCGAGAATCTCCAACCATAACACCATAATGGTTGGCGACAGCCCTCAAGATTTAAAAGCTGCTGAAATGTGTAAAACAGATTTTTTAGCAGTAACATATGGTTTTCAATACACTAAAAAAGAATGCTTATCCAACAACATTCCATTTGTAACAGATGCTAAGTCGATATCAAAATACATAATAAATCTCATGGAGAATGAAGGGTTGTAATATGAAAGTAACAGCAGTTATTCCAGCCAGATATGGTAGCTCTCGCTTTCCAGGAAAACCTCTCGCGGACATTTGCGGAAAACCCATGATTTGGTGGGTCCACGAATCAGTAAAAAAATCAAAGCTTATTGATTCGGTTTATGTTGCATGTGATGACCAAAGAATTGTTGAAATGTGTAGTAAACTGAATATCAGATCAGTTATGACATCAGAAAAATGCAGCACCCATTTGGATAGATTATACGAATTTTCAACTATAGTGGATTCGGATTTCTACATTAACGTAAACGGCGACGAACCCCTTATCGAAACGTCATGCATCAATGATCTTGTACCAAACCCTGATGAAGATCCAAATCAATTCTATGCAGCAAACGGCATGATGATTCTTAACGATCCAATTGACGCAATAGACACTTCTAAAATAAAAATAGCTGTTGATACACTTGGATATGGAATGTACATGTCTCGTACACCAATACCTTATCCAAAATCCAATTCCGAGTATAAGCTCAAAAAATTTGTCGGAGTTCAATGTTTTTCCAAAACAGCTCTGAAATTTGTTCATGATACTCCTCGTGGACCTATCGAATCTATTGAAGATATAGACGAATATCGTTTCTTGGAAAATGGCCGCAAACTTAAATTTATAATGACAAATGCGACTACCCTTTCTGTTGACACTACAAAGGATTTACAAAAAGTTAGAAATATAATATCTTCGAGATTAAATGGAGGACTGTAATTATTAAATTATGTACTATTTGAAAAAACGCCTCATACATACAATTTCCATCCTCATATAGCCTGAAGTTCAGTCAAGACTTGGTTTTAACCACATCCACGACTCAGAGGTAAAAAAAATTGTCTTTAATCTCTATGAACTTTCATAAAACAGGATGCCGAAAACTCATGGTTGCACGATTCGTCTTCGTGACATCAGTATGTGCCATCCATCCTTTAGTCGAGTAATGGCTCCCCTTACGAGAAAGTCCTTACTTGACTACCATACAAATATATGACGAAATCGGATAGGATAATGGGATCAACCCAATAACCTGAGTTTGACTTGGTGGCCGCTGAGCAAATCGAGAATCGGCCTAATTTGACAGCTAATTTCGATTCTTCAATGGAGGGCCTGAATTCCTTGTTTCTACCCTGTATATCGGCAGATTCACATCGCACATCCTCCGGAACCACGATGAAAACCCGAAGAACCTGAATCTGCGGGTTGTATAGGTTACATCATGAGAGCACGATCTTCCCGCTCTCCGGCTCTTCGAGCCCGAAGAGCCGGAAGATCTCCCTCACGTTTTTCGTGACGGCCGTGAGCCTCCAGTCGCCAGTGCTGCCTACGGCCATCAGGGTGCCGAGGGACAGCATGACCTCGTCTACCGACATGCCGTTGACGGAGTCCTTCTTCTCCCTGGTCCTCAGCACGTCCTCGTCATGCTTCCTGAGGATGCTCCTGATGCGGACCCTCATCATCAGCGCGACGAACTTGACGAACAGCCGGCCTCTGGCCCTCTCCTCGATGCCCGTCCTCGTCCTCCTGCCGTCCAGATCGTTCTTGTAGACGTCGAAGGCCTTCTCCACCCAGTCCCTCACGTCGTATGCGGCCATCGTCTGCTCCCAGGTCGCATCCGACGAGGACAGCATGACGAACATGCCCGCGCGGTTGTCCGCGAACGTCATGGCGTTCCCCTTGCGGACCATATGCATGAGGCCGTCCCCGTCCACCCTGTAGTCCAGGTATCTGCGGACGAACGGCGGAAGCGCCTTGTAGACCGCCGCGGGATCCCTGTGCTTCGTGTTCTCCAGCTTCAGCTCGACGTCGTGGATCGCCGACATCATGCCCCTGATGTCGGCGGCCGCCTTCTCCGGGTCGAACACTACGAAGGCCTTGAGCTTCGGGGACGCGTCGAACCTCTCGTTGTTCTCCCTGGAGCCCTTGTGGCTGACCGGCACCCTCACCACGTACTCGTGCTTGCCCTCGACCTCCGCGATCCCGACCTCGTATTCCGCGGCCTTGTAAGGGCTGCCCTCGTGGAAAATGAATGCGGACGCCTTGTCCATGTCCTTCACTGCCATGGACATCAGCTTCTTGATGGGCTCCGCCCTGGCGTTCGAGGGCATGGTGAACCTGACCCCCAGGTCCAGGAGCGCCGCGAGGTTGTCGGCGCTCTCGAACCCCCTGTCCATGACGAGCCGCCCTTCGCATCCCATGCGCTTCAGGTCCTCCACCGTCGTCTTCAGCACGGACATGTCCGCTACGCTCCCGGGGAGCATGCGGAACATCACCGGGATGCCCTCGGAGTCCGTCACCATGGCGATGTTGGTCTGTCTGAGGTCCTCCCCGTCGCGGTTGTGGCCCCACTGGGCCCACCCTTGCAGGTCCGAGTACGTGGAGACGGAGGTGAGGTCCAGCGAGTAGAACTCGCTGGACGCCCTCTCGATGCGCTTCATGAAGAACCTGTCCATCGTCGTCAGCATCCCTCCGAGCTTCTCTGTCAGATCGCCGGCGGAGGTGGGCGACAGGGTCCCCCTCAGCTTGTACTTCTCCTTGATGACGGACCCTTCGACGGTGTAATGGAGGAAGTCCAGCGAGGTGGGGTTGATGGCCAAGGCCATGGCGGCGCCCATTATGTAGGGCGCCATGGTCGTGAAGACCGCGTCCAGATCCTCGTAGATCCTGACCTCGCCACATCGTGAATGCTGAACGTGGTCTGGCCTATTCGCCACTTGGATGCTTTCATAGCATCCGCTACCATCGTTTACGATTGTTTCTGGTCCCACGGTCCGATTTCAGACCGGAATCGCCGGATTTCCTTCGAGATCCGCGCGGATATTGCCGAATATCTCCTCGGAGATAGAATCCCAATTGCTGTAGATCGCCTGTCTCCTGCGTCCTTTCGCTATCACTCTCGTAAGTGTCAAATGGCCCAGGGA
>SUSZ01000046.1 GCA_015063165.1 Thermoplasmata archaeon
GTCCAGACCGCCCAAGGCTTCTTCGGACCCCATGCGGTTGGCTTCATTGAATTCATCCTTGTTCACTGCGAATGCAGGGAAGACATAGATGTGCTTAGGATACCTTTTCAACAGATCCTGATATTTCGGGCCCCCGCCGATGTTGACGCCTACACAGTCGGGACAAGGGTTCCTCTGCGGGTCGCGGAATGTTGCGGACGGTTTGAATCCCATGCTACTGCACCATGCAGGAACGTCCCATTTATCATTCCCGCACGACCCGAGGTAGAAACCTATGGCGTCCACGACAGGCTGCATCTGCTTGGAGAGATTCTCCACTCTGTCCCTCAGTACATCGGGTTTTGCATGGAGCCCGAGATTCAATGCGTACACCAATACAGAATATCTGTTCCGATCGAGTGCGGTTTTCCCTGAAATTATGTCATCCCAACTGGATGTGCGGTAGGGAATTCCGAACCTCTCCAACTTCCTGGCGATAGGGCTCTGATTCCCAGAGTCGGCAAGGACGATGTCCTTCTCCTCCGGATCCTTGTTGAGACTATAGACGAGATTGTCATCCAGCATCGGGCATATGATGATACCAAGGACCCTTTTCGCCATGAAGCCGACATCTGCTGAGAATGATATATCGTTGATGATTGCTGAACGGACGTTTCTTCAAAATCCATGCTTCAAATACGTATAACAAGGTAAGACTCCCAATGGAGGAATGCAGGTACCTCGCAGCTTCTGGATTTCCAGAGCTTTGATTTCAAAGATTGTCATAGATGTTTAAATCCGCATGTCGAGAGACAGCACGGTCCAGGCAGTGACATGCTGCGATGTTGCCATGCTCGCGGCTTTCCCGAGCCGCATCGCTTTTTCTTGCAATACCTGAGACGTCCTTTCCGCCTTGCAGGCGTTCTCTCGGGGCCAGAGAGGTTGATATCTCCCGATGCCATCCGCATATGGCATGAGCATAGGTCTCTTCAAGAAGAAGCCTCCGCAGACCGCGGCAATCACGAGATTCGAGGTGGAGAGCGAGGCATACCAGGCATACATGATGCTGGGCAAGGAGGCGGCCGCAGGCAGGATCCCGATAGTCCATATGGCCCTGGTCTCCAAAGGTGTGGCCGTCCGGACCGTCGACGTCTTCGACAGGAAGAAGAGCCAGATGGAAGACGAGTGGGCATATGCCCCCCTCGGGGTGGATCGCAAGCGCATGGCCGACGACCGTGCGATAGGATATCAGATGACCGTCAAGGACTGCTATCGTTTTGTGAGCGAAAGCGGCATGCACGTCATAGCGATACTCGAGGAGACCGACCCGTCCCAGTACGACCGCTTCGTGGGAAGGTGGGGGTCGGAGACGCGCAGATACCCTGTGGTCGAGAAGCGACCTAAACTGTCAAGCCCGGGTTTTATTTTGTTCGCCGGGCCCGGTTTTCATCGATGAGCTTCGCGTACTCTCTTTCTTCGATGATGGTGTCCACATGGACGGCGGCGGCGAGGCGTGCGTAGTCCTGGATGTTCTTTAGCGGCCCCTCTGGGAATATGAAGCAGTTGCTGATGACCTTCATCTGGTATTTTGTTATGTAGATCGTCATCGGGGTGTAGGTGGTGGACTCGTACTTCCAGGTCTTCTCGGTCAGCTTCCAGATGCTCTCCCATGACTTCTTCAGGGCTTCGACGCCCAGTGCTTCTCCTGCGTACTCCTTCTGGAGCTTCACAATGGTCTTCCTGTCGCTGAAAAGCCTGTCGCGGGTGAACGTGCGTATGGCCTCGTCCAGGAACTCGGCCCTGCTGCTGAACATCCCGATCGCCCACCTGTCTATTTCCTCTACGAGCTTGTCCGGTAAGTTGATCAGTTTCTTCTCCGTCGGCTCTCTTCCCGGTGCTGGAATCATGTCTGTCCAATCATTTTCCGGATATAAGCAGTTGTCCGGAGTGGGTCAGCCGAAGGATTTGTTTGTTTAGGTCGAACAACAGAAGCATTCGTTTTCCGGATCGAGCATATGATAGCTCGAATTATTGGATTTGTACAATTGTTTAATTATTCTAAATGAGTTAAACAACATAATTATATACCGAGGTCGCAATGCTGTTCCCGATGGCGTTCCTCCAAGAGCCCCATCAAGAAACTGCTTCCTCGCAGCGGTCAAGGCCGTTTCGAGGAGGAGGTTAGAAATGGCAAAAGTATACGCAAACAAGCACGCAGCAAGGCGCTGCAGCGTCGCGTCCGGCGGTACCTGCGGCATGTCCGCATCCGGATTCGGCGCTCACGACGAACGTACCGAACAAACGACGCCCGAAATAAGAATTGAGAAGCCAGCAGCAGTGTCCAGAGGGTCCGCGGTAAGCGAAGAGATGCTCCGCGCGAATGCCAAGAGATATGTGGACGGGATCAGAGGCTATTACAGAGAGAACAAGGGCGAATTATCAGATAATACGTTCAGCATGAAGAAGACGGAGATGCAGTTCCTCATCCTGTTGGCCTGCCGCCTCAATGAGAGCAGGAAGATCTCCAGGCAGATGTGCCTCCCATCGGGATCCAGATCATTCAGGGGGTTCGGTGCATGAGCAAGAACCAGTTCCGCACCGACTCCGAAAGGTACCTCGAGGAGATCAGGGGCAACTACAAGGAGAGCACGTTCCAGGAGAAGAGGAGGAAGCTGTACAACTTCTCCAAGATCTTGTACAGCCTCAGCGAGGAGAAGAAGATCTCCACCTGCAACCCCAGGAAGATGACCAAGGAGGACGTGAACGCTTACGTGTCCTTCAGGCGCAGCAATGGTATCAGCGACTCCACCATACGCAAGGACCTGACCCTCATAGGCGACCTTCTGAGGTATGTCGGCAGCGACGCCATGGACCTCTACAGGGTCGTCTACGGCAACAGGAAGCCCCGCAGCTACTTCGGGAAGCTCGATCCGCTCCCGGACGAGACCATAGAGAAGGTGTACGCGCTCGCCCGCTCCACGGACGACTGGAAGATCCTCCAGGGATGCGTCGCGATCATCCTCAGATGCGCCGGAGGCCTCAGGCCCCAGGAGTCGAGGCAGCTATACGTCGAGGACGTCCACCACCTCGCGCCCGAGCCCTACATCCACATCAAGCACGTGAAGGGCGAGGGCAAGTGGGGGCGCGAGAGGAGCGCTCCGCTCAACGACGGCGTCTCGGACATAATCGAGAAGTACGTCAGGATGCGCGAGGAGAAGCTGAGGCTCGCCGGAAGGCAGTCCTCGGCGTTCTTCCCTCCCCTCAGGTCGAGGCACGAGTTCGTCTCCCAGCAGTCCATGAGCCGTTTCAAGGGCTACGTCGCCGAGGCCCTGGGGGAGACCTTCGTCCTCAAGGATGGCAGGCGCTCCTACGGCCAGAGGATGCTCGACAGGGGGGTCCCGATCGAGTACGTCTCCTACTGCATGGGCCACGACTCGGTGGAGACCACGCAGAAGTACTACGCAAGCTACCGCGACAGGGATGTGCTCTCCCAGGTGCACGGGATCCTCAGCGGGAGGTCGCCGGGGTTCGGGCAGTGAAACCGAGTGGGTCCGAATCCGCCGGATGTCGGGCCCACTCCTTAATGGAAAAACAAGGAATTCGGAGAAAACAAGGCGATTCGAAGATAGCCAGCAATCTAGAAAGTGGGTCTGAAGCATGAGTCAAATGACAGAGAAAAATAAGTTAAAAGGTGGGCCCTGCCGGGTTCGAACCGGCGGCCACTCGGTTATGAGCCGAGCGCTCTACCTGGCTAAGCTAAGAGCCCAACGTGTCGCATTAACCCGAGGACGGATATATAACTTTTTGAAAGGGGCTTTGCAGGAAACGGCTTGATGCAATGTTCCGAACATGGTTATATACAGAACAAGACATCCTCTCTTCAGTTTCTCAGCATGGTTTTCTGTCTGAGGACGAACAAATAGGATGGGAAACAGGATGAATTCGACTCTGGATGGTCAGAAGATATCGGCGATTCTGCTGATGGTCGGGGGCCTAGTGATGATAATGAGCCTCCTTATGGCATGGTTCAGCTACATCGGATGGACCCGTACGGGCTTCGACCTGCTCTCAAACATGATCAACGACCAGGGCTACGCCTATGCGCCCCACCTCGTTCTCATCGTCGGAATCGCAGCTATCGTCACCGGCATGCTCAGCCTGAAGTTCGCAGGAAGAGCCATCCCCGCAATCATGATCGTCCTCGGGATAGCCAGCATAGTACTTTCGGCGATGTTCTCGGTATACTGCGTCGAAGCTCAGGAGTACTACAAGCTCCCCTTCGTGACCGTCAGCGCGGAAGCGGGCGTCTGGGTGTCGATCGTCGGAGGCATTGCAGTTGTGATGGCTTCTCTGGTCATGCTCGTGCTCTCGAGGCCTTCCGCCAAGGGGGAGCCGATGTTCGTATGCAGCGCTTGCGGAAGGGCGTTCTACGGCCGTCAGACGAGATGCCCCGAGTGCGGCGCCGAGACTCCTTTCGCGAAGTCCCCGTCGGAGTCCACGGAAAGGCCGTAAGGACCGCGGTTATCGCATGTCCGAGCCTGTTTCAGCAATAATCGAATCGTATCAACAGGCTATAATCGATGCCTGGACGTGATCCCGGAGCATCAGAATGATCCCCGTCTGCCGCCGTATGGTCGATCTATCCGAAAGGATGCCGAGCCGCCGGTCAGCGTGAAAAAGGGGCTTCTGATGCCGCTTTATTCCCTGGGACGAGCAAGGTCTGCCGGAGAAGCCTGAACATTGGTCGTTCGCATTTCGAAGGGTCAGAGCTCTCGGCAATTATCGAAGATTCGGCACAACATAGCTTTTTCGTGAGCCGATAATTTGTTCCCAATAAACAACAGGTAACTGTAATATTTTTATATCAGCTACCTGTTATATCTTTTCGGAGGTAAAGAAATGTGCGACAATACTAGCTCTAAGGCGCTGTCTATGAAAACCATGCATCTCTCTCATCTGATGCGCATGCTCCATGAGGAGAGGATGAGGGAGATGGATCCCGCCGCTTCGCCCGGACGCGTGCTTGCGTTCCTCAGGCTCGCAGGAGAGGCGCCCGTGGGCGACATGGCGATGGTGCTCGGCGCCAGGCCCCGTTCTATGGAGAACACCCTCTCGAAGCTCGTCGAGGAAGGGTTCGTGTCCCGCGAACAGGGCGAGGACAAGCGTCTGGACAGGGTGAAGCTCACCGAGAAGGGAGCGGACCCGAAGAACATGCCCGAGGGAAGGGTTTCGAAGGTGTTCGGGGCCCTCACCGAAGAGGAGCGCGGGCAGCTCGCATCGATCCTCGACAAGCTCAACGCGGGTTTCGAGAAGGAGCTGGATCTCCCCGAGGATCCCAAGGAGCGCAGAGCGGCGATGTGCCAGAGGTCGTCTGTCGGGTAGTACCACGGGTTCGGCAACCCGCACCACGGACACGGATTCGGTCCCTGCCACGGCCCCAGGACGATGTGAACGTCCAGCGAGCGAGGCTAAGGCGGACCGTCCGCCGAAGCCTCGGAAACGAGCGGATAATGATCGGATTCCGCTCGTCTTCAAACACATTCTTTCGGAGAATTCGATGCCCGTAACAGATTTTATACGGCTTCCAGCCCTTCCTGCGATGATAAGATGAGCGACGATTTCGATTCCATGGAGCTGCCGATGAAGGTGTTGAACGTGTCTCGTCTCATGCGCCTCCACCGCTCGGAGAAGACGAAGGACGGCATGGATCCCATGGCAGGACAGGGACGCGTCCTGGCCTTTTTGAAGATGACCGGCGAAGCTTCCTCGGCCGACATGGCGATGATCCTAGGCATCAGGCAGCAGTCCCTGAACCAGTCCCTGATGAGGCTGGAGGAGGAGGGATACATCGTCCGCGAGCAGGCGGAGGACGACAGGAGAAGGATCATAGTCAGGCTCACGGAGAAGGGTCGCGGCGTGGAGATCCAGAGGAATCAGGTACCTAAAGCGTTCGAGGAGCTCACCGGTGAGGAGCAGGAGCAGCTGTCGGCCATTCTGGACAAGCTGATCGACGGGATATCGGAGGAGCTCGGGCTTCCGGACGATCCTGACGAGCGCATGGAGGCTGTCCGTATGAGGATGGGCGAGGAGCGCTTCCGCAGGGCCATGCTTTTCCATGGCTCCGGAGGGATGGGGGACCATCGCCACCATATGTGAACGCGTGTTCGATTGGATGGAAACGATCATCCTATGACAGAAAGACGATTGTTGGACCATTTTAGATGAAGATGGGTCGAAGCCCTGCATGAGGATCCGCACTTCTCTTCCTTCGAAAGAATCATGATGCGATCGTCCCATGTTTTTGGTCGTATCATAAGGATGGAATGCTTGCCATCCGCAACTCCGAGGCGCTTCGTATTGGGCAAGATGAGAACACGGATGTCCGAATAGAAGATGTACGGTCAAAAGTTGAGAAGAGATGGCGCCGCCGCACGGATTTGAACCGAGGACCTTGTGATTAACAGTCACACGCTCTACCTACTGAGCTACAGCGGCTTATTGTAAGTCCGCCAATGAAGAACTATTATTAAAACATTTTGATGGCCAACGACTGTGTGTAACAACCTCAGCCGAGCCGATAGTTCGGAATGCGGTCGCGGACGGATGTCTACCGACCGCCGTCCTTTCTGATCGTCCGTTCGTTTAGCCGTCTCGTCATGGGCCAGCCGGGTCTC
>SUSZ01000054.1 GCA_015063165.1 Thermoplasmata archaeon
CAACGGAAAGCGCAAGGCTGTAACTCCTGCCATGGAAATTGGTCTGACAGATCATGTTTGGAGTATCGGCGAGGTCATGTCTTTTCTTTATAGACAAAATATCAACTAAAAAATATAACATCACCATGATTCTTTTGTTATTTTTTGAAAATGCGCTCCTGAATCGGTAGATTCCTCAACTGCGATTTTCCGTCTACCACTGCCAGGAATTTCTGTTCTTAAACTAGTATAACGTTTCTAAATTAAATTAATTAATATAGCGATAGTCCTATTTCGTACCAAAGGAATGGTGGTACGAAATGGCAAGACCGAGAACGAAGAGTCTTCAGTTCACGAATGAAGAACGCAACGAGCTCCAGCGGATAGCGTCCAGCAGGATGGAGCCCGCGGCTCATAGGCAGCGTGCGAGGGCTCTGCTCATGTACGAAGACGGCACACCGAACAAACACATCGCCGAAGAGGTCGGGCTCAGCACGGTAGCTATATCGAAGCTCGTCAACAAATGCATGTCTATCGGCCCTTTGGCTTCCTTGGACGACCTTCCGCGCAGCGGAAAGGTCGCCACGATCACCGACGATGACAAGGCGTACGTCAAGCACATAGCCTGCTACAAGCCCACGGAATTCGGATACCCGGAGGAGCTATGGAGCCAGAGCAAGCTCGCGAAGCACATCCGCGAGCATTGCGTCGAAGACGGCTATCCCAATCTTGCCAACATAAACAAGTCCATGGTCTGGAAGTTCCTGGACGAGGACGACATCAAGCCCTTCCGCATCCGCTACTACCTCGAGAAACGCGACCCAGAGTTCGCCGAGAAGATGAAGGAGGTCCTCATGGTGTACAAGGAGATCCAGATGGGGGTGAATTCCGAGGAGGACACGGGATTGGTGACCCTGTCCTTCGATGAGAAGCCGGGCATTCAGGCGGTAGGGAACACCGTTGACGACCGGCCAGTGTCCGGAGGCCATGGGTTCGTTGGGCGCGATTCGGAATACGTGAGGCATGGGACGGTCAGCCTGCTGGCAGGGCTGGATCTCGTGAGCGGGCAGATAGTGCCGCTGGTCAGCGAGACCCACAAGAGCTCCGATTTCATAGAGTTCCTGAAGATCGTGGACGAGAAGTATGCGGATGCGGAGCGCATCCGCCTCGTTCTGGACAATTTCAAGGCGCACACCTCCAAAGAGGTCATGCAATACCTGGATACGAGGCCGAACAGATTCGTGTTCGTCTTCACGCCCAAGCACGGATCCTGGCTGAACATAGTGGAGTCCTTCTTCGGGAAGATGGCCAGAACGCTTCTCAGAGGCATACGCGTCAGCTCGAAGGAAGAGCTCATCGAAAGGATCTACCGGTATATCGACCAGGTCAACCAGGAGCCGGTGGTATTCAGATGGACCTACAAGATGGACGAGATTACTGTCTAATTAGTTAATGTAATTATGAAACGTTATACTAGATTTTAAAATATGTCCCGAATTGTTCGACAAAACGATATCAAAATCAACATCTATCCTTTCAGATTTGGATATGTATTCCAATTTTTTCTTTAAACTATCTGAAACATAATTACTGTCGAGTCCATAAAAAGACAATGCAATCAAATTCATCAAGGTGCTTTTTCCACAAGAGTTACGTCCTTTTAATTGCACAATGTTAGGAAACCCTCTATCGAATGACGGCTTGTATTCACGAATGCCAATGCCTTCGTTTCTTTTGAAAACATAGTCGTATTCGATCACTTGAACACCTTCTTAGATTTCATACATTTAACAAGATACTGTATTATTTCATCATCAGTCAATTTGTTTTCAATTACTAAACTTACAATCTAATTTTTTAGTTCATCATCGTAATTCACCAAAAAATTGGAATCTCCATCAATCACATCCATCACCAGCATAAGAAAGTGGGAATTTCAAAACCTTTAACTTTGGAGTTCCGAAAATAGAAGCAACACCAAATCCAATGCCTAGACCTTCCATTTCATCCGCGGTTATTTTCGATCCTATATCTCTAATTCCTTGAACGTCTGTCCTGAAATATATCTTTGAATTTACTACGGAAGAAATACCAGATGGCATATCGCTTGGATTCTGTGATGCAAAAATAACGCCCATCTTCATTGCTCTTCCAGTACGGCAGATCAATGCCAGATCACCAAGAGCTTCTTTTGAATCATCACCCTTGTAAAACTGATGCACTTCGTCGATAATAATCAGTAAAGGAACAGATTTGGATCCAACATCATTTTTGTATCTTACGATCTTGCTTAAAATATCTCTAAGACAAAGAGATCCAAAATCAACGTCTGCAACCACATCTATAACACTCATCTTCCCTTCGACCATTATGTCGTCGGCTTCCAACATATACCCGTCTTCATCAAAATATTTCGAAGCAGACCTAAGCGCGTTCAACATATTGGTAAGCGTCCCGGGAAACAAAGTTATCGTAGATTTAGTACCGACAGAGTCCATTGTGTCGTATTTACGATCTTCCTCACCATCGTTCATATAATCCAAAAAAGACTTGAAATCGATTTTACTCTTTGATCTTCTAAGATCGTTTTTCCAAGCCCTGAATATATCAGGTAAAGCCTGAGCTGCCCGATCAGAAAGATTTTTAACAATCCCCATTAACGCTTCCGGCTCCATATCAGAAACGCGTAAAGAAATTGGCGTTGAAACAGCCTCCAAATCCCTATAACGCCTATCGCCCGAGTTCGATTTGGGATAAAATACAGAGAACTGCTCAATCCCATGTGCTTCCCCTCCCAATTCTTTCCATTCTTTAATGACCTGAGAACTTGAGGTTACACTGGGCTTGTCCATCTTGAGAAGATCTTTCTCTTTGACGTTAATCGCAAGGACTGCGCCCCCAACTTCTTCTACGAAATTTTGTGCCAAATACTTCATTGCAACAGTTTTTCCACTGCCAGTCTTGCCACAAATGACTGTTTGGTAATAATAAAAATCCTCTGGGATGCGAATGTTTATCATATGTCCGCCCTCATCTCTGAGAATCTTATTTTCATTGGCAAAAATAGTAGAAACAAATACCTTAGGGCCTTTTGAATTAATGTCGGCACCCATGGCATCATCAATTTCTTCTTGAGTGGCCCTCCTTGCCTCCAATAATGGCCTAATATAGTATACCAGGTCTTCGTCACCGCTGACGATTGTTTTAACACGACTTGCTGTCACTATATTTTTACATTTACAATCTGCACTTAGCGACTCTAAGTTCATGTCTGAAATCAAAGGGGATGGCTCAAAAGGTTCAGACTGCCTAGAATCATCAACTCTTAAAATGAATTTTACATCATCATCCTCAATGGTCAAATACGCACCTTTCGGTATCATTCCTCTGGTGCCTGTTTTGGATATCAACAGGATCTTGTTACCATCTGCTTTCCATACTGTCCATCTGTTCAATCTATCAGTCATTAAAATCCATTCCCCTTTCCTGATTCATTGTTGATGTTAAATGTGAAACTTTCATTTCTTTGTTAAAATTGATTAAATTGAGCGTTTCTCTTGCAAACATTTCAGCAATTGCAATAGGCCTTGCCTGAGGATTCTTATAATTTCCTTGGACAAGAATAAAGTAATAAATCATGTCCATTACTGTGTTAATTTTTCTAACATTTGCTTCAAAAACAGGAGTGGGTATCTCTATACGAATGGGACTTGACCCTTCTCTGAATTTCAGGTAGCAAAATACTTTGCTATTGTCACTAGATTTCTGGTCCGTGTACTTGTAAAACCTAGTCCTTTGACCTGGTTTTAGAATTGTATTACTCCAGTGCAAATCAGAATTGTACTTTCCCTTCAATTCTGGGATACAATCTGTCACCAGAGAGCTATAACTGTTCTTAACCACAAATACAGAAATAACGCCACGATCAAGGAAGCA
This sequence comes from Thermoplasmata archaeon, assembly GCA_015063165.1. GTDB lineage: Archaea > Thermoplasmatota > Thermoplasmata > Methanomassiliicoccales > Methanomethylophilaceae > Methanoprimaticola. The sequence continues at coordinate 3,916 of SUSZ01000054.1, forward strand.
TTCCTTAATAATCCCTTTGAAAACAGCCATCCCGTCCCCTGCTAAGAAAGGCCCATCAATCAAAAGAAGAGAATCGTTCTGAATAAACTCTGCAATAAACTCTCTTTTTTGCTTGGAGATCTCCACGTTCAAATGAGTTTCAACATCCCATTGACCAGCAAAAATTATTTTGTCATTGTTATTGGCAATGTCCTCAGACTTTGTTGCAAATAACAGAGTTAGTTTATTGGTGGGGTAGTAATTCCCCTCATACAAGTACACCAATGAATGGGACACGTAAGCAACTTTGCCTTCTAATGCTGAATATCTATTGATCGCCTCATCATAGGCGGCAATGATAGACTCCTTATTAGCACTTGCACATCCATTCTGCACGTCCAAATCGTAAACTTCATTTTTTTCTAATAAGGCTATTTTATGCGAAGCTCCATAGTTATCCGTTACTATTTCCGGAACATAAGGATCGGGTTTATCTGGTATTTTCGATCCATTTTTGATCTTATCTAAAAAATCAAAAAAACCTTCTTGAATAATTACACCCTGGCTAAGGTTATTCAATTCCAAATAGATCCCACAACTGTGATGATCCTTAACAGCGTATTTATATGTAGTCAAATCTGAGTATTAGTTATAATAATACATTTTCATTATAAATCCATTACATTTATTGCTATTTCGCCCCATATTATATCCAAAACAAATTTTTAATTGGCATAATATGGTAGCCACTCTAATTAGAGAACACAACAATTATACAATTGTACAAATAAGAATATTAATCGTAAAGGATCACAACCTACCATAAACGAGTTCCCGCTATAATTAATCAAAAAATTAACCAATTATCATAAAAAAATATACGGATAAAAATAGAATCTTTACAATTATGTACCTAGTTATCCCTTGTGAACTAGTTTTAAAATCATAGCTCTTTCAGAGCCTTTTTGGCCTCCTCAAATCCTTGGCCAGCAGCCTTCGTATACCATATACGAGCGTAATAGTCAGACTGCTCAACACCTTTACCATAATGATAAGCTAATCCCAGATTGTATTGAGCGTAAACATTACCCTTCTCAGCAGCCAGTCTGAAATATTTGACTGCTTCCCAATATGACTGCTGAACCCCCTCTCCCATATAATATGCAACACCAAGGCTGTTCTGTGCATCAACATTCCCTTGAGAGGAAGCCAGTTTGTAGAATTTGAACGCCTCCGAATGAGACTGTACGACCCCTTCCCCAAACGAATATAATTCGCCGAGCTTAAACTGAGCTTTGGCACAACCTTGTTCCGCTGCCAGCCCGTACCATTTAGCTGCCTCGACATACGATTGCGAAACCCCCTTGCCTTCATCGTATAAAAGACCAAGTTTATACTGGGATTCGACATGGCCTTGTTCCGCTGCCTTCTTGTACCACCAGAAAGCCTTCTTGTATAACGTATATCCCAATTCCCCTAGGGAATATATATCACCAAGATAATTGCACGCGCCAGCATGTCCTTGGTAAGCGGAAAGCTCAAACCACATCTCCGCGTCGTCATAATCTTTTGGTCCACCTTTACCTGTATATGAAAATACGCCCAGTTTGTATTGTGCCTCCATATTTTCTTTTTCAGCTGCCATTCTGTACCACCTTGCAGCTTCCTTATACGATCTCCATGTACCTTTTCCATTTTCGAACATTAGCCCAAGAGCGTATTGTGCATCAGAATGTCCTTGCTCTGCGGCATTTTTATACCATGCTAAAGATTTTGAGTAAGATTGGCGCACCCAATCGCCATCTTTATACATGTTTCCTAGAACGAACTGCGAATCTGGATCTCCACGTTCAGCGTCTTTTATCGTCCAAAGAACCTCGATATCTGTTTTCAAAACATCTTCTACATCATTGAACAAACGTTCAAGACAGATCTGTGCTTCAGGGTTTCCCAATTTTACTGCTAACTTATAATACTGCACCGCATCACGTTCTGACTGTTGAACCCCCGGCCTTCTTCATACATTACGCCAAGATAGTACAATGCTCTGTCGCTACCCTGTTCAGCTGCCCTGCTGTACCACATTACCGCTTCAGAATCTGATTGTGGCACCCCACGCCCATTGTCAAACAACTGCCCCAGATAGCACTGTGCCATGATATGCCCCCAGTCCGCTGCTTTACGATACCAGTATGCGGCCTCCTCATAGGACTGCATGGCTCCAATACCCCTCTCATGCATCCAACCTATCTTCCATTGAGCATCTATGTTCCCCTGTTTAGCCGCCAACCAGTACCACTCGAACGCATCCTCACAAGACTGTGGAACACCTTTGCCTTCCTCGTACAATAAGCCGAGTTTCCACTGTGCTACAGGATTTCCGTGTTCGGCCTCATCCCGATATAACTCTGCAACTTCGTCATAACAGTCATTCCGCACCCTTGACTTTTGGATGGGTGATTTAATCGGGCTGGCTGACCTCGCACCCCGCCCGAGAAGAGGGTGGATTTGGGTATGCCCATGAGCGCGAGGAATCCCGAGGCCTTCTGG
>SUSZ01000005.1 GCA_015063165.1 Thermoplasmata archaeon
TTTTCCGCCGATGCTCAAGATGTATGAGGACACACATGTCAGACTGACGAACCGCCGTATACGAGAAGTACGTACGGTGGTGTGAGAGGGCAACCGATGAGCCATGCTCATCGGACCCTACTCGATCATCTTTCAGGCTTCGACAGTGGACGCTCGATGTTGGAGCTGTCGCCCTCGTTCACGACGCAGCTTCCGTACAGAGGGCATCCCACGGTCTTGGCTGGATCCTTGCTGAGACCGATGTCTGGCGACAGGAAATAGACGGTCTCGTTCTCGGCGTAGCTATTCCTCTCTTCGATTACTATGGAGGCAGGGGTGCCCAGCATGATTGTGCGGCATCCTCTGTAATCTACGACCTTGCTGATGGATCACACCTCGGTTCCGTTCTCGGGTTCTGGTACTCGACGGATGTCACGATACCCTTGTCCGCTTGGCTGGAGGAGGGACATCGGAGGTCGGGACGTCCGTGGCAGAGTCGTCGCCTTCGTCGTCGACCAAGAATGGGGCAGCCAGGATTATCGCGGCTACCACCGTTATTATCATGTTTTCTTTTGGACGTCATTGCTTCGAATTGAGCTGATGCTGCACATTGGATTGCTATGAAAGATGATGGCTGCCTTTTATGGTTCGAGTGTTGGCTCACTCAGGGCCGTCCATGTAGTGCCAGAAGAACTCGACCACTTCTTCGGGCGAATACTTCTCCACCCTGTTGGCTTCCATCCACCAGCGAACCGTCTCCGCGAACCAGCATACGCTGTGCTCCACGGCGTAGTCCGGGGGGATCCCGTACGAGCAGGGATGCTTCTCCCTGGCGAAGACCTCGCGGAGATGGTCTTTGAAGTAGCGCATGAATACGTCCCCGCTCTCGCTGGCCATTATCCCTTTCACGTACCCTTGGCTGTCGCTCAGGTGGTAGAGGATGTGGGCGAGCTCTCCTTTGAGGTCCATCCTTCCGGTGAAGTCGTGGGTGTTCTCCTTCTCGTGGTTCCTGGAGAAGGCATGGTCGAAGATGTTCTCGCATAGAACGTTCAGAAGGTCGTCCTTCGTCTCGAAGTGGGAGTAGAACGTGCTTCTGCCGATGTCCGCCCGGTCTATGATGTCCTGGATGGTGATGGCGGGGTAGCCCTTCTCCTCCAGGAGCTCTACGAAAGCTTGGAAAACAGCTTTTCTGGTTTTCGTCTGACGGCGGTCCACATGACAGGTATCGGGTGGATGATATTACACTTTTCTCTTTTTCAGCACGTGGTTGCGGAATCTACGGCATGCATACGGATAATTGGTGGAGATATTGAATTCAATATAAGTTACTGAACATAGTGTTCATTATTTATACGTCTAATGACATGTGTCCATTATGTCGGCGATAAAACGCTTCAACGACCTGTTGGCAGGTCTTCCGATGACCATCATCGGGGGAATCTTCCTGGTCGCTTCGTTCGTGCTTCCGCGCATCGGGTATCCCGAAGGGGAGCTGCTAGCCTGGGTGTGCGTGTTCATCTGCGGAATACCTCTGCTGTACCTATCGGTGTGGCGTATCATCTACAACAAGGGGATAAGCAAGATCTCCTCGGCGCTTCTCATCACCATAGCGATGTTCGCGGCCATCTTCATTGGTGACCTGTTCGCTGCCGGAGAGGTCGCTTTCATCATGGAGATCGGAGCGATCCTCGAGGATATGACCACCGAGAGGGCCAAGAAAGGCCTCAAGAACCTCATCGCGCTGGTTCCCGAGACCGCAAGAAGGATAGAGGACGGAAAGGAGAACGTGATCCCGGTGACGGAGGTCCGCATCGGGGACATCATACGCATCGTTCCTGGAGAGACTGTCCCTGTTGACGGAAAGGTTCTCTCAGGAGAGACCACCATGGACCAGTCCGTCATGACCGGCGAGAGCCTTCCTGTCGACAAGGCTCCCGGAGACCAGGTGTTCAGCGGGACCGTCAACCGCTTTGGATCGGTGGACATCGAAGCCACCAAGGAAGGGGAGGACAGCTCTCTGCAGAAGCTCATCCGCATGGTCGAGGACGCCGACAAGAACCAGGCCCACACCCAGCGCATCGCCGACAAGTGGGCCAGCTGGCTGGTGCCTGTGGCCGCGCTGATAGCCGTTGCCGCGTATTTCGTGACCGGCGAGATAGTCCGTGCGGTCACCGTTCTGGTCGTGTTCTGTCCCTGCGCTCTGATCCTGGCCACTCCGACCGCTATAATGGCTGCGATAGGCCAGGCGACCAAGCATGGTGTCATCATAAAGTCGGGAGTGGCCCTGGAGAACATGGGTGCGGTCGACACGATAGCCTTCGATAAGACCGGAACCCTGACCTACGGGCGTCTGGAGGTCAGCGACATCGTCCCTATGGGCGGAGTCGCCGAGGACGAGCTTCTGACTATCGCCGCTTCCGTCGAGCGCAGGAGCGAGCACCCGATGGGAAAGGCCATAGTCGCGGAGGCCGAGAAGCGCGGAAAGACGATCCCCGATTGCGAGGGCTTCAAGATGTCCGCCGGAAAGGGCGTGGAAGCCGTCGTGAACGGGTCCAAGTGCGTCGTGGGCAACCCCGCGTTCGTGTACGGGGACAAGGTTCCCGCAGAGGTCGAGTCGGTCTTCTCTACCATGAGGTCGGAGGGGAAGGCTTCGGTCGTGGTGCAATCCGAAGGCAGGACTGTAGGGGTCCTGGGTCTTTCGGATGTCCTTCGTCCCGAAGCCAAGGAGGTCATCTCCGAGCTCAACGGAATGGGCGTCAAGACGGTCCTCCTCACCGGAGACCACCGCGAGGCCGCCGACTATTTCGCTTCGAAGGCAGGAGTGACGGAGGTGAGGGCGGAGCTTCTCCCCGAGGACAAGCTCTCCAGCATCTCCGAGATGAAGTCCGGATCCAAGGTGTGCATGATTGGAGACGGAGTGAACGATGCTCCTGCCCTGAAGGCGGCGGATGTCGGGGTGGCCATGGGAGCCATGGGAAGCGACATCGCGGTCGAGGCTGCGGATGTGGCATTGATGACGGATGACATCACCAAGGTCCCGTACCTGAAGTGGCTCTCCAACGCCGCCGTGAAGACGATAAGGGTCGCAATCACCATCTCGATGACGATCAACTTCTTCGCCATCATAGCCTCTGTGACGGGGGTCCTCAACCCGACCACCGGCGCTCTGGTGCACAACGCAGGCTCGTGCTTCGTCGTGCTCCTGGCCGCTCTCCTGTACGACAGGAAGTATCCCGGGGATAAGAAGGCGAAGGCCCCTTCCGCGCCTCGCGGCAAGGACCTAGTCGGCGAGAAGAGCATCAAACCCGTTCCTGAAACAGATTGAAGGGAATCCGGGGCAGAAGCACGCCCCGGGATCCCGTTTTAAGAATCACTTGATGATGACCCTGTAGCATCCGTTGTTGCTGGATGTTATCTTGATGGAGGCGTTCCTCCTGAGGCCGCTCTGGATGGCTTTTCCGATCATCTGAGGGTCGGCTGCGCTGTCGAGCATGAACTCGAAGGTCTTGGGGGCGTTCGCCGCGTTGTCGCGGAGGAATCCCGCAGCGTCGTTGAGGCTGGAGAAGTTCGCTCCGTTGACGCTGTAGTAGTTCATGTCCATGGAGCGGCAGTTGCTGTTCTTCTCGAAGGAGTGGGTCTGGCGGATCTTGGCGTCGTTGCAGTTGAAGAACGCATGCATGCCGCTGAGGTCGGACGTCACGTCGAGGTGGTACTTCTTGCCGCCTATTTCCACGAGATTCCAGCGGTGCCTCTCCTTGTTCATCATCCCGGAGATCATCGAGGTCTTTATCCCGCAGGCGCAGGCTATGAAGCAGAACGCCTCGGAGATCCCTTCGCATACGCCTTTGTTGGTCAGGAGGGGTCCGACAGGGCTGTGGGCTCCGACGTCGTCCGAGTTGTCGTAGGTCACATTCTCGGTGAGGTAGTCGTGGATGGCCAGCTCGGCTTCGTATACCGTGGAGCATCTCTTGACCCTGGACTCGTATACCTTCCTGGCCACGTTCTTCATCTGCTCGTAGTACCTGTCCTTCTGGTCCAGGTAGCGGTTGTACTTGAACTGGATCTCGGCGAGGTCGCCCTGGGTCCTGACGGTTATCCCGGAGTCTATGTAGAACAGGGAGGGGTCGTCCTCTATGAGGGCCAGGGTCACCTGCATGAGGTGGTTCGGGTCGGGGGTGCTGCTGCACCTGATCCTGACGGAGGGGATGCAGTTCGTGGTCGCCGCCTGGATGGCGTCGTAGAGGCTCTGGTCCTGCTTGGACAGAAGGGTGCGGTTGAAGCGCCAGACCCTGTTGAAGTCCAGGCTGGGCGTGTACCTGACGCCGGTGTTGAAATCCGACGAGTCCACCTTGGACGCCGCCGGCTGCGAGCTGGCGGTCTTCTTCGCGGAGCTCGATTCCGGCGCCATGTGCTTGGGCAGCTCTTCCTCCGCTTCCTGGGCTTGTCTCTGCTTCTGCAGGTTCTGCTGTTTCTGCACCTCGTTGGCGACGGTGTTTATCGCATCGAATATGGCTTTGCCGAGATCGAACATTCTCTCCCCTCTTTTGAACTCTCAAGGTCTGATGAAGACGCGCATGTATCTTCGGGTGTGTATTTCGTTCTAGCGTTGTCAGTCAAGCTATCCGGAATATCGGTCAGTCCTCGATCTCCCACTCGAGGGTTATCCCCTCTTCGAAGTCGATGTCCTCGGGGTCGAACTCGATACTCGCGCAATCCTTCGCTTTTCTTTCGAACATGACCTCGTTCCTGAAGCCGTGATCGAACGAAGGTTCTCCGACTTGGGCGTTGATGAGCCTCCCTAGCTTGGTCCCTGCGGCCTCCATGACGATCTCAGCTTCCCTGCGGGCATCGGCGGTGGCCTTGGCGAGGGCCTTGTTCTTCATCTCTTCCTCGCTGCTGCTCTTGAAATAGAACACCACCTTCGGCTCGACATCGGTGGCCATTATGTTCTCGATGGCTGCTGAGAGCTTGTCGTTATCGTTGGGGAACTCGAACTTGATGTTCTGCCTGTACAGGAAGCCGTCCGGGACCCTTCTGAACTTGTCGTTCCCATGCTTGTCCTCGCCGATCTTCTCTTCCCTGTAGTTCTGTTCGATGGACAGCTGGGAGGATCTGAGGTCCTCTCTGGGGATCCCGGCCTTCTGGATGGCGTCCCTCACCTGCTTGGTGCATCTCGCGAGGGCTTTCATGGCTCCTTCGAAGGTCGCGTTGACTCCGCTTATGTCGGCGTTGACGACGGTGATGTCGGCAGGGGCGCTCACCGTGGACCTCTTCTGGATCCTGATGGTTCTGTAGGGCTTCTTCTCGTCTTCGGTGTACATATGAGAAGAGGAAGCGCGATTTCTCACTATGAAATCTGCGGTCAGATGTAAGGGAAATCCCTTATTTCCACCACGGAGAGCTTCTCGAAGAACATCCTGCTCTCGCCGATGACCCTGTAGTCGTATTGGTCCAGGAGCTCGTGGAGTGCGGCCCCATCCATGAGGGAGGAGACCACCACTACCACTCTTCCGCCCTCGTTCAGATGCTCAGGAGCCCCCTCCAGGAGCTTTGGAAGGGGTCCAAGGCCGTCGGGACCTCCGGACCACGCCTTCGCCAGCAGGCCTTCCTCGTCGACCGGGAGGTAGGGGAGGTTGAAGACGATGGTGTCGAATCTTCCCTCTATGGCGCTGTAGACGTCCGTCTCGACCACGTCGGAGGACAGGCGGTTGGCCTCGAAGTTCCTCCTGGTGAGCTCCACAGCCTTGGGATTTATGTCGCCGGATGTGACGGCGCATCCGTTCAGGGCGCAATGGATCGACACGATGCCGGAGCCGCATCCCACCTCCAGGACCTTCTCCCCTTGCTTGACGTCCAGCGACTCTATCAGGAGTATGCTGTCGTCGGAGGGAGGATAGACGTCAGGGTCTTCCTGGATGCATATGTCGGGCCGGTATTCCATGCTGGAGCCACGTAGAGAGCGGTTATAACCGTATCGTCAGGCTCTGCGCCGAAGCCTTCCCGCCCTCTTGTACTCCTCGAACAGGAGCCAGGCGGGGACGAACATCAGGGCCGCTCCGAGGAGCTCCGATACCGCGAGGGTGTAGAACACCGCATGGACGGACACTCCGGCGCATATAGCCAGCAGGACGATGATTATTACGTTCCTGACGAACGACGACGTCAGGGAGATGTTCGGCTTGCCCATCGCCTGGAGCAGCGAAGAGCCTGTGTCGATCAGCCCGATGACCGGGATGAACGTGCAGTACACCCTCAGCGCCCAGGCGAACTCCGGACGGAGAGGGGCCATGGACTCGGAGTAGGTGAACGGCATCACGGCGTACTCGGCACCGACGAACAGGGCTATCCCGATCACGGCCATCGATATGACGCATATCCTGCTGGCATAGCGGAATGCCACGTCGGCCTTGGCGGTGTCCTTCCGAGCCAATGCTGCTGAGCAGATCGGCACGAGGGCGGCCCCCACGGCCATCGAGATGACCTGCGCCAGGCTGACGTACATCCATGTCATGGAGTAGTACGCGACCGTGGTGGTGTCGGTGCCGGCGATGATCAGGACCCTCTGGATCATTGCCATGAGGTAGACCATGAAGTACTCCGCTGAACGCGGGGCTCCGGCGAGCATGACCTCGTAGGCGTCCGCCTTGGAGAACCCGGTGCGTCTGGGGCGGAGGACGAGGCTTCCGCGGAGGTACCAGAAGGCGCACATGGCGCAGGACACCCCCGAGGAAACAGCGGTGGCCAGTCCGGCTCCGAAGAGGCCCATGTCCAGGGTGTAGATGAGGATCGGGTCCATAACCATGTTGGTGATGGCCGCGGCGGACGTCATCAGCATGGTCTTCTTGGCCGCCCCCTCGCCCCTAAGCGTTCCGGCCAGGGTCCCGCAGAGGACGTTGAACGGGCAGAGGAGTATCACCGGCAGGATGTAGTCCTGGCATTCCGCGCGTATGTCGTCCGCTCCCAGCCACGAGATGCACGGATCCAACAGCAGGAGCATTATCGGCAGGCTGACCAGGGAGATGAGGATGGAGAGCAGGATGGCATGCATCGCCGCGCTCTCCGCCCGCCCTTTCATGTCCAGAGCCAGACGTCTCGATATGACCGCGGACGCCCCCACTCCGATGCCGGTCCCGAACCCGTTCAGGATCCAGTAGATGGGGCATATGGCCGCCACCGCTGAGCTGGCGTCTATCCCCAGCCCGGAGCACCAGGACGCGTCGGCGAAGCTGTTGGCCTGTACCACTATGTACGAGACTATCAGGGGCACGGACATCGCCCGCACTGCCTTCCTCGGATCGCCGAGCATGGTTCCGAGGTCCTTCTCAGCCGAGGCGCCCATGGGTTCTGGATGGCGTTGCGTGGATGTATAATGTTCTGGTTTCCTTCGGGCTCCCTCATAATAATAGGTAAATATCCCGTTCGGGATGGTTTTCATCATGATTCAGCTGGACATCCTCGCGGTCGGAGACCTGATCCGCAACGACGGAGGCAACATCCTGAAAGCCGATTCGACCTCGGTCCTCATCCGTTCCGGGAGCCGCACGATCGTAGTGGATCCCAGCACGAAGTACATGAGGCCCGCGGTGAGGACCTCCTTCAAGCAGATCGGCGTCTTCCCCAAGGACGTGGACACCGTGATCCTCACCCATGCCCATCGCGACCATATCGAGAACCTCGACCTCTACCAGAAGGCCAGGGTGTACATCCATTCCGGCGCCGATGTCGAGATCCCGGGAGCGATCATCGTCGAGGGGGAGGAGAAGAAGATCTGCGACGGGGTCCGCATGGTCCACACCCCCGGGCACTGCCCCGAGCACTGCTCCGTGTTCGTCGACGCGGACAGGCGCTACGTCGTCGCCGGCGATGCGATACCCCTGGAGGACAATTTCAGGAAGATGGTCCCGCCCAGGCTCAACACCGATCCCGTCCTCGCTCTGCAAAGTATTAAGAACATCTCGCAATACGCTCAGGTAGTCATTCCGGGGCATGGGTTCCCGTTTATGACGGACAGGTGATTAGCATGATTCAGAGACCTATGCCTGACACGTTGTACTACGAATGCCCGGTATGCGACGACTATACCGAGCACCAGATACTCAAAGGCAAGATGGGGAAGGCCACCATAGAGGGGACCTTCAGATGCAACGAATGCGGACGTGTGACCTCGGAGACCGTGAGGATCCCCGAGCTCCTCGAGGTTCCCGTCATATTCAGCGACGGAGAGGAATCCGAGCACACCACGACCACTCTCGAGAGCAACGAGGTCATCGCCATCGACGACGAGTTCTTTCTCGACGACGGAAGAAGGGCCTGCGTCACCCACATGGACGTCGAGGACGGATCCAACGTTAGGAAGGCCCAGGCGACCAAGATCAAGAGGCTCTGGGTGAAGCAGTTCGACATCCTGAGCGTCAAGGTTTCTGTCAACGACGACAAGAAGACCTATTCCCTCAGGGTGGAGGCTGAACCTGACGACGAGTTCGTTGTCGGGACCCAGATCGAGTTCGAGGACTTCGACTGCCTCATCCACGCCATCAAGACCAAGGACAGTCTGGTGAAGAGGGGATCCGCTGAGGCTCGCGACATCACCAGGATCTACGGAAAGATCCGCAAGAAGAGATATGACGTGCTCGACCTCTCCGAGGACTTCGACGAGAGCGAGTACGATATCGACGACGAGGAGTGAGAAAGGAGGGGGAGACCCCTCAATCCTCGTCCTCCAGAATATAATCCAGGACGTCCGCTATATTCTCGGACCTCACCACGTACGTCGCGGCTTCCTCTGTGTAGGGGTCGCTGGGGTTGAACGCGATTGACGCTCCTGTCGATTCGAACATCTTGATGTCGGTGAAGGAGTTCCCGATGGAGATCGTCCTCTCCTTCTTGACTCCGTATCTCTCTATGAGGGGTTTCACGACGAGGCCTTTGTCCGCGAGATCTACGACCTTGACCCCTTCTCCGGTGAGGCTGCCGTCGTCGTTGGTGCAGATGTGGTCCGCGATGTATCCGGTGAACCCGAACTCCTTGGCCAGCATCTCCGCGGCCAGGTCGATTCCTCCGCTGACTATGTGGCTCTTGATACCGCAGTCGTTGAGGCACGCGACGGTCTCCTGGATGCCGTCTATGAGGGGCATGTCGCGGAAGAGGACGGCTATGTCCCTGATCCTGATGTCGGGCTTGGCTCCTTTCCAGAGCGCGATGTCCCTCCTCATGAACTCGTCCTCGTCGATCTCGCCGTTGCAGAAGGCCTTGTAGTTGGGCTCGCTGTCCACTCCCAGGCACTCGTGGACCCATGCCCATGAGCTCCTTACCCTGGTCAGGACGCCGTCCATGTCGAAGCAGACAAGGTCGTATTTCCTCATGCTCGGGTGATTGCGTCCATCTTATATGGTTTCCCTTCATGGGAAGGCGTTCATTTCGTACATTATAGCCGAGTTCCTCTCGTCCGTTCTCGAACGATCGGAGCAATCGTCGGACATCCCGGCATCTTGTCTCCTTTTTCTTCCTCTATCGACGTGCACGTCCGTGGAAGCCCTGTCTCTCTTTTCTGCTGTCCAGAGGAATATTTTCGGATATCCGAAAAATAATGCCATGTATTATATCTGATTGCCCGATCGTTGCCGTAGCACTTTTTGTAATCTGAACGATTGAAAATTCATTCAATTGTCAAATCAGATTCCTTGGGAATTATAGGTGCTTTCGAAATCTTCGGATACGTGCATGCTTATGGGATAATACCCGGAGCATCGTTCGGTTGCCTGTTGCAAAAGTCTATTTTGACGATAAGTAGCCGTACGGCCACGTTTGGTAAATCTTCACTATTTTAGATATCGATTTGAAATATTATCTATTAAATTATATAACAAACATGATGATAATAACTTTTTTAGTCACTCCTTAACATTTTTTGATAACTATTAAATACAGTACCATTGTTGGTCATTCAGAGGTAATCAAAATGGTTACAGTAAAAGAGTCTGAGTGTGTCGGATGCGGAGCCTGCGCTGACGTCTGCCCCAACGACGCCATCACTGTTGACGACATCGCCGTCATCGACGCTTCCAAATGCGTTGACTGCGGCGCCTGCGTCGACGAGTGCCCCTCGTCCGCTCTCGAGTGAAACTATCAAGCCGGGATTTCCCGGCACCTTTCCGTTTTTTGCTTTCTCTTCTCGTTTGATTTAAATACACGCTCTGTGTAGAATTAATCAGAGGTGAACCAATGGTAACCATCAAAGAGTCTGAGTGTGTCGGATGCGGAGCCTGCGCGGACGTCTGTCCCGCCGGTGCGATCACCATCGATGACGTGGCCACCGTCGACCAGTCCAAATGCGTCGACTGCGGAACCTGCATCGACGAGTGCCCTTCCGAAGCCATCGAGTGATCGGTGCAAACGCCGGGACTCCGGCAACCTTCTTTCAAACAGCTTCTTCTTTCTGATTATTCGACCCAAGTGCTACCAATATTTTTGTTCAAATTGTTTTTCTGATAAACCGATTTTATTTTAATTGATGATTTAATACAATATCTATAAAATTTAAGGGCATTATAGAATAATAAATTATTTTTTAGTTATTCCTTAACATTTCCTAGAAAATGTTATATACTCAGCTATGGTTAGTAATATCCAGAGGTAATCAAAATGGTTACAGTAAAAGAGTCCGAGTGTGTTGGATGCGGCGCCTGTGCCGATGCCTGCCCTAACGATGCGATCACCGTCGACGACATCGCCGTCATCGATGCCTCCAAGTGCGTCGACTGCGGCGCCTGCGTCGACGAGTGCCCCTCTTCGGCCATCGCAGAGTGAAACCTGAAGCCGGGTCTCCCGGCATATTTTTTCTATTTTGTTTCATATGCCCGTTCATGATCACGATAATAGGCACTGGACACGTGTTCAACCTCGCGGAGCCTGTGGCCTTCATCGTGCAGCATACATGGCCCGATGCCGTTCTGATAGAGCTGGATATGGGCCGTTACAACTACCTGATGAACGCCCAGGAGGGCAAGGAGGACGAGGCCTCGGTCAAGAAAGCCTCCGCGATCTACAAGCAGACCTCGAAGTATCAGGCCAAGATGTCCAAGCAGTATGGGAACCAGGTCGGCGGAGAGTTTCTGGCGGCTGTCAACATGGGGAAGCTCCGCGGAGCCGACATCGTCCCGATAGACACCAACGCCCAGGAGGTCATGGACGAGATGTGGGAGGAGATGAGCATGTCGGAGAAGATGCGCTACAAATTGTCCGGGATCCGCGACTCCTTCGGAGGCAAGCGTAAGGTCGAGGAGACCCAGGCGAGGTTCGCCATGGACGAGGAAAGGTACATGGAGGACATGCGCCGCAGGTATCCCACTCTGGTCAGGAAGCTCATAGACGAGCGCAACGTCTACATGGCCGAGCAGATCAACAAGGCTTCGGAGAAGTATTCTAATATGGTAGTCGTTGTGGGAGACGGCCACGTGGAGGGCATATGCGCCCTTCTGAAGGACCCTGTCATCAGGAAGATCCGTCTGGCCGATCTGTTGGACAAGGAGCGCATGGACTCAGTCCGCAACATGGTATACAAGGGAGATGAGACGAGATGAAGGTCATGCTGCTGGCATGCACACAGAACGCGGATTCGATTTGCGCGGCTGCAGGCAACTCCTGCTACTCCAACAAGCCCGCCTCCGAGATAGTCGAGGACATCGATTCGGAGAAGGTCCTGTCCAGGATAGTCGGCATGGGGCATCACTCCGTCATTGAGCATGCGGTGTTCACCTTCTCTGTGGAAGGCGTCTCCCGTGCGCTGACCCATCAGCTCGTGAGGCACAGGATGGCTTCATTCTCGCAGCAGAGCCAGAGGTATGCGTCCCTAACCGAGCCCACATACGTCACCCCTCACACGATCGAGGGCGATCCCGAAGCCGAGAAGAGGTTCGAGGAGACCATGGATTCGATCTGGAAAGCGTATCGCGACCTGGAGGAGATGGGGATCCCCGCGGAGGATGCCAGATACCTCCTTCCGAACGGATGCACCACCAACATCACGATCACGATGAACGCCCGCGAGCTCCTGCACTTCTTCTCGCTGAGGTGCTGCAACCGCGCCCAGTGGGAGATCCGCGAGATGGCGGACCGCATGCTCGAGCTGTGCATGGAGGTCTCGCCGGTGATCTTCAAGGACGCCGGCCCGCCTTGTGTCAGAGGGCCGTGTCCAGAGGGGAAGCTATCCTGCGGAAAGCCTCGCAGAAGGGACTGACCTCATAGGATTACATTTAAATATGGAACGTTCATACGACCTTTTACTCGGTGAAAGATATGGGAAGAATAAGACCCACATACATCAAGAGAGTTGCCATTGAGCTTGTCAACAAGTATCCTCAGGCGTTCAGCAAGGATTTTGAGGGCAACAAAGAGATGGTCAACGCCCTGACTGATGTCTCATCGGTTACTATGAGGAACAGGATCGCAGGATACATCACCCGCTACCTGTCTCACCCTGAGGCATAAGCTAAACGCCTTAAACCCTTGTGGTTTCCGCATTTGCCCGCGTGGGGTAGCTTGGATATCCTGTGAGATTGCGGATCTTTTGACCCGGGTTCGAATCCCGGCGCGGGCACCATCATTCTCATCCAGAATCTGCTTTCGGGCCGGTTCTGCGTTCCGATTATCAATGTGGTTGTATCCATTCTATCCCGGTCGTCTGTCAGGATCGGATTGTTCTAGCCAACTGACATCGTGCATCCCAGTCGTCGGCAATCTGTACGTTTGTTGATTAAACAACTTATACCTATAATAGTAAAGTATGCGTGCAAGGGTAAATTAAATCGTATTTTGGATGGGTAAACGATTCTTTGGAATAATATCTTAATCTCATATAACAATATCAGAACCATGCTGTGCTACGTCTCACAGCGAGGTGTTAAGGATGAACGAAATGAAAGCTGAATGGAGGGCGGGGCTATGAACAGGCTCCTCCTTGTTCTGGCATTGGCGATCGCCCTGTTCTCATCGGGTCTCGTCCTGCTTGAGGCGGACGATTCGGATGCTTATGAGGACTTCTGGGACGATGACGAACTGATCCATTACGTCCATGAGGACGAGTACCCGGATGGGTGGGTCGCCGCCAAGAATGTCAAAGACGGGGTGTCGGATCTGACCGTCCCGTCGACTGTGACGTATGAAGGGACGACATACCTTGTCAAGATAATCGAGCTGGGAAGCCAACATGACCTGGTGAATGTGACGCTGTCCGACGGGATAGAGGTCATAGGGATAGGCTACGGGTTCTGGCATTGCGAGAATCTGAAGAGTGTCAGCATACCCGATTCGGTGACGACCATAGGGTATGATGCATTCGACGGCTGTCACTCCTTGTACAGCCTGTACCTTCCGGATTCCGTTACGACCATAGAGGGAAGTGCTCTGGAGGATTCCGGCTTGACTTACGTCAGGTTACCCGAGAATGAAAGCTTCACGGAGCTGCCTGAAAGACTTTTCGAGGACTGTAAGTACTTATCCTATGTGGCGATACCGAGCAACATAACCTCGATAGGCAAGAGCTGCTTCGTCGGATGTGACCGTCTGCAGCAGATCGTCATACCAGAGAACGTCAAGCACATAGGCGAATATGCCTTTAACAATTGTAAGTCCTTGACCTTCATAGACCTGCGCTGCGACGAGACCACCGTCTTTGAGCATCTTTCGTTATACGGCTCGAGTGTGCTGAGCGGCAGCATGGTGAAGGTGAGGACCTCTCTGTCCAGGGACCTGCTCTATAACGATGACATCTGGGCGATTCGCGAAAACGCGCAGATCGGACCCAATCTGGAGTTCGGATACCATCTACATGGGAACACTATGGGTAGAGAGCAGTCCAACCATGAATGGGACCTCGTCAACGGGCATCTGAAGGTGTGGGCGGTCTCCCAGGACAATACTGTGCTTCCTGATAGAGGGGATCTGTTCTATGTGGTCGATCCAGACGGCTATTCCGGTGATGTCAATGACCTTGTGACGTACGTAGAATTCGTCAACGATCCTTCGAACGGCAAATATCTCATCACCACCACCGGGGAGAGCTCCTTCTACAATTGGAACAACCCGTATTATGTGCTGCCTGAGGGGATGATCCAATTCGACTGGGACAGCATAGACCATCCGTTCATGGTGAAGGTACCCGACACGGCTGTATCGGCTCCGGATGCCTGGGAGTCGGGAAACACCATCATCGTTTCAGACAGCCATGTGACCGAGTCCCTGTGGATCGACGCGCCTTCTGTGATAATGGGCGTAGGGACCAGTATCAAGAACGGGCTGCTTAGGAACTTCTCGAGCTATCACGAAAGCGGCGGCGTCCTGTTCCTATCTGGTTCCACCGCTATGGTGGGAAATATTAATACGGCGGGGCTGACAGGAGACGACATCAACGTCACATACCTCTCCGACACCAACGGAAAGGTCTACAGGTACGACTGGGACCAGGGGAAGTGGGTCCCGGTCTCTGGGCTTCGCACCGTGGAGTTCAACCTGAATGACGGCTCTGGGCTCCTGACAAGGAAGATAGTCACGGATACCATCGGGGAAGCCGGAGTGTCCTTCGTGCCCGACAGGACCTTCGCAGGCTGGTTCAATGCTGCGAGCGGAGGGAGCTTCGTGCCTCCGGACACCAGCGCCAGCAGCTATCTCACGAGGCTCTACGCCCACTGGGACGGGGCTCTCGTCATGCTCGGAAACGGGGTCACCCTCACAGTCAACGGCGTGGACTACACCGGACTGGCTACCGTGCCTCTGAACGGCACCGCAACCGTGTCCTTCGACGATGGCTATGCCCTCTACTATGCTCCTGGATTCACCGTCAGCGGCAACGTCCTGACGCCCGTGGCCAAGTGTTCGACCTATGCCGTCATGGCCAAGCCTGTGGGCAGCACCTATGTCACCCTCGATCTGGCTGGCGGAGAGGGCGAGTTCAACAGCTACCGCGCCTATGTCGGCTCCGCGATGGATTCCGATTTCCAGGCCCCCATCAGGACAGGATACACCTTCGACGGATATACGAACGCTGCTGGCAAGCTCGTGATTACGAAGGCAGGAATCTACGCGCGCTCCGTTTCCGGATACACCGACGCGAGCCGCCTTTGGATAAACGAGAACTCCTCGGTCACGCTGACCGCGAAGTGGGTGGCCCACACGACCCAGGTGACGTTCCACAACATGGGGGTCGTCGATGACGTAACTAGAACGGCGACCTATGGCCAGGACTTCCCGTTCGTGGCCTCGCCCACCAGCCCTGACGCCAGGTTCGATGGATACTACGACGCTGTCACCGCGGACGGTAAGGCCGCAGGGAACCTGGTCATACAGAGGGGCAACAACAGCGCGGAGAGCGGTAGCCAGTACTTCTCCGACATATACACCTGGGCGGGCGACATAGCCACGTACGATCTCTACGCCAAGTGGGTTCCCAAGTACTCTCTCGTCAACGACGACGACGGTAGGACTTACGACATGTCTGGAGACGAGCCCAGCTTCTTCTATAACCCGACCAGGACCGGCTACACCTTCAGCGGATGGCTGTTGTCTGGGGATGTCGACTACAGCACCGCTGTGTACGGCATCACCACCGACAGCATGTCCCCTATAATCGAAGGCACTCCCTTCTCAGTCGACGGCACTGGCCTGAACGTAGCCTCTCTCAGCTCCACTGTTGGAGGCGTCGTGCACATGGTCCCCCAGTGGACCGCCTCAAGTACAAGGTGGGCTTCGACCTCGCCGGAGGGACCGGAAGCTCTGCCGACAGGAACATGACGTTCGACACCAAGTACAGCGTAGCTGAGCCTACCAGGGCCGGATACATATTCCTCGGATGGACCCTGTCCGGAGACGCTATAAGCTTCGCGGAGTGCTCGGACACCAAGAACGGGACATACGTCGGGATGTCCGAGACTACGCCCATGAAGAACTCTAACGCCGGCAGCGCTCTGTTCGTGAGGAACCTGTCCACGGATGCCACCAAAAAGACCACGATGGTGGCCAACTGGGCTCCTGGCACCTACACCATCCGCTACGATCCCAATTCCGCGGAGGCCACCGGGTACATGGACCTCCAGACTGTCTACGTCGGCACAACGGTCAATCTGGTTCAGAACGGCTATTCGAGGACCGGATACTCCTACATCGGATGGTCCACGACCCCGACCGGGAGCGTGGAGTACACGAACGCTCAGAGCGTGACCGATATCGCCGAGATGGACAAGACCATCACGCTCTACGCCGTATGGCAGATCAACCAGTACACCATACACTTTGCTAGCACCGGCGCCAGCGTCATTCCCGACATCACCCAGGACTATGGAACTCCGATCACCGCTCCGGCGAACCCCACCCTCCCGAGGTACGATTTCGCAGGATGGAACCCGCAGATCCCGTCCACGATGCCTGCTCAGGACATGACCATAACCGCCCAGTGGGTGGTTGGCACATACGTCGTGGTTTTCAACGCCAACGGCGGATCCGGCACCATGAGCGCACAGTCCATTGTCTACGGCCAGAGCACCATGCTCGCCTCCAACCTGTTCACCAAGACGGGATACCTGTTCTCGTCGTGGAACACGAAGGCGGACGGCTCCGGCACCAGCTATGGCGACAAGGAGGCGGTCCTGGATCTGGACGACATAACCCTCTATGCCCAGTGGACCCCGATAAAGTACACCGTGAGGTTCCACAACAACAACGGTTCGGCCGACACGACGGTGAACCAGACGATGACATACGGCAAGAGCGCCTCCCTGAAGGCCAACACCTTCACCAACGCTCCGTATTCGTTCGATTCCTGGAACACCAAGGCGAACGGCACCGGCACCAGCTATGCTGACAAGCAGACCGTGAAGAACCTCGCGAAGACCAGCGGTGCCGTAGTCCACCTGTACGCCCAGTGGGACGCGCCCGTGACAGCGATAACCCTCGCCAAGGGCGAAGGCACATCCGACGGATCCGCCACCGCCAAGTACGGAGGGAGCTCCGCCGTGATAGTCACCCCTGCCACAGGCGACCTCCGCCTGGCAGGATATTACAGCGGCAACGTTCTCGTCATCAACCCTGACGGCACCTATCCCGCGGACGCATCCTCATACGTGTCCAACGGCGTCTGGGTCTGCACCGATAGCACCCTGGTCCTGACCGCGAAGTGGAGAGCCCCTTACGAGGTCGGTGACGTGTTCGAGGACTCGGGGATAATGTTCCGCATAACATCTGTGTCACCCGATCAGGTGGAGGCGTTCGACGTCAGCGAGCCCATGGACACCATCAGAATCCCCGATGTCGCAGGATACATGGGCACCGATTTCGCCGTCGTATCGATAGCGGAAGGCGGGTTCAACGGGTGCGAGACCGCGGTCTTCATTAGCATTCCCGACAGCGTGAGGGCGATCGGCCCTGGCGCGTTCTACGGCATAGTCTTCTACGAGGCCAACGGAACCACCGTTCTCCAGAAGACCGCCGAAGCCCTCAGCGGATACCAGTACATGGGATCCGACGGAAAGCTCGTCCGCGAAGGGATCTCCGTGGGCGACCAGTTCGTGTACCAGGGTCTGAAGTACGAGGTCACCAGCGTGGAGCCATACACCGCCACCGTCATAGGCTACGAGGGCACTCTGAAGAACCTCGACATCCCGCTCTACGCTGTCCACAAGGGCATCAACCTCAGCGTCACGGCCATCGGGACCCAGGCGTTCTACAAGTGCAAGACCCTGGTGACCGCTTCCCTCGGCGGCGTCGCTAAGGTCGGCGTGAAGGCCTTCGCGGGCTGCACCAAGCTCACGACCGTTGACGTCGGCGAGAAGCTCTCCACCATCAGCGCCTACGGGTTATGGGGATGCACCAGCCTGGTCGATATCGACCTCCGCGACTCCGCCAAGACCATGAGGAGCATCGGGTCCTATGCGTTCTACAACGACACCAAGCTGTCGTCGATCACCATACCGTCCTACATGACCCTGGTCAGCGATGCGGAGGGAACGTTCAGTCTGCCGTTCCAGGATGCGGACGGCAAGCCCCTGGAGGTCAGCGCAGATGCCCTGAAGGGCTACAGGTACGACAACGTCAACGGGGTATTCGTCCGCAACGAAGGGGTCCAGATCGGCAAGGAGTACAGCGACGGCGTCCTGAACTACAAGGTCATTGCCACCCTGCCCTACGAGCTCGAGGTCATCGGATACAACGGGACCATCAGGGCCCTCGACGTCCCCGACACGATCGTGTTCGACGACTACGAGTTCGTGGTGTCGTCCATCGGGGTCAACGCGTTCAACGGCTGCAAGACCATGAAGACCGCGAACCTCGGCCATGTCGACACCATCAAGTCCCAGGCGTTCTACGGCTGCACGGGCCTCAAGACGATCGACATGCCGTACGTTGTCTCCATAGGCACCAAGGCCTTCGCCCGCTGCACGTCCCTGACGGATCCAGTGTTCGGCGAGCGCCTGGCCACCATCAGCGCCTACGGGTTCTGGGGATGCACCGCTCTGAAGGACGTCGATCTGCCCGACACCGTGACATCGATCGGAACGTACGCATTCCAGAGATGCTCGTCCTTGTCCTCGATAGACCTCGGGAAGTCCCTCCGCCTGATAGGCACCAAGGCCTTCGACGGCACCGCGATCGAGTCCCTGGAGATCCCGTCGTCCATCGTAAGGCTCAAGGAAGGCTCTCTCGCCGGATGCTCCGAGCTCAGGACCGTATCCATGGCAGGAGGCCAGAAGGTCATCCTCCATATGGGCCTGTTCGAAGGGACGCCGGGCATCCAGACGATCGTCATGCCGGACAGCTTCAAGAAGATCTACGCCGGAGCCTTCGATGGCGTCGCCTTCCACAAGGCCAACGGAGCGGACCTTCCTGTCAAGGCGGCGAATCTGGCCGGCCACGTGTTCATAGGGGCCGACTGCGACCTGACCCTGGACGATTACTGCACGGTCGGGTTCGGAGTCCAGCCCAACGGGAGCGGAACCGTCTCCGAGACGTCCTTGGAGGTCAGGTACGGAGCGCCGATGTTCGTCGTCGACGGTGTCCTGTACGTGGACAACACGCCTGTGTACGCCACTCCGGCGCCCGGATACGAGCTCACCGGATGGCTGTACTCCCAAGCAGTCGAGGACATCACCGTGTACGCGATGTTCGCCGAGATCTGATTAACCTCAAAAACAAGGGCTTCGGCCCTTCCTTTCCATATTTTTTACCGGTCGCATGGCCGAATGACGATCCCGGTGTCCTGGAACGCAGGATGCGGGATCATTGTAAAAAAAGACCCCTCATCGTCCTGCCGACGAGGGGTGGGATTCCGATCAGGATTCTTCCTGGTCGTCCTTCGGGAAGACCCTGTCGACGATCTCCACGTCTCCGGGCGGAAGGATTCTTGATATCTCCTCCTCGGGGACGTTGAACAGCTTGGCCATCTCGTTGGACCTGCGTCCGGACTTCCCTCTTCCGGGGACTATGGTGACGTATCTGTCGCATCCCGGGAAGCATTCCGGCGGGGCGCACATGACCTTCCTGGCTCCCTGGTAGTAGATCTCGCCTATGGTCAGCTTCATCGGGAGGTGGTACTCGTAGTTCCTCTTTCCGCGGACTATGAAGGCCCCTCTGGGCACGAACTCTCCGGGGTTGGGGGTCTTGCTCACCTGGTCGGGATAGACCCAGAAAGCGCCTCCTTCGGCCATAGCAGCGACCCATGCCTTGGACTGGGCTATGGCGAAGTGGCATGCCGCCCTGAGCTCCTCCTCGGTCGCTGAAGCCCCTTCCTTGAGGATGACGGAAGGCGCTCCGTGGACGTCCGCGTGGGCGTAGACGTCGTTCTCCTTCAGGTGCTTCTTGACGATGCTGTCGTTGGTGTGGGTGTCCCTACCCGCGATGACGAGCTTGCCTGCAGGAGTGACGAACCACTTGTACCTCTCGAACCAGAACTGCTTGGTCGGCTCCGCTCTTCCGGCAGCCAGCGCTCTGGCCTTGTCTATGTTCTTCTGGGTCTTCGCGAGGAGCGCCCTGCTCTCGTCCAGGGCCTCCTGGGCGTGCTTGGCCTTCTCGCCGATGTCCTTGCCCTTCTGGTACATGTCCGAGGCGTTGGAGTCCAGATTCTTGGTATAGTCCAAGACCACGGTCTCCCCGCCGAGCTTGGCGGTGACAAGGTTCTTGGCAGGGTCGATGGACTCCACGAAGGGGATCTTCATCGCGCCCTCCTTCAGCTTCTCCCAGGTGATCTTCTTCGACTGGTCTTCGAGGACGGCCAGCAGCTCGCTGGTCTTCTGGTAGTCGGTGTAGAGGGCCTCGGCCTTCTTCCTGAGCTCCTCCTCGGCCTCCTTGTAGCCTTCCAGGGTCTCCTCCTGCTTGGCTATCCTCCTGTTGAGCTTCTCCACCTCCGGGTCGACGAAGGCTTCCTCCTCGGCGTCGGCTATCTCCAGCATGAAGGCGTGGACCATCTCGGACATCGTGGAGTAGCTCTTGCTCTCCAGGTCGGAGCGGGACTCCAGACGCATGGGCGCGAAGTCCTCTATCTTCCCGTCCTTGAGGTATGCGGTGGGCTCGGGGGACTCTATGGCGTACTTCACGATGCTCTTCATCGCGGCGTACATCTCCGAGACGACGGAATCGGGGATGTCCTTCGCAGGCGTGGACTTGTCTATGCCTATGCGCTTGCAGACCTCCTCGGCGTACTGGCCCCCTAGGTTCACGGATGTCGCCAAGGTCCTCACGGCATCGGAGTCCGACGAGCGGAAGGAGGCGATGAAGTCCTCTTCCGAGGATTCCGTGGGGTCGAACCTGGACTTGGGGACTACGTATTCGGACCCAGGACGGACGGAACGGTCCTTCCAGGTCTTCTGGATGAGGCAGTTCAGGATGATCCCGTCTTTGATCAGGAGGACGTTGCCTCCGCCGAACAACTCGAAGATAAGCTTGTAGTCACCGTCGGACTTGGCCAGTTCGACCTCCACCGCCCTGTCGAACCCTATCTGCCTGACCTTCCCCACGCGGGCGTTGTCGATGTATTTCCTCAGGAACGAGGCGAACGACGTCGGCATGGTGGGGGTCTCTGGCTTGGTGGCGGGGCTGTAAAGCCATTTCCCGTCCCTGAAGAAGAGCTTCTTCTTTCCAGTTCCCTGAACGTTGAGGCGGAAGAGGACGTTCTTAGCGCCCCAATGGTAAATCTTGTCCATGTGCGCCCCTTCGACACCGGAGATCTCCGTGACGATGGAACGGACATCGAAGGAACTCATCTCTTTCTTCATGCGACCGCTTAGAGCGATTAATATCATAAGACTGTTGGACGGATTCGCGGAGATGTCGTGTCCAGAGCTTCAGAAATGTTCCCGGAAAGGCTTTCTCGACGGGTTTTCTGATGTTTGAAAATTCGTGTGTTCTCGAAGGAGATCCGTCGGGTGTCATCGTTCCATTCGCTGCGATGCTGGACAGGGTGCTCCCAGCATGGGTTGCTGCGTGACCTCGATAGATAATTTTATAAACTATCTGTCTATAGCCCATTTCACACATGCCGCTGTGGCTAAGGGGTATAGCGACGCCTTGGTAAGGCGTAGGTCATGGGTCCAATTCCCATCAGCGGCTCCACTTCTTCTCATTTCGTTCATTCTCCGCATAGTTTATTCACTTTGCATTGCGTTACCCTTTCGTGAACAAGCTTATCCTGTATGTCGCCATCGCAGCCGCCATGGTTGTCGCAGTCTGTGCGCTGGTCGTCCTTCTGAACGACGAGCAGGGCAGCCAATCGAAGCACCAGGAGACGGACGACAGCGGGGTTCTGACGCTCACAGTCGACGGGAAGGCATTGGATGTCGAGTGGGAGCAGAACGCTTCCGTGAGGACTCTGAAGGCCCTTGCGAGAGGCGTCGTGGACGTCCGTGGCGTCAGGTACGGCGACTTCGAGCAGGTCGCAGAGATAGGCTCCACGCTTCCTCGCAGCGACTCGGTCATGACGTCGGAGCCAGGAGACATATTCCTGTACATGGGGAACAAGATCGTCCTGTTCTACGGCTCCAACGAGTACAGCTACACCCCATTGGGAAAAATAACGGGAATGAGCCAGGAGGACCTGGAGGACCTTCTCGGCAAGAGGTCCGTCCAGATCACTCTGACGGTGGTTTGAATCAGCAGATCCTGGGGACAGGGTCGCCTGCGGGGGCCTCGAGAACCCTCTTTCCGCCTATCTCGGTCCTCAGAACGACCCTCTCCACGCCTTCGACCGCCTTGCCTATGATGGCGGCGTTCTTTCCTTCGGGCGTTCTCCTGAGGGCTTTCAGGACCTCCTCCGCCATCTCCGGAACGACTCCGACGATGGCTTTCCCCTCGTTTCCGATGCTGAGGGGGTCGATTCCCAGGAGGTCGCATGCGCTGACCACTCCCTCCCTCAGGGGGATGTCGGTGTAGTTTATCTCCATCCCCACGTGGGACTTCTCGCACCACTCGTTGAGGGTGTTGGCGATGCCTCCGCGGGTGGGGTCCTTCATGGCCACGATCCCTCCGACCTTGAGGCCTTCCGCGATCATCTTGTTCAGGGGAGCGACATCGCTCTGGACGTCGCTGTCGAACCCGTATCCCTCGCGGAAGGAGAGCAGGGCGATCCCGTGGTCTCCCATGTATCCGGACGCGATGATGGCGTCTCCTGGCCTGATGGAGGAGTCGGTGCACCACCTGTTCTCGACAGGCCTGTACTCCGCGGCCTTGGCGAGGTTCGAGTCCAGGTAGGGGGACCTCTTCCCGATGGCCGACGTGGCCATGACCATCTGGTCGACAGCCCCGGCCTCGACGACCTTCGTGTCTCCGGTGGCTATGGGCACTCCGCATCCAGCGGCGGTGTTCCCCATGCTCTCCATGACCTTGTCGACTATCTCGATGTCGAGTCCCTCCTCTATGATCACGGAGCATCCCAAGGCTATGGGAGAGGCTCCCATGACGGAGATGTCGTTGACGGTTCCCGCCACGGAGATCTTCCCGATGTCCCCTCCGGGGAAGAACAGGGGCTTGACGGTGTGGCCGTCTATGGTGAAGACAACGTCGTCGATGACGGCGGAGTCGTCCATGGAATCCAGTGGGACATCCGCCTTCATCTTAGGGAAATGATTGGTGACGTGCTTGGTAAGGAACTCCTGCATGAGTTCCCCTCCGGCACCATGGTTCATGATCACTTTCGGCATGAGGCGGTAATGATGGCATCCGAATAAAGGACTTGCTACTGTACAGGAGAGGATGAGGCTTCTTAAGGAAGAAGCCATGTTTTATATCGGGCATCTGGTAATGTGGAACGGGCCCCATGGGGTAGGGGATATCCTGTTGGACTTCGGAACCAACAACTCGGGTTCAAATCCCGGTGGGGCCGCTCCGATTCATCTTTTCGCTGGCCCGTATTTTCCGATGATCATCGAGCGGGCCAGGACATGTCCCCTCATCGCGAAGATCAGGTCGTTGAGCCCGAATCCCTTCTCCAGGCCGAGCTCGCAGTCCAGGGCATACACCTTGAGGGTGTACCTGTGGATCTTGTCCGGAGGGGACATGCCTCCGTATCCGGTGGCCTTCTCGGCGGGGAACCTGTCGAACTTTCCGCTCCAGCTGTTGCGTCCCTCGACGAATTCCTTGTTATTGCGGGACTCCCCCTCCTTCACCTCGGTCTTCTTGAGGTCGGCGACGATCCAGTGTATCCAGTCGAATCCGCAAACTGGGACGGCGTCGTAGTCGTCCAGGATGACCGCGAAGCTCATCGTCCCTGCGGGAGCGTCCTCGATACTGAAAGGTATGGACAGGGAGGGCATCCCGTCGATGAACGAGCTGCCCTTTCCGCCGTATTTGTCAAGGAAGTATCCGTCTACTATGCCCTCGCTTGTTACCTTCATCTCACTTCCCCTCATATCTTATCAGCGAAGTGACATCGTAACCATTCAGCCTGTCGCGTCCGCCCAGGCCTGCCAGCTCCATGACGAAGCAGATCTTGACGACCTTCCCGCCGAGGCGCTCGATCATCTTGATCATGGCTTCCGTGGTTCCTCCGGTGGCTATAAGGTCGTCGACGATGACCACCTTGTCTCCGGGCTTAATGGCGTCCTTGTGCATCTCCAGCGTGGCGGTGCCGTATTCCAGGTCGTATTCCTGGGAGATGGTCTCTCTCGGGAGCTTCCCTTTCTTGCGGACGAGGACGAATCCTTTGCCGAGCGCGTAGGCGACAGGGGTTCCGAACACGAATCCGCGGGACTCCGATCCTGCGACAAGGTCGAAATCTATGTTCTTGAGCTGGTCCACCATCTGGTCGATGGACATCTTCAGCCCTTCGGCGCTGCTGACGACCGTGGTGATGTCCCTGAACATGATCCCGGGCTTGGGGAAGTCCGGAATGGTGGTCACGTAGTCTTTGAGTTCCATGCGAGTATATTGCACGGCAACAACTTAAACGATTCAGTGTCAACGACCTGAAAGGACTGGATAGAAGAAGACCAGTCCTGACTTTCCCGGCCCCTTTTCGGGTAAGCGCGTTTGTTGCGGTCATCCGTCGAGTCTTGCGAACGGATCAGGCAGCTTGAACGCCCGAAGGACAAGTGTCGATCGACCATTCTTTCCCATGGGCTTCGTACCGCCCCGGTGATCCGAACTCGCCGCAGATCCTAGTTACTTGCCGTTTACTGATCTTTCCTTGCCTCCTTGAGTAATGATACGCTATGCTACTATTTATAGAAATCTATCGACGGATTTCGGAAGATTATATCCATCTTAATATTATTCTCGTGAGAATACTACGATATTCGTAAAAGAATAACATTATCTATATATTCTCGCGGCGACATTCGGACTTTGTAGGAAGCGGGTTCTGCTCCGATTATCGTTGTTTTCAGAAGGATTCCTTCAGAGCGGAAGCGAACGAAAGAAGAAGGGGAAGATTCCCGGCCGAAGCCGGGGTTTTGGGATCAGTACATCTGCTCGGAGCAGAACGGGCAGTACTTGGGGGTCTTGGGAAGTCCCGACAGGTCCTTTCCGCAGTACGGGCAGGTCTTGTAGGTGGGTGCCTCTCCGGGCGCCGCGGTCGCGGGTCCTCCCTGAGGCTGTGCTCCCGAAGGTGCAGCTCCCCCCTGGGGCTGCGCGCCACCCTGAGGTGCTCCCTGGGGATATCCGCCCTGAGGAGGGTAGCCACCCTGCGGCGGGTATCCGCCCTGATAGTAGCCCTGCGGGGGATATCCGCCCTGAGGAGGGTAGCCTCCCTGGTAGTACCCTCCCTGCGGGGGCTGCATTCCGGGTGCGGGCCTGCCGCACATGGAGCAGTACATGTAGGGATACGTGTTGGGCCTGCCGCAGTACGGGCAGAGCATCTGCTGCTGCTGGGGCTGCTGAGGCTGTTGCTGCTGGCCGCCTCCCTGCTGTCCCTGGAGCTGCTGGAACATCTGGGGGAACAGGAGCATTCCGGTTCCGACCGCCGCTCCTCCTTCGGAGTTTCCGATCGCGTCTGCCATTCTGTCCATGACTTCATACCTCTTGAACGCCTCTCCGTTTGCGCTGCTGAACTGGAGATACTCGAAGATCTTCTTCTGGTCCTCCTCGGTGGTCCTCAGGTCGGCGATCTTCAGAGCGAGGAGCTCGATACCCCTCTGGGTGAAGTACTGCTCGATCTTGACCTTGGTCTTGGTCGAGGCCTCCTCCAGCTTTCCATAGATGTCCATGTAGTGCTGGGACGTGAGCTGCTGGGTGATCTGCTCGTTTATGAAGCTCTTCATGAAGGCGTTGACGTCTCCGGTGGTGTACGCCTTGAGCCCTCCGAGGACCTGGGTGAAGAACACGGGGACATCGCTGACGCGGAACTGGTAGTCTCCGTTCGCCATCAGAGTGATGGGGACCTCGTATCCCTCGGCGGCCTTGACCATTCCGCGGATTCCCCATTTTCCGTTGAACATCTTCAGGGAGACGTAGATGACCTGGATCTTGAACGGGGTCTCCTTGTATCCCAGAGCGAGGTTGTAGAGTTTGGTGAGCCAGGGGATGTTCATCGAGGTGATGAGGTGCCTTCCGGGTTCCAGGACTCCCTGAAGCTGTCCGTCCCTGACGAAGATGGCCACAGCGTGCTCGGGGACGGTGACGGAGGACAGGGTCCTCAGGTCGTCGTGCTCGAAGCAGTAGACGATGTCGTCGGGCCCCTGGGAGGACCATGTGATGACGTTGGTGTTCGTCGCCATGCTCACTCAGCCCCCTCGGTCTGGAAGCCTTTCATGATGGCCTCCCTCTGGTTGTAGTCCTCGAGCATGTCGTCGATACACCTCTCGTACTTGCGGAGGTCCTTCCTCGCGAGGGTGCCCTCGTCGACCATGTCCAGGATCTTCTCGGTGGCCTCCCTCATGGCCTGGATGTCGTCGAGGATCTTGGCGTCCCACGACATGACCCTGTCCAGGTCGTCCTCGAGTATCTTGACGGAGTCGTGGAACGCGGAGTACCCGTTCACGGCTTTCTTGATGTCGATGTCGTACTTGTCCACCTTGGTCCTTATCCTCTCTATATCCATCATCAGGTCGAAGTCGTCGATCAGGCCCCTCTGTATCTCGGCCAGGTCGGCTTTCGCTCCCTGTATGGTGCGGGACAGCTCCTGCCTCACGGCCCTGTCAGCGTCCCTGCGCAGGTTCTTCTCTTTATATCCCTTGTATCCGGGGATATACATCTTGATCTTCTCGAAGAGCCCCATGTCGCTCTTCATCTTCGATTTCACAGTTGTATCCAATTCCGACATGTTATCACGCATTCCTGTTCTTTACCGCCATCACTATTCCGGTGATCGCTATTATCGCTATGAAGACAGCCACGGTGATGAGGACGTTGCCGGTGTAGCTCTGGACGAGCCCGGCTATTCCGATTCCCGCGAGTATTATACCTCCGACCATCGTCGAGTCGCCGTACGAGGCCCCAAAGTTCTTGTTCTCCTTTCCAGCCCCCCTGATCACGGAGGATATCGCTAGGAACAGGCCGAACACTATCAGTATAGCCCATACGACGTCGAGCACTTGGCCCGTGGTCAGGAAGATTATTATTCCGAGCACTATCGACAGCAGGAATGCTCCTGCGGTGATGGCGCCCCAAGTATTGCCGTTCATGGCCATTCTATCACTCTCTCAGATTATGACTATTCCTTTGGCCCCAAGCGCGCTGACGACCTTAGGGGTGAGGTTCCCGAACGCTTTGGGAAGCGATATCGAGTCCCCGTTGAGGTTGCACGGTATGTAGACCAGCTTCTTGACTAACGGTTTGCTAAGCTTCAGTTTGGAGTGGGATGACGAGCACTGTTTGAGGTACTCTTCGACCAGCTTCGTGGCCTCTGTCTTCGTGCTGAGCGGGATCACAATCTTTCTAGTCCCTGGGGAATTGTTGGCGGCGGAATCGGCGAGGGTTCCGATCCCCGCTCCTCCGCTGATGCTGTTCTCCTGTCCTTTGATCTTGGTCAGTATGGATGCTTCCGGGGCGGCGGCGAAGATGTCCGTGAGCCCCGTGCGGGGGTTGGAAAGCGCGGTCTCGGAAACCGTGAACGTCGCGGGGATGAGGAGGTCCTCCGTCACCTCGACGCTCTTCTTCGAGAACAGGGCGCCAGTGGTGAAGCTGTACTTCAGGTCGACGTCCCAGAACGGATAGAGGAGGTTCCCGTCCCCTGCGCATACGGGCAGGGTGCCGGAGCTCCTGGCGTCCATTATGCTCTCTATCCAGGAGAACATCTCGACGTCCCTCTCCTTCTTGTCCAGAAGGTAGTCCCATTTGGGGTTCTTCGGATACTTGAGGCTGCTGACGTCGTTCAGGATGTTCAGCAGCTGCAGGGGGTCTGAAGACGTCTGCTGCGCCATCTCGGCGATGTGCAGGAGGGTCTTGGACTGGGAGATCTCGACGTCCACGGCGCGTATCATGACCGCCATGGTGGGGCTCTTGAAGAGCTCCTTCTTCGCTTCCTCGAGGGCTTTCACCCCTCTCTCGGCCTTGACTATGCAGTCCACGGCGTTGCCGTTCAGGACGTAGTCGGATGCGAAGCACACCTCGACGAGGGCGTTCAGCCTCTTGACGAAGGGCTCGTACCCTTGGCATTTGGACATGTTGTTGGCCGCTTCGGTGAAGTTGTTGGCCATGAGGGCGAACCTTCCCGGAGTGGTGTCCGTGAGGAGCTTGGAGTTGTTGGCTATGAGCGCGTAAGCCGCGGAGATGCTCTCCGCCTCGGCGATCTTGGGCTTGTTCTCCTGGTCCATCGCCAGGGCCTCGATGCTCTTCAGCTTGGCGTTGAACTCGAAAGCCTGCTTGGAGCTGCGTTTCGCCCTCAGGGGATCCCCTTTGTTGAAGGGCAGCACTATGAGCGGCGAGCTGATGAGCGAGTTCATGTCCAGGCGGAACTCCCTGATCTCGGGCTCCACCATCGGCTTCACGTTCGTCATGTAGATGTTGTACCTGGCGATGGGGTCCACGTTGTCCATCGAGGCCCCGGCGTAACCCATAGGCATGGCCTTGCTCATCCAGGACTTTATCTCGCCCATCATCTGATCCATGTAAGCCTTGGCGTCTATGCGCTGCTGGCTGGTTCCGCAGTACTGGCAGGTGACGAACTTCGCGTCAGACTGGACATCCTTGGCGTCCAGCGGGGCTCCGCAGTTCTTGCACCTGAGCTCGACCATATCGTCCATATCAGTTCGACCTCATCATCCTGAGCGTGCTGATCTCTCTCTGGAGAGCAGCGATCTCGGCCTGGAGCCTGGCCTCGGTGGCGCGCAGCTCGGCCATAGCCTTCTGGTGGTATCCCAGGGCTATCTCGTTCGCACGGTTGGACACTCCGGAGTAGCAGGCGCGGCAGATGTAGATGTGCTTGTTGTCCGGGGCCCTGTTCTTGTTGGTGCCCTCGTCCTCGCTCTCCAAAGCGAGAGCAGGGGAGATGTCCGCGGGGGCGGAATAGAAGTGGATTCCCTCTCCGGACGCGATCCTGTTGCAAATCCAGCATCTGCAGGTGTTTCCGTACGCCCTGACCCTGGCCTCGTTCGCGCTTCCGCTCTGGCCGTTCTGCTGGCGGTAGCCCATCGCGATCTGCTCGTACTCGGCCGCCTGCGAAGGGCTCTCCCACACGACCGAATCGGACAGCGCCTCGTACGACACCGCCATCAGGTTGAAGAACTCGGTGGTTCCGGTCACGGTGGTGTCGTTGTTGAAAATCTCCTGGATGACCAGGTGCTCGTTTCCGATCTTCTCCTGGAAGTCCTGGGCAAGGGTCTGCAGGTTGGAAGAGACCGCTTCGAGGTCCTTCTTCTGGGCCCTCTGGTTGAGGAGCCCAACCTTCCTGTAGGTGAGCTCGGCTTCTGTAAGGAGCGGATCGCGCATGATGTGGGTCAGACCGAAATCCAGCTCGTCCGCCTTCAGCGCTTTCAGCTTGTTCACCAGGTTAGCGTATACCTGGGGATCGTCCAGCCTCCCCATCATGTCTATGAGCGCGACCTGTACCGCAGCTATGTCGTCCTCTCCTCCTTCCTTGTCTATCGACTTCTGGAGCACGTTGCGTGCTTTGGAGAACTCTCCACGTTTTATGAGCTCGTTGCCTTGCTCGTATAGGTCGTCTCCGTTCTTGAACAGCTTGAAAGCCATTACTCTTCACCCGGCCGTATATATCGTCGTGCAATAAAAAAACAATCTCTCTTACAGTTATAATATGACAAGGGGATTTCCCCTGTTTTTCATCATCAGTGTCTTAAAGTATCCTTGATTCGCAGATATTCATTTTCTATTTTTGAAATAAGTAGACAAATGTCTAATCAACGAACTAACAACCAATTATTTCATCTTCTAACACGAAAGATTTATAATGATGCATAGTACAATGCACCATCATGGTAAACAGCAGGTTCAGAGCGGTCGAGGAGGCATTCGCCAAAGAAGCTGTCGTAGCGGAGCCCCCTGCCCCGGCAACCTCGGACTATTACGGATGCAACGTCTTCAACAGGAAGAACATGAGGAAGTACCTCTCCTCCGAGATCAGGCAGAAGGTGTACGAGTCCATAGAAAAGGGCGTCACCCTGGAGAGGGACGTGGCCGAGCAGGTCGCGGTCGGCATGAAGCGCTGGGCCCAGGACATGGGGGCCACGCATTACACCCACTGGTTCCAGCCTCTCACCGGAGGCACCGCCGAGAAGCACGACTCCTTCGCCGACCCTTACGGGAAGGGCGAGTCTATAGAGGTCTTCTCCGGGAAGATCCTTTGCCAGCAGGAGTCCGACGCGTCCTCTTTCCCGAACGGAGGGCTGAGGAACACCTTCGAGGCCAGAGGGTACACCGCCTGGGACCCGTCGTCGCCTGCTTTCGTCATGGGGGACCGCCTGTGCATCCCCACCGTATTCATCTCATACACCAGGGAGGCTCTCGACTACAAGACCCCTCTTCTGAAGTCGGAGGTCGCTATAGCGGACGCTGTGACGGACGTCCTGAAGTATTTCGGCATAGAGAACGACCGCGTGTTCTCCTATCTCGGATGGGAGCAGGAGTACTTCCTCGTGGATTCGTCCCTGTACGCGGAGCGCCCGGACCTGATAATGGCCGAGAGGACGCTCATAGGTCACAGCTCGGCCAGGAACCAGCAGCTTGAGGACCACTACTTCGGGTCGATCCCCGCCAGGGTCCTGGAGTTCATGAAGGACCTGGAGTTCGAGTGCTATAAGCTCGGGATCCCGGTCAAGACCAGGCACAACGAGGTCGCTCCGAACCAGTTCGAGATCGCTCCGGTCTACGAGCAGGCGAACATAGCGATAGATCACAACCTCCTGCTGATGTCCCTGATGAGGACCGTCGCCGACAAGCACGGGTTCAGGGTCCTTCTGCACGAGAAGCCCTTCGCCGGAGTGAACGGTTCTGGGAAGCACTGCAACTGGTCTATCGGGACGGAGTCCGGCATAGGGTTGCTGTCCCCCGGCAAGACCGACCTGGAGAACCTCAGGTTCCTGACGTTCATGGCGAACGTGCTGAAGGCGGTCTACGACAACAACGCGCTGCTCAAGGCCAGCATCCTCACGGCTTCCAACGCCCACAGGCTGGGAGCGAACGAGGCCCCTCCCGCGATCATCTCGTCCTTCCTCGGGACCCAGGTCACGGAGGCGTTCAACGAGCTCCTGAGCTCCAGGGACATGGTCAAGCTCAAGGGGAAGGTCGGATACAGCCTCGGAATCCCCCAGATCCCGGGGCTGTTCATGGACAACACCGACAGGAACAGGACCTCTCCGTTCGCGTTCACCGGGAACAGGTTCGAGCTCAGGGCAGTGGGCTCGTCCGCGAACTGCTCCAGCGCGGTATGCGTGCTGAACACCATCACCGCCTACCAGCTCAAGAGGTACAAGGAGAACGTCGACAGGAGGGTCGCCAACGGCACCCCCGTGATGAAGGCCCTCCTGGACGAGACCCGCGAGACCTACAGGGCATGCCAGAAGATCTGCTTCGACGGGAACGGGTACTCCGAGGAGTGGAAGGCCGAGGCGGCGAAGCGCGGCCTGGACTGCGAGACCAGCCCCCCGCTCGCCTACGACGTGCTCGCTTCGCCCCGCACCATCGAGGTCTACAAGGACACCGGCGTCATGACCGAGGTCGAGCTCAAGGCCAGGAGCGAGATAGACTGGGAGATCTACAGCAAGAAGATCGAGATCGAGGCCAGGGTCCTCGCCGACCTGACCGCGAACCACATCCTCCCTGTAGCCACCAGGTACCAGTCGGTGCTGCTGGACAACGTATCCAAGATGAAGGAGATCTTCGACGGGGAGGAGTACAGCGTTGTAGCGGCGGGAGAGATCCAGATCATCAAGGACATCGCGATGCACATCAGCAAGGCCAGGAACCTCGCCGACGGCATGGAGGCCGATGTGGACGAGATCTGCGAGATCGAGGAGGAGCGCGCCAAGGCCATAGCCTTCCACGACAGGGTGGTCCCCTACATGGAGAAGGTAAGGGTCCACGTGGACGCCCTCGAGATGATAGTGGACGACCAGATGTGGCCCCTGCCCAAGTACAGGGAGCTCCTGTTCATCCGCTGATAAACACATTCCTGCGAGGATCTCTGTCCCCGCAGGTTTTTTTATAGTTTGAAGAAAAGGCGGCTGCGGTTCATCCGTTCCCCGCAGTCGTTTCGCGATCATACGAACTTGCAGTACAGCGTCGTGTCCTTGGTCACGTTGTCGAGCTCGATCTCGGTCCAGAACAGGCTGGTCCTCTCCAGGCTCAGCTTGCCGTCGTCGTAAGGCGCGTAGTAGTAGGTTCCGTTCTTGGAGTAGGACACTCCGAGGGTCCTCATCATGTCCCTTCCGAAGTGGGTAACGTAGTGCTTGAAGCTGTCCCCGTTGTCCACCGTGTACTCCTCCTTGTATCCGTCGCTGTCCACGATGGTCACGGTGTACTGCTTCTCCTTCGTGACGGTCCAGTGGGCGTACAGCGTGAGGTCGCCCTTGATCGTCGTGTTGAAGTTGAACTCGCTTCCTCCGGTCTTCTTCGTGAACCATCCGTCGAACTTGTATCCGTACCTGGACGGGTCGGAGGGCTTGGAGACCTTGGAGCCGGACTCCACGGTCTCGGTGTGGCTGGGGTATCCCCCGTTGGCGTCGAAGGTGACGGTGTAGCTCTTGTAGACGTCGGAGTACCAGTGGGCGTACAGCGTGAAGCTCGCGGTCACAGGGGTGGTGAAGTCGAACTTCTCCCCGCCGGATGCCATTGTGTACCATCCGAGGAACCTGTACCCGGCCCTTGTGGGGTCTGCCGGCGCGACGGCGCAGTCTCCGGACTTGACGACCTCGGAGGTGTTGGGCGTTCCTCTGTTGGCATCGAAGGTGACCCTGTAGCTTTGGGTCTGGATGGCCCATTGGGCGTACAGCGTGACGTTGGAGGTCACGGGGCTGTCGAAGACGAACCTGCTTCCGCCCTCGGCGGCGGTGTACCATCCGATGAACTTGTATCCGGATCTGGTGGGGGACGTGGGCACGGGCGCGTACTCGCCGGGGTTGACGGTAGCGGTCGTGCTTGGAGACCCTCCGTTGGCGTTGTAGGTGATCGTGCATATCTTGCTGGGGCTGCTGGAGGCCCAGTGGGCGTACAGGGTCAGATCGCCGGTGACCGCGCTGTTGAAGTTGTACTCGTCGCCGCCGGCCGCCGCGGTGTACCATCCCTGGAACTTGTATCCGGACCTGGTGGGCTCGGCAGGGACGGTCGCCTTCTCTCCGCTCTTGACGGTCTGGGTGCTGTCGGGGACTCCTCCGTTGGCGACGAACATCACGGTGTAGGTCTGTTCGGAAGGAACGGCCGTCCAGCGGGCGTACAGGGTGATGTCGGAGGTGATCGTGTTGTTGAAGCTGAACTCGGTTCCTCCGGTGGCAGCGGTGTACCATCCGTCGAATGTGTAGCCGGGCCTGACGGGGGTCGTCGGCACGGACACATGCTCGCCGGAGCTGACCTTGTATGTGGTGCTGGGGGACCCTCCGTTGGCGTTGAACGTCACGGTGCAGGTCTTGACATCGGAGTTCTTTATCCAGTGGGCGTACAGGGTGAATCCCGAGGTCACAGGCGTAGAGAAGCTGTACTGCTCCCCTCCGGCTGCCGCGGTGTACCATCCGAGGAACTTGTATCCTGTCTTCGTGGGATCCCCGGGGGGAGTGAGGAGGCTGCCCGAGCTCACCATCTGGTAGAAGTTGTTGGATCCTCCGTTGGTGTTGAAATCCACCCTGTAGCTGATGGACGAGTCGGGGGACCAATGGGCGTACAGCGTCCTGTTGCTGGTTATCCCCGTATTGAAGTCGAACTTCTCTCCTCCGGTCGCCGCGGTGTACCATCCGAGGAACTTGTATCCGTTCTTCGTGGTCGTGGGCTCGGCGAGCTTCGCGCCCTTCTTGACGGTCTGGCTGGGTACGTAGGAGCCGTTATCGGTGTCGAACGACACAGTAAACGTCTCGTCACTCCCGTTGTCGTTGGACCCGCCTGCGAGCAGGAGAGCCGCGGCGATGACGACGATCACGGCAGCGATGGCGATGATCGCCGCGATGTAGGTGTTTTTCATGATAATCACTTCTTGAAGAGACCTGGAACGTACGGTCTCGGGCCTGTTCTCTTGGGCGAGCAGGCCTCTACGCGTGCGGTATCTTGGTTGCGGTTTTAACCATTGTCGGAATTAAGAACGGTTTTCCGACAGGGAAAGGGTCGGCCCGGGAGTACGTTCCCGAGCCGTTTTAGAGTTTGGGGATATGCTTCAGACGAGCTGGTACCATACCACGAGAGGATCGTTGATGTCGTCGTGGACGTTGAGCCCGCCATCGATGACGATCTCGACCGCGTCGTAGGTCTTGCCGTCCTTGACGAGCCTGGGCAGCTGGTTCACGGAGTAGGTATATCCGTTGTAGGTGGCGGATTCGCCTGCTCCGATGAAGTTTCCGGTGACAGAAATTCCGGTGGTGGGGTCGGTGATCAGAACCTGGATGGCCTTTCCTGCATCGGACTCCTGGGCCGCCTGGAGGGTAGCGTAGTGAGTTTCGCCGTAGGGTTCAGGGGTCTCGTAGACGGGGTTCGCGACAGGTTGAACGACCCTATGTATCCCGGTTCAAGAACTCCTCCAGAGCCAGTGAAAACAGAATGGCGCAGGCCCTCTGCGGTAGGTTCTATATCATCTCCTTCGCTGTCCACGAATCTGAGCCCCAGGAAAGTGTCGGTTCCGATGTATTGGATAGATCCCGGGATCGATATGCGCTCGATGTTCTCGCAGTGGGCGAAAGCATACGAGCTCACCTTCTTCACCGAGTTGCCAAGATGGACCGATTCCAGGGCGAAGCATCTGCAGAAGGCCTTGGATCCAATAGTCTCGGTCGAGCCGGGGACGGAGATGGAATCGAGCGCATAGCAGTTGTAGAACGCGTATGCTCCAACGGTCTTCAGAGAATTTCCGAAATCGATCATCCTCAAAGCAGAGCAGTTCGCTAAAGCCCTGGAGCCGATGGAGTCGGTCGATCCAAGATCGGCATCTCCGAGGGCAGTGCAGCCGTAGAACGCTCTGGCCCCGATCTTCTCGACGCTTCCGAGATCCACATGCCTGAGGGTCTTGCACTCTTTGAACGCGTTATCGGCGATATCCGTGATGTCGAACGTGTAGTTCCCCACGGTCCTCGTTTCCGGCACCGTAAGTCTCTTCAGGACTCCGGAGTAGCCTGTGATGCTGGCTTCAGCAGGCATGGTCGCCGTCACCTTGTACGTCAGTCCCTCGGACTGGAATATCGTGCCTACCTCCGCGTTGGGCTGGCGCACCAGGGCCCCGTTCACGTTCCCGTACATGTAGCCGCGGAGGTTCTTAGCGGTGGATTCGACAGGATTTCCGAACATGTCGGCGAACTCCATGCTGAACGCCTTCGATTCGATGGTGCTCACGAATGACGGAACGCACATCTCCGACAGGAGGGTGCAGCCGTAGAAGGCATAGGGGCCTATCGATCTGAGGCTTTTGGTCGAGCTCTCGATGCTCACAGTATGGAGCTTGTCGCAGTCGAAGAAGGCATATGCGCCGATGGATGCGAGGGAGCACCCACATCGACGTTCTGAAGACTGCTGCATCTGGCGAAAGATTTGATGCCTATGGATGAGACGTCTCCGAGATCGGCTCCTACGATCTTCGAGCATCCGTAGAATGCGTTGTCGCCGATGCTCGCCGCTCCATCCACGATCAGGGTCTTGATGGAACCGCGAACGGAGTACCAGGGCGCTTTTCCTTTGCTGTAATCGTTCATGTCTCCGGTTCCGGAAACAGTCAGCTGTCCTTTGCTGTCCAACTCCCATGCAAGGTCCTCTCCGCAGGTTCCGGATTTCGCGGCATCCGATTCCTCTGAGAGAGTTATTGCCAGCATGGCTGCAATCACGGCAACGGCGATCATCAGGACCGCCATCGCATCGTGAAGCCTGTTGGAACCAAGGAATCTCTCCGAATCGTTGGTCATGAAAGAACTTTTGAGTATAGAATAAAGAATCTTTGCAGTTGGAGCCGGATGTGATATGACCCACGTATACTTTGTTTTATTGGACGTTATATTGAAATAATCGATATTGGATGGTTCATCCATGGACGAAGTGCACTTCGATACATGCAAGGCTTACTTGTCGGCTTCCCAGTACAGGTGCAGGATGGAGCGTAAGCTGAAGGTCATCCTGGGCGAGGACAGGATCGTCGGTCCGCTGGATCCGTTCATTCAGAAAGGGATAGACAAGGGCCTGATCGACCCCGAGAAGGGGGAGTCCCTCATCATGATCTCGAAGTACTGCGACAGCGTCTTCATGGCGACGGACAGGGAGGATTTCCCCACCTTCAAGGAGCTCAAGTCCTGGTCCGACGTCATCGAAGCGCTCCGAGGGGATCGAACCTTCAGCGGATTCCGACATTGGTAGAAAATCATTATAACCAGGTACCAGCAGTAGCGCGCATGGAAGACGAGACCACGACAGACTCCGACATCTCGGAGTTCAGGATGCTGAATCCTGTCTCGAAGAAGGCGATGTACCTGAGCGGCGCCATCACCATAGCAGTCGCTGTGGCGTTCGTGGCGTTCGGGCTCTATGTGTCGGACGCCGTCGCGGCATTCCCATGGGTCCTGCCTCTGGCCGTTGTCGTTGTCGTGCTGATAGCGGCTTACGAGCTGATTAGCCCCTCGATCTTCTACAAGCATTACCGCTACCGCATGGACGAGGACTGCATCGAGGTCCGCAGAGGGGTCATCTTCCATTCTCACACCCTCGTCCCCGTGGAGAGGATCCACCAGGTGAACGTCAGCAAAGGGCCCATCCTCAGGAAGTACGGCCTCGCCGACGTGACCATCACCACAGCCGGAGGCGTCGCGACCCTCCAGTTCCTCGACGAGGAGATCGCGGAGTACATCGCGTCCAACCTCAACGACAAGATCGTGGCGATGCTGAGGGCGAGGGAATGAACGACGAGCCCTTCCTACGCAACCACTGGTCCGTGGTGGCCTCCAACACCCTCACGACGGTGGTGGCGATGGCTTTCGGAATCCTGGTCTTCGCGACCTCCGGCGGATTCCAGCAGGGGGAGATCTACCTGGGGATCTTCGCCGCGATGTTCGCCGTCGCCCTGGTCGTGAACGTGATTATCTGGAAGAAGACCAAGTTCTACTTCCTGAAGGACGAGATCGTCGTCGAGAAGACCACCATATTTCGTTCCGAGACTCGCATCCAGTACGACAGGCTGGCTTCCGTCAACGTGGAGAGGGACGTCATCTGCCGCCTCCTCGGAGCGACGAAGCTGTCCTTCAACCTGAACTCCAGCGTAAACGTGGGCTCCGCCGAGGCGTACATCGTGCTGAAGGCGGACGAGGCCGAGAAGCTGCGCAAGGAGAT
The DNA here is from genome assembly GCA_015063165.1 of Thermoplasmata archaeon. Classification (GTDB taxonomy): domain Archaea; phylum Thermoplasmatota; class Thermoplasmata; order Methanomassiliicoccales; family Methanomethylophilaceae; genus Methanoprimaticola. The sequence goes on from SUSZ01000005.1 coordinate 37,336, forward strand.
GGACTCCCGCATATTCGACGCCCCATCCGTCGCGGAGGACGAAATCGAGCCTGTCGAGGAAGCCGTGTCCCTTGTGGACGTCAGCGTGCTGGACATATTCCTTCACTCGTTCTTCAGCATGCCCACGACCCAGTTCGCGTTCGGTATCCTGATGCTGATCTATTCCGTGTACTCTTTCGTCTACGGCAGCAGTATCTCCCTCGTGTCGACGATCCTGTTCGTGGTGGAGTTCTTCCTTCCTGCAGTCTCCAGCTTCTTCAAGCTCTACGGATACCGCATCACCCGCTCGGGGGACGCCGTATCGGTGTCGTCGGGGTTCTTCAGCACCAGGAAAGACTCGTTCTTGCTGTCCAAGGTCAATTTCGTCAAGGTACGGGAGCCCTTGATCTGCCGTCTGATGGGCAGGGTCGTCCTCGAGGTGGAGGTCGTCGGCACCGCCAACAGCAAGGGGGCCCCTCTCCTGTGCCCTCTGAAGTCCAAAAAGGTGGCCTTGCCCCTCCTCCATGAGCTGCTTCCGGAGTTCGAATGCACCGGGAATGAGATGGGCCAGCCCCGCGTATCCCTCGTCGGGATCGCCATGGCCGTAGCCGTCGTCCTGGCGGCAACGTTCGCGATGCTGTTCGTCCTTTCCGGATACGTCCCGTCCGAGTACCATGTGTATCTCAACATGGCCGCGGTCGTCGTGGCGGTCCTGTGCGCTCTGTGGGCCCCCATGGCGTACAGGACCCGCAGGTTCGCGTGCGACGGGAACATAGTCCTGCTGGTCACCGGCGCCTTCGACCGCGTCTTCAACTACATCCTGATAGACAAGATCCAGTTCGCGGATGTGAAATCCACTCCGATCCAGAGGAGGATGGGCGCGGCCAGGTGCGACCTCAACCTCCTGTCCACCGTGGGCGCGTCCAAGGTCACGTCCGGAGTGTTCCCAGCGGAGGAGCTGGAGGAGATCTCCTCGACCGTCATGGCGAGGATAAGGGACGGGCGCTACGATTTCCGTCGTTTCCAGTGAACGGGCGTTTCTGTCGTCACCTATCCATGGAATCGGTTATCATGCGAGCGTGCGATTCTTTCCCATGCAACCCAAGATGAGAGACAACTGCATGTCGGCGGAGGAGATATCCGCTTTCCTCGCGGAGAAGGTCCACGGCGTCATCTGCCTGAACGGAGAGGACGGGTTCCCCTACGGGGTTCCGGTGAACTACGTGTTCATGGACGGTTCCATCTATTTCCACGGCTCCAAGAGGGGCGAGAAGGTGGACGCCATCGCCCGCGACCCCCGCTGCTGCTTCACCGTCGTCGAGGACGGAGGCTTCGAGATAACCGGGGAGGACGCCTGCAACACCACAACGGTGTATCGTTCCGCTATAGTCAAAGGGAACGCGGTCGCGGTCCTGGACGAGGAGGCGAAGGCCAAGGTCCTGAGGAGGATCGTGGATGTCCTGGTCCCGGAGAGGAAGGATGTCCCGATGAACATGGCCAGGGTCCCTCCTACAGCCGTCTACAGGATAGACGCGGTCTCCTCCACAGGCAAATACCACCGTCCGATGGGCGGCCACAAGATAGTCAGGAACGTCCGCTGAAACTTCTTACAAGGTGTGTTTCCATCAATCATGTTTATATAGAAGAACAAACTTTAACCACCCATAGTCCAAGTTTAGGAACTTTGGAGGAAGAAAAATGGGAATGGGAAACACACCTGTTATCATCCTTAGGGAAGGAACCAAAAGGGAGAGGGGCAAAGACGCCCAGTTCAACAACATCACCGCTGCGAAGGCTATCTCCGACGCCGTCAGGAGCAGCCTCGGACCCAGGGGAATGGACAAGATGCTCGTCGATTCCATGGGAGACGTCGTCATCACCAACGACGGAGTCACCATCCTCAAGGAGATGGATGTCCAGCACCCTGCGGCGAAGATGCTCGTGGAGGTCGCCAAGACCCAGGACGCCGAGGTCGGAGACGGAACCACCACCTCCGTCATCCTCGCTGGAGAGCTCCTCAAGAAGGCTACCGACCTGATCGATGCTAACGTTCACCCCACCATCATCACCAACGGATACAGGCTTGCCAACGACAAGGCCCAGGAAGTCCTGAAGAACATCGCCAAGAAGGTCACCATCGATGACGAGGAGAACCTCAAGCTCATCGCCCAGACCGCGATGATCTCCAAATCCGTCAGCGGCTCCAAAGAGCAGTTCGCAGACATGGTCGTCGATGCCGTGAAGACCGTCGTCGACAAGGACGAGAACGGAAACTACACCGTCGACCTCAAGAACATCCAGACCGTCAAGAAGGCCGGAGCCAAGATGGACGAGTCCTACATCGTCAAGGGACTCATCATCGACAAGGAGCCCGTCCAGCCCACCATGCCCAAGGTCGTCGAGAACGCCAAGATCGCTCTGGTCGACGCATCCTTCGAGGTCAAGAAGACCGAGATCGACGCCAAGATCCAGATCACCGACCCCAACCAGATCGCCGCCTTCGTCGCAGAGGAGGAGAACATGCTCAGGTCCATGGTCGAGAAGGTCAAGGCCTCCGGAGCCAACGTCGTCTTCTGCCAGAAGGGAATCGACGACCTCGCCCAGCACTTCTTCGCCAAGGCCGGAATCTACGCCTGCAGGCGTGTCAAGAAGTCCGACATGGAGAGGCTCGGAAGGTCCACCGGCGCCAACATCGTCAACAAGATCATGGAGCTCGACGCGTCCGACCTCGGATACGCCGACAAGGTCGAGCTGAAGAAGGTCGAGGACGAGGAGATGACGTTCATCATGGGAGTCAAGGACCCCAAGACCGTCTCCGTGCTCGTCAGGGGAGGAACCAACCACGTCGCAGACGAGGTCGAGAGGTCCCTGGTCGACGCCTGGTCCGTCGTCAAGGTCGCCATCGAGGACGGAATGATGGTCACCGGCGGAGGGTCCACCGCCATGGAGATCGCCATGCAGCTCCGCGACTACGCCGCTTCCGTCGGAGGAAGGGCCCAGATCGCCATCGAGGCTTTCGCTTCCGCCATGGAGGTCATCCCCTCGACCCTCGCCGAGAACGCAGGACAGGACCCCATCGACACTGTCATCGAGATGAGGAAGCAGCACAAGGCCGGAAAGATCTACGCAGGATTCAACCCCTACACCGGAAAGGTCGAGGACATGGCCGCCCTCAACGTCATCGAGCCCTACAGGATCGGAAAGCAGGCCATCAACTCCGCCACCGACGCAGCCGTCATGATCCTCAGGATCGACGACGTCATCGCTTCCCGCGGAGGAAACCAGCTCCAGACCGGCGACGGAATGCCGTCCGGAATGGACGACGACTGAACTGGTCAAAACCCATAACGAGAGGGGCTCTGGCCCCTCTATCCGTTTATCACACCACTAAGAAGGCAGGACCGATGACTGATAAGTCTAGAAAAAAGGATGGCAGCCCCAAGGCCGAAGAGGCAGAGAAGCCTCAGACCGAGGCCGAAGAGGTTGTCGAGGAGCCCAAGGTCGACCCCCTGGCGGAGGCCGAAGCCAAGGCGGAGAAGTATCTGGACATGGCCAGGAGACTCCAGGCCGATTTCGACAACTACCGCAAGAGGACCGAGCGCGACAACGCCGAGTTCAAGAAATACGCATGCTCCTCGATCATCACGGACCTACTCGCAGTGGTGGACGACCTGGACCGCGCCCTCGGGTACGTCAAGGAGGAGAACGACTTCGTGACCGGCATCAGAGGGGTCAGGACGAACCTGATGAAGGTCCTCGAGGCGAACGGCCTCAAGGAGATCCCTGCCGACGGGGACTTCGATCCCAACTACCACGAAGCGCTGTGCACGGTCGAAGGAGAAGAGGACGACAAAGTGGCCGAGGTGTTCCAGAAAGGATACACCCTCAACGGCAAGGTGATCAGGTACAGCAAAGTCAAGGTCACCAGAAAAACAGCTTAAAAGAAGAAAGGTGAGCAGAAATGTCAAGAATAATAGGAATTGATCTTGGAACAAGCAACTCGGCCGCCTCTATCATGGAAGGCGGAAGGCCTACAATGATTCCCAGCGCCGAGGGTACCAGCGTCGGCGGGAAGTCGTTCCCATCATACGTAGCATTCACTAAGGACGGACAGCTCCTCGTCGGAGAGCCCGCGAGAAGGCAGGCCGTCAGCAACCCCGACGGAACCATCAAGAACGTCAAGAGGAAGATGGGGTCCAACGAGAAGGTCACCGCTCTCGGAAAAGAGTACACCCCTCAGCAGATCTCCGCTTTCATCCTGCAGAAGATCAAGAGGGACGCGGAGTCCTTCCTCGCCGACACCGTCGACAAAGCGGTCATCACCGTCCCCGCATACTTCAACGACAACCAGAGGCAGGCCACCAAGGACGCCGGAGCCATCGCAGGGCTGGACGTCGTCCGTATCATCAACGAGCCCACCGCCGCCGCTCTCGCCTACGGACTGGACAAGTCCGACGTCGAGCAGAAGATCCTCGTGTTCGACCTCGGAGGAGGAACCCTCGATGTCACCATCATGGACTTCAGCGACGGAGTGTTCGAGGTCCTGTCCACCTCCGGAGACACCCAGCTGGGAGGATCCGACATGGACGAGGCCATCACCAAGTACGTCATCGGAGAGTTCCAGAAGGAGACCGGAATCGACCTCTACAAGGACAACATGGCGTTCTGGAGGGTCAGAGAGGCCTGCGAGAAGGCCAAGATCGAGCTGTCCAACACGATGCAGACCGAGATCAACCTCCCCTACATCTCCGCGGACGCTTCCGGACCCAAGCACCTGATCCAGACCCTGACCCGCGCCAAGCTCGAGGAGCTCGTGGAGCCCATCGTCTCCAGGTGCAAGCAGTCCATCGTCCAGGCAATCAACGACGCCCATCTGACCAACGACAAGATCGACAAGATCATCATGGTCGGCGGACCCACCAGGATGCCTATCGTCCAGAACTTCGTCGAGAGCATCGTCGGACCCAAGATCCAGCGCGGAATCGACCCTATGGAGTGCGTCTCCATGGGAGCCGCGGTCCAGGGAGCCGTTCTCGCAGGAGAGGTCAAGGACGTCCTTCTGCTGGATGTCACCCCGCTGTCCCTCGGAATCGAGACCCTCGGAGGAGTCTCCACCAAGCTGATCGAGAGGAACACCACGATCCCCACCAAGAAATCCCAGGTGTTCTCCACCGCGGTCGACAACCAGCCCTCGGTCGAGATCAACGTCGTCCAGGGAGAGAGGCCCATGGCGGCTGACAACACCTCCCTCGGAAGATTCATCCTCGACGGAATACCCCCGGCACGCCGCGGAATCCCTCAGATCGAGGTCACCTTCGACATCGACGCCAACGGTATCATCAACGTCTCCGCGAAGGACAAGGGAACCGGAAAGGAGCAGAAGATCACCATCGCATCCTCCAACAAGCTCAGCCAGGACGAGATCGACGCCATGGTCAAGCAGGCCGAGCAGTTCGCCGACGCGGACAAGAAGAAGATGGAGCTCGTCGAGGTCCACAACCAGGCCGAGACCAGTGTCTACACCGTCCGCAAGACCCTCGACGAGCTCGGAGAGAAGGTCACCCAGCAGGAGAGGGCTTCCATCGAGGCCGCCGTCAGCGACCTGGAGGCCGCCAACAAGACCGACAGCGTCGACGACATCAAGGCGAAGATCGACGCTCTGATGAAGGCCATGGAGCCCGTCAGCCAGAGGATTTACGCCGAGGCGTCCAAGCAGCAGCAGGAGCCCCCCAAGGGAGCCGGCGGAGCGGGAAGCACCGGACAGGCCTCCCAGGAATCCGCGAAGGGCGACTACGTCGATGCAGACTACAAGATCGTCGACGACTGAAGGAGGAATCCGAAATGCCGAGAGACTACTATGAGGTGCTCGGGGTCGACAAGAACGCCGACGCCGACACCATCAAGAAGGCCTACAGGAGCCTGGCGAAGAAGTACCACCCTGACGTCTCCACCGAGCCCAAGGACGTGGCCGAAGCCAAGTTCAAGGAGATCTCCGAGGCCTACGAGGTTCTCTCGGACCCGGAGAAAAGGAGCCTGTACGACCAGTACGGTTTCGACGGAGTGAAGCAGCAGTTCGGACAGGACGGCTTCACCTGGGACAACTTCACCCGTGCGGACGACATCAGCGACATATTCGGTGATATCTTCGGGGACATCTTCGGAGGAGGCAGGCGCTCCAGGAGTAGCGGCCGCTCCTCCGCGTCCCAGGGGGAGTCCCTCAGGTACGACCTGGAGGTCACCCTCAAGGACGTGCTCAACGGCAAGAAGGTCAGCATAGACGTGCCCCACACCGTCCTCTGCGATCCCTGCAAAGGGACCGGAGGGAAGGACGGGAAGGTCACCACCTGCAAGACCTGCGGCGGACAGGGACAGGTCCAGAGCGTCTCCAGGACCCCGTTCGGGAACATGGTCTCGGTCAGGGAATGCCCCGACTGCCGCGGAACCGGAAAGAGCTCCGCAGAGAAGTGCCCCCACTGCCGCGGAACCGGAAGGGTGGAGAAGGAGTCCCATATCGACCTGAACCTCCCCAAGGGAATGGAGGACGGCATGAAGCTCAGGGTCTCCGGAGAGGGAAACGCCGGATACAACGGCGGGCCTTCGGGAGACCTGTTCGTGGTCATCCATGTCAAGCAGGACAAGAAGTTCGACCGCGACGGCACGAACCTCTGGACGGGCATCGTCACCACCTATCCCAAGCTCGTGCTGGGAGGGGAGGAGACCGTCGAGACCCTCGAAGGGGAGAAGGCGGTGCTCACCATCCCGCCTGGAACCCAGGTCGGGACCGTGCTCAGGATCTCCAACAAGGGGCTTCCCAGGCTCAACTCTTCCAGCAGGGGCGACCTTCTGGTCAGGGTCACCATCGAGGTGCCCAAGAAGGTCTCCGAGGAGGAGCGCGAGATGCTCGTGAAGCTCGACAAGACCGCTGGAAGCGGCACCAAATCCAAGAAGAAGTCCGGCATCCGCAAGAAGCTGGACGAGATCATAAACTGATCCGGAGCCAGGGCGGCAGAGCGCGTGCCGTCCCTCCGTTTTTTTTCATTCCGAGAGGTCTTACATGCTCGACAGGGCTCTCGTCGTAGTCGATATGCAGAACGACTTCGTCTACGGTCCTCTCGGGAACGAGGACTGCCGTTCCGCCGTGAAGGATGTCGTGGACGTCATAACGAACGGAGGCTTCGGCCTTATCGTGGTCACCATGGACACCCATGACGAGGACTATCTCTCCACACAGGAGGGCATCAGGCTCCCCGTGGAGCACTGCATAGAGGGCACAGAGGGCTGGGAGCTCGTCCCGGACGTGGAAGTCGTCCTCGAAGAGTCCGGCGCCGAGGTGGTCACGGTCAGGAAGGGCGTGTTCGGAAGCGTGGACCTCCCCGGGATAATCGCATCCCGCTGCAAGGAGGACGCCGAGGTGTATTTCGTCGGCGTCTGCACCGACATCTGCGTGGTGAGCAACGCCGTGATGCTGAGGTCCGTCTGCCCGGAGATGAGGATCTCCGTGATATCCCGCGCATGCGCAGGGTCGTCCAGACAGCGCCACGAGGCCGCCCTGGACACGATGAGGTCCTGCCAGATAGACGTGGTCTGAGTCGTCACGAATTGAGAAATGGCGCCGAGGGAGAGATTCGAACTCCCGAGGATTGCTCCAGCGGTTTTCGAGACCGCCGCCATACCGGGCTTGGCTACCTCGGCCTGTTCGCGCCTATAGGATTAGATTATTTAATGTCTTTGTCAATCGCCAGTTTATGCCCGATGTGGTCTCAGAGATTAAAGGTGCGAAGGAGGCGTCCATCGCGATGTCCGTCCTGTCCACCGAAACGAAGGATTCCGCCCTGGAAGCCATGGCGAAGGCCTTGGATTTCAACAGGAAAGCCATCCTGGAAGCCAATTCCAAAGACATGGCGGCAGCCCAGGCTATGCTCGACAGCGGCGAGATCTCCAAGTCGATGTACAAGAGGGTGAAGATAGACGACACCAAGATCGACGGCATGATCGCTGGAATCAGGGACGTCATCGGCCTGAAGGACCCGGTCGGAGAGACCATGTCCGCTCTGGACCTGGACGACGGGCTGACCTTGTACCAGATCCGCTGCCCCATAGGGATGCTCGGGGTCATCTTCGAGTCCCGTCCCGACGTGGTGCCCCAGATCATGTCTCTGTGCCTCAAATCGGGCAACTCCGTGGCATTCAAAGGCGGCAGGGAGGCTCTGGAGTCCATACGCTCGCTGTTCAACATCCTGAGGGATGCGGCCGCAGGCGCGGGAGTCCCCAAGGAGGCGTTCGTCCTGATGGAGTCCAGGTCCGACATCGATTCGATCCTGGGCCTCCACGATTACATCGATCTCCTCATCCCCAGGGGATCTAACGCTTTCGTACAGTACATCCAGACGCACACCAAGATCCCCGTGCTCGGGCATGCCGCGGGAATCTGCCATGTGTACGTCGATTCCGACTGCGACATCGAGATGGCATCTCAGGTGGTCCTCGACTCCAAGATTCAGTATCCTGCCGTCTGCAACGCCACGGAGACGCTTCTTGTGGATTCCGCTGTCGCAGACAGGTTCCTTCCCAAGATGCTGAAGATGTTCGCCGACAACGGCGTGGAGGTCAGAGGGGACGAAAGGGTCTGCAAGACCTGTCCTTCCGCGATCCCCGCCTCCGAAGAGGACTGGAACACCGAGTACGGCGACCTCATCATATCCGTGAAGGTTGTCGATTCCCTGCAGGAAGCCATCGCTTTCATCAACTCTCACAGCTCCCATCACACCGACGCCATCATGACCTCCGACATGAAGAAGGCCGCGGCATTCGCCAAGATGGTGGACTCGGCAGACGTCTTCGTCAACGCGTCCACCCGCTTCGCTGACGGTTACAGGTTCGGAAAAGGGGCCGAGGTCGGCATAAGCACCAACAAGATCCATTCCCGTGGTCCTGTGGGCATGGAGGGGCTGATGATCTACAAGTACGTCCTGATCGGGAACGGACAGGTCGTCAAGGAATACGTCGGAAAGGACGCTAAGCCTTTCAAGCACACGCCTTCGGAGAAGGAGTATCCGTTCTGAGGGATGGCATGTCGGAGAGGAAGGAGCTTCTGGGAGACGTCAGGCGCGTCGTCGTCAAGATAGGCACCACGTCCCTGATCAAGGACGGGGCGGTGTCGAAGGATTTCATGGACTCGGTGGCGGATCAGGTCTCCCGTCTGAGGGAGGAGGGCCGCCAGGTCCTTATCGTGACGTCCGGAGCCGTAGGCATCGGGTTGAAGGCCATGGGGGTGAAGCCCAAGCCCAAGGAGATGCCTATAAGGCAGGCCGCGGCCTCCGTAGGCCAGAGCATCCTGATGCAGAAGTGGTCCGAGAGCTTCCAGAAGCATGGGATACTGGTGGCCCAGATCCTCATGACATTCGACGTCTACTCCGACAGGGACAGCGCCAACAACCTCAACAACACGGTCGAGTCCCTTCTGGACAACTCGGTGGTTCCCATAATCAACGAGAACGACGCCGTGTGCATCAACGAGATCAAGTTCGGAGACAACGACACCCTGTCGGCCATCGTCGCCAGCAGGACCGATTCCGATCTCCTGGTGATACTCTCGGACATCGACGGCCTCTATGACAGCAACCCCCGCGAGAACAAGGACGCCAAGTTCATCCCTGTGGTGACCAAGATAGACGAAACCGTCAAGGCCATGGCAGGCGGGACCGGCTCCGGCTTCGGGACCGGAGGCATGAAGACCAAGATCGAAGCCGCCATGATCTGCAGGGATGCCGGATGCAATATGATAATCGCCTCCAGCAGCGTCTACGGGGCCGTCTACCGTACCGTGGCGGGAGACGACGTGGGAACTCTGTTCGTCTCCGGAGACGAGGTCCCCAAGAAGCGCAGATGGATAAAATCGGCTCACGCCGGCGGTCGCATAACAATCGACAAGGGCGCCGAGAAGGCCGTCCTCGATCATAAGTCGCTCCTGCCCGTTGGGATACGCAAGGTCGAAGGCGAGTTCAAGAAGGGCGAGGTGGTTGACATAGTGTGCGACGGAGCGGTCATAGCCAAAGGCTCCCCCAGCTACAGCTCCAAGGAGCTCTCGGCCATCGCAGGGAAGCATAGCGAGGAGATCGAGAAGATCCTCGGCTACAGGCTGCACGCCGATGCAATCCTCTCGGAGAACATCGCGCTTCTGATAATCTGAATAAAAAGACGGGGGGTTCGCCCCCGTAAATCGTTTCATTGCTTCTTCTGGGAATAGTCCTTCTCGTGGATCTTCCCGTACTCGTCGTTGTCCCTCTTCGTGATGAGCTGGTAGAAGATAGCTATCACGACGAACCCTATCAACAGAGGGATGAACGCCAGGTTCACGTCGTCGGTGTGCCTCTCGATGTATGCCATGGAGATTCCGAGCGCGACGGCGATCAGGCCTACTACGGCGATTGCGTTGCTTATCGGCTTCATGATATCATCTCCACTCCGTGACTCCGCTCGAGTCCGAAAGGATGTCCTTGTGGAACTCGGGCTCTTCGATTCCGGCCTTCTTCTGGTTGCGCCAGTCCGCATAGGCTTCGAACACCTGCCTGCTGAGCAGCGCGACGATGACCATGTTGACCGAAGCCATCGCCGCCATGAACGTGTCGCTGATGTCGTCCACGACGGTGACGTCCGCGATGATCGCGGCGACGAGCGCCGAGACGATGACGATGATGCGCACGAGGTTGATGGTGACCTTGCTGTCCTTGATGAACCTGGCGTTGGACTCGCTCATGGTGTAGTATCCGATCATGCTGGTGAAAGCGAAGATGAACATGAACACCGCGATGATGTAGTTGGCGGCCTCTCCCATGGGAGTGCTGCTGATGACATCCTGGACGAGGACCGATCCCTTGTCTCCGAAGGCCATGATGGAGTCGAAGCTGCCGTAGGACAGGATGACGAGGGCAGTGACGGTACAGACCAAGAGGGTATCGACGAGGACACCGAAGGACTGGATCTTTCCTTGCTTGACGGGGTGCTTGATGTCGGAGGTCGCAGCGACGTTGGCGATGGAACCCAGACCAGCCTCGTTGGAGAACACTCCTCTCTTCAGACCGGTGATGATGATCGTACCGATTCCACCACCGATTATGCTGGGGATGTCGAACGCGTTGGCGAAGATCATTCCGATGGCGTTTCCGAGGTTCTCTACGTTGAAAGCCATGGCGATGATGGCGAAGATGATCCAGAGGACCGCCATGATGGGGACGACGGTGGAAGAGAACTTTCCAATCAGCTTGAATCCGCCGAACACCAGGACCGAGGCGATGGCCGCGATGATGACCGCGAAGATCATGTGGTTGTTCTCGAAGTCGAACGCTCCGCAGAGCGCGTTGGATGCGTTGCAGGACTGGACCATGACGAACCCGACTCCGAAAGTCAGGACGAGCAGCATGGCGACGAAGATTCCGAGCTTTCTGCTCTTGAGTCCCTTCGTCGCATAATATGCGGGCCCTCCGTGATAGCCGCCGTCGGTCTTCTGCTCCTTGTAGATCTGCGCCAGGACGGATTCCATGAAGCTGCTCGCGGAACCGATGATGGCGAAGATCCACATCCAGAACACAGCACCGGGTCCTCCGGTGACTATAGCTGTGGCCACTCCGGCGATGTTTCCTACACCGATACGAGCGCCCATGCTGATGCAGAACGCTTCGAACGACGACAGCTTCTTCTTTCCTTTCCCTTCGCTGACACCTGACAGCGCCAGCTTGGCGTTGCGCCCCAGGTGTGTGATCTGGATGCCCTTCAGCTTGATGGTGAAGACGATGCCCAGACCGATGAGGAAGACGAATGCGATGCGCCAGAAGTAAGCGTTCCAGACGCAGACCATTCCGTCTATTGCCGTGATTAGGTCGACCATTTTATCTCTCCCCATGCTCAGCATGAGTGATTGCTCCATGCTCGCCCATACGAAAGACGGACCAGACGCAGCAATTTATGGCTTTACCGTATCTTGACTATCCTTATAATGATTTTTCACCAGTCTACGAATTTCGTAGAAATCAAGTCTAATTTCTAAGATAAAATATGTTTTTTACGAATTTCGTAGCAGTTTTCATTTTGGTACCTTCTATTCATCAATAATTGTCGATTATGCATCCAATCAGAATCCAAACTCGTTCTGTCGAACTGTCGAGGCTTCAGTTTGGACTGCATAGGGGATCAAAAGTGCTGCCGACGTTTCGCGTCATCCCGGGCGCAATCCCGATCACGAATCACCGAAGCGATATTGTCTACCATCGGAGGGAACGACCTTTGCCATTGGGATCGAAGTCCGGTACGCATAGCGTTCTCGGGAAATGGAATCTAAAAGAGGTGGTCGTCGGCCAGACCTTGTGGGTCGAAGCCTCAGACCGTCCATGTTATCCTAGTATTGATATTTAAAAATATACACGGAAAACCTGGAATCTTTGCTTGAAACGATGGGTTCCCCCACACCAACGCATCGGAGAACGACTTGATTGAGACACAGAAACAAGCAGAAATGACAAGAGTTGGAAGAGAAGAGATGAGTGGACCCGGCCGGATTTGAACCGGCGACCTCCGCCATGTCAAGGCGACGTCATAACCATCTAGACCACGAGTCCGATAAGTGCAGTATAGAGCTGCATTATATAAGGTTTTCCCACAGCCAGCCTTGGCATATCATACCCTGACGACTATCTTTCCGTTGGCTTTTCCGCCGTCCAGAACGGTGGGGGTCCTCCCCACGATGTTGTCTGGTCTCGTGAACATGTTCCTGATCCTCTTGGCCACCCGCACGGTTTCCTTGGAGGATTCCAACCTGCTGTCCCATGGGATGATGAACGTCGGTTTGAGGACAGTCCTTCGCGACAACTTCGGGATATACATCGGATTCGTGTCGATGAAGCCGCTGGACCACACGTGAACGGTTCCGACAGGTATTAAGGACGGTTCGCGGTACAGCAGGGCGATGATAACGCTGGGCATCGAGGGAACTGCTCACACGCTGGGCGTAGGGATTGTCGATTCGGACTGCAAGGTCTATGCTAACGAGATCGACATGTTCAAGCCCCCGACCGGAGGCCTCCATCCGAGGGAGGTGGCCAACCACCATGCGGATGTCGTCGCCCGCGTCATATCGGAAGCCCTCGACAAGGCGGGGATGACGCCCAAGGACATCGATCTGGTGTCTTTCTCCATGGGTCCAGGCCTCGGGCCGTGCCTTCGCATAGCGGCTACAGCAGCCCGCGCCTTGTCCGGATACCTGAAAGTCCCCATCGTCGGCGTGAACCATTGCATAGCGCACATCGAGATCGGACGCGCCCAGACCGGATGCACCGATCCGGCTCTTCTGTACGCATCGGGAGGCAACACCCAGGTGATAGCCTACTCCGAAGGCCGCTACCGGATCTTCGGCGAGACCCAGGACATCGGGATAGGCAACATGCTGGACAAGCTCGGGAGGGACCTCGGGATGGGGTTCTACGCCGGCCCCGTCTTCGAGAAGCTCGCCAAGGAGGGGGACAAGTACTACGAGCTCCCGTACTCCGTCAAAGGCATGGATGTGGCTTTCTCGGGCCTCATGACCGCCGCCCTGGCGCTTCACAAGAAGGGCGTCCGTCTGGAGGACATCGCGCTCTCCGTGCAGGAGACAGCGTATGCGATGCTCACGGAGGTCACCGAGCGCGCCATGGCCCACATAGGCAAGGACGAGGTCCTTCTGGGAGGAGGAGTCGTCCAGAACATGCGTCTGAGGGAGATGGTGGCCGACATGGCCCACGAGAGGGGAGCCGAGATGTTCGTTCCCGACCGCAGGTTCTGCATGGACAACGGCGCCATGATAGCCTGGCTCGGCAGCGAGATGTATTCTTCGGGGGTCAGGATGGACGTCTCAGACACGGCGGTGATGCAGAGGTTCAGGACCGACGAGGTCGAGGTAACCTGGAGAAGCTGAGCTCACTGGGAGGAAGCCAGCTGCTCGCCGATCTTCGCGTCGAGGTTCTTGAGGAACTGCTCGATCTTGTCCAGAGGAACCGATCCACCGGAAGCGATCTTGTGCCCTCCGCCGGACCCTCCGACGGATGCGCAGGACTCCCTCATGGCGATGGACAGGTCCACGCCCTTCTCGAGCTGGCACCACATCCCTCTGGACGACAGGTTCACAGGGTCGTTGGACATGTTCAGGCCGATGGTAGGCTTGTCGGGGTCACCGATGGACTGCATGGCGATTCCGCAGAGCATCCCAGTGAATCCGGAGTCGCTGGTGTCGAACCACTGGATGTGCTCCATCTGGTTGAGGCCCTTGTTGTCGAGCTCGACCATGCTGGCCACAATCTGCGCGGCGGACTCCTTGGTGACCTCCTCTCCCTGAGCGAGGCTCTTCTGGTCTCCCATTCCGGCCGCAATCCCGACTCCTCCGATCCCGGCGCGTCCGCAACTGTTGAGGACGGACGAGAGCACCTCCGCATCTATGTTAAGGCCTTTGAGGCGGTACCTGTTGCGGGCGACCTCGTTCATGGAGGACACCTGCATCCCCTGAGCGGTCAGCTTGACGGCTATCAAGGATGAAAGCTTCCTCTTCTCCTCCTCGTCTAGGCTCTCGTACGACCTTCCGCTGGAGATTCCCGCGTCCTTCATCAGGGCGGCCACTCCATCGGTGTTCCCGCTGACCCCGCGTATGTACGGGTCGGTCATCAGGTACAGGCCGGTCATGATGTCCCCGGACGGGATGAGCGAGCCAGGCATCTCCTCGATGTATCCGCGCTTGACCCCTTCGGAAAGGAGGTAGGTGTTCAGGCCGGACAGGCCGTTGATGTGCTGCCTGTCTCCCGCAATTCCGGCGAAGGCGACCTGCACGAGGTCCCAGTTCCTCTCGTCGACGGTGACCGAGAACAGGAGAGACATGGTGGCTCCGCATCCCGAGGTCATCCCGTCGATGCCGTAGAGGTGGGGGTTGGCGTAGCAGACGCGCTTGGCTTCTGATATGATCGTGTGGTGGTCCAGGACGACGACGTCGAAAGGCATCTCGTCCAGCTGGGAGATATAAGACGCTCCCAGGTCGGTGATTATGACGCACTCGGACTTGCAGCCGCGTATGATGTCGATCCCGCGGTCGTTCAGCGTCGTGAAGAGGGTGACGCGGAACTCCTTTCCCAGGCGGAGAAGGGTCTTCGCGATGATGGCCGCGGAAGATACCCCGTCGGCGTCGTAATGAGAATAGACTTGGATGAAATCATGGCCGCGGACGATATCCGCAGCCTTGGATAAGGTGGTAAGGAGTTTAGGTGGGACCTGGTTGTCCATTTGTCTCACTTGAGCATGAGCTCCGCGTTCTTGAGAGAATATTTCCAATTAGCGGAAAGGACGCCATTCTTCTTGTAGTAGCGCTCGAGCCTTCTGATCTTTGCTTCGATCATGTTGAGGCCCCTCTTGTTGGAGACGTCTCCCTTGTTCTCCTTAAGGTGAACGTTGAGGGAGATGGCGCGCTTCATGAGGTTGGAAAGGTCCTCGGGAAGGGAAGGCTTGACTCCCTTCTCGTCCATGATCTGGGTGATGGTCTTGCCAGTGGCGAGCTTGACGCTGGGGACACCGTACTGGTCTCTGAGAACAAGCCCGATCTTGGCGGAGACGAGTCCATCCTTCGCGAGCTTCACGATGAGGTCCTCAATTTCGGTGGCGTTGAGAGGAACCCATTCGGGATTCTCGGAAATCATGGGGCGTTTCGAACAGGATTTACCTTTCCTTCTAGTGTGCATTCTTGCCATAGTGTGATCCTCCGAATCATCTATATGGGGCGAGGCTGAACGAACCAATGACGACCCCTTATAATTAATTAACTGAACGGGCCGAGGCAAGGGCGCATATAAAAGGCTCGAGCATCCGTAGTGTTTTGCATAATATAAATTAGTAAACAACCTATACGAGCCCGGGTTGGAATGAAGCGGCTCAATCAGATCGTCTGGTACCTGGGGTATTTGATATCGATCATTCCGGTGTGCATGATAGTCATCTACAGCTTCGGCGCCGATATCCTGGTGTACATCCCTCTTGTGATAGGCATCGTAGGGACCCTGGTCCTGGTGGCTGTCGGCAACGGAGGCGACCTGAACATGGCCCCTCCGCCTGTCACGGACTATCCTGTGCCGTTCATCGGTCTGAGCAAGATCGGCGGGAGCCAGGTGTA
Organism: Thermoplasmata archaeon; assembly: GCA_015063165.1. Classification (GTDB taxonomy): domain Archaea; phylum Thermoplasmatota; class Thermoplasmata; order Methanomassiliicoccales; family Methanomethylophilaceae; genus Methanoprimaticola. The sequence goes on from SUSZ01000005.1 coordinate 53,486, forward strand.
CTATCTGGCCAAGAACGGGTTCATGATGTTCGTGGTGCCATTCGGCGCTGTCAGCGCTCCGATCCTCGCGGTCCTCATAGCGCTCATCACCATTCCGATCGGGCTGGTCATGTTCATAATGGCCGCCTGCCTGATACCATATCTCGCCGTCGTGGACGCGCTGTACCTTGCGACGCTGTTCCTTGCCAAGGTTATCGACAGGCACCAGTACAGCGTCAACACCTCCAGGTTCGTCTGTCCGGAGTGCGGGAAGAAGTCCTACCGTCCTGTGTACGATGTCGAGGGCAGGATGATCCAAGGCTTATGCCCCACAAACAAGGGGATATTCAGCCAGGAGATGGAGGTCCGCAGCGTCCCGTGCTTCGGATCCAAGGGCGGAAGGAAGAAGCTCAATCAGTACTGTCCCGACTGCAAGGCCACCGTGGAGACCGAGGAAGGAAGGTCGTTCGTCGTGAGCATGGCAGGAGCCAAGTCCTCCGGCAAGACCAGCTTCTCTTTCTCCGTCCTGGGCGAGTTCATGTCCACCAACGGGAACCACAAGGCCTCCAGCGAGAATTTCTACTTCTCCAGGGACGACGGCCTGCTCGACGACTACCGCAGAGGCATCTGCAATCCTACTCCGCTGAGCTACAACACGCCCCACATCCTGACATTCGAGGCCGGCCGTTTCGTCACCAAGAGGCACATCTTCATGTGCGACGTGAGCGGAGGCTTCTTCTCCAGCGACTACAGCACCGACATCCAGCCTCAGTACGAGTACAACGACGCGATAGTGTTCACCCTGGACCCTACATGCTACAACGCCCAGGACGTCGCGTACGCGGCCTATGTGGGATTCATGGAGAAGTACCGCCTCTACAACAAGATGGACGCCTCCAAGAAGATCACCGTCCCTATCGCCGTGGTAGCAACCCGCGCAGACAAGCCGGGATCCTTCGGGAACCTGGTCGGAGCCGAGCTCAGGGAGAAGATGGTCGAGGAGGGCTACTTCCCTCTGATAAACATGATCGAGAAGGACTTCCTGGCGGTGACGTTCTATTCCTGCGACGTGTCCAAGGAGGGAACGGCCTCGGAGATAATGAAGCATCTCAGTGATGCCACGGCCTACAAGATCGGGCCTCTCTTCAAAGAATGAATGGGGCCGGAGGGGGCAGATTCCCCCTCGGCCAGAAGTTTTCATCCGACCAGATATCTTCTGGCGTTGCGGATCTGGTCGTCGTTCAGCAGACCCTTGGCGGAGAGCGTGTGGCTCTTCGTGATGTCCCTGAACGTGCAGGTGCATATGATGTCGGCCTTGTCGTTGGCCTCGATGGAGACCTGGACGGGCTCCCCTGCGCGGCTGTCCGAGGGGATGTCCACGATGAAGGACCCGACCTCCTCGCACTCCTCCTCGGCGACCTCGAGGTTCTCGTCGCTCTCCTCGAACTCGCTCTGGAAGATCACCACTCCGAGGGCGGTCTGTCCGTCCTTGTGGACGTAGTACTCCCCCTTGTTGGCGATCGGCAGGGTGCGGTTCTTGAAGATGATGTTGGAGATGAGGTACTTTTGCTGGCTCTCGTCCCAGACTTTGACCCCCATGGTGTGGGAGAGGACCTTCTCGATCTCGATGTCCCCGATCTTGGGGGCGAACTTGGACAGCTTCGCGTCGGCCTCTCCGACAGGCTGGCCGTCGGTTCCGGTCTCGACGACGACGTCGCGGGTGTTCTGATAGATGGCGGCTCCGGTGGCGATGGCCAGATCGGGGTCGTGGAGAAGGATCTTGGACTCGCAGGAAGGGTACGTGGCGATGAGCCCGGCCTTGACCTGGGGCATGCGGGAGGACCCTCCGACCATGACGAAGTCGTCGATGTCGTCGATGGTGAGCTTGGCGCTCTCGAGGGCGCTGTCGATCTTCATCATGGTGGCCTGGAGCTCACCGGCGGTGGCCGCTTCGAACTCCTCGCGGGTGACCGTGTATCTGACGGTGGAGGTTCCGATGCGGATTCCTCCCTTGACCTCCTTCAGGGTGCTCAGGGAGATCTTCTGGCCCTCCGCCTTGGACTTGATGTCGGCGATGACGTCCTTGTCGGCCTCGAGCTCCTCCATGGTGATGTTGGCCTGCTCGCATATCTTGTCCTTGATGATCTGGATGAGGGCCGCGTCCCAGTCCTTTCCTCCCAGGTTGCAGTCTCCGTCCGTGGAGAGCACTTTGAACCTGTTGTTGTCGATGCTCATGATGGTGACGTCGAAGGTTCCTCCTCCGAGGTCGTAGACAAGGATGTTCTTCTTTCCGGTGCTCTTGAGGCCGTAGGAGATCGCTGCCGCGGTGGGTTCCTCGATGATGTTGACCTCCTCGAACCCGGCGATGAGTCCAGCCTGGCGGGTGGCCTCCCTCTCTTTTGGTCCGAAGTAGGCGGGACAGGTGATGGTGGCGCTTTTCAGCTCCGCGTCGGGGTATTTCTCGATGAAGTCGTCGACCAGCTTGCGGACGATCCTGGCGGACAGCTCGATAGGCCCGTATTCCACTCCGCCGATGTTTATGCGCCAGGTGTCTGCCTCGCTCATGTTCCTCTTGACCGCTTCCACGGTGATCTCCGCGAAAGGGGCCTGGTCCTTGGCGGTCTCTCCGACGCAGAACTCTCCGTTGTCGTAGGTGATGACCGATGGAGTGGTGTCATGCTCCTGGTTGTTCTTCACCACGATCGGAGTGCCGGTCGCGTTCATGATCGAAAGGCAGGAATACGTAGTTCCCAGATCGATGCCTATGTCGTATATCATGTCGAATCCCCTGGTTCATTTGAGTAAAACGACCCGATTCCGCATGATTTACTTATCATAAAGCGGTTTCGGAACGCTATCATGTTCGTAATGTGGGCATGTCCTGCCACCTGTCTGTTGCTCTTGTCCTATGGTGTTTTTCCTTGACAACATTAGTAAAATAATCGGAAAATGATAAGGGGTGCATGGCCTTCATCTGTCCGTACTGTTTCGAGTCGATAGGAAGGATAGACGACGTGCATTACATGTGCACGGACGTCGGGCATAACAGCAGGTCAATCCTCGAGGAAGATCCCGAATACGCGAGCTACCGCGGTCTCGAGACGTACACTCGCACCACCCATGTCGTCAGGGATTACAACAGGAGGGACCCCAGATGCGACGTGTGCGGTTCCCGTCTCTCGAGGATGCTGTGCCCGGTGTGCCACAACACGCTCCCGTACGGGATAGACAAGTGGGACCTGAACTTCTTCGCGATATTAGGGCCTCGTGCCGTCGGAAAATCGCATTACATAGGCGTGCTGATCAAGGTGCTTGAACGTATGAGCAAGGAGTTCCAGTGGTCGATCAGCCCTATAGACTCCAAGGTCAACGACCTGTACAACAAGAAGTACGCCAATTCGTTGTTCAACAAGAAGAAGGGCATAGACCCTACCCGCCGTGTGACGCTGGACATCTACGAGCCCCTGGCGTACACGATCAAGGCCTACAACGGGAAGGTGGCGGGCCTGTTCTTCGTGGACACGGCAGGAGAGGACGTCTCCGCCGACGATTACGCCTACACGATCCAGAAGTACATCGCGAACTCGTCCGGAATCATATTCCTGGTGGATCCGCTGCAGTTCGACTACGTCAAGGACAGGATAGGGGCCAGGGACAGCAACAGGGCGAACTACACCCATACTCTTTCGGTCATAAGCCAGGTCTACCGCGCTGGGAAGGGGATGAGCATCAACAAGAAGATCGGAATCCCCCTGGCAGTCGTGGTCACCAAGTGCGACGTCCTCATCAAGGAGCCCACCAACGAGATGGAGGAGGAGGTCTTCCTCGGGTCGGACTCAGCGATCAACAACCCCCGCAAGTACGGCGTGTTCGACGAGGAGAACAGCCAGCAGATAAGCGCGGAGATAGAGGCCTTCCTGGACCGCGTGAGCGAGGGGCAGTTCCCCCAGGCCGTCAAGAACGATTTCAAGGATTACAGGTACTTCGCCGTGTCCGCTTTGGGATCCGAGCCGGACGCCAGCGGGAGCATCAGCGGAGTGTCCCCGATAAGGGTCGAGGACCCGATGCTCTGGCTGATGGAGAGGGAGACCGCGGTTATCAAGGCTCAGAACACCCAGGAGTCGGTAAAGAAATCCTTCGGCGGATTCTTCAGGAGGCGTTTCGGTGTCTGAGCAGCTCGTCTACACCCTCTGCAGGAGCGGGGTCGGGGTGGTGGCCGGATACGGGGTGTATTCCGCCTCCGCAGGCATGGCGACCTCGGACAGGACAGAGATAGAGTCCAGGTACAGCACATACATCGCCCCCGAATCCATACCGGTCTCCGGAGGCGACGACCCAAACATCGCGAAGATGCCCCGCAGCCTCGGGTTCTCCAAGCTCGCTTCGGGTCACGAATGCATCACCCACCAGCTGTACACCGGAGCCGACTACGACAATCCTTCCAGGATGGGCAACTACATCTCGCATTCGATAGTCGACCCTTGCTTCGGCTTCTATCCTATCGAGGCCCAGGGATTCGACGGATTCTGCCTGGACATGCGCTACGACGAGATGGACTGCGATGTGGCTCCTCCGGTCTAGCCGGCTGTGGAGGTCGCCTGTCCTCCAATTATGGGCCGCGTCAAGGCGTTCGTAGGAAGCCACGACAAGATCTTCCTCCGCGAGCTGGCCTACAGGATTCTCGATTCAATGGACGACAAGCTGAAGAAGGTGTTCGTCGCGGAGAAGTACGACAACGCCGACTGGATGGCCGCAGCGACACTCCTGTTCCCGCTGGAGATGTCCAAGCAGGTGTCGTTCGTGACGTACACCGGAAGCCCGGACAGATGCTTCCAGAAGCTCGCAGGGCTGTTCGATACTGACGACCTCACGCCGACGGTCTCGCTGTTCGCCATATCCGTCAGGGATCCCAAGGAGTCCGCCAGGGACGAGCTGTTCGACTCCTATGTGGACAACGCCTATTCCGAAGGCTCCGACAGACAGGCGTTCTTCGACTTCCTGTCAAGGGTCGGATGGAAGGATATCGGGAAAGGGGTCATCGACGCGTACCACATGTTCGCTGTATGCGAGAAAGGTGTCGTCCCTCCGGAATCGGCCCGTCTGAGATGTCTGGACGCTCTGAAGCAGACTATGGTCTCCGCAAAGGACGATGACATCGCATCGGTGTATAATGTCGTCAAAGACCGCATGGACCCCGCCATGGCCGACTTTTTCGGCAGCGTGGCCGTGCCCAGGATGAAGGACAGGACGACCGCCGAAAGGATACTGGCGGAGGTGACGGCATACACGCTGGAACCGTCACGCAGCCTCGGCGTGGGATCCGAGGTCGTCGAGAATTACAGCAGATACAAGGATCCCGTTCTGAGATGCGTGGACCTGGGCGCCTTGGACCTCATCGACTATCCGGCAGCTAGGTATTACTGTTACAAGGCGTGGTCCGAGTCCAAGGATTCCAAGATGGCGGACATCATCTCGGGATACGGCCCTCTGGATGACCTGTTCATAGACGCTTCCTGCAGCGACGGCAGATCCTGCATAGAGGCTCTGGACAAGCTATGCCCGCTATCGGATGCCGCCAAGGGAAGCATCAAGGACGGCATAGTGTCGCGTGCCGGAAGCCTTCCCAGCGCTCTTCTGAACGACGTGTACGGATTCGGATTGACCGAAGACAAGGAACTGGCCGATCGTCTTTCCGAGGCGGTCTCGCAGAGGGACGACCGCCAGGCGATGGAGAGGTCGTTCGTGGACGTCGCGATAGAGAAGGGCGACAACACCGCCGCCACATCGCTGGCCAAGAAGATCGCGGACTCGTGCATGGAGAGCAACGGGGACATAGCCTCGACCATACGCTTCATAGGCCAGAGGGCCTCCTCTCTCGATTGGAAGTGCTCGGCCAGCCTGATCACCGCTCTTTCCAAATCCATCGATTTCACCGGGTTCGGCCCGCTGCCCGCTGTCAGGGAAGCTCTGGCCGCTTTCCCCGACATGGAGGGAATGGTCACCTCCGAAGAGGCTTCCCGCATACGCCTTCTCGACATGGCTGACAGGGTGACCAAGGATAGCACCATGGTCGACCCTATGGACGTATCGTCTTTGAGTGCCGAAGACAGGGAAGCGTTCGTGAAGCTCTGCATGGGAAAGACGATTCCAAGGAAGGGAGGGGACAAGTGGGTCTCCGACCGCTTGAAGCTGTTCTCCGGATGTCCGGAAGAGGCCGCCAGACGTATGGGGACTATAGTCTCCCAATCGGTGCTGGACAAGCTGGACGCCGAGATGGTCGCCGCGTTCATCGTCTCCGCGAAAGAGAACGGGGCGTCGGACGAATCCGTCTACGCCAATCTCAAGCTGGACGGCAAGCAGGCTTCCAAGGTGAGGAAGCTCTTGAAGGACGACATCTTGGAAGCGTTCAACAGCCACTTCAAGGAGGGGGACGCTGGCTCCCACAAGGGCCTGTTCTCCAAGCCGTCGGAGGAATCGGAAAAGAAAGATGACAAGCCCGAGAGCAAGCCCAAGAAAGGAGGGCTTCTTGGGCTCTTCAGGAGGTGACGCCATGAAGGTAGGGATAGACCTGGGTACGACATATTCGGCCGTCGCATACGTCAACAAGGACGGCCAGCCCGAGATAATCGAGAACGAGTTCGACGAGGAGACCACCCCCTCCATTGTGGCGTTCTGCGACGGCGATATCGTGGTGGGACGCGAGGCCAGGGAGCTCCAGGCCGCCGGGCTCAGCTCCGTCGTCTCCTCCTTCAAGAGGAACATGGGGGACCCCGAGTACTTCTACGAGTACGACGGCAAGAAGTACAGCGCCACCGACCTCTCCGCGATACTCCTCAAGCATATGAAGGAGGTGGCGGAGCAGCGCATGGGACAGACGGTCGATTCCGCGGTCATCACCGTTCCCGCCTACTTCAACGATCTCCAGAAGATAGCGACCATGGAAGCCGGACGCGCCGCCGGGCTGAACGTGGAGATGCTGGTGCACGAGCCTACCGCCGCATCCGTGTGCTACGGGATGAAGAACTCCAAGAACAGTACCATGATGACATACGACCTGGGCGGAGGGACCTTCGACATCACCATCCTCCGCATCACGGACGGATCCATAGAGGTCGTAGGAACCCTAGGCGACCCCAACCTGGGAGGAAAGGACTGGGACGAGGTCGTCAAGGAGATCCTGGCCGACCAGTTCATGGACGAGTTCTCGATAGACCTTCACAACGACGACGAGTTCGTCACGAAGTTCTCCGTCGAGGCAGAGAAGATCAAGAAGATGCTGTCGTTCAACTCCCCCATCCGCGTTCCGCTCAGGTTCTCCGGGAAGAGCATGGTCGCCGTCGTGACCAGGGAGGACTTCGAGTTCAGGTCCTCCGGTCTGGTGGATTCCACCGTCCAGATGTGCGAGCAGCTCCTGAGCGACCTGTCGATGACCTGGAGCGACCTCTCCGACGTGATCCTGGTGGGCGGTTCCACCCGCCTTCCTGCTATCAGAGAAGCCCTGAAAGCCTCCGGAGTCAACCTGATAATCAACGAGGACACCGACACCGCCGTGGCCAAGGGAGCGGCTCTGCTGGCGACCTCGGACGAGGGACGCATATCCAAGAGGAAGCCCGGGGAGGTGGACACCCGCATCATGAAGGTCAGCGACGCGATAGCGCACAGCCTGGGCGCCCTCGCCGAGGATTCCTCCGGGACCCGTTACATCAACGACGTCATCATCCCCCGCTCGTCCAAGATCCCGGCGGTCGAGAAGCGCCCGTTCGAGATCAGGAAGGGGAACTTCACCGAGAAGATAGACATCTACACGCTTCAGGGGGAGAGCAAGCATCCCCTGGAATGCACCGTCTTGAAGATGGTCACCGCCGAAGGGATAGAGAACGACGGCAGAGGGGTCAAGATCGAGATCGAGTACTCCTACGACAGGAGCGGCATGGTCAACGTCCAGGCCTTCCAGGACGGAAAGCCGCTGACCATGGTCAAGGGGGAGGTCCCCGAGGACGTCTCGTGGATGGGGAAGCCGATAGAGAGGCAGAAGATGGAGTCAGTCCCGGTGTATGTCATCCTGTCCATGGACCTCTCCGGCAGCATGTGCGGCAAGCCTATCAAGAACGCCACCAAGGCCGCCCACGACTTCGTGAGCATGCTCCCCAACGCGAGGTTCGCGGTCATAGGCTACGCCAACAAGACCAAGGTCCTCTGCACCGACAAGAGCGCCAAGGAGGTCGGACGCTACATCGACGCCCTCCAGGACACCGAGGTCGGAGGAGGGAACACCGCCCATCCGTTCGACGAGATCCTCCGCATAAGCCCTCGCGGAAAGTTCAAGGTGTTCGAGATAACGCTCACCGACGGGATGTGGAGCTGCTGTCCCGCCGCCATTGAATCGGCCAGCAAATGCATGGATGTCGGCATCGGATGCATCGCGGTGGGATTCGGGTCCGCCGACTACAAGTTCCTGAAGAAGATCTCCTCCATGGACGAAGGCGCCCTCATGAGCAGCGTGGACGGACTGTCGGCGACGTTCTCGACCATCGCATCCACGATCAGCACCGGCGGATTCAACAGGTTCATCAGGTGATCGGGTGGGCACGGAATGCTTCAGGGAGCTCGGCGTGGATCCCTTCAAGACATACACGCCCTCGGAGCTGGACCGCATCGTCAGCGAGAAGAGGAGCGAGTACGAGGTCCTGAAGTCGAAGGCCCAGACCGTTCCCGAGAAGAACAAGATAGGGAGGGAGCTGGACGCCCTTCCCGGGTACCGCAAGGACCTGGCCGACGCCGGGTGCCGTTCCAAGGCTCAGGAAGAGGTCCTGGCCATAGTCACGAAGGACCTGGAGCGCCATCTCTTCCACCGCATCGACGGATCCTCCGTGTTCTTCGAGAAGCAGATAGACGACATACTGGAGCCGGCTAGGAAGAAGAACTGGAACGTCGGACCGGAAGTCGTGGGCCACATCAAGGGAGCGTCCCTGGTCAGCGAGAGCGACTTCAAGGACATCCCCGCGGACAACGCGTTCAACATCCTGAAGCTCCTCGGAACCGACGATATCGTGTCTTGGACCAACGGGGCCATCAGCAAGCTGTACTCCGAAGGAAGCGACAAGGTCCCCGCGAAGGTGTCCGCCGAGACCTCTTTCCCGACGTTCAAGTCGACCATCATGACCCTGGCCGCCAGGGCGCAGAAGTTCCAGAAGAACTCGCACTATCCGGATGCCGAGAAATACTCCGCCCTTCTGAAGAAGGTCACCCCGATGTTCATGAACGAGGCCTCCTACACGAAGTTCAGGACCGCCATGGTCATGTACTCCGTCGAGGAGGAGCTCCAGTCCAGCACCACGTCCATGGACTTCCAGTCGATCTCCTCCCTGATCAACACCAAGGTCGCCGGCAGGGGCGTGGATGTCAACGACGCCCTCCGCGAGCTTGAGAGGTTCTGCCTGTCCAAGGGTATAGTCGCCGACTTCTCCAAGGTGACCAAGGAATGCACCGTGTGCGGTTTCTGCGGGTGCAGGTTCGAGGCCGACAAGGAGACCAACTTCTGCCCTTACTGCAACAAGCCGATAGCGATAGACTGCCCTCGCTGCGGGGTCCGCAACCCCTCTTCCAATCTTCACTGCAAGGGGTGCGGCATCGATTTCTCTCTGATCTCCAACCTTCCGTTCATCGAGAAAGGCCTGAAAGAGGACATAAGGAACGGGAACCTGCTCTCCGTGAAGGAGACCCTGGCCAAGTTCGAAGGCTACGAGGATTTCGTGGACAAGTCCCTGCTCAAGGAGGCGGACGGATTCCTGAAGGACACCAAGGCCCTGTTCGAGGAGCTGGATTCGATGGAGGCCGCCAAGAGGTACTGCGCCGCCTTGGAGAGGTGCGACGAATACCTCCGCGGACACTCCGCTTTCGACGAGATCAGCGACAGGAGGGCCGAGTACGCCGCCATAGTGGACGACATAGGCAAGAGGTTCAGAGCCGTCCCGGCGGGCTCCAGCGACCGCTACATAGCCCTCGTAGGGGAGTGCTCCGACCATCCCGACCTGATCAGATACTTCAACAGTAACCGTCCGCCCTCTCCCGCCAGCGTCACGGTGTCCCAGAACGAGGACGGCCATGTCCTCGTCTCGATGGACTCCCTTCCCCCGAAAGACGCCAGCTACCTCCTGGTCCGCAAGGAGGGCTCGTCCCCTCTGAACGAGAACGACGGGGTGCAGGTGGCGGAGACCAAGGACAAGGCGTACGTGGACCGCTCCATCTCGTTCGGAGTGGAGTACCGCTACGCCGTCTACGCCAAGCGCTGGGGGGTCACTTCCACTTCCGCCGCCCTTTCCAAGCCCATAGCGGTCTTCGCAGACGTCATAGACGCGTCCGCATCGCCTTCGGAGACAGGCATCCGTCTGGACTACAAGGTCCCGAAAGGATGCTCCAAGGTGCTGGTATACAGGTCGGAAGGGTCCGAGCCCTCCGCATCCGGGGTGCCTTACGCCGACAACGGGACGAAAAGCTTCTTCGTGGACAAGGACGCCCAGGACGACTCGACGACATACAGCTACAGGATCGTCGCCGAATACTCGCAGAAGAGGGCCATACCCATGAGGACGAAGGGGGTCGTGGTCTCCTGCAAGCCGATGTCTCCGCCCGACCCGATATCGGACCTCTCGGTGAAGTTCGCTGGAGGGAGGTTCTCGGTCGGATGCACCTCCGAGGAGGACTACGAGCTGTACTTCTCCAAGGACGCAGCCGACATAGGCATGTCCACCTGCACGGTAGCGGATTTGGCCCACAGCGCGGAACGCATCGAGGGCATCATGAAGAGCGTGGAAGGGGTCCGCTCCTTCACCCTTCCCCCAGGGGCCGTCGGCAAGGTGTATCCTGTGGTCACGATAGGCGGCACGGCCATCATAGGCAACGGCGTCCACGTCTCCATGCTGGAGGACGTCTCGGACATCAGGACCGTGATGGACGGGGACGTCTGCAGCCTGACTTTCAAGTGGCCGAAGGACTGCGGGATGGCCAAGGTCGTCATGAGGTCCGACCGCTATCCTGCGGACGCTTCAGACGGCGAGGACGACGTCACGATAATGCAGGAGAGGTACATCCGCGACGGGAACTTCAGGTTCAAGGTCCCGTTCCAGAGGACCTACGCCACTGTCTACGCCCAGTACGGATCCAAGGGCAACTCCCAGGGATCCTCCATGATGCTGTCGTCCAGGCAGAACTTGCCCGAGATAAGGTACTCCTTCTCCTATTCGTTCCTAGGCAGGAAATGCACCTGCAAGATTTCGGTATCGGACGATATCGACGCTCTGCCGGCGATGATCCTAAGAGGATTCGACAGGTCGATGCCGACGAAGAGCTCCATCGGGAAGACCTTGGAGGAGATCCCGGCGCAGGAGCTGCGCGGTTTCAATCTGGCCGTTCCCGTGGGAGCCCCGGCTAAGAACATGAAGCTGTTCTTCGTCGATGCGGACGATAACAGGAGATACCGCCTCATCCACCCTGTCTGAGGACGGACTCACTCTTCGTGCTTCCCGATGTAGCGGTACACGTTGACCTTCTCGGGCAGGAGAACCTTGTCGTCGAGCACGTATCCCGAGCTGACCACCTCGGCCACGGTCTTGTTCAGGGCGGGGTTCTCGGTGTCGATGACCTTCGCCTTGTTGTGCCTCGGGTACTCGTAAGGGGTGCCGGCCTCGTCGCGGAACCTGACCGCTCCGTTGACCAGGAGGATCTCCTCCAGCATGTCTCCGAAGTTGCACACCGCGTCTATGGCGTCATCGATGGTGACGCTGTCCCTGTTCTTCTCCATCCTCTCCACGAGGTCGTCCGCGGCCTCTCTGACGTTGGCAACCTTGATCAGGAGCGACTTCACGGAGGACTTCTTGACGTCCGTGAGCTCGCCCTTCATGGTCTTGTCGAACTGGGACAGGACCTCGTAGGACATCATCCTCTCGGAGGCCAGGGAGGTCAGCTTGTCCATCTTGGCCAGGAGCTCGTCGATCCTTGCATCTGGGGCAGGCGCTGTCTCGGGGGCCGGAGTCTCCACGCATCCGGGGCATTCTTCGACAGGAGTCTCGGTGGTCTCCTCGACCACGGGCTGCTCTTGGGGCTCTTCGCAGGGCGAAGCGGTGTTCTCGGGTTCGTTGTTGACCTGCATCTCTTCCATGGGCTGTCATCGTCTAGCAGATTTAAACAAGGTCGCACGGGTTTCTCAGAATCTTAGGCTGAAAGGATCAGATTGACGATAACATTCCGAAGAGCATGGTCGTGCTGCCCAGGCTTATCGGCCTTGCCGAACGTTATTAGGATGCAACTGTTGCTGGATCTCAGCCCATTCTGTCAAGAACGCTTCTGGCCCAGGGTACGGTGTCCTCATATTCCTCCCTGTCGAACGAGAGCTGCTCGGGGATCTCGGAGAAAAGCTCGGACCTCATCTCGCATTCGCCGTCGGTCTTCCCGACTATGACCGCTGCGCACACGTCGCAGTAGCCCAGGTCGCGGACTTCCAGGACCTTTATCCTGTATCCGGCCTCCTCCTCGAACTCGCGGACGGCCGCCTCTTCGGAGGTCTCCCCTTCCTCCACATGGCCGCCGGGCATCTCCCAGCCGCCGCGGCGCTCGTTGTAGACCATCAGGAAGCGGTCCTCGTCGAAAGCTACAGCGTAGGCGGTCCTCATGTCAGCGCCTCTCGAACACGATCATCTCGTGGGACTTCTCGTAGGGCTCGATGGACTTGGCATCTAGGATATGGAAGCCTCTGTCGCGTATCCTGGCCTCCGCCATGGAGAATATGCTCTCGGGCGAAGCGGTCACGTCCTCGGAGCGTGCCTTGACGGCCACCATCCCGAACTGGGCGTTGTACGCGTCCATGTTGTCGCAGATGATGTCCGCCTGTCTCTTCTGGGCCACGTCCTGGTAGACCACGTCCACGGAGTCCACGAAAACGGAGTACTCCTCGGGCTTGGTGGCGTCTCCGAGGATGGGCATCATGTTGGGACGGGTGTCGCAGGTCCCTACCAGGTCCCTGAACATCCTCTGGGCGAACTCCACACAGTAGACCTTGCCTTCCGGGCAGATGTCCGCCACATGTGAAGCCGTGGTCCCGCTGGAAGCTCCAAGATACAGGACCTTGCTGTCGCTTCTGAAGGGGAAGGCCCTTCCTCCCACGGACAGGTATGCGGAGAGCTTGCTCCTCCTGGGATCCCACTCCCTGTATTCCGTCTTGGAGACGGTTACGAGTCTCTCTCCGTAGATCCTCTTCCCGGGCGAGAGCGATTCCGTGTACAGGCGCCCTCTTTCAGAGAAGACCCTTCCGAACGTGCGGTCGACAGCTTCCATTATGCTGGCCCATAGTTGCCCGAATATAAACCGTTGAGGGAGACGTGAAAGATGAACGAGATGAAAGAGAAGAGAAAAGTGCAGACAGCGTGCCTGAGTTCCCGTACGCTTGCGCAGTACAGTACAGACAGGTACGCGGGCGGACTTTACTGCCGGGTTCGGGATGGGACCGGGTGTTGCCCCGCCGCTATGGCCGTCTTGCAGATACGCGTATCATGCACCAATATTTAAAATTTGTGTAAGAAAAGGGTATCTGGATTCTGTTAAATTTGTTTTCAGGGAATCAGTTGGACGAGTTCCGATTCGATTTCTTGAGGGGCGTCCTCGCATCCATTTTTCCTGCAGGGAAATGACCATCTATACGCACGTTATCGGGGTGCGCATGATAACGATCGAGACGCTCTCCGGCATCGCAGATGCGGTGCAGGAAGCGATCGCCAAGATTCCCGATTCAGCTTCCAAGAGGGAGAAGGTCTGCATGGGCGCAGATGGAACTCCGACGTCGCAGATCGATAAGATTGCCGAGAACGCTGCTCTGATGTACATAGAGCGCAACAGCATCCCTCTCAACATCCTCAGCGAGGAGATAGGCTTCGTCGACAACGGCTCCGAGGAGACGCTCGTCATGGACCCCATAGACGGAACCTCCAACGCTATCGCCTCGATCCCTTACTACACCGTCTCTCTGGCTGTAGGGAAGTCCCGCCTCTCCGACATCCGTCTGGGATACCTCCGCAACCTGGCCACCGGCGACGTCTACTGCGCCGAGAAGGGCAAGGGCGCATACAAGAACGGGGAGCCCATGCACGTCCGCAGGGCTGACCTCAACGAGCTTTTCATGATGATATATCAGGGCAACTGCGCCCATCCGGACTCCGTCGCGCTTGCTAAGAGGGTGAAGTCGTCCCGCTCGTTCGGATGCGCCTCCTTGGAGATGGCCATCGTGGCCGAGGGAGAGTCCGACGGATACTACATGAACTCCGCCAGGTACACCCGCGCCATCAGGGTCGTCGACATAGCGGCGAGCTACATCATCCTCAAGGAGGCAGGAGGAGAGGTCTACGACCTGGACGGAGCCGTCATGGACATGCCCTTCGACCTGGACCACAGGTCCAACTTTCTGGCCGTCGGAGACCGCAAGGTGTTCGACTTCGTGATGAAGAACGACGTCTTGCCGCACGACGGCCTAGTGTACGGGGTCTACACCAACGTGTCCATACGCAATGCCGCCGAATACACGAAGCAGGTCATAGACGCTCTGGAGGGCCAGGATTACATCGTGGACAGCGAGATAGCCGCTGTGCTGGGCATCCCCGGGACCCCCCTTCAGGAGATGGACGCCGATATCGTGATAGTGATAGGAGGCGACGGAACCCTTCTCAGAGCCATGCAGAATACCGACGTCCCTGTCATCGGGATAAACGGGGGGAGCGTGGGATTCCTTGCCGAGATAGATAAGGAGCACATCGCCGAGGGTATCTCCCGCCTGCTGGCAGGGGATTACGCCATGGACACCCGTTTCAAGATAGCCTCCTGGTACGACGGAGGGTACCTTCCGGATTCGGTGAATGAAGCCGTCGTCCACACCGACACCGTGGCCAAGATTCGCCATTACAGGGTGTACGTGGACGACATCCTCGCAGCGGACTTCCGCGCGGACGGGGTGGTCATATCCACCCCTACCGGGTCCACCTGCTACGCCATGAGCCTGGGAGCGCCGTACATGGATCCGAACGTGGAGGCCATGCTGATCGTCCCCATGGCGCCGTACAAGTACACCACCCGTCCGTTCCTGGTGCCGGCGACCTCCAAGGTCACGGTCGAGAACGTGATGAACAAGGGCTGCATGATTGTCCTGGACGGCCAGAGCGAGACCAAGATGCATGGCGAGTCTTCCATCCAGTTCATGATGTCGTCCAAGAAGGCGCGCCTCATCCGCTTCAAGGACGACTTCTACTCCCGTGTCCGCGAGAAGCTGGTGAACGGCGAATGAACCGCATCGTCGGCATCGACATAGACTTCATCGACGGGTTCAACCAGGCCGCCCGCTCCACCTATCCGGACGAGTTCCTCTGCATGACCCGCGAGATAGACGGGATAATCTCGGAGATGATTCTCCTCCCCGGCACGGTCTACGGGGACAGCCACAGCTTCCTCAACCAGTGGATGGCCCCGATAGACTACAACATCGCTGGTTCCGCCCATTCCCATCCGGGGTACTCCAACCAGGCCTCGGACGCGGACCTGGACTGGTTCAGGAACATGGGCGGCGTGCATCTGATTACGTGCCAGCCGTACGACCGTCACAGCTGGAAGGCCTACGACTCCAGCGGCAACGTCCTGGACCTCGAGATAATTTACTGAGTGCGGGAGCAGGACTTCACCAGGTCGGTCGCCGTCTCCATCAGGCCGATGAGGTAGGCCTTGTCGGTGGATTCGGCGAAGATCTCCACGGCGGACTCCACCGGAGGACCTACGAGGAACCATCCCTCGTCCATGTCCACGCGCCACCCGTCGGAGCATGCGTATCTGAACCCTCCGGATTCCTTCATCCTCTCGTTCAGGGCGTGGACGAAGATGTTGTCCTCGCACTCCAGACGGATGCAGGCGGAGCTCCTGTAGAGAGCGGGCATGGATTCCGCCATCCTCTTCAGGCTTTCAGAGTTCGCTATGTGGGAGATGACAGCTGCGGTGTGGATCCCGTCGGGTGCAGGAAGGCCTTTGTAGAGAATCCTGTCCCCGCAGACGGCGAGGTCGGCGTTCTCCTTCACCATCGCGGAAGCTACATCGGCGATGTGGCGGGAGGAAAGAAGATATTCGGATCCGTCCACGTTGTTCTCGGCGAACGCCATCTCCACCAGGGAGGAAGTGTCCATCGAGGCTATCATCCTCTTGGGCCTGAGGGCCTTGACGACCATGGACATGGCTTTGATCGGGTCCACGACATCTCCGTCCTCGTCTATGACGGTGGCTCTGCTCCCTATGCGGTCCAGCCCTATGCCGACGCATCCTTCCTTGTTGGAGATGAAGTCGTGGAGCCACTCGAACTCCTGGGTGTCGGCGCTGGGCTCCTTGGGCACGAAGTCCTCGTCGCAGTGAGCGTTGATCGAGATGACCTCTATCCCCGCCTTGGTCAGGATCTGGGGAGCGGATTCCGCTACGGCGCCGCATCCGCAGTCGATGACCACGGGGGCTCCGGTTATCTCTCCCAGGACTGATGCCATGTAGTCGTTGTAGTCCTTCACCGCGCGGGTGTAGAGGATCCTCTTCCCCAGATTGCTGTGGTCAGGAGACTTGAGTCCGCTGCTGATCGTGGAAAGGTGACGGACCTGCTCCCCGGTGAAGGGGCTGCCGTCCTTGTTGAACATCCTGTATCCGCTCAGATGGCCGTAGACGCTGCTCTCGGTCACGAACACGGAGCAGTCGCACATCCTTGCAACGTAAGCTGCTGCTGGCTCCGGGGCGCATCCCGCGTCCATCACGTCCGTTCCCTGGGATAGTATCCCGGAGATCAGGGTCTCTTTCATCATGCGGCTGCTCTTCATCCTGTCCGAGACCACCGCTACGCATCTGTGGCCAGAGGCTATGGCGCGGCCCAGCTCGATGCCCGATTCAGGGGTCATCGTGCCGCCTGGGGCGTACCTCAGCGGGAGGCTGACATTCTGAAGCATGGACCCGCCTATACTCCAATGTTCATATGCGTTTTGGTGGTTTATATGATAGAAAATGGATGTTACATCCAGTATTTAGTAAATATAATGCAGTTGGATTGATTCAACATCAATTTTTTTCTTTTATTGTTTTAACGATGTTTTTTATACTGAGTCTGGCCATATGTCTACGAGGTGTCCAAATGTCTATGGAACTCATCAGCGTGGAGAAGGCAAAGAAGATAGCCGAAACAAAAGGATTGAAGCCTGGAAGAGTAAAGGGCACCGAGGGAATTCAGTTCACCAAGGGCAGCAACAACAGGCTCGAGGTGATTTCATGGGCCGATTTCGAGAAGATCCTCAAGAAGAGGAAGCTTGCGATCTACGAGTCTGGCGGCTGGATGAAGATCATGAACGCTCCCTCGGGAAAGTCTGCAACAAGTTCAAATAAGAAGAAACAATGAGGGTGTCTGGACTGCAAGGGTATCCGAGCCTGGCCAAAGGAGATAGGTTCAGGGCCTATTCTCGTAGGAGTTCGAGGGTTCAAATCCCTTCCCTTGCACCACTCTTTTGATTTCACCGGATGCATTTCGACCAGTATCGACGTAGGAAACCTTACCGCATCCAGATCTCTTTATCTAACCCGGTTAGAATCGATGGATTGTTGGCAAATAGCTTTCAAACGATTTCGACAGCGCTGCCGCTCGCCGAGAGCATCTTGCACGCGGATCCTGCCATCCTGTTCTTCACAGCATCGCTATTCCGAGGCCCACGGCCGTTATCGCCAGCAGTATTGCGGCGATGGTGACCCAGTACCAGTCCTTCTCCTGTACCAGAGCGATGAAGGTGACTATGACCCCTGCGAACGGGGAGACGATGAGCACGAGGATCCCGGCGTAGAGGACGGCGTCTCCCATGTCCATGAGAGACATGGCCAGCCCTGCGACCATCATGGCTATTCCGATGACCACGAAGATGCGGAGGGTCAGCGCCGTCGCGTGGTTGAGATTCATAGGATCCCTCCTGCCTGGAGAAGAACCAGGGTGGCGACGATTATCAGCAGGATCGAGAAGTATTTCCTCAGGTGCTTGGTATGGAGCTTCCTTGCCAGGGATGTCCCGACGATGGAGCCTGCGAAAGCGCCTATGGCGATGGCCGCGGCGTATTCCAGGAGGACCTGTCCGGCGATGAAGTAGGTGATGGCTCCGGAGAACGCGGTTATGCCTATCATGTAGCTGCTGGTCGGGCTGGCCGCCTTGATTGGCACGTGCATGTATATATTCATCAGAGGCACCTTCACGGCTCCTCCTCCGACTCCGGTCATGGACGAGATCATCCCTGCTACGGTGCACAGGGCCATTCCGCTCTTGACGTTCTCGACCTTGTATCTCACGTGCTCCCCGTTGGCCTCGTCGTTGTACTCGAAGGAGAACCTGCTGTCATCGTCCTCGGACGGGGGTATGACCTTCTCGGGGTTCAGGATCATCCTGAGAGCGCTGTAGAAGACGATGACCGAGAAGATGCACATCAGTATCCATTCTTCGAGGAAGCCCGCCACGATGGCTCCCATGATAGCTCCTGCGGCCGTCGTGATCTCCATCAGGAGCCCGAGGCGAATGTTGGACAGCCCCTTGTCCACAAAGACCGTGGATGCGCCTACAGACCCGGCTATGATGCCTATGAGGCTCACGGCCACGGCCTCCGTCGGAGCCAGTCCGAACACTAACATCAGCACAGGGACGAAGATGAAACCTCCGCCGAGGCCGAACAGTGCTCCGAGGATACCGGCTGCCGATCCTGTGAAGAGGAGACCGGCTAGTATGAGCGCTTCCATATCTCTGCGTATACAGGCATTTGCTTTATGGTTTGCTCGTGAACGTCGGCAGAACGACATCTTTTTCATATAGCGGGCGATGGAGATGGCGTGACTATACTCCTGTTGAGATACGCCGAGATCGGCCTTAAGAGCGAACCGGTCCGCAAGAGATTCGAGAATCAGCTGAAGGACAACATAGTGTCCATGCTGATGAAGGACGGGGTCGAGGCCTTCGTCACCAAGAAGGGCGCCAGGTTCTACGTCGAGGCCACCGACGCCGACGACGCCATAAGGTCGGTCAGGAAGGTGTTCGGGGTCGCGTCCATCTCCGTGGTCGAGACCTGCTCATCCGACATGGAGGACATCTGCAGGTCCGCGGCGGCGTATTCCAGGGGAAGGCTGTCGGAAGGCCAGACCTTCGCGGTGGACGCCCGCAGGGAGGGAAGCCATCCGTACACGAGCATAGATGTCGCCCGGGAGGCCGGATCGGCTATCTTCCTGGAGAACGAGCATCTCGGGATCAAGGTGAAGCTCACCAACCCGGACGTGAAGATTTTCATCGAGGTCCGCGACAACATGGCGTACATCTTCCAGGACGTCATCGCATGCCACGCGGGGCTCCCTATAGGCACCCAGGGGAAGGTCATAGCCGATGTGGACGACGACAGGGGTCTGGTGTCCGCCTGGCTCGTCATGAAGCGCGGATGCAGGGTCATATTCCGCGGCTCGGGGGACTTCGAGGCCCTCAGGAACTACGATCCCGAGATGAGGATGGTCGACGACAAGAACGTGAAGTACGCCCTCGCATACGTCCAGGGCAGGGATCTCCAGGGGCTCGAGGGCTTCGACGCTTCCGCGTACGACCTTCCGGTGTTCTTCCCGACCGTCGCCATGTCCGATGAGGAAGTGGCCAGGATGGCCGACGGGATCAGGTCCGGATTCTGATCCTATGACCCTGTTTTTAATATGAAGATCAAAAAATAAAGAGGTTTTACCGCCTGGAATTATGCCCAGGCGGCATGAATCTCACTTGATTCTCCTGTTGTTGGCTCTGACGGAAGGCCTGGCCTTCTCAGCACCCTTTCCGGTGTGCCTCATTCCGCGGCCCTTCTGTCCGGCAGAGGTCTTTCCGCGGTACACACGGTTCTTGTGCTCGCTGTCGCAAATCCAGTTGATCTTCTTGTCAGATTTGATGACAGGGTGCGCGGGATCGACGAGGATGACCTCGTACCACTCCTGCTGTCCGTCGGCTCCTACCCAGTAGGAGTTAAGGACCTCAAGGTTGGGGTATCTCTTCGCAGTCCTCTCCTCAGCCATCCTCTGGAGGCTCTTTCCGACGGTAATCTGGTTGATTCCCTTCCTCTTGGCTCTCCTTCCGGTGACGATGGCCCTCTTCTGGAAGCTTCCCTTCCTGACCCTCGCCCTGACGATGACGTATCCCTGCTTGGCCTTGTATCCGAGAGCCCTGGCTCTGTCGAGGCGGGTGGGCTTCTCGATGCGGAGGAAGTTCTCCTCTCTCCTCCACATGATGCGGCGCTCGTAGTTGAGCTCCTTCACGTAGGATTTCGAGGGAACGTCCCAAGCCTTTGCGATATAGCTGTACATGCTTTTCCCGTTGACCGGGCGTGTTTCCTGAGTCTCTTCGCTCATTTGATCACCTTTACGGATTCACCCGAAGGCACATTTCCGTTCGCAGAACTAATCGTTCCACAAGGTGCGGATGGATGTGCTTTATTTAAAAGCGACGGTCGCTCGGAATAGAAGAAAGGGGAAGATATGGGGACGGGCCCCAAGGTTTTGCATAGGTGCTGCGGCGAAGGTTCCGGGGACGTCATTGGACGATCATCCAAGACTCGACCGCATCCTTCACCGCTAACGCCGCTTCGACGACTTCCTCCTCCTCGTCACCAGCGGGTGCTCCGATGGTGTTGAACCAGACCACGAGGAAGATGACGATCAGCGCTACGACGATCACGATCTTCAGGATTGCTGCTTTATCCTTATCCATACGAATCTAAGGCGGTTAAACAGTCTGCATATTAATTATTTTAGTTGGTCCTAAAATAATATAGGGTACACTAAATATCAGAAGAAGTCGTCCAGCTTCGTCTTCTTGGTCGACGGCTTCCGCGGAGCCGTCCTGTTGCTCTTCTCTTTGGGCGAGAAGGCGAACAGGGTGGACTGCTGGTTCCCGACCACCAGGTCCTTCTCGGTCCATCCGAAGACCTCTGTGATGCGGGAGGCGGTCTGCGCGATGCGTTCCGCGTAGTACCTGTAGTCGGGCTTGGCGGTGAACGGGAATCCGCTGACGTAGGGCTCCACCTTCTGGGGAGCGCTTCCGCCGTCCGTGACTATCCATGAGACCTTCATCCCGGGGATGAACTCGTATCCGAGGGCGATCATCTTCTTCGCTGCCTGGACGTTGGCCATTCTGTCGGGGTTCTCGTAGGCGTCCAGCCCCTTGCAGGTCCTGGATATCACCAGGCTCTCCAGCGGGACATTCCCGGACAGGGTGTTCTGGACGGTGCGCCTGACGGTGTCCAGCGCCTCGTCGTTCTTCTCCTCCAGGATCTTCTCGAACAGTCCGGTCAGGAGGTCGCTCTGGAGGTCGAACGAGTCCGAGCGGCGTATCTCGTATCCCCTGACCAGAAGCTCGTCGGATGCCGTGGGCCACACGACCTTGCCGACGTACCTCTTCTTCATCCCATGGGTGAACATAGGCTCCAGGAGCTTCTCGAACTCCAGCACGCCTCCATCTTTGGAGAAGCGGTCCGCCATCCTCGTCCCGAACTCGATGGACCCTTCGAGGGTGTGTTTCGGGGACTGCATGAAGACCGAGTCCGTATCGGAGTAGATCACGGGTATCCCCTCCCCTTCGACCTCGGTGATTATGCCCTTGACGTTGGCTCTGGCGAAGGATGTGATCGCAGATCCGATGCTCTTGTCCGTGAAGCGGTAGAACGTGGATGCGAACACTCCGTAGAAGGTGTTCATCAAGACCTTGACTGCGGCCTGAAGACCGTCCAGATAGCGCCTCTCGTGCTCGTCGGTCGTCTGCTTCATCCTCTTCTTGATGCTGTCCCTCTCCTCCATGAGGTCCGATAGCAGCCTCGGAAGCAGGCCTAGCCTTCTCTCCTTGGCCATGAACCTGGCTCCGGACGGGCTCTGTATCTCCCCGTCGGGCGAGAGCGTGGTGAAGCAGATGTTCTTCGCTATGATCAGCGAGGGATACATCGATTTGAAGTCCAGCACGCAGACCCAGTGGTACAGGCCAGGGTTCATGCTGTGCACGTATCCGCCCTCGATCTGGTCGGTGGACGCGGTGCGGTTCCCCATCGCCGGCACCCCGACCTTGTTCCTGTCCGCCATGCGTATCAGAAGGGAGTCGACCAGCTGGGAAGATCCCGAGGTCAGGACATCCTCCAGGGTGAGCTTGGAAACGGTGGAGAGGTCCATGCCCTTGCGGACGGTTCCCACCTCGATGAGTATGCGGAGGGCCAGCTCGGCGTCCTTGGTGCAGTACTCGAGGACCTTGTCCCTGTTCTCCGCCCATTCCGCATCCATGCGCTTGGGGTCGACGTCCAGCTTCTGCTCTCCGAGGATCTCCATGGACACGGCGTTGAGGGTCTCCTGCTTCGGGCGGAGCTCCCTGCGGACCGCCCACCAGGCGTCGCACACGACCCTTCCCTTGACCCTCCAGAACCTGTCTCCGACGAGCCTGGGCTGGCTGCCGTCGCGTCCCCAGGGCATGGCGTCCTTCAGCCTGTTGGCCTTGGCGCGCTCGTCTATCTTCCTGATGTCGTAGTTGTCGATGTTGTATCCTGTGATGACGTCCGGGTCCTCCTTCGCTATGAGGTCCCCGAAGGCTGCGATTATGTCCTTCTCGTCGCCGTAGATGGGCTCGCAGGCGCGAAGGCCGTCCTTGTCGGATATGACGCAGCATATCGTGTAGATGGTCTCGTGCTCGATGCTGTTCTCGATGTCGAACGAGAGCATCCTCAGGCCGGGGTCGAAGGGTTCTATGTTCTCGAACGACTCCATCTCGATGACCGCGTCGGTGCGGTACTCCCTCTCGACGGGATGCCCGGTCACCCGTATGCAGGCGCCCATGTCTTGGTCGTAGAAGAAGCGGTGGTGGTGGGGGATGTCGCCCGCCAGGATCCTGTTGGTCCTCCTGATGCGGTTCTTCCACTCCGCCAGCTTGCGAGGGTCCGAGAACACGACCTTCAGCACGTCGTGCATCTCCGACTTGTACAGGAGCCTGTCCGGAGTCGCAGACTCGATCCCCCCCTCTTTGGGGAGAAGATTCTCCAACGAGGGGTCCGGGTCCACTATGAAGAAATAGGGCTTGAAACCCGGGACCAGGACCGTCACCGACTCTCCGGTGCGGGCTCTTCCGTACAGTTCTATAACGGATTCGTCCCCGTCCTGCTGGAAGGAGGAGCTTATCAGCCTCAGGTCCCAGGTTCCCATGTCCATCACTTGTTGGCTACGATCCTTATTATGTCGCCGTCCTGGAGCTCGTAGTCGGCTCCGACGGTGCGCTTGGTGCGGGCGTTCACCGCGCGGATGAACTTGTCCCCGAGGTCGGTGTGTATCTTGTACGCGAGGTCCTTGGCGGTGGATCCGCGGGGCACCAGGAAGGCGTCGGGCAGGACCCTCCCGAAGTGGTCGGTGAACTTGTTCTCGTCCTCCACGGGATATACGACGATGAGGTCCAGCATCTTGTACGCGGCGTCCTCTATGCACTGCTGTATGCCGGTGCCGCCGTACTTCTCCATGTTGGCCTTCATGTAGTCCAGGGCTTTCTTCTGGGCGTCGTTGAGGGTCTTCCCGGGAGCTATAGTGAACGTGGGGTCCCCGGGCACGTACTCTATCAGCCCTGCGGCGGCGGCCTTCTTGAGAGCCAGCTCGGTCTCCGCCATGGTGACGACGCACATCTCGTTGATGGCCTTCACCTTCTCGATGTTGCCTTCGGGCGCGATGTCAGCCTTGTTCATCGCGGCTATCATCGGCTTTGCCTTGGCCCTTATCTCGGTGCACAGCGCCAGGAGCAGGTCGTCGTCCCATTTGGTGGGGTCGTCGGGCAGGGAGACCACCTTGAGAGCCTCCTTCACCTGCGTTTCGGTGACGTTGAGCCCTGCGAGCCTCTCGTGGAGGATTAGCTCGGGCTTGCTTCCCTGCATCCTCGCCTGCCTGGCAATCTTGGAGAATCCGTTCTTGATGATCTCGCGCATCCAGCACTCGATCTCCCTCCTGAGGAACAGGATGTCCTCGGTGGGGTCGTGGGTTCCGGGGTCGACCGGAAGGCCCTCTATGTCGGTGGATCCGCTGACGTCCACCACGTTGATGAGCGCATCGGCCTGCCTCAGGTCGTCCAGGAACTGGTTGCCCAGCCCCTTTCCCTGCCATGCGTCGGGGACGAGGCCTGCGACGTCCAGGAGCTCCACGGGGATCATCCTGGTGCCGTTCACGCAGAGTGAGTTATGCGGGGTGCAGGTGACTCCCAGCTCTTTGCAGGGGCACGGAGCGCGGACGTAGGCGACTCCTTTGTTGGGTTCAATGGTTGTGAAGGGATAGTTGGCAATCTCCACAGGCGCCATAGTGGCCGCTCCGAAGAATGTGGACTTTCCAACGTTCGGCTTCCCTACTATTCCAATCTGCATACGATCAGAGGTGTATGCCCATCGTCGGATTATATTGTATCGTTGGAACGAGTGATCTTTCAGGCGTCGGGATGCCTCTGCCTGTACACGGCATCGGCCAGCTCCCCGATCTCGGACGGGCGGAGCTGCTCTATCCTCATGTCCACGTAGGGGATCCCCTCGGTGGACCTCACCATGCCCGACGACTTCAGGGAGGTCCCGATCTTCTTCCTGCGGTGGTTGAAGGCGACCTCGGTGACCTTGAAGAACGTCCTCTCGTCCAGGACGTCGAACGGCGCCTTGCGGGGGGTTATCCTCACTATGGCCGAGTCCACCTTGGGACGGGGATTGAACCTGGATGCGGGGACGTTCTCCATGATCTCGCAGTCCGCGCGGAAGAACAGGTTCACGGTGAGACGGGAATAGTCGGGGCTTCCGACGTCCGCCACCATGCGGTCCGCGAACTCTTTCTGGACCATGACGACGGCCGTCCTGAAGTCGTGTTCCAGAAGCTTGAAGATGATCGGGGTGGAGACGCTGTAGGGTAGGTTGCTGACGAACACGTCGAACTCCGGGAAGGGCACCTTGACGGCGTCGCCGTGGATAAGGGTCAGGCGGCCCCCATAGTTCTTCTCGATGTACTCTGCCAGGATGTCGTCCAGCTCGATGCATGTGAGGCTGTCGGAGACCTCCATGAGCCTGGTTGTGAGGATCCCGAGGCCGGGTCCGACCTCCAGCACCCTGTCTCCCTTCTCGATCCCGGCGTAGCCGATGTGCCTCTCGGCAACGCGTTCGTCCGTCAGGAAATTCTGCCCCTTGCTCTTCTTGGGGACGATACCGGTGTCGGCGATCAGCCTGCCTGTGTCGGTCATTTGGACACGAACAGGTAGCGCTTGAGGTCGGGGCTCTCGATCTCCTCGACGATGCGCTTGGCTATGAGCTTCTCGGGGACCTTGACCTTCGCCCTCTCGGTGAGGTCGGCGAAGCTGGTGAACTTCTGCTTCTCCCTCTCCCTGAGGATCTCCTCCACGGATTTCTTCCCCAGTCCGGGGATCTCCTCCAGGAGGTGCTTGCGGACGCTGATCCCCTGGGCCTCGTTGAAGAACCTGAGGAACCTGGGCTCGTTCGCTTTGACGATGGTCGTGATGGCGAACTCCAGCTCCGCAAGGGCGTTGTTGGTGAGCTCGCTGTAGCTTATGCGGCTCTTGACATGGTCTATGACGTCGCGCTTGTTCGTGGCGTTCTCCTTCCCGATGTATACCCTGTCTCCGACCCCGAACACGGCTTGAGGCTTGGGGACCAGGATGAAGAGCTTGAACTCGTCGTCTCCGACAGCGTACACGACAGGCTCTTTCTTTCCCATTCCGGAGCCTGACATGCCAGTCGGCAGATAATCTAGGATGTATGCGAACTCTTCCATTGCGATCACCTTGGCGGCTCAGTTCTCGTGCTCGATGTACTTCGCCACGATGTCCAGGATCTCCTGGATGTCATCGGCTGTGAGTTCGACTCTTTCCTTGTAGAAAATCGCACGGACATCGTTGGGGTATTTCGGCAGGATGTCCGCGATCTTGATCGCTATGCGGTCGGTGACCTTATCGAGTTTGCTTACTTCCTCGACAATGCTCTGGGTGTCCTCTACGGACAGGTAGGAGACTGCCTGAGCGTGGTCCAGCGCAGCCTTCTGCGACGTGAGAAGCTCTCTCTTGTCGCTTTCCTCCAGTAGGAGTCTCTTAACTTCAGCCAGTGTAACGTAACGCTCAGACATGTTCTTCCTTCCTTCAGTTGATGTTTCTTACGAGGTGCTCGGGGCGTGCAATGACGGTCTTGGTCTTGTTCCCGTCCTTGACGCTGATCTCATAGGCGCTGCCCCTCTCTCCGATGACGACTCCGGTGAGTCCGTGGAATCTGGAGAAAGGCATGCCCTTGTGTACGCTGGGGTCAATGATGATGTTGACCTTCTCTCCGGCCTCAAAGGTCTGGAGACCTTTGGTTATAGGGGAGAGTCCGCGTGCCCTGACCTTCTTCTTCAGAAGGTTGCGGGTCTTGGTCCTTGTTCCTCTGGATGCCTGCATTGCTATTCCTCATGGTTCGTGGTAGTTGATCGCCAGGACATCGAGGGTCTCGACCTTGCACTGTATCCCGAGCCTCTCGGAGAAGCTGGGAACGCTGCGCCCGTCGTCGCCGGACACGAATTCCTTGACGTAGGTTCCCGAATCGGTCTCGAGCTCGAGATCGAAGGAGTCGTCGGTGATCGAGTCCGCCTTAACCCAGTGTATCATCCTCTTCCTCACAAGGTCGGCACGTCTGTGCTCGACTCTGCGTGGAGTCCTCTGATCGATGGTGGCGTTCTTGAACGATAATGCAACGTCAATTACTAGTTCTTTATTAACTTTACCATCTGCTTTGACGTGCACGCGATAAACCTTGTCCGAAGCCGCTCCTTTGTATCTCTCGACCGCTTCGCGCTTTACGAAGTGCAGCTCCCTGTATCCGGCGAGCTCGTTGTCGTTGGCGCGTTCCGCCAGCTCGTCGAGGTCTATGTTCCTGACCTTGGGGTCGCTTATCTCGAGGACGAACGGCCTTCCGTCTCCCAGCATGCACGCGTCGATGTCCTCGCGTCCCATGCCGTGGAAGAAGTGCTCCTTGCCCCGGGTCATATCGAGCGCGATGTCCCCGATGATCTCCTGGACGGAGGTCTCGTACATCTTCCCCTTGCCGTGGCAGTGGTCGCAGCCCTTGCCGTGGCAGACCCTGCAGGGCCAGATGGTCTGGGGTATCTCCCTGCTGTACTTGTTGTAGCGTCCCGCTATGAACAGAGGGGCTATGTCGAGGGCGACGTCGGCGAAGCGGGTGTCCACGCACGCCACGACCTGGGGGTTCTTGAACTCCACCGGGCGGTGGATGGACTGTATCGCGATCTTTCCGATCTCGCGGTTGAGCTCCGATTTTATGCCTTCGGCGTTCTCCAGACCGAGCTCCTCTATGAGCTCCCTCTCCCTCTTGGCGACCTCCGGCTCCACCTTGGTGCCTATGAGGAAGTTGTCGGACTCCACCTCGTTGACCCTCTCGGCCGCGGCCTCGGCGAACCTTCCGATGAGGTCGAACACGTTCTCGCAGAGTGGGCAGAACTCGTCTGCAGGTGCGTCCGCTCCCTTCTCGGCGAGGGCCTCGCGTATCATTCTTCCGCGGACGTCGTTGGTCATGCACGTGCCGAGCTTCCCGAACATGCGTCCAAGGCAGCGGTCGCACAGCCCTCTGGAGGCTAGCTCCTGGGCTTTGTCGAGGTTCTCTTCGATCCAGGTCTCCATCCCTGTCCCTCAGAGGTCGAATCCCATCTCGGTGATCCTAAGCATCGGGCGCTGGCTCTCAAGATAATGGTATACTGTGGCGTGCTCGCTTCCGCCGAGGAGCAGCTCCACCGCATGCTTGGCCACGGGGAGGCTCACGCTGTTGCCTATGAGCGCCACGGTGTTCCCGTAGACGACCATGTCGCATCCCGTGAGCTCCTCGATGATCCTGCGGGTCTTCCCGTTCTTGCCTATCAGGCGGCCCCTAACGCGGGACACCTGGCTGGAGCGGTCTCCTACGAACTCCTTTATGTCTACGACTTCGAGGTACTCGTCGTCGTCGAACAGCCTCATGGCCTTCTCGGGGTTGAATCCCCTGCCCACGGCCTTTATGACATCGAGGATCTTCAGCGCCATGACGGGGTCTTCCAGCTCCACGTCGTCGTGGATGGTGACCTCCCCTTCCTCGGTGTCTATGTCAATCTTGATTCCGGAGATGCTTTGAAGGGTCTTCTTGGTCTCCCCGTTCTTTCCTATAAGGGTGCCCACTCTGTCTGCCGGGACCCTGATCGATCTCATTCCTCTTCCTCCTCGTCGTCTTTTCCGTTCAGGGTCTCATCCAGTATGACCGCGTCGTCGATGATGTCTGCTCCCCTGTTTCTGAAGAATCTGTTGATGTTGCGTATGTCCCTCTCCAGGTACTCCTTGGCGTTGTAGAAATCCGAAGTCATGGCCTGGCCCACGTCTATCATGATGGGCTGGTCGTCGAGCATCAGTATGTTGTACTCGCTGAGGTCCCCGTGGACGAGATGGGCCTTCTGCCATCCGTCTATGATGAACGACACGACCTCGTCATAGGTGTCCGTAGGATCTTCCAGGACGCAGTCCTTCAGCTGAGGGGCGGGGCCTGTCTCGTCGCCTATGTACTCCATGAGGAGGCAGTTGTTGTCGAACGCTATGGGTTCGGGGACGGGGATCTCCGCGTCGTAGTACCTGATGAGGTTCTTGTACTCCTTGTTCACCCATGCGTAGATCATCTTCCAGCGGTTCCCCCTGACTCCTCTGAATCTGGGGTCGCCCTCCACGTACTGGGACACCCTCTTGAACGTGGATGTGGAAGTCCTGAATATCTTCAGGGCGAGGGGGTCCTCGTCCTCGTCGGTAGCATAGAAGACGTTCCCTTCCTTGCCTGTGGAGATGGGGTAGTGGACCCTGTCTATGAGGCCGTCGGTCATGAACCCGTAGATGGTCATGAGGGTCTTCTTGTCGAATACCTCGCCGTCGGTCTGCCTCTCGTCCCCGGTCTTGTTGGTCTTGAGGGCGTCCACATGCTTTTCCAGATATGCGTACTTCTCTTCGTATGAAGGCATGCGGACACCTCCTGGATCAGAAAATGTCCAGGTTCTTCGGGACCTTGTTCCTTCTGCTGAGGTTGACCGCCTGCGTCTTGGTGTATCTGAACCTGATGTCGCATTTGTCGGGCTGGAAGTCCCACACGGATATGATCAGGAGGTCTCCCTCTCTTATCCACATGCGCTTCTTGATCTTGCCGGGAATGCGGCCGACGCGGGACACTCCGTCCTCGCACATCACTTTGATCTTAGATGCTCCCAGAAGCTGGTCTGCTATGCCGAACATCTCCCCCTCTTTGATGTTGGGGAGACGCACGCGCGTGACATCCTCGTCTGGGGATTCCAACGGTTGATTGTCGCTCATCTTATCTACTCCAATAATCGCACCATGTAAACTCCTTTTATAAAAATATGCCTTTTTACGGAACCCTCCGCCGGGCTCTGCCAACAAGGTTTTCCTTTGCAAATGATTATAAATGATAGGTCGATGAGGGTCTAGGCTCCGGTAGTGTAGTGGCCAATCATTCAGCCCTTTCGAGGCTGACACACGGGTTCGAATCCCGTCCGGAGCACTCACTTTCCTAAGATTCTCTCACGCGACTTCTCGCACTTCTCGGTGAGCTCGTCGATGTCCTCGTTCTCGGTGATGTAGACCTCCGGGAACGGCGTCTTCTCGCTGAGGAGCTTGTCCCCGAGGTTCCTGTCCGGGAAGTCCCCGCTGTCCAGGAACCCTCTGTCCCAGGCGTCGGCCAGGTCCAGGACGGCCTGAATGCCCTTGTCGTAGAACACATGGGCGAACACGGCCCCCACGGTGGCGCTCTCGGATATGATCGCGATGTTGCTCCCCCTGATGGCGAAGTCGGAGCCGTTGAACGCGATGGCCAGGCCGGACCCGTCCCTGACGAGGTCCATCGTCTGGTAGTCGGTGTGGTCCCCTCCGATGTAGACGGTGCCGTCCAGGTCGACGCTGTTCTGCCTCCTGAGGTCCAGCAGCCTGTAGGCCTTCTTGCTGGAGTTCATCGGGACGCAGGACTCCATGAGGGCCCTCCCCGGCTCGATCATGTTGTCCGCTAGGGCGCTGTCCAGGGTGTTGGTGATCTTGATGTCCTTCCTGTCGAGGCTCATGGGGACGTTCAGGCGGTACTTCACGTCGGGGATCTCCAGGGAGCATATCTCCTCGGCGACCTCCCTGAGCTCCTTCGAGGCGACGCGTCCGAGCATGCAGTGGTCGATGTCGGACTCGGTGCAGGCAGATTCGCAGAGGGGCACGTCCAGCTCGATCTCCAGCGCCAGCATGCTCTGCTCGTAGGCGGAGGTGGTGATGAACGTGGGCATGAGGTTCGAAAGGTACTCCATGGACTCCTTGGCCTCGGGCATCAGGGTGAGGGCGTCCTTCGAGTACTCGTACAGGAGGTTGTTCGTGGCTCCGTGCGCCTTGAGGAACGGGATGGCGAACTTCGGGACGTTCCCGGCGACGGCCTCCTCCCTTCCCAGGACGTAGGTGACCAGGTTGTCGTATCTGGTCAGGACGTCGTAGAAGTGCCTTCCGTTCGGGATTATCCTCTCGCAGAGGTCCCTGACGCTGTCGTTACGGGTGAGGAATCCCCTGCTCCCGCAGATGAACATCTTGTCGTTAGGCAGTCCCAGCTCAAGCGTCGGATCGAATTCTCCTGACATCTTCCTCACTCCAGAGCGGCGTCCACCTGCTCCGACAGGTCGTAGGGCCCGTCGATCGGCTTCCCGTCGGCGTACAGCTTCTTGTCCTTCATGGACACCTTCCCGTCGGCGAAGGCCTTGATCGTGGCCACGATGAGGGGGAGCTCCCTTCTGGAGCCGTCCTCCCTGATCTTCTTGAACAGGGGCTCCTCGGCCCCCTCGTTCTTCTTTATATCCTCGAGGGTGGACGTCTCCAGCTTCCTCTCCATGTCCTCCCAGAGGCGGTCGTACTCCCCGCCGCGAATGGGGAACTCGCAGTAGGTGAGCGCGGCTCCCCTGTCCCACTCCTCGGTGCAGATGTGCATCATGGCGCCCTGGCTATCCGCCTTCTCGGCTATGAGCTGCCAGATGACCTCCTGCCAGGTCCCCTTGGGCCCGTCGGGAAGGGCGGGATGCAGGTTGAGCATGTCGAACGCCCTGCAGGTCTCGTCGTCCATCCACATCATGTATCCTGCCAGAATGCCCAGGTCGAACTCGTAGGGTGAGGTCTTCTCTCTCAGGAGCTTGCCGTACTCCGCCCTCCACGCGTCCTCGTCCTCCTTGCGGAGCTCCGGCTCGAACCTCTTCCAGGACGCGGTCACCAGCGGGATGCCGTATCCCTCGACCATGTCGAAGAAGATCTGCCTCTGCTCCTTGCGGGGGTTGTCTTCCTCCTTGTTATCCCAGTTGCAGAAAACGAACGGAATTTCGATATCTAGGGCTCCTTCGGCCTTCTTGTCCATGACCGCTTTGAGGAGATTGCGGGACCCTGGGCCCCTGCCTGTGGAGAACCAACCTAACCTGAGCATCGTCCCACCATTGTCGAGCATATAGATAAAAAGAATCAGACATCGAAGACCACGGTGACCGAAGGAGCGGTCCTGTCGACCTCCATCATGTGGTAGGTCACCGCCTTGATCTCCGACCTGGTCCTGTGCTTGGACCTGTCGAGCTTCTCGCCTCTGCCGTCGCAGACGACCTTATTCCCATCGAAGCCGACTTTCAGCTCCTTGAAGATCATCTCGTCGCAGTCCAGCATGAACAGGAGCTCCGAAAGGAAGGAGTACAGCATATCCTCGTCGTCCATCCCCTCCACCTCGAAGCGGACCTCTTCCGAAGTCCCGACGTTGGCTAGGTCTACGGTCTGGTCGAACAGGGCGAACCCGGCGTTGGCGAAGCATTCCTCGACGGTGCTCCCGAACGCCTTCACCATAAGGTCCGCGGTGTGGTCGATGAGGATGTACCTTTCCATGATATACCGAATTTCAAGGTCCGATATCAACGTTGCCGACGAAATCAGGTCGGGGCGGGTAAATATCCGTATGTCGTGCGCGACAGGGATGGAAGAAGAAGCGTTCGAGAGGGCCAAGGAGTTCGCGGAGAAGGTGTTCGAGGGGGATTCCAGCGGGCACGACATCCACCACACCCTGAGGGTCCATTCATTGGCGAGGTCCATATGCGCCGAGGAGGGAGGCGACGAGGACGTCGTCCGTATGGCCGCTCTTCTCCATGATGTCGACGATCCGAAGCTGTTCCATTCCACCGGATATCCCAACGCCCGCAGGTTCATGGAGGGGGAAGGTATGGACTCGGAAACGATCGAGAGGGTCGTCAGGATAATCACCCAGATCTCGTTCAAGGGCACAGGCACCGTCGTTCCGGACAGCTTGGAAGGCAGGATAGTCCAGGATGCCGACAGGATGGACGCCATCGGCGCGATAGGCATAGCCAGGGCGTTCGCCTACGGAGGCAGCCGCGGGCGTCCCATGCACAATCCCGGGGAGAAGCCGAAGGAGAACATGACCGAGGCCGAGTACCGCGTGAACCAGGGCACGACGGTCAACCACTTCTACGAGAAGCTTCTGAAGCTGAAGAATCTGATGAACACCGATGCCGCGAAGAGGATGGCCGAGGCCCGCCACAGGTACATGCAGGGCTTCCTGGACGAGTTCATGGACGAGTGGGACGGAAAGCGCCGATTTCTAGCATAGCCGGTTTTTAGTAGTTCGATTAAAAGTAGAAATTCTACGAATATCGTAGATAAACTGTGATTATCGAACGAATTATGGGTATTTTTCTGTCAGTATCCCGTAAGTGCTTAATATGGATAACAATTTAAGCCGTCCTCATGCGTATTACGATCGTAGGATGCGGCTCAATCGGGTCCAGGCTTGCTTTGGCCGCAGATGAGATGGCCGAGGTCAAGAGGATATATCTGACGGACAGCGTTCCCGGAATCGCCGAGGAGCTCGCCGCCAGGATGAAGAAAGCCATCGTCGTCGAGGACGTCGAGGAGGAGCTCTACCACTGCGACCTCGTCATCGAGTCCGCCACCCAGGCTGCCGCCAAGCAGATCCTGCCCAAGGTGGTCTCCAGAGGCGTGGACATCATGGTGACGTCCGTCGGAGCCCTGGTGGACGACGAGTTCCGCGAGATGGTCATGCAGAAGGCCAGCGAATGCGAAGCCAAGGTGTACATCCCGTCTGGAGCCGTCTGCGGAACCGACGGCCTGAGGTCCTCTTCCGTAGGAGAGCTGGAAGAGGTCGAGCTCATCGTCACCAAGGGACCCAAGAGCTTCCACAACGTCCAGTATGTCATCGACAAGGGGATCGACGTCGACCAGGTGAAGGAGAAGACCGTCATCTACTCCGGCCCTGCAAGGGAGGCGGTCAAGGACTTCCCCAAGAACGTGAACGTCGCGGCTACCGTCAGCCTTCTGGGAATCGGATTCGACAGGACCAAGGTCACCATCGTTCTGGATCCCGAGACGCACAGCAACTCCCACGAGCTCAAGCTCAAGGGCGAGTTCGGGGAGATGGACTGCCACACGTTCAACGTTCCATATCCAGACAACCCCAAGACCTCGTATCTCGCGGCGATGTCCACGATATCCGCGCTGAAGAGGATCGTCAGGAACGAGTGGATCGGAATCTGATCCTGGTAAACTATTCCGGAGCGGCCTTCCGCTCCGATTCGCGCCCTCGTACGGTGGCAAGGGCCTTCCCATGTCCATGACGGTGTACGCGTCTCCGAGAACGTGACGGAACCGGACGGCTGCGCCTATGTCGCAGCAGACCTCGGCCCGATTGTCTGCGCGCTGGCGATCCTCGCCCTTGTGCACCACGGCAGAAGCCCTGGATGGGACTGAGGGGATGACCCTCTCGGTCCTCCCGGATGGACGATTTACGAAGCGTATGGACCAGTCTACCGACATGGTTATTTTCCACATTTAGATTACCCTAACATGGCAAAATCAAGGGCCGAGAGGCTCATATCGAACGCTGAAGGCATGGATGCCGTCGTCATAGCCAACGACGGGGAGCCCTTCCTGGACTCCACGTTCTGGTATCTCACGGAGCAGTCCTCCGGAACCTTCGAAGGCTCCTTCGCCATCGTCAGGAAGGACGGGACGCTGGACGTCATAGTAAGCATCCTCGAGGAGGAGTCCGCGAACGACGGAGTCGGGGATGTCCACGTGTACCACGACCGCGAGGAGAGGGAGAAGTACATCAGGGACGCCCTTTCCGGATGCTCCAAGGTAGGGTTCAACACCCATTCCGCCACCTACGCCGCCGTCCAGTACGTCAAGAAGGTAGCCGCGGACATAGAGCCCGTGGACGCCGGGAACGCCATCGATGCGACGGTATCTGTTAAGGACGCCAAGGAGATCGAGGCCACAAAGCACGCATGCAAGATATCCTCCCAGGTCGCCGCGGAGATCCCCGACTATCTGTCCGAAGGCGTCTCCGAGAAGGAGGTCGCGGCGAGGATGGACAGCAGGATGCGCGAGCTCGGAGGCACCGGCAACGCCTTCGACACGATCGCGGCTTTCGGAGCATATTCCTCCCAGCCCCACCACATGCCCTGCGACTACAGGCTCAAGAAGGGCGACACCGCTCTGTTCGACTTCGGTTCCAAGTACGACAGGTACTGCTCGGACATGACCCGCACCGTGTTCCTCGGGAAGCCCCCGGAGATCCTGGAGAGGGCGTACGAGGTCGTCCGCGAGGCCCAGCTGGCCGGGATCGCGGAATACCACGACGGAGCCAAAGCCAACGCCGCGGACCTCGCCGCCAGGAAGATCATAGACGAATCCGAGTTCAAGGGCAAGTTCATCCATTCCTTCGGGCACGGCATCGGCATGGACGTCCACCAGGCCATATCCGTCTCGCCCAGGTCCGACCAGATCCTCCACGCCGGCAACGTCATCTCCGCCGAGCCCGGGATCTACATCCCCGGAGTCGGCGGCATAAGGATCGAGGACACCTGTCTTGTGACCGAGAACGGGTGCGAGGTACTCACTTCGTTCGACCATTCCTTCACGGTGGTATGATGCAGGAGCTCGTCAAAGCGGAGCAGTCCCAGGACGTCCTGTACAAGGCCGTCGAGAGGATGCAGGACATGGGCGCGGAGTTCGCCGACGCCAAGTCCCAGACCATCAGGAACGTCGGCGTAAGTTCTATGAACGGGGAGCTCAGGCAGCTCGTCCAGAAGAGCTCCGGCGGGGTCTGCATGAGGGCCTGGATAGGCGGGAGATGGGGATACGGCACCGTCGCCTCGTTCGACAAGGACGCTGTGTTGAAAGCGGCAGAGGATGCTGTGAAGAACGCCTCGGGAGAGAGGAAGTCAGACCTGGTGCTGGAGCCTTCCGCCATCAGGAAGCATATGCCCGCCCAGGTGAAGATCCACCCCGACAAGGTCGACATGTCCGAGAAGATAGACGTCGTTCTGGACCTTGACCGGGCGCAGACCATCGACGAGCGCATCGCCAACCGCGTGGGGGCGTATTCCGAGGAGATCAAGGAGAACCTCCTGGTCAACTCAGCCGGCTCCGACTTGGGCTGGGAGGAGGTCCGCACCCTGTGCAGGGCCATGTCCGTCGCGTTCGACGGAAGCGTAATGGAGCGCTACTACGACGGTCCTGACAGCACTCTGGGATACGAGGTCGTGAAGGACGCGGACATCGAGAAGATCGGAAGGACCGCCGCGGAGGAAGCCATCAAGACCCTCGCGGCTAAGAGGGCCCCTTCCGGGAACCTCACGGTCATCTCCGATCCGATGGTCTCCGGACTGCTGGCTCACGAGGCCATGGGACACGCCTCCGAAGGGGACGAGATCACCAAGAAGCGCTCGTTCCTCACCGGAGCGGTCGGCAGGAAGGTGGCCTCCGAGATAATCACCATGTACGACAACGGGACCGTTCCCGGAGCCCACGGGTCCATCCCGTTCGACGACGAGGGGACGCCCTCGTCCTGCACCAAGATCATCGACAAGGGGGTCTACAACGGCTACATGCACAGTCTGGAGACGGCATCTCAACTGGGATGTAAGCCCACCGGCAACGGAAGGGCGGAGAGCTTCGGGAAGAGGACCTGGGTCAGGATGACCAACACGTACTTCGGTCCTGGGGACTGGGACAAGGACGACCTTGTCGCCGACACCAAGCACGGCATCCTGTGCGACAAGATGGTTAACGGCATGGAGGACCCTGTGGGAGGATGCTTCGAGGCCAAGTGCCTGAGGGGGTTCCTCATCGAGAACGGGGAGATCACCGACATGCTCCAGTCGTTCACCCTGACCGGAAGGTCGGTTGAGATCCTATCTTCCGCTGACGCTCTGACCAAGGAGGTCATCCTCGACGGAGGCATGTGCGGAAAAGGGATCGAGGACTGGGTCCGCGTGTCGTCCGGAGGGCCTTACATGCGCGCCAGGATGATCGTGGGGGGAGGACAGTGACCGTCTATCCCGACGACAGGGCGATCCAGGCTCTGAAGAGGTACGACCAGGCCGAGACCTACGTGTCGGAGACTGTAGTGAACACGGTCTACATCGACGACTCCAAGATAAGCAACATCGAGACGAAGACCGAGTCGGGGATGATGTTCCGCATGGCCAAGGACGGCAAGATGGGGAAGTCCTCCGTCTCGCTCAACTCCCCAGGCTCGGTGGACGACTGCCTGAGGATGGCCGAGACAGTTCTGAAGTATTCTCCGGTGAACAACGTCTTCCAGGGATACGCCCAGCCTACCCAGGCCAAGATCTCCGCTCCCGACGTGTGGGACAAGAAGGTCGAGAACATCACCCCCGACGAGCTCAGGGAGCTTGCCAAGATCCTCATAGGGAGCTGCAGGGTGAACATCCCTCGCGCCCAGATACGTGTGTCCTGCACCGAGACCCGCACCGTGAACAGCAACGGCGTGGACGTCGGCCACAGGAGCACCCTGGTCTACGGACATTTCACCTCGATGACCGTCAGGGACCACCCCGGAGAGGGGATGGAGACCTACCATGGCTCCCATCTATGCCTGGACCCCGTGTTCATCGGGCAGGAGCTGTCCCGCAAAGCCGAGGCCGCCGCCGTCTGCAGGGAGTTCAAGGGCACCGAGAAGCTCTCGATGATTCTGCCCCCCAGCGAGCTCGGCGACATGCTAACATCGTCTGTGGGATCCGCCATCAACGGCGAGAACTGCAAGTACGGACGCAGCATGTGGAAGGACTCTATCGGCAAGGAGGTCGCATCCGGATGTCTGGACATCGTCGACGACCCTACCGTCAAGGCTCCCCTCTCATGCGTGTTCGACGACGAGGGGGTCCCTGCCGAGAGGAAGCCCGTCATCGAAGGGGGCATCCTGAAGGGGTTCCTGAAGGACACCTACTGCGGCGGAAGCACCGGGAACGGCATGCGCAGGTCCAGTGTGGAGGCCCAGGGAGCCTATGAGAGGACCCCCACCATCAAGCCTCTGAACCTTGTGGTGAAGCCCGGAAAGCTCACCAGGGAGCAGATCATCGAGCAGACGGACAACGGGATTCTCGTGGAGAAGTTCGCCTGGCCGGAGGCCGACGAGCTCACCGGAAGGTTCGGTCTCAACGTCAGGAGCGGGTACATAATCAGGAAGGGAGAGATCGCCGGAGTGGTGAACAACGCCCTCCTGATGGGAAACATGCTCGAAGCTGTGAAGGGGATCGAGGCCATAGGCAACGACCCTGCCCAGATGGGTGTCATAACCGTCCCCACGATGAGCTTCTCTGGAACGGAGCTCGTAGGGAACTGAAACCGGGGGCGGGTCTCCCGCTCTCATTTCTTATTTCAATCAGAAAAATCAGAGCATCGGTTGGACGATGATCCTCTGTCTGTCCCCGATGTCGTCCATGCGGGAGCAGTCTCCGATCATCTTTCCGATCCTGATGACAGGATAAGGTGCGACAGGCTTTCCGTCCTCCCCGCTGAGGGGGGTAGGTCCGAAGAACACGCAGAAAGCGCTGGGACCGGGCCAGTACGCTATGTCCCCGGTTTCAAGTTCAGTGATGCGGCCCTCTTTGGGCAGTATGACGTCCAAGGGGAGCTCGCAGTACATCATCCCCCCGAGCATGTTCGTCTCGAGGGTGATGGGCGGGGAGAGCCAGATAGCGTTCGAGATGTCCGACTGGTCGAGGTCTCCTATGAACTCTCCAGCGTGGCTCCTTATGGATATCCTGCTCATCCTTCCGCCCCTTCAGGTTCACTTCTTCCTCTCGAAGAGCCTGCGGATCTCTCTTCCGGTGACCTCGAGCTGGAGCTGCTTCTCCTTCTCCTCCATCGCCTTGAGGTTGACGAGGCCGTCGGCCCACTCCTGCCTCCACTGGGTCTTGAAGGTGCCGTCCTCGATCTCCTTGAGGATCTGCTTCATGTTCTGCTTGGACTGCTCGGTGACGACCCTCTCCCTTCTGGTCAGTCCGCCGTACTCGGCGGTGTTGGAGACGACGTGCCACATGAGCTCGAATCCGCCCTTGTTGATCAGGTCTACGATGAGCTTGGTCTCGTGGAGCACTTCGAAGTAGGCCATCTCGGGAGGGTATCCGCCCTCGACGAGGGTCTCGAACCCGCGCTTGATGAGCTCGGTCTGTCCGCCGCAGAGGACCGCCTGCTCTCCGAAGAGGTCGGTGTAGGTCTCGTTGTCGAAGGTGGTTTCGAAGACTCCTGCACGGGTGGCTCCAAGTCCCTTGGCGAGGCCGAGAGCGATCTTCTTGGCGTTGCCGGTGACGTCCTGGTAGACGCAGATGAGGGCAGGGACTCCGAATCCCTCGGTGAAGACGAGCCTCTCCATGTCTCCGGGAGCCTTGGGGGCCATCATGATGACGTCCACATCCTTGGGAGGGACGATGAGCTTGTAGGTGATGGCGAATCCGTGAGCGAACTCGAGAGCGGCGCCCTTCTTAAGGTTGGGCTCGACGTACTCCTTGTAGATGTCGGGCTGGATCTCGTCGGGGAGGAGCATGAGCACGACGTCCGCGTCCTTGACCGCGTCGGCGAACTCGGCAACCTTGAGTCCGTCCTCTTTCACTTTCTCCCAGGACTTTCCAGTCCTTCTCGCTCCTACCGTCACGTCGATACCGGAGTCGTGGAAGCAGAGGGCCTGAGCCCTTCCTTGGGCGCCGTATCCGAGCACAGCGACCTTTTTTCCATCGAATATCCCGAGGTCGACGTCTTTGTCGTGGTAAAGTTGCATTAAATCGCCAGACTCCCGTACCGTCAACGAACTCTTATATCTTTCATATCAACTTAAATAACTCTTAATGTGTTAGTGCATTATATGGAGCAGGAACACTCCGTCAGATTTCATCAGTTTCTAGATAAAGCCACCCGTTTCGTGAGGAATTCGGCAGCGGGAGACGCGGATGGCCAGGGGTTCAGGCATTACCACATCCCCTTCCTGGTTTCCATAGCCCGCTCCCCCGGAATATCCCAGAAGGGGCTCTGCGAAAGGGTTCCGCTCGACAAATCCAGAGTGTCGATCGTCGTTCGCGAGCTGATCAGCCTGGGCCTCGCCGTCAACAGCAGCACCGGCAAGGTATGGGCGCTGAATCTCACCCAGAAGGGCATGGATGCTTACAAGACCGCTATGGAGATCACCATCAGGATGGACGATTCGATATTCTCAGTTCTGACAGAGGAGGAGACGAAGACCTTCCTGGCTCTCACCTCGAAAATCTCTCAGCGCATAGACGAGTTGTCGGGGGAAGATAAGCTCAAAGACCCTTGATTCGTAGGTTGCATCATAAACCACCCTTTCTTTTATATACAATAACAGATTGCGCAACAAAGTTGCTATGGCTGTAGAACAAATCACTTACAAGAACATAGACCCCAAGGTCCGCAGGATGATAATGCTGGGCCTCGGGCTCGCTATGTTGATCGCTTGTTTCGACGGTACCATCGTCGGTACTTGCGCACCTAGAATCATTGAGGATCTCCACGGCGCCGAGCTCTACGCCTGGATGATCACGGCCTATATGCTCTGCGAGACCGTGATGATACCCATCTCAGGGAAGCTCTCCGACCTGTACGGGAGGAAGCCCCTCTTCCTAATCGGACTCGGGCTGTTCGTCGCCGGGTCCTTCGTAGCGGGTCTCTCCACCAGCATGGAGATGTTCATCGTCTGCCGTGCCGTGCAGGGTCTCGGCGGAGGTATCCTCATACCCGTCGCCACCGCCGCTGTGGCCGACCTGTACTCTCCTCGCGAGAGGGCGAAGATGCAAGGGATTCTCGGAGCCGTCTTCGGGATCGGAAGCGGAATCGGGCCCTTGATCGGAGGATACATCACCGAGTACATCAGCTGGCACTGGATCTTTTACATCAACATTCCCATGGCCATCGTGTCCACGATCCTTACGCTCAAGAAGTTCCCGACTCCCATCAACAACGACAGCGAGGTCCATATAGACAAGGCTGGAATCCTCCTGCTGTCCGTGATGCTGATCGACGTCCTTCTGTTCTTCCAGTTCGGCGGGGACAAGTTCGAGTGGGTCAGCGTCACGTCCTTCGCCATGATCGCGCTCGCGCTGGTGCTTCTGGTGCTGTTCGTAAAGGTGGAGAACAAGGCTGTGGAACCCATCATCGCTCCTCACCTTATCCACAACAAGGTCGTCGTCAAGGCAGCCCTGTTCATGTTCATCTTCGGACTGGCCATGATGGGAGGTATGACATATTCGTCCATGTTCTCCATCTATGTGCTCGGGTTCTCCGTCCTGGACTCCGCATATTACTCCTTGGCTCTCGTTGCGGGAATGATGATCACCGCCCTTTCCAGCGGTGCTCTCCTCCTGAGGACCGGATACAGGATCTGGGTCATCGTCGGGCCTATCGTGTCCTTCATCGGAATGTACATGCTTTCCCAGATGACCTTGGGGACCACCGTGGAATACTACATATTGTGCCTGTTCGTGTTCGGACTCGGCCTCGGATGCATGATGGGAGTTATCATGACGGCTGTCCAGAACAGCTCCAAGCAGTCCGAGATCGGAATGACCACATCCGCCGTCAACCTCATCAGGTCGGTCGGAGCCACCATCGGTACCGCGGTCTTCGCGATGCTGATCGCCAACAAGATAAACGGAGAGCTCCAGACGCTGCTCCCGCCCGAGGTCTACGATCTGGTGCCCCACAACTCCGGGGTCCTGGACATGCTGGCTCCTGACGCCTCCGGGATGCCACAGCTGTTCACCTTGCTCTACACCCAGCTGCACTACACCGCAGATCAGATAGCGCAGACCGTCCACGACATCCTCCTGGCTTTCGCCAACAGCGTGGACTTCGCGTTCATCGCAGGCGGATGCCTGATACTTCTCCTGGCTCTCATCGGGCTCGTCTTCAAGGTCGAAGAGAACCACGACGAGGACAACGAGGTCGTGCTCCCCGAGGATTGATCCAGGGGGCCGCCTCCTAAACCTCTTTCTTTTTACCTTTTGCAAGCATTCCGAAGCCGATCAGATGAAGGATTTCAGGCTTGCGACCGTATGCATGCGCTCCATCGCAGAGGATGCCGAAGCGAATCTCCGCTCCATGCTGGCTTACATCGACAAGGCAGAAGCGGTAGGCGCCGGCATGGTGGTATTCCCGGAGATGTCGCTCTCGGGCTATTCCATGGCTTCCCCTCCGGAGGGGCTGTCCTTCGATTCGGAGGAGGTCCGTGCGGTGTCCGAGGCCTCGAAAGGGACGATCGTATGCTTCGGATTCGCGGACGACGAAGGTTACATAACGCAGGCCGTGGCCGAGGACGGAAGGATAGTCGGGGTCTACAGGAAGACGCATCTCGGGTACAGAGAGGCGGAGGTCATGAGGCAGGGGGATTCCCTGGACGTGATCCGCACCTCCGTCGCCGATATAGGGATACAGCTGTGCTGGGAGTCCCATTTCCCCGACATAACCCGTACCTACGCTATGCGCGGAGCGGACGTCGTCCTGATGCCGACCGCGTCCGGGCTCTCCAAGGAGCGCAGGGCGGAGGTCTGGGGCAGGATACTCCCTGCCCGCGCGTACGACAACTCGGTTTTCGTGGCGTCCTGCAACGCCGTAGGGGACAACGGGGCCGGAGTGGTGTTCGGAGGCGGGTCCATGGTATTCGATCCTCTGGGGCGCGTCTTGGCGGAGACGCACGGCGACGTCGAGAGCATGGTCGTAGCGGACCTTCGTGCTGAATCTTTGGACAGGATAAGGAACGGCGACGGGTACAGGAGCATGAGGAACGTGCACTACCTTTCCAAGCGTCGTTCAGAACTGTATGAGAAATGATCTTCGGGTTTTGTGGTATACGGCGCCGGTCCGTGTGATACTACTTTATGCCACTGGACTTCTACGGACCGGCTGGTTTTTCGGCATCGGCATCGGTTTTTCCCTATGCACCTCCTCGGCTTATCTTGTATTTAGGAATGGCTAAATCATATTTAAATTTAGGCTTTCCTAAAAATCGAATCTTTCGCGGTCCGTGTGTATGTTTAAGAAATATGATTCCGATTACAGGACATGGACGGGTTCGTAGGTCGCGAGGAGCAGCTGAAGATGCTCGAGGAGCTGTACAAGGCGGTTCCGCAGAGCTGCGCGGTGTATGGGAGGATGCGTCTGGGCAAGACCGCTCTCCTGCAGAAGTTCTGTGAGTTCAAGCGCCACATCTACATCTCCGGATCCAACATGCTGCCGGAGGACTGCCTTCGCAATATCTCCGAAGCCGTCAGCAGGTACACCGGCACCAAGGAGAGGCTCGAAGACATACAGGACCTGTTCTATCTCATAAAGAAGCACTGCGTCAAGAAGACCGTCGTCATCCTCGACCATTACTCCGACCTCCTGGAGGTGTTCCCGGACCTGTACAACCACGTGAACCGCTTCGTCTCCCGCGACATCCGCGACACCAGGGTCCTGTTCATAGCCTGCGATTCCGATGTATCCGTGTTCGGGAGGTTCTCCAACCTGATCGAGGTCAGGCCGATGAGCTATCTGGAATGCACTGGGTTCCATCCGGAATACACGCCTTTGCAGCATCTTCAGGCTTACGGGATGGTGGGAGGGACTCCCGAGTACCAGGAGATTGTGAAAGGCGACCCCGTCGAATCCATCAAGGGATGTTTCCTGGAGCAGATGTCGCCGCTGTTCATGGAGGCCGAGTCCATGGTGAACTCGGAGATCTCCGTCAGGTCGGACAGCATCAGGATCATGCATGCCATGGCCTCAGGAGCTGACAACCTCCGTAACATATCGTCCATTTCCGGGCTTCCGCCGTCCTCCTGCACCAGAGCGATAGGGGAGATGGAGAACAAGGGGCTTGTCGTCAGAGAGTCCTCCAGCTCTGTTCAGAGGAACTGGATCTGCTCCTTCGACAGCAACATACTGAGATTCTACTACAGCGTGGTGGCCGAGGCGAGAGCCCTTCCTGACTTCTATTCGGTCGACAAGGCGTTCGTCGTGGCCAAGGGGCGCATCCCCGGATACATGGAGGGCAC
Source organism: Thermoplasmata archaeon (assembly GCA_015063165.1). Taxonomy (GTDB): domain Archaea; phylum Thermoplasmatota; class Thermoplasmata; order Methanomassiliicoccales; family Methanomethylophilaceae; genus Methanoprimaticola. The sequence goes on from SUSZ01000005.1 coordinate 96,995, forward strand.
GTTCAAGACCGTCTGCGCGGAATACATACGTATGCGCTGGTCGGCCACGTCCATAATGAAGGTGCGCAGCAACGGAGGGGCGGTCAGCTCCGATGTGGATTTCATGGCCAGCGTCGTCAACCTCGAAGGGAGGAAGAGGGCCGCGTTCATAGTCTGCAGGCTGTCGGGCGAGCCGATGGCCATGGCTGACCTGAACAAGATGATAGCCAAGTCCAGGGCCCTGAAGTCCAGGGACAAGAACTGCTTCATGATGTTCTCCGGATGCGGATTCACGGACGAGCTCAAGGCCGTGTCCGTTCCTGACGCCGAGGTGGAGCTGCTGAGCTTGGAGGACGTTTACGAGCCTCTTCCGAAGAAGGAGGTCTCCTCATGATGGTAGACATGATATGGGGGAAGAAGATGGCACTGGTCATCGTCGATCCCCAGCGCAAGTTCTCGCTGAAGGTCCCGGACTGGGACGAGAGGATGGGCTCCGCGGTGGAAGGGATGAACATGTTCTCGAGGATATTCCGCAGATACGGCGCTCCGGTGATCCTGGTCCGCTTCGAGGGGGCTTCCCACTGCAGCTACGAGGGCGACGACGGAGACGACTGGCTTCCCGGTCTGGAGACATCGCCGTCGGATATCGTCGTGTCCAAGAGGAACATGAGCTGCTTCAAGGAGACGGACCTTCTGAAGGTCATGCAGGAGAACGGCATCGACTGCGCCCTGTACACAGGGATGCTGACGGAGTTCTGCGTCATCAGCACCTACTACGCGTCTTCGGAGAGGGGCGTGATGCCATATATGGGCAAGGGAGCCACGATCGCGTACAATTCCAATGGCAACGAGGCCGCCCAGGTGGTCTGCAGCACCGTGGACGAGAAGACCGTGGAGAGGCTCCTGTCCGGGGAGCAGCCAGAGCCTGTGATGCCATTCGAGTGACAGGATGTAGTCTATCCTGTGATAAGTTATTAATCGGGGATGGCCTACCATCCTGCGTATTCGGGCAGGTGAACGGTTGACATCTAATGGACCCAATGGCATTTTCAGGATAGATTCGATCAAGAAGAGCTCCAGCAGGAAATCATCCAGACTCACGGCTGCTGTCACCGTCATCAAAGATTCCAAGTCAGGCCATGTTCAGAACACGATGGAGCTGTTCTTCGAGGTCCCCAAGGAGTACGGCAAGTACCTGTTGACCGAAAGATGCGATGCTTTCGTGATCCTGTTCCTGCATCGCGCCGTATCGAAAGGCTACGACATAGTATCCTCGGTGCCGATGTCCTCCGACCTCTATTACAACATCTCCGCGCATCTTCTTCCGGTGATGAACAAGAACAGCGAGTTCTCCGCGAGGCTAGATGTACCCGTAGCCGATCCTCCGGAAACGGGATCCGCCGTAGGAACGGGGCTGTCATGCGGCGTGGACTCACTGAGCACCATCAAGATGTATGTCGACCATCCGGACGAGGACCTGAGGCTCACCCACCTGTGTATAAACAATGTCGGTGCGTTCAACGTTATATACTCCGAGGCAGGCATCGATAAGGTCAGAAAGGCGTCGTATGCCAGGTCTAGGAAGGCTGCAGAGATGATAGGCCTCCCTTTCATCGAGACGAACTCCAACGTCCATGACCTGTTCCCTCAGAATCATTCCTACACCCATTCGTTCTCGTCGATGTTCGCCGTGTTCTGTCTGAGCAAGCTCTGGAAGACCTATCATTACGCCTCTTCGGGCGTGGATCATGCCTCCAGCATGAACATGAAAGGCTGGAGCACGAAAGATTCTTCGACATACGAGCTCCTTCTGTTCAGATACCTGTCCACGCGCAGGCTCATGATAAACTCGGCAGGCGAGCTGTATTCCAGGCTGGACAAGGTCCGCCTGATAAGCGATTACGATGTCGCCCAGAAGTTCCTCTACTCATGCACGGCATCGGAAACCAATTGCGGCAACTGCGACAAGTGCATGAGGAACCTCACGGCCCTGGACTGCATAGGGAAGCTCGACGGATTCTCCGAAGCCTACGACCTCAACAGATATAGGAACGTGCGCCAGTATTGCCTTGCGTACATCTTCTCCCGCAGATTCGAAGAGATGTATAAACCCGTATTCGACGCCTTTGTCGATTCCGGCGATCCGGATATGGATAAGATTAGGGCCGCCAATGTGGCGGTGGAGATATTCGATAGGCTCTGGAACGAGAACAACGAGGAGTCCGATGTTCTCGCCTTCAAGGCCGTCTTCCCGTACAGATACACTTCCACAAGGGCTGGTCTGAGGATAGCCAAGGCGTATTCTCTCGGGAGAGGGGTGGAAAGGAATCCGGCGATGAGCCGTAAATGCCTTCATGTCATAGAGCTCCGCTATCGCAAGGAGATCAAGAACGGGATAGAAAGGTCCAGGTACCAGCTGTTCGACTTCCTGTGGGGTCAGAAAAGGTATGACGAGCTCGTTCCGACGATCGAGCCCCTGAAGGACACCGATCTCGGAAAGCTGCGCTATGCTAAGATGTACAGGTACGGGGTCGGTCTCGAGAAGGACGAGAAGAAGGCCCGCGAGATCATGGAAAGGCTGGTCAGGAAGGATCCGAAGTTCAAGGATAACTACAAGGCGATGTTCCCCGAGACCAAGAAGGATTGAGCCGGTACGGTACGTTTTCGATTCTTTGTCCAGCAGCCGCGGCCGAGATTGGACTATCCGATTCTACAGAAGTAGCCAGACTCCATGTCACGAGTCATAAGCGCTTGTCTTCAGAATATGATAGGAGTGGGCCTGCCCGGGTCCACACTGAAAGCAGCCAGATAGTCACGACAGAACGGAATGCGACAGGGTTCTCTTGTCGATTAGCATATTTCGTGACCGTGGGCGCATACACCTTGTTTTTAAACGGTCCGCCAGACGTCGGAAGGCAATCTGCCGCAGCAACGGCAGTCGCTGGCCCGGAGGCCGATGTCTGAGCCGGCAATCCGGCAGGACTGAAACATGACAGAAAATGAGATCAGAGAGAAAGCGGTGGAGCTCTTCGGTGCCGCACAGCCGGTTTCGAAACCCACTAAGAAAGAGAACATACTCTCGTTCAGGAAGGGGCACGTGTTCGTGGCCTTGAAGATGGTGTCCCCTTACAACAAAGAGGAGCAGAGGTACGAGGAACCCATCCCGAAGATAACCTTCCTCGTGGACGGCAAGTACGTGAGGATGCCGATAGACAGCTCCCTGCTGAAGTCCCTGGGCAAGTTCCTGGAGGACCTCGGGGACATACTGGAAGGCGTGGACGTCCCGGAGCAGAGGGTCGACATTGACGCCGCCAAGAGGCTGATGTCGTCGTATGTGGAGAGGGCGTCTTCATGACATCTTCTTTTGGAAAGGAGCGGCCATGCCTGACGGCGGGCCGCCAGGCGCAAGCCAAGGCCGCCGAGGGCATGGACGCGACCACCCCTACCAAATGCTTTGAGAGCGGTGCTTCCTGGAGATCCTGACCATGGCCGCCGAAACCTCTTACGAGGGGGGTTCCCCCTCGGATATCGATTTCGACGAGCTGTCGTACAGGATCACGTCCAGGAACGAGCACCCGGTCGTCCAGTACGTCCGCGAGCTGCCCTTCGAGAGCGCCGTGTATCCTGCCAATATGTACCATGGATTATCGGATGGCAGTAATGGCTGCAGGAAGGGCCTGATCACCTGGTGCCCTCCCGGCCACGATCCGGAGCGCCCGAAGAGGAAGGGATGCGGGTTCATCAGGGAGAAGGGCTCCGTCGGCGACGAAGGGATTCGCTACACCGCCTGCACCGAAGACAAGACCCATTATGCGAGGGGCAGGAGGTCCCACTGCTGGTCGCTCCACTGCCCCGAGTGCATGAACGACGCCGTCCTCAGGGCGGGGACGAGGGTGGAGGAGCAGCTGAACGCCTACCGCATCCTAACGGAGAAGCAGGGAGGCGATCCGGGACCGCTGGGACATTGGGTGGTCTCCCCTCCTCAGGAGGAGGCCAAGGGATGGGTGCAGACCATCGGCGCGTTCGGCGCCCTCAGGAAGTATGTGGAAGGCTGTCTCCAGGACGTGGGGGCGAAGGCCGGCTGCCTGGTCTTCCATCCCTGGAGGCAGACCCCGGACCTGTGGGAGTTCTCCCCGCATTTCCATTCGATACTGTTCGGCTTCCTCGACACGGACAGGTTCAGGCGCGATAACCCTGGATGGATCATCAAGAAGGTGCATGCCGGCGAGGAGGTCGAGTCAATCGGCCAGACGGCCGCGTACCTAATGACGCACATGGGCCTGGGCATGGTTGAGAGGGACCCCTTGGACGTGGACTACGACTTCAGGTTCCTGTGCCACATGCTCCCTGGGCTGAGCGACGACTGCAGCAGGGCGGAGGAAGACGAGCCTTTCAGGTTCACGGATCAGGACGAGTCCGACGGGGCGGAGGGGAAGGGCAGGATGGCGGGGGACGTCTCTGGCATGGACTGGCTGGAGTTCGCCGCGCGCCCCCTGAGCTACCCCACGCGCATGACATACTTCGGCCTCGCATCCCACAGGAACATCCGCACCGTGGCCGTCGAGAGGGAGTACCGCACGCGCGTGTGCAGGGAGTGCGGGATGCCGCTGAACGTATACGGCGGCATGTGCGACCACGAGGGTGAGCCGGCTAGGTTCCTGTTCGAAAACCCCATCAGGACGTTCAGGAAGGACTATAGTATAGTTGAGGGTGGCATCCGTCTTCTGTCGTCAAGCTTGGGCCAGAGGAAGAAGCTGAGGCTCTCGGAGATCTCCCCGGACGTCAGTCTGATAGTGTCCAGGGACGAGGTAACTTCCCAGACACTGGGGCAGAAAGACAGGGAGCAAAGAGAGTAACACTATAGCGGTATCCTATTTGTTCGGAAGTTCTGGACAGTCGGCATACTACAGTCGTTTCGTCATCGATGGGAGTTCAAATGGGACGACACGACCCACTCCCAAGATGGTCTGCCATTCCATTGAGACGGGGGATGTTACACACGAGCCGGTCTGTGCTCGTACATCGTTCAGAACGAACCAACGAGGTTCAGAAGCAGCATCTAATTCAATGCCTATCTGCGCATAGGCCGAACACATCACTTTGAATATGACGTAAAAAAAAGAGGTTTGCTGCCATACCTTCGATGCTGGGTACGGCAGTCTGAGGAGATCGACGGAGCGGTCATATCCATTTTCCCACTCCATCTCCGATCAAGGTTTCAGAGCAAATACGTCATATTCCTTCGCTGAAATGTGAAATGAACTCAGCATATTCTTCCAATGAGATACATGAGTCGGCGCCGATAGCCCACCTGATGGAGCATTCTGCGGCGGTTTCCAACGGACAGCCGTCTATCATGGTGTGCTTACAGACCATGCCCTCGATGAGCGCATAAGATTTTGACAGGGAGGATTCCGTCGTTACCGACACAGGTCCAGTTAATTCGGAATCTAGAGAGTCGATTGCTGCACCCATCACTATAACAGGCACATCGTTGTAGATCTTTTCGGCTATGTCTTTGCTCAATTCAGGCCCCAGTTCTTCCTCGCTCTGGACGATTATCAGATCCAAGTCGCTGTTCAGATCGTTTGTCAGGATCGCATCCGGTAGAAGAATCTTGATGGTTCTTTCAAGATCCTCCTTGTCGGACTGAATGTAAACCTTGTAGTTCGCATCGGACAGCGGGTTGAGGACATTATCGACAGCATCAACGTCTGTCTGAACAGCCCTATCTCCGTTCTCCGAGGGTAAAAGGCACAAGATACCGGCACCGATTATCGCTATAGCGATTAATGACAGGCATATTGCATTTAGTTTGTTCATATCTATACCTCCTTGTTTTTATTAAAAAATGTATTTCAATCACTTTCATTTTAATGTTGATAGAATGTTACGTCGTCTTGATTAATATCAATTGTAATATTAAATGTGTCAGTAACTTCACTATCGTATGTCTGGAAAAACATATAGTCATGACGGACATAAGTTCTCATGGAACATACGGTATCCAGAATCACCCTGCTCTGATCGGATTCGGAGCGAACTAATACTCCAGGTTCGACAGTACAGGCAATTCCAACATTATGAGTCTCATTAACGTTATGCCAAGCTGTCGATCCGTAGATGGTGTAATCAGTTACAACTGGAATGTCTACTATCTCATAATTCCAAGTATATGCGGCACCGCCCTGTATGAATGAACCTGTAGAGAAGCTGGTACCAACTAATAGGTCAACTGTGGCAGTTGTAGTGTTAGTGCCGGATGTTGAACTTGGACCTGCACACATCATTTTACCAACTGACATGTTGGTATTAAGGTACAAATCTCCAATTCTTATATCCGAATGACCGTTTGTCGATCCATTCTGTAAATAATGAATGGAGTAGTATTTGTAATCAGACTCTCCTACAGGAGTCAAAGGATACACAGCGCATGTTACGGTATCTGTGCCCCGACTGGGGTTGACATCAGTAAAAGCATCTAATGCAATGAAGCCACTGCTTATTTCATCGAGAACAGATTGCTCCGACGATATGCCCCCAGTGCCTCCTGCAGACATTAGCCTATTGATAATAGACGAATTTTCGTATTCTTCGAAACTAGCAATCCATGTCGCTAGGTAGTTAGTTGCTTCTTCCAAATCGTCGCATATCACCGAATGTGTGTGAACGAAACCGTCAATAGAAACGTATCCTTTGGCCACAGTTCCATCGACCGATGCGATTACTGGTTTCTCCATTATGTTATCTAGTGCATCGAAATCAGAACCGATAACTATCACAGGAATCAATCTATCTAAGCAATCAATTGCCATTTTCGCCTTATCATCACTGATAAGACTACCCTGCATAATAACAAGGTTCGATTCAATCGAAATATCATCAGAAATCTGAGCATTTGGAACTGATGAGCTGATGATTTTATTAATCTCGCTACTGGCTGAGATGATGCTGACACGGTTATCATCTTCAACCAATGAAAGTGCACCAGGATCTGAAGCATCATGACTATTCGCATCAGTTATTGTGAATGACGCTGCAATGCCACAGATTAGTACCATTAGCACGAATGAAACCATCAGGCCACTTTTACCTATTGCCATCTTTTTACCTCCTTTATGATTGTCGCGGAACTCGAATCCGCAAGATTTAATTGATTATGACAGTATTTAATTGTTTGGTTTATTATTATTATTTTACGATAATAGATTAAAATAAAAATATAATCTATTAATATAAAACATTAATGACATTTGAATAGTACCGATGAGGGGGGACGAGGTCGATCACGATGTGACCCGAGCAACAATAGGGATTAAGGGCCCCGGACATGCGGGCCATAAAAAATGATGGCGACAGAACGATCACCAGGAGCGATGACGCTCGTCGAAAAACAGATAAGATGCTTGGTTCTGGAAAAAGGCTGGACGAATATACGATCGTTACGGTCATCCTCCAGGGCAGCTCGCCCGGCACCATTCTGTCGCAATGGGGTTGGGGTGATCCCCAGCATTCACCCGGTCCTGTTCAGACGGTATTCGAAGCTCCGAACATACTCGTTGATCACGCCGTTCTCGGAGACGCCGAGGGTGCATTTGATCAGGAACGGGTCGTTGGAATCGACATTCTCTTTCCACATCATATTTCCAGAAAAGTGGAGATTGGTACCAGACTCGAACGAGCCTCCCCTATCGATTCCATATCTGACGGTCGATTGATTCGGATTCGAGGATTCAACGATCTGTTTCCAGCTGACCTGCGGACAGTAACCCCAGCTGCTCGCCATGGTTTTCGCGCCGTCGGGAGCAGTCCATTCGATCTCCATGTATCTGAAACATTTTTGCGGCGACGGATAGGTAGCCAGACTGAAAACCATATTCACCACCCTCTCGTCATCCTCAGTTGTTGAGGATGAACTCCCCCAGACGTTCTGGTTCCATAGGTCAGTAAAAATGAAGTTATCGAAATCGGACAACTTGACATCGGCGGTTTTCGTCTCCAGGATCGTGGTATCGCCCGGCTTCTCCTGATCGATAATGGTGAAACCAATGGTGAGCACGGTGAACACGAGGATTGCCGCGATGCCTGCAATGGCAACATATCTGTTCATAGGGTCCATGACGGTCACATCCGTGATTATGAACGCACAGAAAGCGCATTCGATATGGATAAGATTGGTGATGTGATATATAATTATAATTGATTGTTATATCGTAAAATGATAATTATTTAAACTATTATTATAATAAATTAGCATAAATCATTAATAGTCTCTTCTATATACAGAATCCATGGACGAATGTTATCCTGATGAGGGTAAAAAGGCAGGGCACAGATGGGGTGGCATAACACTGCTGGTGTCGGCCGCCATAGTAATCGTAGCATTAGCGGCACTATTTGCAGTGGAGGCTGTACAGGACATCCAGAATCTGAGTAAGTTCGGGACCCTGGAGCCGGCTGCTTCGGATTACCTGTTGAATCTTATCGTCATGATGCTATCGATTGCAATCCTATGCTCGGTGATAAGAGATGTGATGAAAGGAAAGAGTTTTTTCACAAGTGCCAATGCCGAGAGGTTTCTGATCATAGGCGTTCTGATCATCCTGAAGATTGTCATGTCGATTGTCATCCAATTGGTAATCTTTTCAGTTTATCCCCATTTGAACAATGGAGTGGTCTTCCCGATAGTGGTGGTTCTATCGGTATTTGTGGTGTTCATACTGTATTATATCTGTAAACAGGGTTCAAGGCTGCAGGAGGATGTAGACAACATCGTTTGATACCATGCCGATCGAGATTCATCTGGACCGCATCCTTGTCGAAAGGAAGATGACGTTGTTAGAGCTATCCAGGAGGGTGGGAGTGACCAATGTCAATCTTTCCAAGCTCAAGACAGGGAAGGTCAACGGCATCAGGTTCTCCACGCTGGAAGCGATCTGCGACGTGTTGGATTGTCAACCGGGCGACATAATGGAGTTCCGCAGGGACAGCGATGACGAGAAAGAAGGAAAGACTCAGCTGTAATCAGCGTGAGCACTCTAAATATCCAACGAATGTCAAAACATTCGATTCAGGGATCGGGCATCCGATGGGATAAGGCCGTATGGGAATCTGGATGACGGTTCCAGAATATAGGGTTTGACGCAGGTTGTATTCTGCCTATGACGTCGGATTCAGGAAAGGTCTGATAACATGATACCCTTCCTGCCACGATCCGGGGCGCCCGAAGAGGAATGGGTGCGGGTCCATTAGGGAGAAGGGCCCCGTCGGCGACGAGGGCATACTCTTCACCGCCTGCTCCGGGAACGCTGAGCATTACTCCAGGAGGAGGGGATCATACTGACGGTCGCTCTATTGCCCCGGGTGCATGAACGAGACCGTATCGTTCCTGGCGGAGACCGAGGCCAGGGCGACTTCTTCCGCGGGTGCGGGCCGTATGCCCGGGTCCCGATGAGAGGATAGACTGGCGACGGCGTCTGTTTGTTTCAATGACATAGGGGACGGGAATCGAAGAATCGGAACGCGTCGCGAGGCGCCCTCCAAGGATGTGCCCGTCGGCAAGAAGGTCGGCAGGTAAACGGGTTCTACAGGAGGAGGTCAGAACCGAAGGGGCGAAACCCGCCTTGACAGCCGGTCTCGTCAGCATCTTGTCGGCCAGGCCCATCAGCCCTCCGCATTCAGGGAATCCTCTTCATCCTTATGTTCTCCACGAAGTCCCTCTCCATCCTCAGGGTGCGGAGCTCGGCGACGGCGGCGATCCGGGCGTAGTCCTGCAGGTTCCTGACGGCTCCGCCCGGCATCACGAAGCAGGAGTAGATGCAGTCCAGCTGGTACTGCGTTATGTAGACGGTTATCGGCGTGCGCTCCTCCATCTCGTACTTGTCGCTCCTGTCCTTCAGCCTCTTGAGGCTGTTCTGGGACTTCGCGAGGGCCACCGCAGCCAGTTCCTCCCCGTCGTAGTCGTCCTGGAGCCCCTCTATCATCACGCGGTCGTGGTTGATCCTCAGGCGGGTGAACGAGCGTATGGCCTCGGTCAAGAACTCCGACCTGTTGCTGTAGATCCCGATCGCGATCTCGTCTATCTCCGCCACGAGCTTGTCGGACAGGTTGACTATCTTCTTCACCGTCGGCTCCTTCCTCACGCTCTTCAACATGCGGGGCCTATGTCCGTCTCGGATGATAACGGTTTCGTCAATCTATGCTCATAAACATATGATGACTGACGTGACACATGACACAATATTATGTTGATAAGCATATTTATATACGCATTCCGCCTTTCTTTTCATGACATTGGCTTACCGGGCCAGCGTCGTCAAACGGCTTCTCCGCGCGGGTCGAGGCCCGAACGGAGAGGGAGGTCCACATGAGATCGAGAAACAAGGAAAAGCAGGCAGCAAGGCGCTGCAGTGCGGCGTCCGGAGGTACCTTCGGGAATCCCGTATCCGGACTCCGCGCTCACGAGAGAGGTACCGCAGAAACAGAGTTTGAAACTAGAAAGAACAGGCCAGGGAGGGTCCGCGCATGACTAAGAACCAGTTCCGCACGGACTCCGAGAGGTTCCTGGAGGCCATCAAGGGCAACTACAAGGACTCCACTTTCAACGAGAAGAGGCGGAAGCTGAGCTACTACTCGGACGTCTTGTTCAAGCTGTACACGGACGGGAAGATATCGTCGTGCAATCCGAAGACCCTCACGAAGGAGGACATAGCCGCGTACGTCGCGTTCAGGCGCGCGACCGGCAAGAAGGACTCGACCATCAGGAAGGACCTCTCCATGATAGGGGAGCTCCTCACGTTCGTCGGGAACGACGCCATGGACCTGTACAAGGTCGTGTACGGGAACAAGAGGCCGAAGAGCTACAACGGAAGGCTCGACCCCCTCCCGGACGAGGTCATAGAGAAGGTCTACGCCCTCGCCAGGTCCACCGACAGCTGGAAGGTCATGGAGGGCTGCATGGCGATCATCCTGGGATGCGCCGCGGGCCTCAGGCCGCAGGAGGCCAGGCAGCTGTACGCCTCGGACGTCCACCACCTGGAGGAGGAGCCCTACATCCATGTGAGGCATGTCAAGGGGGAGGACTCCTGGGGTCGCCACAGGAGCGTCCCGCTCAACGACGGCGTCTCGGACATCGTCGAGAAGTACATGGGCATGCGCCTGGAGAAGATGAGGGGCAGAGGAGTCGTCAGCGACGCCATGTTCCCTCCCCTGAGGTCGAAGAAGGAGTTCGTCTCCCAGCAGTCCATGAGCCGCTTCAAGATGGACGTGGCGAGGATCATCGGGTCGGACTTCGTCCTGAAGGACGGACGCAGGGCGTACGGGCAGAGGATGCTTGACAGGGGCGTGCCGATAGAGTACGTGTCGTACTGCATGGGCCACGACTCCGTGGAGACCACCCAGAAGTACTACGCGAGCTACAGGGACAAGTCGGTCCTTAGCGAGGTCCACGAGATCCTGAGGCGCGGGTCCAAGACGTGAACGCAGGAGGGCGTGGGCCCAACGACAAAAATCCGGACCCACGCCTTCCCGAAGACCCAAAAAACGACTTAGAAAAACGCAAACGCCATTAGCCAGACCGCGAGAAACAAGGTCATAAATTATGCTGAATAGCATAAATATATGGTGGGCCTGCCCGGATTTGAACCGGGGTCAACGGCTCCCAAAGCCGCAAGTATACCAAGCTAGCCCACAGGCCCACAGTTTGGCTCATCCGCTAATCGGTATTAATGGATTCGCATCCAGCTCATTCGATCTCCCAGGGAAGCTTGGGGACCAGCAGCTCCGTCATCATCAGAGCGTCAGCAGACTCCAGCGTCCTGGCGTGATCCAGAACGGTCATCTTCTCGGGATCTATGTCCCTTCCTATACCTGCGACGGCGGCTTCGTCCTCCATCATCTCCTTCGCGGTGAAGTACAGCCTTTCCGCTATGACCGTCCACGCGCCGTCCTCTATGAAGGGCTCCCCGTACTCGTTGTCTTTCCATTTCTCCATGAAGGACTCGGACTTCACCCATACCGGCGGACCGGGGTGCTTGTAAGTCTTCGACAGGACGTCGCGTTCCAGCTCGAACATTATCACGAGCTTGTCGTCCTTCATGTCGTGGACCGCGCGAAGCACGTTGAACGAGAACTAGTTGAGCTTCCTTCCCAGCGCGTACTGGGTCTTCCACAGCTGCGAGTACAGCACGTCGTCCAGGACGTTCGGCTTCTCGAATATGACGGTCAGGAGCCTGGATCCGTGGTTCTCCGCTTTCGAGGCGAGCTCCCTCTTGGACATGGGCGATCTCTCCTTGGGGAAGAAGAACCTCATGTCGGGGTTAGCCAGATAGGCTTTGGCCGCCGCTATGAACAGCGCCATGGTATCCTCGTGCACCGCGGAAGCCACGTTCCTGCGGGAGTCCACCGGGTCGTACACCACCAGGGGCGAGACCATGGACGGGCCTTTGCTCTCTATTATCAGAGTGGCGTTGTCCTTCCACTTCTGCGATCCTTCCAGAACTCCGCGGAACGTCCCGTAGTACACCACCAGGATCTCGCACAGGTACCCGGAGAATCCTCTGGCATCCTGCTCCGCGCCGTACGCGCCTATCCCTTTCATGAACTTCTTGAGCAGACGGACCTCGTTCTTCTGCTCGTCCGCGAGGTGGGACAGTATGTACTGCGTGTGGAAGGGCGTCCTGTCCACTGCGCTCTGGAGCTTAGCTGTGCTCTCCAGGCGGTAGCATGGGACCAGGTCGACCTCTATGCCCTCGAACTCTCCCCTGGTGTAGGGATGGTCGGAGAACATGCGCACTCCGTGGAGGACGTCCTCGCCTATCTTCAGGCCTATGCGCTCCAGCTCGTCGTGCGGGACCGTGTCCGGAAACATCATGAACACGTCGAAATCGGGATTCGAGAGGAAGGTTCCTTTGGAGAACGACCCGGCCATCCTGACCTCTACGTCGATGCCGTGCTCTGCCGCATACCTTATGACGATGGCTTCAAGGCGGTCCGCCTTGTCCTGCAACGATGCCACCACCTCTGCGGAGGGCACGATCATCTCCAATACCTGCTCCTCTAGATTCATAAAGCCTCGTAGATGGATACCTAATTTAATGGTTGGGGTTTTTCTTTAAACTCTAGCTCCTGGATTTTATGGTATAAGTCCGGAAGCCTACCTGCGGCCTTCTGGGCCGGATCCGCAGGACCGTGCCGACCGGCGGGGCGATTCGGCCCTCGGACGGGGCCGGGGTCGCGAGCCGACCCCCGT
>SUSZ01000056.1 GCA_015063165.1 Thermoplasmata archaeon
GCCGCGTTTCTTCAAGGAGTCCGCATAGTCGAGGATGCCGATAGAACCGAGATAGTGTTCGACCGTCTTGACGAGCCCGTAGGCAACTGATATATTCTCGCTAGGAGTAGGGACGGATGCCCCTGCCATGAATGTCGTTTGGTTCACAACTGCGCATTGAGGCGGGGCGCTTTTAACCTCGCTGCTAACAGAAGATCAGATACCCCTTCGGGCATCATGTGGCGAGGTCAGGGTAGATCCCCATGCCCTTCTGGATGCCGTCCAGCGCCTGCACGGCGCCATAGAACTTCGCATATTCCTCCTCCGGACGCTTCCTGGACTCCTTCGGGATGATCTTGCCCGTTTCCGGATCGACCTTTCCAAGGTACGTCTTCACCGTCTTCGGATTCTTTTTTCCGGGAACCCTGATGGACACGCTCTCGTAGGCGTACTTCTGGCCATTGCGCTCCATGTAGAATATACTGCCCATTGTAGTCTATATGTAAGGCTACATATATATTACTTGTCTTTGAATATGATATTTAAAGACTATTTAAGTAAAAAAAAGAAAAACTGTATGGTTACATCGTTGTAGTACTACAACCCGCAGATTTAGGTTGTGAGACCCCAGGTCATCTGGCACTCCTCCGGATGCCCGTCCTTCAAATGGTCCCTCATGGCCATATCAGGCTTATAGCCAAAATGCACCAGAGACGTCCAGTCAGAACACCACGTCGGAGATTCACTGTCCATACTCGCCCAGAATCCTGCACCTGAACGCGGAGACTATCCCTAATCTGGTCCAGGCTCTCCACGACGCGGTTGAACGCCTTCACGATGAACTCCTGGAGTCCGAACCGATCCGTACGCCAGCTCCTTGACAAATTCGTGAGCCCTAAGGATGCTGAAGCTGTCCAAGCTTGTAAACCAAAACAACTCGGCCAGCTTCGCGAGGTTGACCCCTTTGAACTTCAGAGACGAAATCTCCCTATCAAGCCCGTACTTTTTGAAGAAGGCTTCCAACAGGAGGACATTCCCGATGACAACTGATTTATTGTCGTTAGGCCTGACACGCCACGTTCCCGTGGCCGTTTTACTAAACATAAAACCTTCAGGAGAACACCCCCTTTGATCCATTATCCGTATCGCTTCAGAGACGGCGCCTTTCTCGATCCCGCATGTCAAAGTCAAGTGATAAGAACAAACCCTCATCTTAATTAATCTGGAAGCGTTGCAAGCATCGCCCTTGCATTGACATTGCCAAGCTCTCCAAGGATATTCAACAAACGCCTAGATTCCTGGATGTTCCTCTGAACGATCTCCCCATCCCTGTACATTATAGCCAACTGTAGCATCGCATTCCCATTTCCTAAGTCAGCGGCTGCCTTCATCAACTCAAACGCCTTTTTAGTGTCTCTCTGAACACCATTACCCTTGAGATAGAGCATTGCAAGCTCAAAACTTGCAACACCAGATCTAAGCTCAACTCCTTTGGCGTACCATTCCGCCGCCTTGACGGAATCTGCAACAGCTATTCCTCCATCACGATATGCTGTTCCAATAGCAACCATACCATTCAGATTACCCTTGCTAGCTGCATCCTCATACCAATACAGACATTTCTTCTGATTATCGTCTGAATAACCTTGTTTTATAATATCTCCAAAGGCTACTTCAGCACCTAACATAGCCTGCTTAGACTGCCGCTTGAGCCAATAGATCGCTTGTGAAACATCCTTGTCCACACCTATAGCATCACGATAGATAAGTCCGAGCTGTTGCATAGAATAACTATCCCCGCATTCTGCTGCTAGCTTGTACCACTCCAGAGCCTTAGATATATCACTCTCGATAGCCATACCCTTTCTGTACATATTGGCGAGTTCGACCCTGGCCTTGGCATTGCCATGCTCTGATGCTGCGGTTAGCCATTTGACAGCCTCCTCGCCGTTCTTATCGGTCCCTATGCCATCACGGTAACATATTCCAATGGTAAACTAAGCAAGAGCATTTCCCAGTTCAGCACATTTTAGATACCATGTAAACGCCTCGGTCTGATCCTTGATAAAAACATTACCTGTGTACAGCATATCGGCCAACAATTTCATAGCACGTGTATTGCCACCTTCTGCTTCATCACGAACATCTTTCATCAACTTCTCCGACACTACAGAATTATCCTCATCCATCACGGTAAGACGGGTTATGGCTCCAAAATTGCCATCGCTGGCCGCCTTTTTATAAAGTTTCATGGCCTCATTCTTATAACCAGCCTTCAGCTTCATATCCGCGAGGTCCATCTGAGAATCAGTATGACCCATATTAGCGGCTCTGGTGAATAATTCCACAGCTTTCTTCTCATCCTTCTGGATGCCAATCCCATCCCTGAGCATGACCGCAGCGCGGTTCATAGAGATGACATCACCCTCCTCGGCCAGCTTAATTATAGTGTCGAAAGAGTCGACCATATCGGAATGGAAATGATAACAGACTGTGGAGGGATCTCCGATCTCCCTGACCTTTCCTTCGTCCATCCACATGACGCGATCACACATGGACTCAAGAGTTTCCATACTATGGGATGCGATCAAAATCGCCCTGCCTTCTTTCTTCATCTTCTGAAAGACCATCCTGCACTTCGCATTGAAGCTTGCATCCCCTACGGATAAAACCTCATCCACGATCATCACGTTGCACTTCGTGTGCATAATGACAGAAAAAGCTAGCTTAGCAGCCATTCCTGAAGAATACGTTCTAAGAGGGTGGTCTACCTGCTCGCCCAGCTCAGAAAACTGGATGATGGCCTCCATTTGCTGATCGATGTCCTTCTCCGTAAAACCATACATGCTGCATTTTATGCGTATGTTGTCGCGCCCGGTCATCTCCGGTTCGAAACCCATACCTAGCTCCAGAATGCTAGCGACCTTCCCATTGATGTTAACGGTTCCAGAGTCAGGCCCCATGATTCCGGATAAGACTTTCATTAGGGTTGACTTCCCAGACCCATTGCGTCCCACAATACCCATCACTTCGCCTTTCTTGACATTGAAAGACATCCCGTCCAATACAGTCTTAATACCAGACTTTGCTTGTCCACCGTAAAAAGTCGTGTATTTTATATCAAACTTCTTCGAAACTCCCTCTACCTCTATTGCATTCTTCTTATCTTTCATAATATCACAGCCTCTCAGCAAATCCCTTCTCCAATCTCTTAAAGACGTAAAGTCCAACTACAAATGTTATCATAGCGGCCACAGAACCTATCAAAATGAACATCTCGTCTGGAGCCGTTCCCCAATACATGACGTTGTGAATGCATTCGACATAATAGTAAAGAGGGTTTATAGACCATAAGAACTCCATCAAAGGAGAAGACCTGGTGCTAGCCAAATAGATGACAGGTATAGCGAACATCATGCATCCCATCACGATGCCGATGGCGTTCTGGAGGTCGCGGAAATACACCACAAGTGCTGAAAACATGAACGCCAGCCCTGTCGAGAACACGGCCATCAGAACGATTATTATCGGCAGATAAAGTATATTGATCGTGGGTCCGATCCCGGAGAACGCCATAATAATAATCAAAAGAACATACGATATCGATAATGTGATCAGATTGGTGATTACTTTGGTTATCACCAGCGTCTCCCTAGCGAACGCGAGCTTCGTCACCATCTTCGCATTACCCACGATAGCTCCGGAGCCCCCCGTTATGCAAGTCTGGCAGAAGACGAATCCAAACATACCGCTTGAAATATACAGCCAATAGTTCGGAATGTCACGACCGAAAATCACGGTGAAGATCACATAATATATAATAATCTGGGATAACGGATTCAGGACATGCCATCCATACCCCAATGCAGTGTACTTGAACCGTCCCTTGAACTCCTTATCTACCGATGTCTTGACGACCGTGCGGTACTGCCACAGGTAGGCCAGATAGTTGCCCAGACGATTGATGTAGCTGTTCCTGGAATCCATCATCCTCTGCAGAGGCTTGAAACCTCTGACTCTTCCGATGAATCCTTTACGCCCGCTCTCGGCGACTGGCATAGGCTCCTCGTGCTCAACAGCGGGCTCGACCTCTTCGTCCCTCTCAATGAACTCGTCTCCTTCAGCCTTCCCGACCGGTTCGACCTCGTCTTCGATCTTCTTGGCCGGTTCGACCTTTATTTCTTTCTTGACAGGCTCGGCCTCATAATACTTCTTGGAAGACTTGAGACGCTTGCCTTTCTTGGATGATTTGGACCCCATCTGTCACACCGTACTCCTAGATGTCTATATCAATGCCCTAAACGCGCTGAGTATCCCATTTTCTTTAATAATGTTTGGCAGTCATGTTTTTTCAACTGCGGATAGCTCTCGATTGCCAGGAGATGAATCGTATCTAGTTGCATGCAGTTCTGGAACACGATGGCGCGAAGATGCTTGGTGCCCTTCATATTCGTTTCTCCTGGGAGCCACTTCCATCCGTGTTTGAACCGGTCGATATCGGCTTCTGGCCATTCGAATCATTTTTATTCGCATGCTAATAGTCCTTTTCTGCCAAATCGACATCGAATCCAGGCGGCTTCTTCTTGAAATTCTCCTTCCCCTCCTCCAGTCTTCTGAATTCTATCAGATCCTTGATGAGCATCACGCCCGTGACCACTACGGAATTGTCCCCTCCGCTGACCCTGGCCACGTTCATCGTCTCGGTCTTGCTAGGTGCCGTTATTCTGCTGTCGCCGTATTTTGAATTGTTCACCTGCACCACATAGCAATGCAGGTCGCGGGCGGTTGAACCCACGATGTCGTCGAAATAGTTCACGTCCCTGTTGCATTCGACGGCGAAAAGAGCATGGATGCGAGATCTGAACTTCGCTCTCGCAGCTATGTCTGCCATCTCGAAGCAGCAGAACGCTGTGAACCTGAGCCCTTTCCAGATGAACATCTCGTTGTTATCACCCATAGCGCATTTGTATCCAGCGCTACTGAAGTATTTGATCTCGTTAGGCGAGTAGCGACTCTTGAGATGGAAGGAGATGTACGAATCGAGATGACCATACTCGTCCTGGAACGGCATCGCTATGGCCATAAGGTTGTACATCTTCTTTTCATGACTGACATATTCGATCCCAGTTATGAGTAACATGTCGTTTTTCATGCAAGTCCTCACGCAATATGGCAGCCACTCGGGTGGCAGATAGCATTCTGGAAGGACCAGCACGTCCGCACTGTCCTTGATCGCCTGATTGAATATGCGGTTTGTCGATTTCAGTTTCGTAGCTGTTCTTCCGTCCTTGTTCCCTACTGCGTTATCGAACAGATCGCTGTCTGGATAGCAGGTGTTGGATATTCCGACCCTTATGTCGCTGACGTCTTCGTTTCCGACATAGGTTATCCCGATTTTCTGATAGACATAACGATCAATCGGCGATTCTTTATCGCCACATGTTCCGTAATTGACCTTCCTGAACAATTCGAACAACTGTTTAGGTTCCTGCTTGTTGATCTGGTTCATATTGGCAAGACGGCACATGCTGAGATCCAACATCTTCACGAGATAAGGGCGGTATCTGTATTCCTCAAGCTTCTGATAATCCAGATTGTATAAATGACAATTGAGAACATGCGACAATGACATCGGATCCACGGCTTCTGCATCGTTCAAAAGAAGCTTCCCGTCCTTGATGAACCCGTCTATCGGCAGAATGAAATGATGGCTGTCTGCCATGCGCGATAGACATATCTTTCTCCTCAGTTCTTTTATACGGATGACACTCAACGAACAACTACCCTACGGATCGAAGCCGAAATCCAACCATCTGTCAATATCTGGACCCCACCTTGTAGACAACGTACGTGAAACTGCTATGGACAGACATTTGATCAGATTGTGTTTCAATCTCTTCTTCAACTCATCCTCGTTCATCTTAATTCTATGGGAATCCACACACTTGATATCAGACTACTAAACAATCTTTATCAGCCTTTTGACGACATCAACATAATCCTCGGGCGAGCCGTTAATGACACATGTCTGAAGGATCCTCTCCCACAGAGACCAGTTCCCCAATAGCACGTCATCGGACAACGTCCTCATGAGGCTCTTGCTGAATCCTTTGGTGCGACTGTCGTCTTTGACCAGCGACAGCATCATCTGGCATTTGCCGAGATACTTAGACAGTCCGTATCTGCTGACAGTGGCCTTCCCCATCTCGCCCGGCTTATATACGTTCAAAGCCGATTCCTTGAATATTGACAGATGGTCGTTCACACATCCGATGTCCTCGTAGGGCATATAGCGGAACTCGCTGCTGTTCGCATCCACGTTCTTCTTGAGAATCTTCAACTGGGATGCCGAATAATCTTTATCGATGATTTCGCAACGGGTCTTTTCATTGTTGATTGTCAATTCAATGTCGGATTCACCCGAAAGACCAACAGTTATGTCCTCTAGATTGCCATCCTTATCAGACTTGATGCCAATTTTCAGGCCTGATTTCTCAAGTTCTGTCTGCAGCATCTTCAGAGGATTAGATCCCACGCAGTCATCAGGATTGCAGCGGACCACCAAGATGATGTCGTCCACGTAGCGGCCATAGTACACGGGCAACACTTTGTCGTGGATCGCTTTGTCTAAATTCGACAAAAGATAGTTGGCCAATATATTGGACGGCGGATAGCCTATCGGCAGAGGATGGGATTCATTGAAATTTACCGAATATCCGTCAATAAAATCGAATACGGCCTGCGTTAGTTTTCTGTCAAAATCGCTATTGCAGAACTCCGCCCTGATCTTCTTTTTTATATCATCGTTTAAAGATAAACTATAATAAAACGAGGAGAAATCTGAACTGATGAAAGCACAAGAATTGCCTTCTTCTGAACATCTTATAGCAGCTTCGAGGCCTTTGTCCCTCCACATGGAGTATTGAAAAGGATAGGGCTTGAACAAATGCGGAGACCAAGATCCGTATGATACTCCAATTCTGTTGCCATAGCATTCATCCGATAATGACGCGTCCATCCTCTGGCCCACAGCCATGGACCACATCATGGCAATCACGCCATCGCGGACAGATATCGACGAGTAATATTGGACCTTATCAATATAGAACTGTCTAGGAGCATTGAATGATAGTTCGGAATCTTTGTCGCATTCCACAGATTTAGGCATTATTACAGGTTCTGGCTGATTGTCAGTATTTTTTCCTGAATCAAAATCTGCAACAATGCTTTTAAGATAACCATCAACATCTTTGGTCTCGTCTTCGAAGTCGATGATGGCAGACTTGAGATAGAAGGCATTCTTATCATAGTAAGCGAACGATTTCAATTTTTTATATGCTTTAAGAACCAAATCGTCCATACTACCCTATTGTGTGAATACGATGCTAATATGAATAACCTTCACTATTCAGACTCTGAGAACCAAACGAATTCGAGCGTTAAATAACAAAAACGGAAAGCCTGCACTGATATACAGGTATTGTCCCTCTAGTAATGACGCCAACCATCTCGTACTCAAAAACGCTGGGGAAAAAAATGACCACGATACTTGTCACCGGAGGAGACGGATACATCGGATCGCACTGCACGATAGCCCTAATGAACGAAGGATACGACGTCGTGGTATTCGACAACCATTCCACCGGTTTCAAATCCACAGGAGAGGCTCTGAAAGACGTAAAATCCGAAGGAAGACTTCTGGACAACATCGAAGGGGACCTCCTTCATCCCGAAGACATCGACGGCGCCTTCCGGGAACACCACATCGATGCAGTCATCCACTTCGCGGCGTTCTCCCAGGTGGCCGAGTCCATGTCCGACCCTGGCAAGTACTACATGAACAACGTCGCCGGAACAATGGGCCTACTGGACTCCATGAGGCGCAACGATGTTAGACGGATAGTGTTCTCGTCCACCGCAGCCACGTATGGAGAGCCGAAGTACGTCCCAATAGACGAATCCCATCCCCAGTGGCCGATCAACCCCTACGGAAGGACCAAGCTAGACATAGAGTACATGATGGACGACTACGACAGGGCATACGGAATCAAGAGCGTCCGCCTCAGGTACTTTAACGTGGCCGGAGCCGACTCCGAGGGCAGGGTAGGCGAATGCCACGATCCAGAGACCCACCTCATACCAAACATCCTCAAATCCACGTTCAGGGACGGCATCGAGTTCAAGATGTTCGGGACAGACTACAACACCAGGGACGGCACCTGCGTAAGAGACTACGTGAACGTGGAGGACCTGGCCGACGCCCATATCCTCGCCCTCCGCTACCTGGAGAACGGCGGGAAGACCGATTACTTCAACCTCGGGACCAACGAGGGCTCCACCGTGAAGGAGGTGTTCGCAGCCTGCGAGAAGGTCACCGGCATGAGGATCCCCATAAAGATCGAGGGGCGCCGCCCCGGAGACCCTGCCACCCTCGTGGCGGACAACAAGAAGGCGAGAGAAATCCTCGGCTGGGAGCCGAAGAGGTCCCTCGAGGACAGCATACGCACCGCGTACGCATGGGAAAGGAAGAAGAGAGGGCTCACATCCTCTCCATGAATTTCGTTATTGCATCGTAGTAATCGTTTTCCTTGAAAGAGGCGACCCATGCTTCCATCTCCTCTTTCGAGACGAACCCTTTCTTCAAGGCCTCTATCTCAGGACAGAGGACCTTGATTCCAAATCTTTTCTCGGTGCTCCTGACGAACTCCGCTGATTCCAGAAGCGAACCGAAGGTCCCGGCGTCTATCCACATGGTCAAATTGCCCATAGTCTTGACCCTGAGACTGCCTTCGTCCAGGTACAAGCGGTTGAGATCCGTGATCTCCAGCTCTCCACGAGAGGACAGCTTGAGGGTCTTCGCCTTGGCCGTGGCGTCTCCAGGATAGAAGTACAGCCCGACAACAGCATAATTGGACTTCGGATCCTTTGGCTTCTCCTCGAGTGAGATCACCTTCCCTTCGGAATCGAACTCGGCCACCCCGAACCTGTCGGGATCCGGCACCCAACGAGCGAAGACGGTAGCGTTGGAGACATCCTTGGCAGCCTCGCTCATTATTCCCTCCATGTCATCGCCGCAGAATATGTTGTCCCCCAGGACCAGCACGCAAGGATCGCCGTCTATGAACCTCTCGCCGACGATGAACGCGTCCGAGATTCCGCGCTGGACGTACTGGACCTCGTAGGTTATCCTGACTCCAAACTGGGATCCGTCCCTCAACGTCCTCTCGAAATTCTCCCTGTCCGACTCGTTAGTGATGACAAGAATATCCCTTATACCGGCCATGATGAGCGTGGAGAGCGGATAGTACACCATAGGGCGATCGTAGACGGGCAGAAGAATCTTCGAGATTGGGAGCGTTGCAGGAGACAGCCTCGTCCCTGCACCTGCGGCGAGGATGATACCTTTCGTAATCCGGTCAGCGGGAGCCATGATGACCCATAGAAGAACACGCTTTAAAACTAACGCATCCATGGAAACGTTGTTTTCAGAGCGGAGAATACATTTTACTCTCTGCAGTCCATTTTACACTTCTTAAAACCCTACTTTACGTTCATAACAATAAAATAAGGAAACAAGCATGTCGAACCGGGTGTACTCGTGGGCACTTCTTACAACGTTATTGGTAGCTCCTTCCTCAAAGAAACTCTAGAGAACCATTCAGATTCAGTCGTCAAAGCCAGCGTAATCGACTCCAACCCCCTGTTCCTCACCGACGGAGAAAGGGAGAATCTGGCTTCCGGAAAAGGAGACTGGCTCGTGATGGACGGCACCTGCCTCGGATGCGGAGTGGACTCACCCGAAGATATCGCCGAAGACATCGAATCGCTCGCGAGATTCATGAGGAAAACCTGGAACCGGAAGATAATATTCGTCTCCATGAGGCCTTCGGCGTTCTGCGCCCGCGGCGAATGCCTCCGTCCCATGCCTGGCTACAAGCCGCTCCTCAAGTCCGCCGAGATCAGCGCCAAACTTATGGACAGCGTAGTGTGCTACATCATCACCCTCCCGTTCGACTGCATTTCGAAGGACGGAAAGCCCTACCAATACATCCCCCGCATTGCCGAGTACATCGGCTCCGTGATAGACGTCATAACCGTCAAGTACGACAGGAGCGCGATGGACAAGCTGGCCATGGCCTGCTCCATCGACCTCAGGCGCATGCTCAGCACCGACTGGGTGAAGAGAGCTATTAACGAGAAGCCTGAAGAGGCTACCACTGGTAAAGACACGGAGGCTCTCAGAAGAGCATACCTCGAAGCAGTCGCCGAAGACAAGAAGGCCAAGGCATGCGCGATATGCGCCGACATCGTATCGAGAGGAGACATGTGGGCCGCCCCCTTCTCCGAGAAGTCCTACCAGGCGATAGCCAAGATATGCAAAGACGACGAGGCAAGAATCGGATGGCTGAGAAAATTCAGCCAAGCCGGAATGGACTGGCCCAAACCGATCCTGTTCGACCTCCTCTGGAAGGCCAAGACCCCGGAAGCCGATGCCGAGATGGTCGATACCATCCGCGAGATGGTCGACGATAGGAACGGAACGGCTATAAAGCGCCTATCACGCGCATACCGCGACGGAAGAGGCGTCGAAATGGACCTCGCCAAGGCACGCGAGCTCGCCCAGAAGAACTACGATGCCAAGATGCCCGGTGCGAACATCGACCTCTTCGACGTTCTATGGAAGATGGACACCCCGGAAGCGTCCGCGGAGATGGTGCCTCTCGTGGAAGGCCCCGCATCCGAGGGCGACATTCTGTCCATGGTCCGTCTTGCCCGCTGCTACTGCGAAGGCAAAGGCGTGGAAAAGGACGTCGAGAAAGCTGTGGGCATGCTCGAGAAGGTAGTGAAGGACAAGCCTGCCTTCAATAAAGAGCTGGTGAGCGCGAGGAGGCTCCTGAAGAAGTGAGATAGGCCGAAAGGCCTGCAGGCTGGTAATCCAAATGAGCAATCACAAGAAAGCATCCCCGTTCAGCATAAGGACGAAAGCCGACCCGAAGCAGATCCTGGAATTCCCGGAGCTGATAGAGTTCGGGCTGAAGACCGAGTTCCCTCCCAAGAAGTCCAAAGGCGTCTGCATATTCGCTGTCGGCCCCACCTCGGCAGCCGCGCAGTTCGTAGTCGACGTCTCCAACAGATTCCCGTTCTGCGTCCTGTCTTCCCTTGACGAACGCATTCCGGGGTGGATCGGAAGAGGGAATGATGTCGTACTGATGTCCTACTCGGGGAACACCGAGAAGATCGTCAACGCGTATGGATGCCTCGAGAAGCGCGCGTGCGACATACATTGCATGACATCCGACGGGATCCTCGGCGAGAAGTGCAAGGAGAGAGGGGACGACTACATCCAGCTTCCTCCAGGTATGACCCCTCGCAGCGCCGTAGGTCTCGAGATCGGCCTTCTGGCATCCCTTCTGAAATCTTTCGGCGCCCCGTACCTCCATGACGCCCTGAGCACCATCCTGGACGATCTCAAGGCATACCGCGACAGCCTGGTCAAGGACCCTTCAGAGGTCCAAAAGGTGGCGGACGCCCTCGAGAACAGAATCCCCGCCATATATTCCATAGTGGACATCGTGGCCGCCGCGAAGAGATGGAAGCTTTCGTTCGACGAGGACACCGATGCCCCGGCGTTCTATGGCGAGATCCCGGAATTCGATCATAACGAGATCGTGGGATGGGCGGACCCCAACATCCATGCCAGAAACCTGGAGATGGTGCTCCTCAGGATCGACAGCGGAATCCCGGAGCTAGAGTACGTACTCAAGAGCATGATGGAGGTACTGGACGAGTACGACCGCAAGATCATATGCGTCGATTTCCCTGAGAAGAACATGACCCTGGCGGAGCTCGAAGCGATGCTCTTCGGGGACATGGTCTCCCTCGAGATAAGAAAGCGCAGAGGTGTTCAGCGATGGGAGAGAAAACAGTAAGAGAGCAGCTCCACGGATTCCCGGACGACCTCAGGTCGGCTATCGAATGGGACCCCCCTCTGATAGATTGCGACAGGATCCTCCTCTGCGGGATGGGCGGATCCGCCATCAGCGGAGCCATAGCCTCCGAGATATACATGAGAAAGAGCAAGATCCCCATAGTGACCGTGAAGAGCTTCGCCGTCCCCGCATGGGCGAACGAGAAGACGCTAGCGATAGTGTCCAGCTACTCCGGGAACACCCTCGAGACCCTGAAGATGTACGAATCGGCGAGGAGGGCAGGCTGCAGCATCATCGCCATCACCTCCGGAGGAAAGCTCAGGGACAGGTGCGAGAAGGACGGCGTCATGGTCAGGCTCCTCCCGGAGAACATGCAGCCCAGGCATTCCATCGGGTTCATGATCGGATACACCGTGGCCATCCTCAACAAATGCGGATGCGTCTGCGCCTCGAACAACGTAAAAGGCATCCTGGACTCCATCCTGGAGTACAGGGACTACCTGGAATCGGAAGAGGGCGTCGGAATGATAGACGGCATGGTGGACGACCTCCACAATACCGTCCCAGCCGTCGTCTCCAACGCGTACATGCAGTCCATCGCCTTCAGGTGGAAGACCCAGGTCAACGAGAACTCCAAGTTCGTGGCGTTCTGCGGCTCCTTCTCGGAGTACGACTGCGAATCCATCCAGAAATGGATAGCCAAAGGCAACGACAACCTAACCCTGATAACCATCGGGAAGGTGAAGGACCCCATAATAGACGACGACAAACTCCTGAGGATCGACCCTGGCTGCGAGGACAAGGTGGAGAACGGGATAAAGGCCCTGATGCTAGGCGACTATCTGTCCATGAGGATGGCAGAGAAGCGTGGAATAGACCCGGAGTCCGTGGCGCCCATCAAGAGCCTCAAGAAGAAGCTCTCTGAGATGCCGGATTTCAAAAACCAATGAACAAAATCGGTGCCGTCGTCTGGGCGACACCGCTTTTACCACTTTTGAAGCCGCCGACAGGGCGCAATAAATCGAGAACGACAGCACCGCCCTTATCCAATGGCGGAACCTGACGTTGTCCATGGTGACGAACCACATGACCCTGGCGAACTGGTCGGGATGCCCCATGTACTCCTTGAAGTGGTATCTTATCATGTCGCCCCATCCCTTCATGCGGCGCACGGGGTTGGAGCTGATGGTGTTCTTGCCGACATGCTTCCTGCCGACGACCTCGTCCACGAGATGATAGCTTCCTTTCGAATGGAGCCTTATCCAGAGGTCCCACTCCTGGTTCGCCCTGAATCTGGGGTCGAAGCCCCCGACCTTGTCGAAGGCCTTCTTGCTGACGACCTGCATCGAGGTGCATCCGAGCACGTTCTCCCCCAGGATCGCCAACGGGGACTCCACCAGCTCCTTCTTCGGATGGAACGAGGTGACCTTTCCCTCGTCTTCGATGTCGTAGGCGGAGACGACCATGCTGGCTCCCGCCGGGATCGAGGACATCTGCTTGGCGACCTTCTACGGATACCACTCGTCATCGTCGTCCAGGAAGGCAATCCATTTCCTGGTGCAATGGGTGGCGGCGATGTTCCTCTCGTTTCCCGCGAGGACATCCCTGATTACGACATATTTGACATTGGCCAGGCCCGCGGCGCAGTCGGAGATCTCCTTCACCCGGCGGGAGATGTCGGCGTTCAGACCGGAGTCTGCGACTATCACCTCCGCCGGGAGGAGCGTCTGATTCACTACGCTCTCCAGGGCCCTCTAGAACATGTCCGGGTCCCGTTCGTAGGTGAGTATCACCACGGACAGGTCTTTCGCATGCTCGGCCAACGGGAACACCTTCACTGGAGCGAGGAGATGACCGCTCCGGCTTCCTCGAGGAACCTCTTGGAGCGCCCCTCAGCCACAGCCTTGTCCTTGGACTCGGAGTAGACCCTGAACTTGGGTTCCGTTCCGGAAGGGCGCATGAGAACCCAGCCGTCGTCGTAGTCTATCCTCAGCCCGTCGGTGAGGTTGATCCTCTCGCCCTCGTGGCGGTGCGCGATCTCCTTGATGGTGGCACCCTTAAGGTTATCGGGGCAGCCGACGGCGGCCTTTATCGTGACGAACTTGGGAAGGGAGTCCACCTGCTCGTCGAGAGAACCTCTGAGCACGACGGCCTCGATCATCTTGGCGATGGACATGGCTCCGTCGCGACAGTACTGGTGGTCTGCGAAGATCAGCCCTCCGTTCTCCTCTCCGCCGAACAGGGCGCCGTTGGAGATCATCCTGCGAGCCACGACAGGAGAGCCGACAGCGGTGTACTCCACGGTTCCTCCGACGGACTTGACAGCCTCTTCCACAACGCAGGAGGTGGCGACGGTGGTCACGACGATGCCTCCGCCGTTCTTCTGGACAGCCGAACGTCCGAGGATGGCGAGGGACTGGTCTCCGGGAACGTATCTTCCGGAGCCGGTGACGAACACGCACCTGTCGGCGTCGCCGTCATGGGCGAATCCCAGGTCGCTGCCGGTCTCGGCGGTCATCCTCTTCAGATCTCCGAGGTTGTCCTCGGTGGGCTCGGAGTAGTGTCCGGGGAACCTTCCGTCAGGAGATGCGTTGAGGGTCACCACCTTCACCCCCAGCTTCTTCATGAGAAGAGGGGTGGTGTTTGACGCGGCTCCGTTGGAGCAGTCGAGGACGGCCTTTATCCCGGCCTTCCTGATGGCATCGGCATCCACGTTCCTCACCACGGCATCGATATAGGCCTCTCCCGCGTCGGAGACGCGCCTCACAGAGCCGACGCCGTCCCAACCAGGGCAGACTATCTCCGACTCGTAAGCGTCCTCTATGGCCGTCTCCTCCTCGTGGGAGCACTCGGTGCCGTCGGCCGACACGCATTTTATCCCGTTGAACTCGGGAGGGTTGTGGGAAGCGGTGATCATCACCCCCGCGACGACATCGTCATGGGTCTTGACATAGTACTGCAGCGCAGGGGTGGGGACCATCCCTAGGTCGACAACATCGACCCCCATGGCCAGCAGCCCGGATTCTACCGCGCATGTGATCATATCTGCAGAAGTCCTGGTGTCCTTCGCAATCGCGATGCTGCCAGGGCCCAAAACCTTGGCTATGGATTTTCCGACCTTGAGAGCTAACTCGGAGGACATGTATCCGTTCACGACTCCGCGTATGCCGTTGGTTCCGAACATCTTCATGAATCCGACCACAATGATACACGATTAATAAAGGATGCTGGAAGACATACCCCATGAAGATGACAAGAAATGCCCTTCTTCGCAGACGCAGTGACTGACCAATAAAAAAATTATCCACCTAATCGCTATATATTATGATGATTTATCAGAAAACGAAATTCTTGTCGTGATACACATGACCGTCCTGGACAGACCTATTGAGATACACGGTCCCGAAGCGTTCAGAGAAGCTATGCGCGCCGCTATGGAGCCCCTTAGCCTCAAGGTCATGAAAGAATCGGACTTCGATCCCGAATCCGTCTCGTCCAGGATACTGGGAAGAAAAGCAGACTACTACGTCCTGGACGTCTCCGAATACATCTTCGAACGTCCGACCAGAGCGGAAGCCGACAAGCTGGAAGGCATCCTGAAGGAAGCCCTGTCCAAAGCGGACCCCAAGAGCATCATCTTGTCCGCATCGTACTTCTCCGACGGCCCTTCCGAGAACGACAGGTCAAACGGCCTTCTGAAACGCCTGTACTTCGACTTCTGCTGCATGTCCCCCGGGATCAACCTCCTGTCCGGAACGAGATACAGGAATCCCGGCTCGATCTGCGAGGAGGACCTCCAGCAGAAGGTCAAGGATCTCTTCCGTCTGGAGTTCGCAGGCATCCTGGACGACTTCACGCTCGACTACTCGCTCGAGAACGGAACGATAAGGGCTTCCATTACTCTGGGGAAGACCCTTTCCGACCGTCCGAGCTCCGAATTCAGATATGCTTTCTACATAATCAAGGACTCGCAGGTCCTCAAGAGGATCGGCCCTGCGAAGGAGAGCTCCATAGAGGAGAAGATAACGGACCCGGGAGCCTATCTCGTACAGGGATACGTCTACTGCGGGAAGCAGAGCACCTACGTCCGCTCCGATGTGAGATTCCACGTCACCGAGGACCTGGAGGAGGAGTTCGAGAGGTTCCTCGAAGCGCCCGCGGAGGACCCGGGGCAGATTGTGGTCGAGAAGAGGAAGGCCCCGTTCCAGGACTTCCTGGTGGTCGGAGGGTTCGGAGACGTGTCCCTCGAGAGCCTGATGGAAGAATACGGTCTCGGCTCGTCCGTGAAATCGGGAGAAGCGACATGCATGTCCAGCACGATCCGCACCTGCGACGACAGGAAGCTCATCCTCTCCGGATACGTCAAAGACGGAGGCCGCATAAGGTTCGCGGACGAGCCCGGATGCCCCGATAACCTGGACAAGCAGCCCGGCTCCTATTCGTACGTGGAGATCTCCAACGACAAGATACAGATCTCCAACGACCTCCTGGGATTCTCACACATATGGTACTACAATTCAGGCAAGAGGTACATCGTCGCTAACAGGTACAGCCTCATCGTCAAAGCGATGAAGGAACTGGGCCTGAATCCGGAGATGGACTGGGGGATGGCGTTCGCCCAGATGTCCAACATGTCCAACTTCGTGTATCATCAGGCCATCAGCCACGACATGTGCGTCAAAGGCGTGAGCCTGCTCCCGATAAACCGGACGATACGCGTGATGAAAGGGAGCCTCTTCGTCTCCTACAACAGCATCGCAGACATCCTGGACGCCAAGATATCCCTCGACTACGATAGATACGGGGAGATGAGGAAGGAGGCCCTCAGAGAGGTCAAGGACAACATCTGCGCCGCCATCGACGACCCCCGCTTCGACCTCATGGTGGACCTCACCGGAGGCATGGACAGCCGTCTCATCTACGGGATGCTCACGAACATGCCGGACACGAGGTCCAAAGTCAAGGTGAACACCCGCGGCTCGGCCGACAACGCCGACGTGATGATAGCCACGAAGGTCAACTCCCTCTGCAGGTACGACTACGACAGCGTCCCGGAGGACAAGTCCACCTGCAGCTTCGCCGAGGCCGACGCCCTCTACAGGGAGCACAACATGGGCCAGATATTCTCGCACGGCTCCAACGCCTACCGTACGTCCAAGCTCCGCTGCAAGCTCAACGGAGGCGCAGGGGACGCCCTCTGCAGGTCCGTCTACTCCCGCCACCTCTACGGCACCCCGGCGGAGTACGCGCGCGGCGCAGGAGGCATGTGCAGGCACTTCATGACGTGGATGGCGTCCACCAAGCTCTTCGGAGACCCTGACGCGGGGATGGACGTCCGGGGGATCCTGGAGAGGGAGTTCAAGTCCCTCCCGGGAGCCAGCCCCATGGAGAGGATGGAGAGGATGTACCTGTTCTTCAGAAACCCCACCCACTTCGACCCCTACCTCGACTACGTGGCCAACGTCATCCACTGGATGCCCCTCCAGAGCCGCGCCCTCCTGGCGCTGAACCACCAGACCCACGACATCGTCCGCGGCATCAAGCTGGAGCTGGACCTCCTGGAGGATGTCAACCCTGCCCTCCTGTACCTGGACTTCGAGAGGGAGCAGGACAACATCGACAGGAAGCATTACCAGAAGCTGTTCCCCTCGGACAACCCCTGGATCGCCTCCATGTGCCCGGACACGGACACCATGGACATGCGCACGGAGGCCCAGGCGGCGAAGAAGATCAAGCTCCTCAACAAGAAGGACCCGCTCCTGAACGACCCGGAGCTCATAAACAGGCTCTTGGAGAACGACCTCAGAGTGCTTTCGAAACTGGGGATCAACAGGACCGCTTGCATAGCGCTGTACTATTGGATGAAAGGCCCCAACTCCAAAGGGAAGATCCTGTTCGCCTACAACAAGGTGGCTTCCGCCCTGGACCAGGCCCGCCTGTGCGGCATCCTCCCGTGATACCATGGACAGGACCCCGTTCGGAAGCATCGACGGCAGGGAGGTCTTAAGATACGACCTCGACAACGGAACCATTTCCTGCTCGGTCCTGGACTACGGTTGCACCCTGCAGTCCCTGAACGTCCCGGACAGGAACGGGAGGATGGTGGACGTGGTCCTGGGATACGACAGCCTGGAGCAGTATGCTACCCTATCGGGCAGGCTGGGAGCCACCATCGGCAGGTTCGCCAACCGCATAGCGAACGGAAGGCTGCCGATAGACGGCAAGGTATACCAGCTGAGCATCAACCGCTCCCCCCATCACATCCACGGAGGGTTCAGGGGATTCGACAAGAGGGTCTGGGACGTGATAGAAGCGGATGCCGATCATGTCACGATGCGCCTCCTGTCCGTGGACGGGGAGGAAGGCTATCCCGGGAACCTGGAGGCGACGGCGACGTACAGGCTGGAAGGGAGCTCCCTCGTCCTGGAGCACAGGGCCTTCTCCGACAGGGACACCGTCTGCAGCCTCACAAACCACTCTTACTTCAACCTCTCCGACGGAGGCACCGTGGACACGCATATCGTCTCCGTCGACGCCAGGAGGCACCTCACGGCTGACGATAAGGGAATCCCGACGGGGGAGCGCGAAGCGGAAGGGGAGATGGACCTGAGGATGCCGAAGGCGCTGTCATCGTCCTACGACTGCTGCTACCTCCTGGACTCCCAGGAGGACTGTGCGACATGCTGCTCCGACGACACCGGGATCAGGATGACGGTCTCCACGGACATGCCCGCGATGCAGCTGTACACCGGCGACGGTCTGAAGACTATAGTCGGAAAGAACGGCAGGACTATAGGGAGAAGATCGGGCGTGTGCTTCGAGACCCAGTTCCCTCCGGACGCCCCGAACAGCAGGTTCGCGGAGACGTGCATCCTCAGGAAAGGGGAGAGGTACGAGCACAGGACGAGGTTCGGATTCGATATTGAACGAAGACGATGACGCTTCTGAAGAATCGAGACGATGATTCCTTGTTCATTGATATGAGATGCCTTGACAGCGAATTCGAAACGACACGGTTATATCTTATTCATAAAATATTAAAAATTGAGGGATGAAAACGATTTCGGATTCGGTAATGGAAAAAATACGCGCCGTAACTTCCGATTGGGCATGCCAATCCGACTATACTGATTGCATGGTTTGCTCGATATACAACATAGCACTAGAAATCTCCACCCGTCCTGTCGCCCCTTTAGAAAAGAAATTTTCTATAAGTGAAGTCTCAAAATGTCTCGGTTATAAAACAGATGAAGGTA
This sequence comes from Thermoplasmata archaeon, assembly GCA_015063165.1. Classification (GTDB taxonomy): domain Archaea; phylum Thermoplasmatota; class Thermoplasmata; order Methanomassiliicoccales; family Methanomethylophilaceae; genus Methanoprimaticola. The sequence continues at coordinate 19,166 of SUSZ01000056.1, forward strand.
CATCTTGGGATAACCTTGACCCTGGAATGAAGAGAATGCTCAGAAAAGCCAAGTCGAGCCTATGGACGGCTTATGTAAAAGAGGATGATCGTCGCCTTCCGATTAAAAGAGCCTGCGAATTAGTTGAAAACAAGATGTCGTCCTATCCCACCATGACCCTTGGTGCTGAATACCTCAGAGACATGTATGGTGTGATCCTTCCGAAGAATCCGATGGCATGGATGAGCCACATGGTCGTACTAGTCTATTGCGATATAGATGATGTTGTAATCTACGACCCATATGCCATCCATATTCACCAAAATCCTCTCAGAGTTATCACCAAAAAGGACCTGAATAAATACTGGCAGTGCTCCAATGATCCAAAAGGCATAGCTTGTTTCAAAAGAAGTTCTGGAATTCTTGAAGAATTCGTGGAGGTAGAACAATGACCAACAAGAGTGACGAGCGTGTTTTCAGTTATAACGGCGACCTATCCGATCTCGAATACCTGAACGGATTCATCAAACGTAAACTGGGAAATCTTTGTTATGTGTCCTCATGCCCCAGAGACAAAGATGATTTTGTTGGCATAGGCCTGGTTCGCGAAGAGATGATCAAAGAAGATCTGGACCAGAGTATGAAAATTATCCTGCAGGACTACGCGGACGTATTCAAAGCATACTTCATCGATACCGAATCTGGTTTGAAACTGGTTGCTCCAAGTTCGAAAATAGTACACGAGAAAATGATGGACAGACTTGACAGAAGAACCTACAGTTCTGAAGAGTGCATAGTCGAATCCATGGGAGAAAAACTTCTTGAAATACCTGCTGTCCGTTCACAGATGAATCCATTGTTCGAAATCGTAAACTACGTATCAATCAACGGAATTCTGGATATCGAGCATCTGATACAAAACCACAGGATTGAAAAGATAAACAAGTATTCCGAATTTTTGAACGATATTGGCGTAATCTCCCTGAAAGATACTATTTTGCAACCTGGAAAGATGATGGAGTCCGAATTGTCTGAGTGGGGCCCGGAGAGTGCGTTCGATTGCATTTCCAAAAACATCGGTCGCAAGGAATTAAACACGTTATATTCAGAGTTCGGATTTCAGAACATATTGCCATTCTTACGCATGAGCAATATCAATTGTTTGAGCTCGTTTTACATCGATAAACCCTTGAACTGGGAACCTTCCATGTTCGGAAAAAACATGTGCTATCATTACCATGAAAGAAATCCGGATTTGATCAAAATATTGAGCCAAGCATATATTCTTCAAGGCGTGGGCATATTCAAATCGGATAAAAAGAACGAAAAACTCATGTTTTCATGTGAACCCGTATACGATGATTTCAGAAGTGAGGCCAGGAAGGTACTGATCTGATACCGGTGGTACCTTGAACGTCCATTACGCTAATAAACCAGCGAATTAACGCCCTTTATAACCTGAATCTGCGGGTTGTATAGGTTACATCCTAAATCTGCGGGTTGTAGTACTACAACCCGCAGATTTAGGTTAGTTATTCTTTAGCGACCCAAATTCACGGATAAAAAAAAGACACAGGTTGAAATGCTACTAAGGGGGTACATATACGAAATGAGCAACGACGAACTTTTCCGCGGTAATCCCATTGAACATAGTTCAGAAGATTTGCTGGACCGTTCTGGCATATCCGATAGTATATCCAAATTGATTTGTAATGACAATTTGAAAGAATGTTGTACTATTGGCATATCGGGGCCATGGGGTTGTGGAAAGACTTCCATCATCAACATGGTGCGGGAAAACGTTGAAAAGTATTGTAACAATGTGCTTGGTGATGTTATACTTTTTAGTTGATATTTTATATTTATACTCCCATCTCATTCTAGTGGTTAAATGGGAGAACGGGGCCCAAAGCAAAAGTATACGGATGTATCCTGTCCCAACGAAGAATGCG
>SUSZ01000047.1 GCA_015063165.1 Thermoplasmata archaeon
GTCCTCGAAGAAGTTCTGCCGCATGGTGCTCACGATGCGCGCGAGGTACGCTCTTTATGCCATTCACAGGAGACTGATTCTGAAGCACATGACCTCGGGGGTCTGATGGACGTTTGTCTAACGGTTGTTTCCGTGTCGATGCTTTAATGAGGGTTGTTACACACAGTCCATGTACACCTTCCACTGCCTTGTTTTTGTATATCTGCAAGCGAGGCCGGTTTTTACTTCGTCGGCGCTTCCTGGAATCCGTATATATACGGCTCAACGTATCGCGGATTCATGTTCGCAGAGGCTTGCCGCATAGCGAAGGGCTTCACCCGTCCCGTAGCTACTTCGATCCGTTTACAGGACGGAACCGTTTCCTCGACGCTCAACTCGTTCATCATTGTCAATCGCGACGGCTGGGCAATCACCGCCGGTCACACCTTCGACTCCCTCGTCAAGTACGAGAAGGACCGCAGCAAGATAGAAGAGATAACCAGGATGAACGTCTCGGGCCAGACCGGAGCCCCCTCCAACATGGCCAAGATGGACCCTAAGTTCATCCTGAACCATTCATTCTGGTGGGGATGGGACGGCGTGCTGATCAAAGAGGTCACCGTCGACAGGAAGATCGATCTCGCCCTCGTCAAGCTCGTGAACTTCAAGCCCGAGATGGTTCCCAACTACCCCGTCTTCGCGGATCCCGGCAGCGTCTCCATTGGAACGAGCATCTGCAGGCTGGGACATCCATTCTTTGACCCTCCGACCGAGTTCGACTTCTCCCGCAACGCGTTTCGCATACCGAAGATCGAGAACGAGGCGGCCATGTTCGTGAACGACGGCATGGTGTCCAAGATCTTCACAGTGAAGAAGGCGGGAAACAGCACACTGGACGCCACGTACATGGACACCTCCACTCCCGGATACAAGGGACAGGCCGGAGGACCCATCGTCGACGTCAAGGGAAGGGTCTGCGGAATGCAGATCAACACCCTGGCTCTTCCGTTCGGATTCCGTTCTCAGGGAAACGGCGAGAAGAACCCTGTGGAGGACCAGTTCTGCTGCGTCGGACGCGGGGTCCATGTCAAGACGATCAGGCAGTTCCTCGACTCCAAGAACATAAGGTACGGCGCCGAGGACTCCAGCGAGGAGTACACCATAATCGAGTGATCAGCCTTTGATGCGATAGGAGACGCCCGCCGTGTCCAGGAACTTCCTGACGGCTTCCACGTGGACCGCAAGGCCCTCGCAGGAGACCATCGCGGCAGCTTCTCCATGCTCGCTCATGCGGTGATATCCCAGCCCCGCTATGCGGGTGGACACCTGCAGCCCGCAGACGGCTCCGTCCTTGTCGAAGACGGGGCCTCCGGACTGCCCTTTTATCCCCGGGGACGAGGTGACGATGCACCTCACGTTCGAATCCTCGTAATCCTTCGACACTATCCCGCTGTTCATGAAGGCGCTGGCCGAGGCTATGTCCTCGCCGTCGTCGATGGTGTATCCTATGCGTCCGACGGACATTCCCAGAACGATTTCCTCCGGCTCGCAGAACACGGGGTAGTCCGAGACCCAGTCCCCGTCGAAACCTGTGAGACGGCCGACAGCCAGATCGGAATCGGAATCCATGAAGACCTCGTCGATGGAGACCCCTTTCCAGCCCCACATGGACTTCTTGAAGCCGTCCTCGTCCTCGGCCTCCTCGAGGATATGCTTCGCGGTTATCACCCATCCCGACCTGTTGATGATGACGAAGGAGCCGCACCTGGAATCGCTGGCGGTGCCCGAAAGAAGAACCGGACGGGCGTAATCCCTCACATAGCCGTAGGCGGCCGCGAACATGGGAGCGAATCCGAGACTGGTTATATAATCTTGACATAGCTCGGCGGCTGAGACCCAATACGAATCTTGTCAGAGCGTATCCGTCGGAAGGGCGGTAGGCTCTCGAATCCCAGCGATCGAAGTCCTCGCTGCCCGGCGCCGCAACGAAATCCACCCCGTTCCTTCTGGCTCCTGTCATGTCGGACTCGCTGTCCCCGACCATCAGGGTCTCCTCCGGCTTTGCTCCCACATCCTCCATGCAGAGGCGGATGAGGTCGCCTTTGGAGCAGGGGAGGTCGGCCCCTCTGACGCTCGAGAACAGGCCGCGGATGTCCCAGGAGTCCACGATGGCCGCGGCGGAGGGGGTGTCCATCATCGTGGCTATCGCGAGCTTCACGCCGTTCCTGTGGAGCTCCATGGCGCAGTCCCTCATATCGTCGAAGATGCGGATGCCGCCGAGGAACCAGGCCGAGGCGTCGGCGAGAGTCCCGTCCAGATCGAAAATGACTAGTCTGTACATATAAAGACCTCGGTGGCCTGTTTCCCCTCAGGCCACCGGCAGGTGAGACGTTTGTTAGGTTTGGATCCGCAGGAGTCAGTGGGACTCGAGCTTCATGAACGGCTGTCCGCAGTTGGGACACATTGTGAATGGGCAAAGGGACGATATTTCGCATCCGCAGTACGCACAGTTCATGTTCATCCGTTAATTCCCGATGGGTTATAAGTGGTTCTGTCTTACTGTGAACTCCATAAACAACCAGAATTTATGTTGGATTGGTGAATGTATGCAATCTCGTTCGCAGTCGTTTCCGGATAGGATATTAACGTTTCTCCCTACCTCGATCGATTATCTTCAGAAGGAAAACTGTTTGAATCAAGAATAGAAAAAGGTTTGTTGGATGGATTAGACTTTCATCCCTGTTCAGGATTCTCGCCGTAGAAGCAGGAGAGGCGCTCCTCGGAGGTGCGGTCGCGGGTCCTCACGGTCATGCCGTCCAGCTTGGGCGAGCGGCGGAACGAGGACACCTTTATGCGGAAACTTCCGCACTTAACGGCCACCTCCAGGCCGTCCTTCATCTTGATCCTCTTCTTCCCGGTCAGACGGCCCATGCGCTTCGCCTTCACCCTGTGCCTGCCCTCCCTGAGGTCTATGCTTATCCTGGATCCGTTCTCGAGCCTGCAGGTCTTTACGCCGTCTATCACCAGCAGGACGGATTCGTCGCCGGCGTAGGAGAACACGGCGCGGCGCATGGGGATTTCGTCCATTGTCCAAGGGCGCAGAAGCCTCCTGTCGGACAGGATGAACTCCGAGCCGTCATGGCAGCGTATCTTGGAGCCGCCGGCGGTCTGGTTGTAGAGCTTCCTGCGGTCGAACGCCGCGATCAGGGCGCGCTCCAGGTCGTTCAAGGATTCCAACGAGCAGGGGATGATCTGGACCATGATCCTCATCCCGCGCTCCAGGTCGGAGTAGACCTTGCAGTTGCCGTTCCCTGTAAGATGGTCCTTCAGCCTGGATATGACGTTGATGGACTGCCCTATGTAGCCCATGCTGAATTTGGATAGGTTCCTGGGGACGTGCATCCTTCCGAAAACAAGGATGACGTAGCATCCCGCTCCAATTCCGGAACCGACTCCGTTCTTACAGATTGAAAGGAACTGCTTCGCTGTAAGGAAATCTCCGTTCAGCACCCATTCGCGTATCTCGTCTGGCGTCCTGCAGGCTAGAGTCTTCACTGTCCCATCTCCAAGGTGAGCTTTGGCTGCATCCCGATTCGGGCTAGATGGTGACGATATTTATACTCAAGAGGAGGGTTGTCCGAAAGTGTCAGCCGCCATGGCCAGGCATCCTTTCAGGGCCTGCTCTCCTTTCAGAGGGGAGGGTACGATGTATGTGTCCATGTCCGAGCTCTCGGCGTAGATGAAGTGGCCTCCGAGCTGCTCCAGGACCTTCTTGCGTATCATCGGGAACAAGGCTTCGCGCTCCATGACTCCTCCGCCCATCACGATCACGTTGGGGGCCATGACTTGTATGCAGTTCCTGACGAGCTGTGCGAGGTAGAACGCCTCGATCTCCCACGCAGGGTCGTCGTCGGGTATCTCCTCGCCGAGTCTGGCGCATCTCCTTCCCATAGCCGGGCCGCTGGCCATGCCCTCGGCGCAGTCAGGGTGGAACCTGCATACGCTGTCGATGTTGTCGTCCGGATGGCGGGAGACCTTGGAATGCCCTCCTTCGGGGTGGAGAAGGCCATGCAGGGGCTTTCCGTCGATCACGATGCCGATGCCTATCCCGGTGCCTACAGTGATGTAAAGGACGTTCTGCTTGCCGATCCCAGCCCCGAACCTGGCTTCTCCCACGCAGGCCACGTTCACGTCGCTGTCCACGACCACGGGCACATGCAGGGCTTCCTCGAGGCTCTTCCCCAGCGGATAGAAGGACCATGCCTCGCGGGGACATGCCAGTATGGTTCCGTAATCGGGACCGGGTCTGAGATTGACCGGTCCGACTGTTCCGACGCAGAGCGCAGATATGCCCTTCCCTTCGAAAAAATCAACGATCCTCGGAACGGTTTCCTTAGGGGGAAGAGTCGGGAACCGTACCTTTTCGAGTATGGTTCCGTCTCTCTTACCCAGAGCACAGATTACTTTCGTACCGCCGATCTCGACGGCTCCGTACACCTGTCTATCATCCATGAATCCTTATACCGCTTGCGCAGGAAATCTTTTCTTCGGTGGTCGGTGCTCCGAACACCTGGTCGCAGATGGCTCTTCCGAGGTAGACCTGCATGCGCCTGTCCCATCCGTTGTCGAAGGACTCCCAGAGTTCCTTCTCGGAATCGACCATGCAGCTGAGGCAGATCTCTTTGAAAGATTCGCGGTCGACGGTCTTCGACCAATCCATATGCGTGCTTATCTCCTCGAACGAGACGTGCTTTCCGGTGTGGATCTTGAGCATCATGCTGCATTCTTCGGAGCAGAAGGAAGTGTATTCGTTCGCCTTGTTGAAGTTGATGCCCTCCGCGTTGGATAACATGGAGTAGACATAGCTGAGGCGATCCATCATGTTCCTGACCTTGACGAGGTTGCTTATCTCGCTGTCGGTGAAGAGGTCCTTTCTGGAAAGGAGGTACATGACGTTACCCATCGCAGCCGAGAAGTCGGGAACGTGGGAAAGGAGGACGTTGTAGAGGAGGAGGTACTTTTCCTCTTCCTTGCAGCTCTGGATGTCCAGCATGTCCATGTACTTCATGTAGAGCTTGGGATCGGAGGCTTCCAGGCCGTTGGTCAGTATCTCGATGTTGTTGGGGAGGGAGCTGAGGTCGCCGTCGGCGAGGTCGATCATCATCCTGCATCTGAATATGTCTAAAGAGAGCTGGTTCAGAAGAGGCATCCTGACTGACTCGGGGATATCAGCGCTGCGGAATATTACGGTCTCGGAAGACTTTCTCTTGATCGTCCTCTCGAGAAGCGCCTTGTCTTCGATGCTGTATATCATGCTTGTATCGCTCCTGCAGAAAAGCTGCCATCTTGGGAGGAAAAGGTGATGAACGATTGAACAGGAAGGCTGACAGACGGGATTTCGGTAGAGCTGGCGATCGTAGCGATCATTGCCTACTGATGCTTAGGTCTGCAGCCTGCACAGTCAACGTGCAGCAACCTGTTAGAAATGGCAGAATCTGCCGCCATGGTGGAAATGGAGTCGGAGTGACCGATGGAATGGGTCATTTCCTTGTCGAACACTTCGGAAATTATGCAGATGCTTAATTCTCTCATGTCTGCCATGGACAGAATAACATCAACATTGAATTTATAAAACTATCGGAATGTATCTATATAGAATTGGGAAATTTTAGTGATTTTTAATGAGTTATCATCAAATTTTGATGAGTTTTCAATTAATTTTCGGGTGAAGAATCCCGGAAGGATCCTCGGCGGAGGCGGCGGATGCGTTCGGTTTTGCGGTCTAAGATTTGATGCAAAACTTTAATATATCGGAACTGAATGAGGAAGATTGCGACTGTCAAAGGCGGCCGCAGATTCAAATCAGAATCAAACCGTGCACCCGGACAGAGGTCCTGTCCTGGGGAAGAGGCGTAGGGCTCCGTATTGGAGGATGAGGACGGATAAAGCCCGATGATCGCCGAACATACGAAACCTGGACGTGTGCTAGATCATACGCCAGCG
>SUSZ01000034.1 GCA_015063165.1 Thermoplasmata archaeon
TCGCCTACTCCAAGGCATATGCGGTCTCAACGGAGGGCGGGGATGTAGATTACGAGGTGCCGGCGAAAACCGAAGAGCTGGACTCGAAACTGGGGTTCAATATATTCCCTATTTTGCGGAGTTAACGGTTGAAATATAGGGAATGATAGAAATGGAACAGGACTACACACCTGTGAAGAAGGAGATGACCAGGAGGATGGTCGATCTCTACTGCAGAGACATGCATGGGACGGACGGGATCTGCCCCGCATGTTACAAGCGGATGATGGACACCTACAAGCGCTTGGATGCCTGCAAGTTCAAGGACAAGGGATGGCCCTGCGACACCTGCCCCGGGATGTGCTACAGCGGAGACTCGCTGGATTTCATGCAGGATGTGATGGAGCACGCCAAGAGGTGGATGGCCGCCCATCCCGAGGAAGCTGCGAAGATGATGCCTCCGAAGGACGTCACTCCTGGACAAGGAGCCTGAGCCCGCCGAGGTTGAACAGATCGATGGTCTTCTTGATCTTCGCCCATTCCTCGTCGCTCTTGTCGAGGTTGTCTTTGATCGATTTGAGGCAGCCCGTCAGGGAGAACCTGAACGTGGTCCTCATGTCGTCGAGGTCCATGTACGTCCGTGCCGTGAAGGTGTGGATGATGCGAGGCATGGAAGTGGAGGCGAGGATCTCCATCCCCCTTTCCTCCAGATAGGGGTCGAACATAAGCGCTTGGAACCTCTTGTCCTCTCTGAGAAGGAGGCAGAGGGGCCTTCCGCATGATTTCGGCACCCATCTGGAGAATCTTACCTGCGACGGCATGAAATCCGTCATCAGCGAAAGGTCGAAGAAGCAGTCGTCGGCCACGTCGACGAGCTTCTCGTAATGCGCGTAGAACGTGTTCCTGCCGACCTCTGCTTTTCTGCATAGGGCTGACACGGTGATGTCCTGGAACCCCGTCTCAGCGATCATGTCCATGAAGCATTCCTTGATGCGGACCTTTGTCGTCTCGTATCTCGCATCGTATCTGCGCCCGATCTCGGAAATGTCGTCCACCCCGCGAATTGCTTTGGTAGCGTTCCCATCGACCGAGACGTCTTCCTGTTTCGCATCATGGCTGATGAAGAGCATCATGGTGGCGTAGTCCTCCTTGGTCATGCAGCAGTCAGGGCAGGAAGGACAAGGTCTCCCCTCCTCTTTGAAGCGGCAGGCATCCAGGTGAGCCACGCTCTTGTCCAGAATCGCTTTGCAATTTGGACAGAGCTCTCCGGAAAGCGTCCCGTGCATGTCTCTGCAATAAGCGGAGATCATCCTGTACGTCATCTCCTTCTTGTAAGGCGTATAGTCGACCACGAAACCTCGAGACATAGCGAATATTTATTGGATGATGTATCCATTTTCGATTATCGAGGGGTAAATCTGTCTGGTATCAGCCATCTCCCGCATCCTTTTCCATCCAGGTTCGGGAACCGTTCTTTCTGGATTGCTCAGATTTCATCATTCAGGCAGTGGCAGGTATTGCTGGAGATAGCAATCTTTATAATTGAGATGCGTAATCTGGGCAATTACGCCGTGGTAACTCAGTTGGGAGAGTGCAAGACTGAAGATCTTGAAGTCGCTGGTTCGAGCCCGGCTCACGGCACCATGTTTCTTCCCAACGCATGCTGGTGATTTCTCTTGGAACCTGACAAGATTTTCATCGATATCCGCACCTGTGACCTGAAGATGTCACAGCTCATGGCGGAGATCCAACGTCTCCAAGAGGAGTATCCCGATTACGAGGTCTTCCTGGACGGCGACGCGTATGCCATCGTGGGCCGCAGGAGGAAGCAGCGATGGGACGCGGAAGGATCACCATAGGCCTCTACAACTCCTACGACCAGAACTTCAGAGAGCCTCACAGACGCGTCATAGCCCGCGCCGGAGACCTCGCGATGGCCTTCGACATGAATCTGGTCCTGTTCGGGTTCCCGATCCCGGAGGAGACGCGCACGCCCGTGGAGGTGGCGAACTGGATAGCGGGCACCACGAGCATCGGGCATCATGGCGACTATTTCGTGGATCTCGCCGAGAAAGGGCGCTTCCAGAAGTTCCCGTACCCTTCTAAAGGGTTCCCGCCCCAGCTGGGCGCTCCCGTGCTCACCACGTGCAGGCCTGAGCCTTCGAAGCAGATCTCCGTCGCCCAGGCCGTCGAGATGATCGAGAACGGCCAGAGCCTGCTTCTCGTGTTCGGAATCGGGCCTCACGGCGTTCCCAAGGACGTCATGAAGATCCCGAAGTACAATCTCGACATAACTCCCGGAGGATTCTCCTTGGAGACCTGCGCTGCCATCGGATCCGTCTGCGGCGCTCTGTACGCCAAGCTCAACTACTGAGTTCAGTCGCAGCCTTCGAACTGGCTGTCGTAGAGCGTCTTGAAGAACCCGTTCGCGGACAGTAGCTCCTCGAAGGTCCCCTTCTCTTCGATGCGTCCGTCCTTGACGACCAGGATCACGTCCGCGTCCTTGATGGTGGACAGACGATGCGCGATGATGAACGACGCCTTGTCCTTGATCAGCTGGTCCATGGCGGCCTCCACCTTCTTCTCCAGGTTCGTGTCCACTGAGCTCGTCGCCTCGTCCAGGATCAGGAGGGGAGCGTCCCTGGCCATGGCTCTGGCGATCATCAGGAGCTGCCTCTGGCCTATCGAGAGCTGAACGGACTCGTTCAGGACGGTGTCGTAGCCCTTGTCCAGAGTCTCTATGAACTGGCTGGCGCCGATTGCCTCGCACACCTCCCTCATCCGCTCTTCGGAAACGCCATCGTTTCCGAGGGCGATGTTGTCCTTGACCGAGGAGCTGAACGTCCACGATTCCTGGGGGACCATGCAGAACAGCTTCCTGAGCTCCTCCCTCCTCATGTCGGCTATGTTCACGCCGTCCACGGATATCTTTCCAGAATCCAGCTCGTAGAACCTCATCAGGATGTTCGCTATGGTGCTTTTCCCTGCCCCTGTAGGCCCTACGATAGCCACCTTCTGGCCCGGCATGACTTCGAGGTTCAGGTCATGGATGACCGGCGAGCCTTTCACGTAGGAGAAGCAGACGTGCTCGAAGGAAACATGCCCCTCCACGGAAGGCACGGTGGCGGTCTTCTCGGATTCGTCCTCCATCTCCTCGGTCCTCATGAAATCGAACACCCTCTCGGCGGAGGCGGCTACAGACTGCATGGATGCGATGGTGTCCGACAGGCGGAGCAGAGGGTTGACGAACTGCTTCACGTATACTATGAACGCCACCAGGATTCCGAAGTCGATGCGTCCTTCCAGGATCATCATGGATCCGAAGACGCACACCAGGACGTACCCCAGGTTCATGATGAAGTCCATGATGCGGGGCATCAGGCTCGACACGAACCTGGTCCTGAACGCGCTCTTGTAGAGGCTCTCGTTGATCTCCTCGAACCTCTCCATGGCGCGGTCCCGGTCGTTGTAGGTGTTCACCACGTCCATCCCGTAGTAGAGTTCCTCCACCAGGGCGTTCATCTGCCCGAGGCTTCTGGCCTGCGATATGAAGTAGCTCTGGGAGCTCTTGACGATGCCCAGGATCATCACGAAGCCTATCGCTACCGGGACGATGGAGATCAGGGCGAGGTCCGTGTTGGTGATCAGCATCATGACCATGGATCCGACCATCATCATTATGGCGGTGAACGCGTCGCAGATGCATTCCGCCGACTGGGTGCGGATGGTGTCGGTGTCGTTGGTGAACCTGCTCATCACATCGCCGGTGCTCATGCGGTCCAGAATCCTCAGAGGAATCCGGAACATCTTGGAGGCCAGATCCCGGCGCATGGTGTTTCCGTTACGCTCGGACGCGCTGGGGACGATGTAGTTCTGCAGGGTGGAGAACAGCATGTTGACCAGATACAGGGCTACGAGGGCGATCCCGGCTTCAGTCACTATGCCCATGTCGATCTCGCCGGTGTCTATCCCGGAGGCGATGGCATTGGTCACCTGCGAGAGGTATTGAGGAGCCAGGAGGAGGGCCAGAGAGGCCACTATCGAGAACAGTATCCCGCCGATGATGTGCCATTTGTACTCCCCGATGTAGAGGAAGAGGGTCCAAAGGGTCCTCCAAAGGTTCTTGGGCTTCTCGGACGTGGCCCAGTGGGGCGCTCCCGGCGGCATCAGCGTTCCTCCATCTGCGCGATCGCGGTGTCGCGGTACATCCCGCAGGAGCCCATGAGATCCTTGTGCGTTCCCTTTCCGAGGACCTTCCCTTCGTCCAGGACGATTATCATGTCCGCATCCATGACCGTCCCCACCCTCTGGGCCACGATGACCTTGGTGGTGGCAGCCATGGAGCCCTTGAGGGCCTGGCGGAGGGCCTTGTCGGTCTTGAAGTCTAAGGCGGAGAACGAGTCGTCGAGGAGGAGGGTCTCTGGGTCCTTGCAGATGGCGCGGGCGATGGTTATCCTCTGCTTCTGCCCGCCGGACACGTTCTTCCCGTACTGCGAGAGCACGGTCTCGGTTCCTTCAGGAAGCCTGGAGACGAACTCTTCGGCCTGGGCGATTCTCAGCGCGCGCATGACGTCCTCGTGGTCCCTCTGCGGCGCCGTCTCGCCGTAGTTCACGTTGTACTCTACAGATCCTGTGAAGATGATCGGCGTCTGGGGCACGTATCCCAAGCGGGCGAACAGGGCCCTGCGGGTGTAGTCCTTGACATTCCTTCCGTCGACCAGGACCTCTCCAGAATCGGGATCGTACTGCCTGAGGATGAGCTTTATCAGGGTGCTCTTCCCGCTCCCGGTGGAGCCGAGCACAGCCAGAGTCTGTCCTTTTTCTATCTTGAAGCTGACGTTCTCCAGCGCTGGGGTTTTCCTTCCAGGGTAGGTGAACGTGACGTTCCTGAACTCTATCTCCCCTTCCGCGGGCGTCTTCCCGTCGAAATCCCCCTCAGGGACGCTCCTCTTTCTCTCGATTATCTCGGTGATCCTGCCATAGGCGACCTTGGCGCTGGGAAATCCGCGTATGATCCCGGTGAACATCATGAACGCGGTCATGACCTGCATCGCGTACGACGAGAACACTATCATGTCCGAGAAGAGCTGGAACTTGGTGTCCTGGTCCGATACATCGGTGATGAGGAACGCTCCGGTCCAGTAGATGGCGATGGTCATCACGTTGATGACGGTGCTGGACATGCTGCCCATCGGCGCCATGCGGGTGAATATCCTCACGTTGTTGTCCAGGAGGGCCTCGCTGGCGTCGTATATCTTCGATGTGCGGTACTCCTCGGCGTTGTACGCGCGGATGACCTTGGATCCGGTGAGGTTCTCGCGGACCTCGCGGTTGACGTCGTCCTTCAGCCATTGGACGCGTTTGAAGTACTTCATCACGGACCACATGACTATAGCGATGGTCGCGGCTATGATCAGGACTCCGACTATAGTGATAACAGTCCATTCCCAGGTGGACCCGGATATCTTCAGGACGGCCCATGTGGCCAGTATCGGGGATTTGACAATGACCTGCAGGCTCCTTCCCAGGAAGTTCTGCAGCTGGTAGGGGTCGTTGGTGCTCCTGGTGATGAGCGAAGCCGCGGATATCTCGGATATGTCCTGCGACGAGAGGTCCTGCACCCTGGAGAACATCCTCAGGCGGAGGTTGCGGGTGAACGACGCGGAGAACCTCGCAGCGAAGAATCCTGCGCAGACGGACGACACAAGGCTGAGCAGGGCGCAGATCAGCATCCCGAAGCCGTCCTTCTCCACCAGCTCTTGGCCGCTCCCGGTCTGGATGGCGTAGGTGATGTCGTTCATGTACTCGGGGATCCTCAGGTCGAGGTACACCTGGAACACGATGCAGGCTGTGCAAAGGATCACGTATGCCCATTCCTTTTTCGTGAAGTATCCGAAGAACATCGTCCGACCTCTGCGATCATTCGATGAACACCGCGTTCATTAATTTATTCCCGCAGCGAATCGCTGGTCTCCTGTGTTGTATCGAAATTCAATCGAGAAAGGATGGTAAGACGTTTCCCGGGATTTCGCGCAAGATAGCCCGGGCATGAATCGCGTTTTCACTCGTCTTCGGGGCTGTTGCCCGCTTTGGAGTGGGCAGGATAGTAAACGACGTTCAGCATTCCCGTCTTGGGGTGTCTGTCGACCGAGGCCTTGACCCCGTATATCTCCTGGATCATCTCTTCGGTGATGACCTCCTCCGGCACTCCTTCTCTTACGATTTTCCCGTCCAGGAGGATGTAGATCCTGTCGCAGTACTCTGCTGCGAGGTTCAGGTCGTGGAGGGCGCACAGGGTGGTGCATCCGAGCTCCTTCACGATGTCCAGAACCTCGAGCTGGTATTTGATGTCCAGGTGGTTAGTAGGTTCGTCCAGTATCAGACACGGAGTCTGCTGCGCGAGAGCCCTCGCCAGGATGATCCTCTGCTGCTCTCCTCCGGACAGGGACGAGAAGTTCCTGTTCTTCATGTCGAGCATGTTGACCTTCTTCAGGGCGTCCTCGACGATGGCGCGGTCGTTGTCGTCGTCCATCTCCATGGTCTTCTTGTGGGGAGTCCTTCCCATCATCACCACCTCCTCGACCTTGAAGTCGAAGTTGTAGTAGTTGTGCTGGGTGACGACGGACATCAGAAGAGCGCTCTCTTTTAGCGAGAGGTCGTCCAGATGCTTCCCGTCCAGGACGATGTCCCCGCTGTCCCTCTTCATGGTGCGGTATATGGTCTTCAGAAGGGTCGACTTCCCGGAGCCGTTCGGCCCCAGAAGGCCTACGAACTCGCCCTCGTCCACGTGGAGGCTGGCGGAGTCAACGATCCTCTTCTTGGGCTTGGACACCGAGATGTCCACGTTATCCACCTTTATGTCCATCAGTCAGAGCCTCCTCCGAATCCGTAGGATTTCTTGAGCATGATGTAGGCGAACACGGGCGCTCCGCACAGGGAGGTGATGATACCTATGGGGATCTCGGACGGGGCCAAGGTGCGCGCGACGATATCGGCCAGCATTATGAAGATCGCACCCAGCAGGATGCATATCGGGAAGAGCTTCCAATGGTTCGTGCCCACCAGTCCGCGGGCTATATGCGGTATGATAAGTCCCACGAACCCGATGATTCCGCACTTGCAGACGATGAAGGCGATCACCACCGAGGTGATAATGATGTAGACCATCCTGAGCTTGGAGAGGTCAACTCCGAGAGTGGTGGCGGTGGAGTCCCCCAGCATCATCGCGTTCAGGTTGCGCATCTGGGTGCAGAAGAACACGAGGCCGACGAGTACGGCTATTCCGCACATCTTGACGGACTCGTAGTCCACGGTGGAGAGGGAACCCATCAGCCAGAACGTCAGGGACCTCATCCCTTCCGCGTCGGGCTCCAGGTAGACGATGATATTGGACACCGCTCCGCACAGGGACGATATGATGACTCCTGACAGGATCAGCTTCGTCGTGGTCATTTTGCCTCCTATGGAGGATAGTATGAACACGAACGCGGAGGATCCGATGGCTCCGAGGAAGGCGAACGCCTCCACTCCGAAGTCCTGGAACATCGTCCCGGCGAGCACTGTGGCGCCCATCAGGATGGCGAACGTCGCACCGAGAGACGCCCCTGAGGATATACCGAGGATGTAAGGGTCCGCCAGAGGGTTCTGGACCATGGCCTGCATGACCACTCCGACCATGGCAAGGCCGACTCCGACTATGAGCCCGAGAAGCGCTCTGGGCGCGTAGAGCCTCCAGACGATGGAGACCATGTATGTGGGGATGTCGGACACGTCCCCGATCCCGAACATCTTGTAGCCCAGGATGCGGACGACCGTCTCGAAAGGAATGTCCACAGCCCCTATGAAGACTGATACGCAGGTGACTATGATCATCACCACGAACAGGATCATCGCTAATCCCGCAGTGGTTATCTTTCCTAGTTCTATAGAATCACCAGCTTAGGTTCTTGTAAAGGTCGGAGAGGTCCCGGACCGACGAGGGCCCGGGGCTTCCCCTTGTTTCATCAAGCCGCGCTCTGGCGATCGAGGATCTTCACGACGCACTCGTAGACCTTCTCCATGGCGTCCAGCAGCTGAGGGGTGGATCCGTAGGAGCAGCTGAGCTTCATGTCGTAGGCGTCCCCGTTCTTGATGGCGGCGCACTTGCTGAGGTCCGCATCGTCCTGCCAGCTCTTGAGGGAGTTCTCGTAGGTCACTCCGCCGTAGGTGATGTAGAAGATCAGGTCGATGTCGGTGGTCCCGATGGCCTCGTAGACGGTAGCCAGCGGAACGGTTCCTCCGTCGGGGAAGGCGTTGGTCAGCCCGATGGAGTTCAGCACCGAGGCGATGAAGTTGGAGTTCTTGTAGCACCAGACGGTTCCTTTCTCGGTGTTCACAGCTCCGTCGACGAGGGCGTAGTACACGGTCTCCTTTCCTTCGAGCTTCTTGGCGATGTCGTCGATGACGCTGACAGTCTTGTTGTACAGGGCGGTGGTCCTTCCGGGAACGCTGAAGATCTTTCCGATGTTGTCGTAGTCGGTCTTCATCATCTCGACGGTGCGGTAGTCGGCGGAGGTCATGGCGTTGAGGGACATGACGTTGCATCCGTTCTCGTTCCAGAAAGCCTCGGTTCCGAGTTTGGCGTCCTCCCAGGCGACCCATCCGATGACGAGGTCGGGCTGCCAGGAGAGGAGGACGTCCTTCTGGATGTTCCCGGAGATGTTCTTGGATCCCGGCGCATCCACTGCGCCGATCCTCTTGACGAGCTCATCGTACTCGTCCTGCACCCCTTCCCAGATGGGCTCCTCGTTGTAGTAGCATCCGACGATCCTGTCGCCCATGCCGAGGTACAGCAGGAGGTTGAGGGCGGTGCAGCATCCGCAGACGACCCTCTCGGGAATCTTGTCGAAGGTAATGGTGGCGGTGTTGCCGTTGTAGTTGATGAAGGTCTCTATGGAGAACGGATAGTTGTCCACGGTCGCCTTGCGCTCGAGGATCTTGTCGACGGAGTCGTACACCTTCTCCATGGCGTCCAGCAGCTGAGGGGTGGACCCGTAGGAGCAGCTGAGCTTCATGTCGTAGGCGTCCCCGTTCTTGATGGCCGCGCACTTGCTGAGGTCGGCGTCCTTCTGCCAGCTCTCTAGGGACTTCTGGTAGGTGACCCCGCCGTAGGTGATGTAGAAGATCAGGTCGATGTCGGTGGTCCCGATTGCCTCGTAGACAGTGGCAAGCGAGACTGTTCCTCCATTGGGGAAGGCGTTGGTGAGTCCGATGGAGTTCAGCACGGAGGCGATGAAGTTGGAGTCCTTGTAGCACCAGACAGTTCCCTTCTCGGTGTTCACAGCTCCGTCGACCAGCGCATAGTACACAGTGTCCTTTCCTTCGAGCTTCTCTTTCACATCGGCGATGACATGGATGGTGTCGTTGTAGAGCTCGGTGGTCTTGTCGGAGACGTTGAAGATCTTTCCGACGTTGTCGTAGTCCGTCTTCATCATCTCGACTGTGCGGTATTCTGCGGAGGTCATGGCGTTGAAGGACATGACGTTGCATCCGTTCTCGTTCCAGAAAGCCTCGGATCCGAGCTTGGCGTCCTCCCATGCGACCCATCCGATGACGAGATCGGGCTGCCAGGAGAGGAGGACGTCCTTCTGGATGTTCCCGGAGATGTTCTTGGCCCCGGCGGCGTCGACGGCTCCGATCCTCTTGACGAGCTTGTCGTATTCGCTCTGGACCCCTTCCCAGATGGGCTCCTCGTTGTAGTAGCATCCTACTATCTTGTCCTCGAGGCCGAGGTACAGGAGGAGGTTCAGGGCAGTGTTGCATCCGCAGACGACCCTGTCAGGCATCTCGTTGAAGGTGATGTCGACGGTGTTGCCGTTGTAGTCGGTGAAGGTGGTCATGGTGTAGGGGGTGTAGGAAGACTCGGCTTCCTTGCGCTCCTGGATCTTGTTCACGGACTCGTACACCTTGTTCATGGCGTCCAGCAGCTGAGGGGTGGACCCGTAGGAGCAGCTGAGCTTCATGTCGTAGACGTCCCCGTTCTTGATGGCCGCGCACTTGCTGAGGTCGGCGTCCTTCTGCCAGCTCTCGAGGGACTTCTGGTAGGTGACCCCGCCGTAGGTGATGTAGAAGATCAGGTCGATGTCGGTGGTCCCGATGACCTCGTACACGGTCGCGAGGGACACGGTCCCTCCGTCGGGGAAGGCGTTGGTCAGCCCGATGGAGTTCAGCACCGAGGCGATGAAGTTGGAGTTCTTGTAGCACCAGACGGTTCCCTTCTCGGTGTTCACAGCTCCGTCGACGAGGGCGTAGTAGATTGTCTCCTTTCCGTCGAGCTTCTTCTTGACGTCGTTGATGACATTCACGGTGTCGTTGTAGAGCTTGGTGGTCTTGTCGGAGACGTTGAAGATCTTTCCGACGTTGTCGTAGTCGGTCTTCATCATCTCGACGGTGCGGTAGTCGGCGGAGGTCATGGCGTTGAAGGACATGACGTTGCATCCGTTGTCGTTCCAGAACGACTCGGATCCGAGCTTGGCGTCCTCCCAAGCGACCCATCCGATGACGAGGTCGGGCTGCCAGGAGAGGAGGACGTCCTTCTGGATGTTCCCGGAGATGTTCTTGGCGCCGGAGGCGTCGACGGCTCCGATCCTCTTGACGAGCTTGTCGTATTCGCTCTGGACCCCTTCCCAGATGGGTTCCTCGTTGTAGTAGCATCCTACTATCTTGTCCTCGAGGCCGAGGTACAGGAGGAGGTTCAGGGCGGTGTTGCATCCGCAGACGACCCTGTCAGGGATCTCTGTGAATTTGATGTCGGTCTTGTTTCCGTTATAATCAGTGAACGTAGTGATCGTCAAGCTGCCGTTCGGATAATCGGTGGGATCATCCTTCTTGTCGTTGTTGTTGCCATTGTTGAGCATGAAAGCCGCACAAATTCCGGCTACAGCTATGATGGCGACGGCAGCGATAGCGATCATCGCATTTTTCGATAGAGCCATAACTATCGATGATTGTACCAATAATCCAATATTTATTCGTCATTGTTAAAAGCTGAAATATGAAATTCTGAAACTGTACCGTACGTCCAGATAAAGTGGTTGTCTGTAATCTGATGTAATCGGCGGCGTTGGCACGTTTCGTCTTTCAAGGAGCATGATTCCTTTGATTTCTCGATGCATCGCGCCATTATGGCGTTCATGGGCCTCTCGATCATCCGGCATCGTCGTTCGGAACGAATACGGACAGAGGGCCACATGTACTTCATCGACAAGCAATCGTAAACAACCGGGTATCCTCTGAGAGCTCCTTTCGAGCGTATCCCGTTCCGTTTCGTGATCGTAGAACCTCATGGATGCGGGCACGCAATAGCAGCAATCGATACTACCCAAGTTTAGATTACCATTAGATAATCCGCAGATGTGTGTATTGCTGTCAGAATCACGACAGTTTATGTATAAAGAATTCTGGAAAAACCATGTGATTTATGAAAAAGAAGAGGTTTTTAAGGAGTTTATCGGACATTCAGTAGTGGTCGTACAGGATGTTCCCAGGTTCCAGGAGAACTCCTTCACCTTCCTCCACGCGACCGACGACTTCGGCGTTGGGATACTCCTTGGCGATGGCCTCCGCATCCTCCGCGGGAGCTATGATGGTGAATCCCATGCTCATGTTGAGAGTCTGGTAGATCTCCCTGTCGTCGATCTCTCCGAGCTCCTGTATCTTGTCGAAGATGGGAGCTGGCTTCACGGGGTCGCTGATCACGTACTTCAGGCCCTTCCTCATCCGGAGGATGTTCCTCAGGCCTCCTCCGGTGATGTCCACGAGTCCATGGACGGTGTGCTCGGAGGTGATCTTCAGCACCTGCCTCACATAGATCTCGGTAGGGGTGAGCAGCTCCTCTCCGACGCTCTTCGAGAGGCCGGCGATCTTGTCGGTGTAGGCGATGTTGTTGGACTCCACGACCTTTCTGGCGAGGGTGAGCCCGTTGGAGTGTATCCCGGAGGACCTGAGGGAGACGATGAGGTCGCCCTTCTCGCACTTGTCCCCGGTTATGATCCTGTCCTTCTCGACGTATCCGAGGCAGGTTCCGGAGAGGTCGACGCCGTTGATGATCTCCGGCAGGACCGCGATCTCTCCTCCGACGATCTCCATGTTGGACAGCTCGGCTCCTTTCTGGAGCCCGATGCCTATGTCGCGGGTGATGTCCTCCATGGGCTTGTCTATCGCGATGTAATCGACGAACGAGGTGGGCTCGGCGTTGACGCAGATGGTGTCGTTGACGTTCATCGCGATGCAGTCGATGCCGACGGTGTCCCACTTGTTCAGGGCCTCGGCTATCATGAGCTTGGATCCGACTCCGTCCGTGGCGAGGGTGATATACTTGTCTCCGAAGTCGATCAGGCTCGCGAACAGGCCCGACATGCGTACGTTCTGTCCGATACCGGTCCTCTTGTACCCGATCTCGTCCACCAGCGCTTTGATCGCGCTGGATTTCTGGTCGATGTTGACCCCTGATTTCGCGTATGTCCATCCGCTCATGTAGATCCTGTCCTCCTAATGCCCTCGGTGGTTATTATACTAGCCCGACGGCCAGCTCACTCCTTCTTCTCGGAGAGCAGGGCTTCCACGAGAGCGGGCACCTGCGCGAGGTCCTCCTCCTCGGGGTTCCAGTTGGAGCGGACGTTCTCCTCGATGACGTCGAATCCGGCGTTCCCGAGCTTCTCCTGGAGGATCTTGACGGACTCCCCGCTCCATCCGTAGCATCCGAACGCGGCAGCGCGCTTTCCCTTGAACTTCACCTGCGTCATCATCTCGAGCATCCCCGCCACGCTGGATAGTATGCCGTTGACGACGGTGGGGGATCCGAGGGCGATCGCCTTGGACTTGAATATCTCGGTTATGATGTCGTTCTTGTCGGTTTTGGAGATGTTGAACACCTTGACGACGGTCTCGGGGGAAGTCCTGTGGACCTCCTCGGATATGGCGCGGGCGATCTTGGCGGTGCCCTCCCACATGGTGTCGTAGATGATGGTGACCTGGTCCTCCTGGTAGCTGTCGGCCCACTTGGCGTACTTTCTGACGATCTGCAGGGGGTCCTCCCTCCAGATGGCTCCGTGCGCGGGAGCGATCATGTCGATCTCCAGGCTCATCTTCTCGATCTCGGCCAGCTTCTTCTTGAGTGGTCCGGTGAACGGCCCGAGGATGTTGGCGAAGTACTTCAGCGCCTCTTTCCACAGGGTGGGCTGGTCGGCGAGGTCCGCGAACATCTCCTCGACGGCGTAATGCTGTCCGAAGGCGTCCATTGAGAACAGGATGTTGTCTCCGGTCATGTAGGTGGCCATCGAATCGGGCCAGTGGAGCATCTTCATCTCGACGAAGATCAGCTTCTTCCCGTTCCCGATGTCGATGCTGTCGCCGGTCTTGACAACATGGAAGTCCCATCCCCTCTTTCCGTACTGGCCTTCGATGCTCTTGACGGCGGCAGCGGTGCAGTATATGGGGGTTCCGGGGATCTCGTCCATGAGGGCGGTGAGGGACCCGGAGTGGTCGCACTCCCCGTGGTTGGCGACTATGAGGTCGATCTTCTTCAGATCCACCTCTTTCTTCAGGTTCTCGACGAAATCGAACCTGTGAGGGGTCCATACGGTGTCAATCAGGACGGTCTTCCCTTCTTCGATGAGATATGCGTTCTGGGAGGAGCCGTGGTCGATGGAGTACTCGTCTCCATGGAAGGTCTCGAGCTCCCAGTCCATGTATCCGACCCAGCTGACGTTGTTCTTCACCAGTTTTCTGATTATATCACCCTGATGAAGGGGGATAGCTCTCGGTCGTTTCTTATGATTTCGATGGATATGTCCGCATAACAACGCATATCGGCGCTATATGTTGTTTTGAAGATATGTTTGCATGGGCCACCCACTTCTCAGGATGCTCTCACGGCATCAGATTTAAATGGATGCGGTCATGCACTATCCATGGCAGACCTGCACGACCGCTGGGTGATGGAGAGGAGGAACGAGCACTACTACAAGCTAGCGAAGAAGCTCAACTACCGTTCCAGAGCTTCGTTCAAGCTCATCCAGATCGACAACAGGTTCAACATATTCAACGCCGGGGACTCCGTAGTCGACCTGGGAGCATGTCCAGGAGGGTGGCTGCAGGTGGCCAAAGAGCGTACCTGGCCCGACGGAAGGGTCATCGGCGTCGACCTGAGGACTATCAAGCCTCTGGAAGGCGTGGAGACGTTCGTCGGCGACATCACCGAGGATGCCACCATGAAGGAGCTGCTGCGCAGGTTCCAGGGGAAGGCCGACGTGGTCCTCTCCGATATGGCTCCGAACATCGCCGGACACTACTCCATGGACCACGCCCGTTCGATCGAGCTCTGCATGTACGCCATCGACGTCTGCGACCGCGTCCTGAAGAAGGAGGGGAAGCTGGTCATGAAGGTGTTCATGGGCGACATGTTCCCTTCGCTGGAGAAGGAGCTCAACAAGAGGTTCCAGTCAGTGAAGGTCCATTCTCCCGACGCTTCCAGGCCCACATCGTCCGAGGTATACGTCATCTGCAAGGGCTACTATGCGAAGACCCGCGTCAAGATAAAGGACGTGAAGCCAGTAGAGGAGAAGCCCGAGTTCACAGCCAAGGGCGGAGTGTTCTGAACATGGACATGCTTCACGGGAAGATAGTCTGCATAGGTTGGAACTACAGGTCCTACATCAAAGAGCTCGAATCGGCCCTTCCTGAGGTCCCTACCGTTTTTCTGAAGCCTTCCAGCTGTCTGATAGGCGACGGAGAGGCCATCGTCATACCCGAGGGAGTCACCAACGTGCAGCACGAGGTGGAGCTCGCGGTCATTTTCGGGAAGAAGGCGAAGAACGTGTCCGAGGAGGACGCTCTTTCGTACGTCTCCCATCTGGCGGTCTTCAACGACGTGTCCGCCCGCGACATGCAGAAGGCGTCCCGTCTGAGAGGGGATTCATGGGATCTGAGCAAGGGCATCGATACCTTCGGTCCAATGTCCGAGCCGATCCCTTACGACGGCTGCGACCTTCAGGATCTGGATCTCCTCCTGACCGTGAACGGCGAGGTCAGGCAGAGCGGCAACACCTGCAACATGATCTTCTCTGTTCCTTCCTTGATATCGTACGTCTCCAGATACATGACGCTGGAAGAAGGGGATATCCTGATCACGGGGACTCCCGAAGGTGTGTCAGAGATCAGGCACGGCGACGTCGTGAGGGCCGAGATATCCGGTGTGGGTGCCGTCACGAATCCTGTCAGGCGAGAATCATCGTGAAAGTAGGGTCCGGGCCTCGATATCCGTATGGATCAGGGCCCCGGAACCCGTGTTTTCAGTTCTTTTCGGGTGCGACGGCTTCGTGCATCTCCACCGGGATCTTCCCGTATCCGTTCCTTTCGATGAAATCTACCGACGACACGGCGGACTCGACCACCGCAGGGTCGCATATAAGGACGGCGTCTGATCCGGCGAGGCATCTCATGATGCAGTTCTCAGGCCCGTTGTACGGGTATCCGACCTCGGTCCCTGAAGATTCGGTCGCTATCCTGGCAGATATGCCGTACAGGCCTACAGGCAGCCCTTTCATGCCTTCCTTGGACAGCACCGAGGTGACGTCGGCGTCCTTGTCGGCTCTGATTACATGCAGGGTGCCGTAGCTCTTCCCTGGTCCGGACATTCTGACCGACAGCTGCGCCTGCGTCCTCGGATATGGGGTCTCGGGGAAAGCGCCCATCGACGACATCGCCTTGTTCACCGCATAGACCGACGGCAGCATCAGGCCCGCCCTCTGAACCGCGGCGCGGTCCTCGTAGAACGGCTCGGGGGCGCCGGAGTAGACGCACTTGCCGCCTCCCAGCACCCGCACCTCGTCCGCCCATGAATACACCAGGTCGGTGTCGTGGGACGACATCACGACGGTAACTCCCGTCTCGTGGAGCTGCTCCGCGATCTCCATGACCTCGCAGGCCATCTGCGGGTCCAGCCCTGCGGTGGGCTCGTCCATGATCAGGACGCTAGGCTTCATAGCGAGGACTCCCGCCAGGGTGACCCTCTTCCTCTGCCCGTAGGACAGCTTCATTATGGGGGACTTGCGGTAGTCCTCCATGCCGACGGTGAACAGGGCTTCATCAACCCTTCTCTCCACCTCGTCCTTCGGGAGCTTCATGTTCTCGGGCCCGTAGGCCACGTCCTGCTCCACGTAGGGCTTGAACATCATGTCGTTGGGGTTCTGGAACAGGATCGACACCTCGGAGCGCATCCTGATGATGCCTTTATGCCTATATGAAAGGGGCTCGCCCTTGTAGAGTACGCGCCCGCCCTGCGGCTTGTACAGGGCGTTCAGCACGCTGAAGAGGGTGGATTTCCCCGCTCCGTTGGAGCCCAGGACGGCGGTCTTGACTCCTTTATTTATCTTTATGTTCATGCCGTTAAGGACCTTGGGGCCCTTTCTGCTGTAAGAGTACGACACGTTCTGCGCTTCGAGCACCGTGTCTGTCATAGAACCGCCTCCGTATCGAATCCAAACGTTCTCAGTCTTTCTATCTGCCCTCTGATCAGGGGATCGTAGATCTTGTCATAGAGCAGGACTGAGTCCTTGCCTTCGACCGCGCGTGAGAGGCATGCGTTGACCCCATCGAAGGCGAAGTCGATGTCGCGTCCTTCAAGCGCATGCCTGACATCCGAGCCGTATATGCAGGAGCAGGCTCCTTTCATGTCGTTCATGGCGGAGTCCAACCTGTCCGCGGCCTCCTCGGGATCCGCAGGGATCAGCACGACCTTTCCGGAGCGCTTGGATTTACCGAATTTAGCTAGGAGCTCGCAAGGGCTCTTCGGGTAGGGTGCAGGGTCTGTTCCGCGCATAGCGGAGACCTCGCGGTTGATCGAGAAGACGCTAGGGACGAGCAGCCCGCACGAATGGACTTTCGCCACGTCGGAGTAGAACCCCTCCGCATCTCCTGTATGGGCGACGCTTCCTTTGCACAGGACGTCCGAGACTTCGGACCATCTGTACGCGAGGTCAACGTCGTGGGTCGATATGAGAACCGTGACCCCTCTCAGGGCCAGCTTCTCCGCCAGCTCCATGACCTCCATCGACGCCTGCGGATCCAGTCCGGCGGTGGGCTCGTCCATGATCATCACGTGCGGGTCGACGGCCAGCGCGCCGGCGATGGCCACTCTCTTCCTCTGTCCCCCGGACAGCTGCTGGAGCGGGCGTCTTTCGAGTCCGGAGAGCCTGACGTCCGCCAGGGCTTTAGCCACCCTCGCCTCGACATCCTCCGTGCTCATGCCCAGGTTCAGCGGGCCGAACGCCACGTCCTCCTCCACCAAGGAGCAGAATATCTGTTCGTCCGGGTTCTGGAGGACCACTGCCACTTCGGACCTGAGGGACCTGAGCCCGTCTTTGCTGTAGTCTATCGGATTCCCGTTGTAGAGGACGCATCCCTTCTGGGGCTTGTTCACTCCCAGGAGCGTATAGAAGAACGTCGTCTTTCCGGCCCCGTTGGCACCTAGGACCGCGGTGCGGCAGCCCTCCTCGATGGAGAGGCTGAATCCGTCCATCACTGGGGGCAGGGTGGGGTTGTGGCTGAATGTCACGTCATCTAGCTCGAAAAGAACCATCATAACACCCATCCGAACATCGGCGCGAACAGCTTCGCCATGTCGATCCATCCTACCGTCTCCAGCCCGATCAGGTAGAGTGCGACCGCCAGTCCAATGGATGCAACGACCCATTTGGCGGATATCTTCTTCGGAGGATGGAAAACAGGGAACACGCCGTCGTAGTTGCGGCAGGCCAGTGCGGCCTCCGACTTGTCCGCCAGCTCCATGGAGAAGATGAACGTCCCGGTCATGGCACCGGCATATGATTTTATCGCCGTCATGGAGCCGTTGTACCCGAGGCGGCACTGCGCGGCATCGAGCATGACGAGGAACTTCTCCAGGAGTAGGAACGCGTATCTATAGATCAGCACAATGAGCTCCGTAATCTCCGTCGGACAGCGGAGGCTTCTCAGCGCCTGTGCCAGGTGGGGAATGGGGGTGGAGCTCGCGAACGACAGCATGAGCGTCACTCCGGCGATGGCGCGGAAGAAGATGAGCCATGCCTTGTTGAAGCTGTCGACGGTCATGTGTATGTCGAACCAGAGTATCTTCCCTTCCCAGAGGGCGGGCTGGGAAGCGTCTCCCATTATGGAGATCATCCCGCTTCCGAGTACCATTATAGCAATCGCTTCTATGATCGCCAGGGCCAGTATGAACGGCACCTTCATGTTTGTGGAATAGGCCATCAGGAACAGGCCTATCGCGAAAGTGATCAAAGGGACGAGTATGCTCTCGGTGATTAGCCCCACGATCAGCAGGGCCATCACCAGAAGTAGTTTGCCAAGAGGCGACCAGCCAACCATGCGGGAGCTGTAGGCCAACTCGTCCATTTCCATTTGCTCGGACAACCGATCGCCTCCTGGGTTGGTTCATTCCGATTTCTTCTTCGCAGAGTTGGTGCCTATGAAGTACCCAATGATCAGGGCGCCTATGGCAGCCTGGACCGCGAAGAGCATCGATTCGGTCTCCCCGGGGAGCTCGAATCCGAGGTCGGCCATCCAGTTGTCGGTCCAGGGCTCGTAGCCGATGTCCTCTGCGGTGCCTCCTCCGGCATCGTCGGATCCCCCGTACTCGCCGGGGACCAGGAGGAACGTGCCTATTATCATTACAGCGATCACCGCAAAGCCTGCGATGTATATCTTGGCGTTCTTGCTGAGTGCCATCTTCAGGCCTCCTTGGAAGAGAAGTCGTCCTTCTTGAAAGGATTCAGCGAGTTAGAGTCAGCGATGGCGAAGAGGTCGGGCCTAGCGGTGGACAGGTACTGGGCGAACATGGCCAGGACGATTCCCTCGATGATGGCGAGAGGCACCTGGGTGACGGCATACACGGACATGAAGTCCACGAAGCTGCTCATGAAGTCGGCACCGTTGGCGGTCACGACGTTGAGGGTCATCTGTATGGCGGTCACGACATAGGTCATGAGGTCCGCGATGGAAGCTGCGGCGAGCATGCTAACGAACACGCCGGCTTTGGCGGAGCGGAGGATCTTCCAGATGACCAGGCCGAAGAAGGGCCCGATGATTCCCATGGATACGCAGTTTGCACCGAGAGTGGTGAAACCGCCGTGGGCGAGGAGAAGCGCCTGGAATACCAGGACGATAGTCGACAGGACAGCGCAGACTCCCACTCCGTAGAAGACGACCGCGATACCGGTTCCGGTCGGATGAGCGCTGGAACCAGTGACGGACGGCAGCTTGAGCGAAGAGATCAGGAAGATGAATGCGCCCGAGAGAGCGACCGTCATCTTCTGGTCGGGATGCTCCCTGAGGATTTTGCGGAGTTTCATGATTCCCACCACGAAGAACGGGATCATCACCGCAAACCACACGGCGCACCAGACAGGCTCTAGATAGCCTTCCATTATGTGCATTTATTCACCTCAGAATACCAAGTGGCATTCACGAGTTGCGGTAAGAGTGATTATCAATTTAATGATTTGTCAATATAATCCAACTAGGATTTTATTTAAATAATCCTTAATGGTGATGTTATATTTTTTAGTTGATATTTTGTCTATAAAGAAAAGACATGACCTCGCCGATACTCCAAACATGATCTGTCAGACCAATTTCCATGGCAGGAGTTACAGCCTTGCGCTTTCCGTT
>SUSZ01000006.1 GCA_015063165.1 Thermoplasmata archaeon
CGCATTCTTCGTTGGGACAGGATACATCCGTATACTTTTGCTTTGGGCCCCGTTCTCCCATTTAACCACTAGAATGAGATGGGAGTATAAATATAAAATATCAACTAAAAAGTATAACATCACCAAGAATCATTTTTGAAAAAATATGCATTGATATATGACATCCCCGACAATCCTTTGGAAAGAATAAGTGGGATTTTGGAACAAATGAAATCAGAACAAATGGATGTAAAACAGCGTATTGATTCTTTGGTAGCAACTATAAAAAATAAACAAACCGAATTAAAAAATTCTAAAGATCCTTCTAAAATAGAGTCGTTGAGAAGAACAATAGCGGAACTTAATAAAACAATAGGTGAAAAGATAAATCAAAGAGACGCCAACAAACAATTATCGACTGAGTTAACTAGCCTTTATTATGCAAAAATGCTAGCCAATGCCCAGTCATATTATCATGATTTGTACATGCAACAGTTGGATAAAAATAAGCAAGGAAGGAAAGCTAAAACCTCAAATAAGAAAATAAAAGCCGAATATGATTTGTCGGTATCTAATGCTAGGGTGGCTTGTCAGCGGTTAAAAGAATCATATGATTTATCATGTGATAAAATTAATATGATTGAGCACTTGAGTTCAGTGCCATGGCTTAATTATGAGCTAGATGTTGAAGACATGCTAGCTAAAAAAGAGCTCCCCAATGCATTTTTAGAAAAATGTAATAATCTGAAGTCACAGATCGAAATTGAAAAAAAGAATATAATGGAAGATGAGAGTGCTTCTAAATCTGATGTTCTGAAGGGATTGATAGACATTCTGAGTGCACACTTGGATTCTGAAATGAAGATCTTGGACAGCCCTTTATCAGAAGTTTACTCTAAACTTTTAGAAGAGTATCAAAGTCTTAGAGTTCAAAAAGAGGAATTTGATACTATGGCAGAAATAGTGTCCTCATTGAGCAAGGTCGCTTCTGATATTGAGGGCGCGGAAGCCAAGTTAAAATCGATATTGCCAGAGCCTGTTATCGAAGAGTATGGGACTGATGAAGAATTGGCACAAAAGGTGAATAAGGCCTATGAGGAATTACAGAGGCTCGAGTCGGTGGCAAAGAAATACGACGTATACCCAGAGATATGTTCCTCCATAATTTTAACGGCATTGAACAATCCAGATGTTTCTGCATACTGTAGTTATGAATTAACTAAACTTAAAGAAAAAATAGGCGAGTTAGACAGCAGCGTATCTGTGTTAAACAGTGAATTAGAGGGAAGAAATGGTTTTAATTCCAAGTTACAGTACAATGAAGTTAAATTGAGAGAAATGGAAGACTATGCCGTCAATCCACTTATAGATTATCAGGAAGAATTGAACGAACTTCAGACCCAAGTCGGATCTATTGGAAAAGACATGGGAACTAAGATTAAGATAATGACCGATTTGACCAATAGGATAGAGCCAACTTCTTATTCTGAAAATAATGATTTTATCGAATCTGTGTGGTTTGAGCTTGGAAAAAGGGTTGCAACCATTCGCCACATTGGTATAGAGTATGAAGTCGTTCGTGTGGACAACCTAAAGGAAGAGATCGTTACAAAATCAGGCGTGGTTATCTCGTACCAGGATACGGGTACGGGAGAATCTCAAAATGCATATCTCAAGAGTTTGTTAAATAGTAATTCTGGGAAGATAATGTTGGCGATGTTTGATGAATCAGAGCACATGGATCCGGACATGGTATCTGATGTTCAATCTAGGTTAAAAGAACTGTATGATGATGGTTTTTTGCTTTTGGGATTGATGGCGAGTCCAGGAAAGGAACCGGAGGTGATTCCGTATGTTGGATGAAGCAGAATTATCAATACTTAAACGGATGTACGATAGGTGTTGCGATTCGTCCTCGATCAAAAAAGGTAGCTTTTTATGTAGTTCATTGAAGAGTACAAAGAACAAGATAGTAAAGAGTATAACTGCTGCTAATTGTTGCTATAATGCCACTATGTCGGATCCTTTTGCTAAACAATTGGAAAAATATGGATATGTAGTATTATACAAGCCTGGAATTTATGTTTTGACTTCAAAAGGCGTTTGGGAGGTAGAGTCGAGGTATTACGGACTAACATTAGAAACGCTGTTGGAAGCATTCAATGAAAAATATGATTGTGGCTGTGATAAATTAAGCGATCGCAATAAGGTCATTCTATTCGCAACTATTGCATCTCATGCATTTTCTAGTACCTCATCAATAAAAAATAGTTCGGAATACGAAAGTATTTTCATGGAATTGATGGAAGAGTCTTATAATTTCTTATCCTCCATAGAAAGGATCTCTATACCCTATGAGAAATTTTCAGGTGGCACGAAAGCAACAACAAAGCGGCCCTCTTCTAAGATAATGAGTACTGTAAATGAGTTACCAGGCTCCACCTATTCATTGTATGTTTCAAAGAATAGTACATACTATGTATCAATTTATAATAATGGTAAATTAGATACAGAAGCTTTGAAAAGTTTGTTGTCTGTGGTGTTTGGTGTAGTTAATGTTGATGAAATAGCCGTTATTGCAGAAACTTGCAGGAACATTTCATCGAAAGTGTGTGCACAATTTAACGATGAGTATGATGCAGCACTTGAGAATACTTTGGATGACACTATTGAGGAATGTTTGGAAGAACTGGCGTTCGGAAGGTAATTAATCAAAAATGTTCCTCAATCTGTCTTCGAGTTCATAAGGGAAGCTGTGGTCAATAGTCTTGAGCAGTGCTCTTGTACTATTGCGTCTTCTTTTGATCGTGGTTCCATTGTGAACCGAAGACAGTTCCTTATCAATCGATACTGGTCCGTATTTTGATTGGATCATTAAATTTTTAATAGTTCCCGTAGAAAGTAGCATCTTGGAAAACATTTTGTATCTTTCATCATCGTTTAATCTAGAGAAAATGACTCCCATTTTTGTTAACATGATTGTACGAGGTGTAGTGCGATTGATTTTAGCCAATCCCACTGATGCAAGCAATTTTCCATGGCATTCTCCATACTTTTTCAATGCAGGTATGTTGTCGGACGAACAACCAGGGAGCAAACTTCCTAATTCGTTATAGGTAAGGGGCTCAGCTAAAAGATGATTTATTGAATAGATGATGGATGCATCAACGGAGCTAAACATCGGTGTTTCTTTTGCTCTTAACAAGGATATGCTGCTTTTATCGACTACCTCTAGTATTTGGTGAAGGTCTGCTTTATATATTGCATTAAATAGAGGCAGAGCTTCATTCTCTTTTATATTGTCTTTATAATCTGGATTTGAAAAATATTTTTCTAGCAGCATACGTTCTTCATTAGTCAAGAGGGAGTCAGAAGTTTGTTCCATCAGTCTCACTGCCTATTGTATTGTTTCATTCTATTTCCGGCATGATGTTGTTCAAACGCTTGTCTATTTCGTTCGAGTTAAGTTTCTTCAATTCTTTTAATAAGGCTTTGATTGATGTTGTTCTACGTACGGCAGTGCTAGTTTTTAACATTGTTAGATCATTTCTGATATCGATTGGATTCAGTTTTGATTTTTTCATAAGAGATTGAATAACCGGTGTGCGAAGAATTAACTTCGGTACTATGTCATTGTAATTGCAGTTCCGAAGACATTCACCGATTGGTGATATTTTTATAGTATTGGGTTTTTCTTTTTTATCTATCCATGCAAGATCTAACATTGCAAGTATCTTGGCATGGTTTTCCCCATACTTTTGTTTACTAACCTCTGTATCCGTTTTACGTCCTTCCAGTAAGGAACCAAACACAACATATGTAAGGCCGGATTTTGAGAGGTGGACCAGTCCATCGGCAGCATATTTTAATTTGCTAATTTGCGGGATGTCTTCTGGAACTAAATCTGAATCAGGGATATTATCAATAATGTCAAGAATGGCTTCTATTGGGGTTTCATGTAATGTATGCAGGACCTTATACGCGAGGGCATTGATCGGTGTTTTGTTCATACAGCAGTGACGAGGTTTGACAATAAAACAAGAGAAATCGAGACTCCCCTCAAAGTATTGTCTTATAAAAGTGATTTTGTCTGTATTATCATTGAAGAAATCGTCCCAGGTTAAGTATTCCCCTTTGTTTTTACAAACATCACAAGGATGTGTCATTTTTCTTCCATAGCTAACTACGCACTCGTTTATTTGATCAAATCTCATATCGAAGTATTTTTTTGCAATGTCGGGGCGATCTCTTTCAAACAACAGCATTGCTTGATAGGAGGCGCACATCTCGTTGTTGTTGTAGTCCCTATTCGCTTCGCAAAACTGTCTAAATGATTTCTTTTTGAAGAAATTGGGTTGGTTGCACCACCTTGCCAATTCTGTATAGACGCCTCTGTATCTGCTTTCTTTGTACTTTTCGAAACGCATAATATATGGAAGACAACCGTACTTCATCAGGATCTGGATGCGTTCGAAGACGCCTTCTATGTCCACTTGGTCACGTTCTTCCTGGCTATTGAAGCCATTCATTCTTTTCAAGAAGTAGTGGTGGTAATTATCTTGAAGATCTGTAGCAACAACTTCGTAGTCCCACGAGTCAAACGCACATAGTACATACAGTTTTGTTGTTTTAGAGCACCACTTCCTCCACAATTGTAATTTTCTCTCTATGAGTTTGGCTTCATTTACATGGTCAAAAGCAAATATGAAGTCTCCATGGTACTTGCTGTTGCAAAGTTTTTTAGCGTGACCCTCTTGCAACAAACGAATATCAAGACCTTGTCTAAATTGAAATGGTTTCCCAGTGGCATTCAGATCATCAAAAATTTTTTCCCATCCGTCTTTTAAAGCGAAGATGTTGTCATCCCATAAGTAAATCATTGGACGATCTTTATCTAAAAATTCATCTAAGGGGGAATTAACGAATGCATGGTCGTATTTTCTATTAACGCAAAAGTGGCATTTTCTGAAGCAGCCTCTTGATGTAAAACCAATGGAGTAGTTTAGATAGTCGTCAAAATAGGATTTTTTTCTTCCTTCTGATATTTTACAATCCACATAATCTTTGTAGAGAGAGTATAGTGGCCTAAAATGCTCAATATCGTGGTGGAGGTTGCGTCCTCCATCAATTTCAAAGAACCCTGTACCCCCTATCAGTAGTACGGTTTTTGTCGGTCTTTTTTTTTCGTACTTGTTCAATGCTTTATTTATACATCCATTTAAAGAAGAAAGGTTATTGAGGTATGGCCTTAGATATTTCTCTAATTGTTTGGGAATTTTTGTGAAATTAAAAACCTTAGACGCTATTATTAGATCATACCTTTCGAGATTATTCAGGTCTTCCTCCTAGTAAATTAATTTGATTTTATGCCCTCTGCTTTTACAATAACCAGCCATTTTCATCTGGGCAAGATTGGGGTGCCGCGTACCGTTGTCCAGTAGGTCAACATCCATCATTCCTATGTTGAGCACGACTGAGTTAACCGGTACAACGTCTGGAAGATCATCCGAATAGATCTCTATAGGTAACTGAGTGTTTTTTTTAGGTGGGCACATCAGCTCGCTTCTCGCTCATGGCTCCAATGGACTGCCCAAATAAACAAGTGTCGATCTGGTTCAATTGAAGTTAATCCAGATCATTCCCTCCTCATATCCAGCGGCACGAAGTCCCTGTCCTCCGCGATGCTGATGTACCTCGGGCGGATGATCTTCCCTGAGGTCACGAGCTCCTCGATCCTGTGCGCGCTCCATCCCACCGCCCTGGCGACGGCGAACATTGGGGTGAACAGCTCCTTCGGGATCCCCAGCATGTCGTACAGCAATCCGCTGTACAGGTCCACGTTGGCGCAGATCTTCTTGGCTCCGCATTTCTTCCCGCGTATGATGTCCGGGGACAGCTCCTCTATGGATTCCAGGAGCCTCAGGTCCTTCTCCCTCCCCTTCTCCTTGGCCAGCTTCCTGGCGAAGTCCTTGAGCAGGATGGCTCTCGGGTCGGACAGGGTGTACACCGCGTGCCCCATGCCGTACACGAGCCCTTGGCGGTCGAAGGCCTCCTTCGAGACTATCTTCTTCAGATACGCCGCGACCTCCCCCTTGTCGTCGGTGTCGCTCACGTGGTCCTTGATGTCCTGGAACATTTCCATGACCTTGATGTTGGCCCCTCCGTGCTTCGGGCCTTTCAGGGACAGTAGCGCCGCGGCTATGACGGAATACGAATCGGATCCGGAGGACGCCACCACGCGGGCGGTGAACGCGGAGTTGTTCCCTCCTCCGTGCTCCACATGGAGCGTGAGCATCGCGTCCAGGACTTCGACCTCCAGCGGGGAGAAGTCCCCTTTGGGCCTCAGCATGTGCATGATGTTTTCCGATACCCCTTTGTCGGGATCCGGCCTGAAGATGACCAGGTGCCCTTTGTTGTCGTAGTGGGAGTACGCCTGGTACCCGTACACGGCCAGCATCGGCAGCTTGCTGATGATCTCCAGGCACTGCCTTATGACGTTGCCTAGGGAGTTGTCGTTGGCGCTCCTGTCGTATGCAGACAGCCCCAGCACCCCTCTGGCCATGGTGTTCATGATGTCGTGGCCGCTCTCCCTCAGGATGAAGTCCTTGACGAAGTCCCCAGGGAGCTCCATATGGTCGGTGAGCACCTTCCTGAACTCCTCAGTCTCCTCTTTCGACGGCAGGTTCCCGAAGAGCAGCAGGTAGGCCGCCTCCTCGAATCTGAGGCCCGAGTCCCCATGGTGCAGGACGATGTCCCTGATATCGTATCCTCTGTACGACAGGCGCCCGTCGCAGGGCTCGGATCCGTCCCCGGTCCTGTTCACCCCGATGACCTTCGAGATGTTCGTGATCCCGGCGCGGACCCCGTTCCCGTCCTTGTCGCGCAGACCTTTCTTGACATCGTATGCGTCGTAGAGGCCCGGGGGTATTTTCGATATCCTGAGGCAGTCCTCCGCCCTCTCCTTGTAGAACTCGTTATCATCCATCACAATCCACTCTTCCGGAATGGAAACCCAGTCGGTCTATTCCGTATACAGATAA
Source organism: Thermoplasmata archaeon (assembly GCA_015063165.1). Classification (GTDB taxonomy): domain Archaea; phylum Thermoplasmatota; class Thermoplasmata; order Methanomassiliicoccales; family Methanomethylophilaceae; genus Methanoprimaticola. The sequence goes on from SUSZ01000006.1 coordinate 7,020, forward strand.
ATCGGACGTTATAAAAGATTAATCGGGGAAGGCACGGGATTCGATGAAACGCCTCCCCCGGAACTGCTCGGACCATCAGCCTTCTGCCCGCTAATTCGATTATTCTGGACGGGTTCCTGTCGCACCATCCGTAGAAATCCTTCCCGCTGGCCTCCACGGACTTGCCAATATCCTCCAGGAATCCGGGGATGTCCGCAGCCCTCATCCTTCCCAGGACCGTCCCGAGCCTCTCCTTGCCGCGGACGTGGGAGCCGTCGAAGTGGAGCTCGAACGCCGGCTCCCCCTCGATGGAGGGGCATCCTTTGAACGACAGTGTGCCCACCTGGTGCGCGGCGCAGGAAGAGACGCATCCGGAGATCCTCACGGTCGGAAGGGTGCCGTCCCTGAACCCGTTCCTGCGGTCCATCTCCACCAGGGCGTCCAGGAGGCCCTTGGAGTCGCGGAGGCCTATCTGGCATACCGTGTTCCCTACGCAGGAGATCGACGACTGGAACCTTGTTCTCGCCCCGTCGTCGGCCAGCTCCGCGAACATGTCGGCCTCCGAGCCGGTGAGGTTCACCGCGTACAGCGTCTGGTTCGGGCCGACCCGGATCTCCGCCCCGACGTCCTCGACCATCTTCAGGATCCGGACCATCTTCTCCGGCTTCGGGTCCCCTCCGATGGGATGGTACGCGACGTAGTACAGTCCGTCCTGCCTCTGCGGCTTGGCCTTCCGGCTCTTCGGGACGGAGCCGTCACCTCTTTTGGTTATCACTATGGTCTTCGGGACCTCCATCCTCGCGTCCGGGTCCTTCCTGGCCGCCTCCGCGAGGCTCCTGAGCTCCTCGGCGTACCCTTCGTCTCCCAGGGAGTCCCTTATGTACCTCACTCTGGCCTTGGACCTGTCCTCGTAGTTTCCGTGCCTCACGAACATGTCCAGCATAGCCCTCAGATAGAACCCCACGTCCTCGGGCGGGACGTCCTCCTCGATCAGAATGCCGAGCTTCGGGTTGGCGCCCAGCCCTCCTCCGGAGTATACGTCGAAGGCCCCTTTCCCGTTCGTGACGAACCCGAGGTCCCTCGCTGTCGCATCCGTGTTGTTCTCCATCGTGTTCGAGAACCCCACCTTCAGCTTCCTCGGCAGATTCACGCCCATCGAAGCCTTCAGCAGATACCTCTCCGCCGCCTTGGCGTACGGCTGGACGTCAGGCTCCGCCGAGTTTATTATCTCCGACAGAGGCGTAGCGGTGACGTTCCTGGGGTAGTCTCCTCCGCCTCCGTACGTGACTATACCGTGCCCCAACGCGCTGTCCACGAGCTTTATGACCTGTTCTCCGTCCAGCCCGTGCAGCTGTATGGACTGGCAGGTCGTCAGGTGCACCATCTCCGGCCTGTACTCCTCGATGGCGGAGCGAATGAATCCAAGGTCCTTCCCGGAGACCCTTCCTCCGGCCAGCCTGAGCCTGACCATGCTCCTCTCCCCGCCCCTCTGGGCGTAGCTTCCGAAGCCTCCGGATATGCCTTTGTATTCCTTCGCCGGCATCTCCCCGGAGTAGAACCTCTCCGTGGCCTCTGCGAAGGCCGGGAAGCGATCCCTGTAGCCGTTTCCGTCCATAATCCGACATCGTATGTAGCGTGTAAAAATCCAGCGAAAACCCGATTCTCCACAAAGATTGCCAGGATGGCCCGACCATCTTAGCCTACGCAACATCTTCGTTCGTCTTTGCAAACCAAATATATAGATTCTAGACATTCGAGATGCGATGAGGGGACGCATTCTGCCTAGGGAAGAGCTTTCCGGACTTCCCAAGACCGTCCATGGCGGGCAGGCTTGGAAGCTGGAGGATGTCGAGGATTACAGCCATAATCTGAATCCTTTCGGACCTCCCGACGACCTGGCGGAGATCATCGCGTCCGCGGTTGGAGACATAGGCCATTATCCGGACGACTCCTGCGCCGAGCTGAAGGACACCATCTCCAAGGCCTTCAACGTCAGCGTCGACTGCATCACCGTCGGAGCAGGCTCTTCCGACATCATACGCAACGTCCCCAACACGTTCTATCGCCCTGGCGACAGGATACTTCTGAGCAGGCCCTCCTTCGCGGAGTATGCTCAGCAGACCCGCATTGTCGGCGGATCCATCGACTGGAACGACCTGTCCGAGGACAACGACTTCAGGCTGGACGCCGACAGCTTCATCCAGAGAGCGCAGGGTGCCAAGGCCGTATACATATGCAATCCCAACAACCCCACCGGGAGGGTGGAGCCCAGGGACAAGATAGTGTCCATAGTGAGGGAGTGCGAGGAGACCGGGACCCTGGTCTTCCTGGACGAGACCCTGCTGGAGCTGGTCCCCGGATACGCCGACGTGACGCTCTCGAGCATGGTCGGGCGCTTCTCCAACCTCATAGTGGCGTCTTCCCTGACGAAGTCATTCGCCATCCCCGGCATAAGGATAGGGTTCGGGTTCTCCAACCCCGACATAATCACCGAGATGGAGAAGGTCCGCATGACCTGGAACGTCGGCCAGATCGAGCAGACCGTCGCCAACGTCCTCATCCGCGACAGGATGGACTACGTGGACGACGCCGCCGCTGCCATGGCGACCGAGTCCGAGGTGATGAACACGTCCCTCAACGAGCTCGGATTCCCCGCAGGCCCCGTTTCGGACTCGTTCTTCTACTTCAGCTCCGTCAGGCCCCTGGGAATGGACGCCGGCGAGTTCAAGAAGAAGATGCTGGCCCGTGGCATAATGGTGCGCGACTGCTCCTCGTTCGGAGAGAGGTTCAAAGACTACATCCGCTACAGCGTGAAAGACCGCGACAGGAACTGCCGCTTCATCGCCGCCGTGGATTCGATAATCAACGGTCGATGATGAGATGGAATTCTGGGTGGACGCTCTCCTCGTCGTGGTTCTCGCGATACTGATCGACCGCTTTATAGGGGAGCTCCCGAACCCCGTCCATCCGCTGAGATGGATGGGCAACATACTGGACGCCATCAACCGCAGGGTGAAGAACCGCACCTCGTTCAGCGCCACCGTCATAGGGTTCCTCTCCTATCTCCTGGTGTTCGCGCTGTTCTGCACCATAGGGTTGCTCATAACCACGCTGGCCCGCTACGGCGTCACCCAGCTGGCGTCCCCGTTCTGGGGCGAGATAGCATGGATCGTCGCCACCGCGTTCATGTTCAAGATCACCTTCGCCGTGTTCTCGTTCAGGCACCACTGCGACCCCATCGCAGCCGATCTGGAAGCCGGAAGGGTGGAGGACGCCGCTGCCAAGGTGCAGATGATCGTCAGCCGCAACACCAAGGGCATGGACGCCGAGCACATAGCCTCGTCCTGCTGCGAGACCGTTTCCGAGAACCTGGTGGACAGCATCTGCTCGCCCACGTTCTACTTCGGGCTCCTGGGCCTCCCCGGAGCGGTCATGTTCCGCTGCGCCAACCTCATGGACGCCATGTGGGGCTATCTCAACGAGAAGTACGCCAGGATAGGGTACTTCCCCGCCAAGTTCGACGACGTGCTTGGATTTCTCACCGCCAGGATATCCCCCTACTTCGTCGCGTTCGCCGGGATGCTCCTGGGGATGGACTGGAGAGCCGCTGTCCCAGCCGCCAAGGCGGAGCACACCAAGACCCCCAGCCCCAACAGCGGATGGTCCATGACGGCGGTGGCGGCCACCCTGGGGATAAGCATGGAGAAGAAGGGCGTCTACATCATGGGCACCGGCCCGATGCCGACGACCGACGACATAAGGCGCTGCTGCAGGCTGGTGGAGCTGACCTCCATCATCTACATGCTAACCGTTACGTTCATATTATACGCTTTATTGGGCATACACGTACAGACGTTCGTGGAAGGATACGTCCAGCAGATATGGGGGTGTTTGTTTTGAAGTGCATTTCATCTTGCGAGATCGTCGAGCACGAGGGGCTCAGCGTCGGGGTCGTCCGCTTCACGGAGACCATGGAGGCGCTGTCCTCTGCCATACTCAACGGAGGCTCGACCGAGGCGGACGCCATGTTCATAATGCAGGTCCCGCACGATTACGACCACGACGACCCTATCGCCCACGCCATGTCTGTCAGGGACGCGCTGGGCCTTCCCGAGAACACCGTCGGGATGATGACCGCCGCCGAGGTGCCGTACGTCTTCAACAAGCAGGAGGTCGTCTTCGAGGGCGTCCCCGTCTGCGCCATAGCCACCGCTGGCCTCAGCAACCACGTGGTCGCCGGCGACAAGCTGGTTGATTGGCCCGCCCGCCATATCGTATCCCTGGCCAGAGCGGCGAAGATGATGGCCGGCACCATAAACATCGCCCTGGTGACGGAGAGCCCGCTCACCGAGGCCGGGAAGATCAACATGTTCATGCCTCTGGTGGAAGGCAAATCCGCCGCCATGGCCGACCGCGGGTTCAGGGAGACCGGAACCACATCCGATGCGATGGCGATCTTCTGCCCCAAGCACGGCGAGAGGGTCGGCTACACGGGCACAGGCTCGGACATCGGGATAGCCGCCGCGAGGGCATCCAGGGCCGCCGTAGGGTACGCTCTGGAGGCCAGAGGGGAGCATCCTGTCCCCGAGGAGCCCATGAAGCTCCTGGAGAGGCTGGGGTACGGAATGGACGCGATGTGGACCCTTTCCGGAACGCCCATGACCAAGGACGAGTACGCGGAATCCTTGGCTGAATACCTCAAGGGCGAGGACGTCAGGACCTTCCTGGACCTGGCCGTCTTCGCATCCGACCGCATAGATTCTCTCGCCGACGACGGGAACGTCACCGTGATGCCGATGGTCTACGACATCTGCCGCTCCTACCTGGGGATAACCCCCGACCTGAGCCACGGGACCGTCGAGGGCATCGTGACCGCCATCGCGGAGGACGCCGGGAGGAAATCCCGATGGGATCCGACGGCACCAGCGGGTTCTCGGCCCTCAAGGGCATGATCTCGTTCTTCACCCTGTGGCACATGGACATCACCCAGAGGGAGATGGACTCCATGGAGACCAGGTTCCATCTGGTCCCGGTCGTGGGGATACTGTTCGGGATACCGCTGATGCTCGCGATGGCCGGATGCGTTCTGCTGTCGCGCGAGATATTCGTCGACCTGGGCCTCCTCGCCGCCGTTTTCTGTCTTCTTATCGTCTACATCGGAAGCAAGTTCATCCATTTCGACGGCCTCACCGACTTCGGGGACGGGATGATCGTCTCCGGACAGAGGGAGGACCACATTCGTGCCCTCAAGGACACGCTGGTGGGCGCAGGAGGCATCGGAGTGGCCCTGACGGTGACCCTCACCACCTTCGCCATATACTCGACCTGGGGCCCTCTGACGCTCCTCATGCTGGCTCCTCTGACCGAGGTCATGGTCAAGAACGCGATGGTGTTCGCCGCCTCGTTCGGCCTTCCCGGGAAGGGGATGGCCGGAAGGCAGGTGTCCATGACCACTCCCAAGTCTGCCGCCAAGGGGATCGCGGTGAGCCTCCTGTGCGGAGCACTGCTAGCTTTCCTAGCATCGCTGCTGTACGTATGGCTGACCGGAGCCGCCCTGGAGGACATGCTCCTGCCCATAGCCGTCATGCTCGTCGCAGGGATCGTCGTATCGGCTATCGTGGGCCTTATAATGGCCCGCAACGCCAACAGGGTGTTCGGCATGGTCAACGGCGACATCCTGGGCGCCACGAACGAGGTCTGCAGGCCCTTAGTTACCCTGGCGATGGGCATTGCATTTGTATTGGTGATCTGATGGAAGCCCTCGTGAACGCCGGCGGAAAAGGCTCCCGCATGGGAAGATGCGGAATCGAGAAGCCCATGCAGCTGGTCGGTGGGGTTCCCACCGTCAAAAGGGTAGTGGACGCCCTATCCGCATGCTCCAGGATAGACAGGATACTGGTATCAGTGAGCGACAACACCCTGGAGACCGAGGCGTTCCTGGACAGCATCGGCGTGGAGACCATAAGGACCTCCGGGGAGAGCTTCATGGACGACCTTCACGCGTCCTTCGAGACGATGCACGGCGAATACGTCCTCACCTGTCCCTCGGACCTTCCTCTCCTCACTACGGAGGCCGTGGACGAGTTCCTGGACTTCTTCAAGCCGGGCGAGATGCAGTCGGCCATCGCCGTGGTGGACGAGGATACCGTACGCAGCGTCGGGATAACCCCTTCGTACACCCGCGAGGACGGCGGGAAGAACTGGGTGCTGTCCGGCATCTGCATCATGAGCCGCGAGGGGACCCTCAGGGGGGACTACCTCGAGGAGTTCCTGTTCAAGACCGGCCGCATAGACCTTTCGGTGAACGTCAACACCAAGGCCGAGCTCTTCCTGGCCAGAGGATTGGCCAACCATAACGGACAGGTGTCGGACGTTCGCAATCGATCGGCCATGGTGCATTTCGACCTGTAGAAAACGTGCTGTTTAATTATTGTATTTGTAGAACATGATGTCGGCTCGATAACAAAGCAGTCGTCGTTCACCCAGTGGTAATTCGAGCCATTCGGCTGGAAAGATTTCGTTGCGTTTATCGGAAGAAGACGTCTGTGCAGCACATCAGGTACTTGGCGGTCGTTATGATTTCGGTGAGAGCGAAGCTGGTGGAAGCCATCCTTTGCGCATGTTGAGGCAGATCATGAGCAGGATCATGTCGCTCAGCAGCTTCCCGCAGACCCTTTGCACGGCCTATCCCTGAGGGGCAGTAGATCGAGGCACTCATCGGCGGTCTGTATCATCGACTGCTGTTTCCTTCTGTTTCGCACACCAATATGCATACCTGCCCGTTATGTTCGTTAATTGCGAGAAATCTATTTAAATAATACTTGATTATGGATAATTGGATATTTCATCCAAGTGATAACATGGACAAGAAATATATGGCAATCGCGATTGTCGCAGTCGCCGTTATTCTTGTTGCCGTCGCTGCTGTTGTCCTCATGGGGCAGAACGGCAAAGGCGGAGACAACAAATACGACCTCAATGACATCGCTAATGCGGAGCAGAACACCTCTATCACCGGAAAAGAGGGTTGCTACGATAAGTTCCCCGCAATTGAAGAATGCAATCTCGTCATCTACGGGAATGTCAACAACGATATGGACATCGATAACTCAGACATGACCGCTCTCAGAAAGATTATTGCGGACAACAGCTGGGACAAAAACAAGAACCCCTTCGCTGATGTGAACTGCGACGGTAAAGTCAATAACAGCGACGTCACCGCTCTTCAGAAGATCCTCAACAAAGAAAAGACGCTTCTTTACTACGTCAACTCCAATGGATACCCCGACTACATCCATTATCCCGTAACCGGAAAGATCGGTATCAACTACGACTACGGATATATGTGCGCTCAGATCCTTGGTAACTACGACCAGATTACCGCTGGAACCGCCAGATGGACCCAGGAGAAAGTTACTGACACCATGTACCCTGGAGTTCACTCGTTCTACAACATGGGGGATGGAAAGACCGTCGAAGAGGCTCTCGCCGCTTACCAGAATGCTGGAGTCACCGTCATTATGGGAACCGGATCCACATATGACCTCAACGTCGCTCTCCATGAGTCCGGATACGGAATCGACTGTCTCAACCTCAGGTTCGATCAGGTAATCAACCTCTCCTACGTTCCACCGATTGCCAGACTTATTACTGCCGGATTCATCTTCGACCAGATGGACAATGCACTCACCTTCTATAACTGGTGGAATAACCTCAACAACAAGATCGAAACGATTTTCGACGCTGCTGGACTTGACAAGAAGACTTTTGTCGTTCCCTACAACACCAACCAGGCTGTTGAGACTTCTGTGGATGACTGTCTCTCCAACGGAAGAACCATGGGAGATTACACAAACGTCAGAGATAACCTTCCCATGACTCCCGCCCTCACTCCTTCTTCGGAAGCTACCGGCCCTTGTTATACCACTACCATCGAGTATCTGCTTACCGTAAACCCTGATGTACTCATTATCAGCATGTGGGGTTCTCTGACGGATGCTACCTCTTACAACGATGCATACGCAGTATTCAAAGAGAAAGCGGATTACTTCAAGAACTTTGACGCATACAAGAAAGGAGATGTTTACGGAGTCTGCTACGAAACCTTCGGAACTTATGCGGGAGTCGCCGTTCTGTATCTTCTCTGCTCGTACGTCTACCCCGACCTCTTCTCTGAGGAGGACGGATGGAACTACGTCGACTACTACTTCGACAACTTCACCCTGCTCGACAAGAAGACTGACCTGAAGAATGCAGGAGGACTCATTGTCTTCCAGCTTAACAGGACCAAACCCTGAAACTTCTCGCCTGTCCCAGCCGGGACAGGCACATCTATACAAGGAGCCGAAGACCAGTATGACTGATTCGGATAACATGGCAGGGATTTCCTCCGTGCCGGAAGGAGTCCCTATGACGGAACGCCGCATCCCGGTAAACGATCCTCTAGTAAGCGCCAAGACCGCCAGGGCTCTTTCCAAATGGATGGAAATTCGCGAAGAGTCTGAAGAGGACAGAGAATCCTACAGGCAGTATGACAACTACGTCTGGAAGAAATGGATCTTCATGGTCGCATGCATTGTGGTCATGTTCGTTACCGCCGGCCTCGCCTGCACTATCGGTCCCATGAACATCACTTTCGTGGAGACGTATGAGACCCTTTGGAACCATATTACCGGCAACATCACGGACGTGAACTACGATTATGTCATAATCGACCTCCGTATGCCCCGCATATTCATGGCTATAGTAGCCGGTGCGGGACTCGCTATTTGCGGTGCCGCAATGCAGAGCACCCTGATGAATCCTTTAGCTGACCCGTACACTACCGGAGTTTCTTCCGGAGCATCGTTCGGAGCCACCATGGCTATGCTCGCCGGATTCACAGTCGTCGCTGGAGAATACGGGCTGGTCGCCAACGCTTTCTTATTCTCGCTCATACCCACGGCACTGATCGTGGCTTTGGCTAAGATTAAAAAATCCTCTCCGACAACCATGATCATGGCAGGTATAGCCGTGATGTACATCTTCAACGCATTCACCACAGTCATGATGCTTATGGCGGATCCCAATGATCTGGAAGCGGTATATGAATGGCAGGTCGGTTCCCTGTCCCGTGCGTCTTGGGAGGACATCACCGTTTCCGGATTATTCGTAGTATCCGGTTCTCTGGTTGTCATGTTACTCTCCAAGAAGCTGAACGTCCTCTCAACTGGGGATGATATGGCGGCTTCTTTGGGAGTTGACACTTCCAAACTCAGAACGTTCATGATGATTCTAGTTGCATTGGTAACAGCCAGCATAGTCAGTTTCGTCGGTCTGATAGGATTTGTCGGTCTGGTTGCGCCTCATGTTGTCAGGCTGTTCATCGGAGCCGACAACAGATATCTTGTACCTGCCTCAGCCGTATTCGGAGCTGCTCTCCTGATGGTTTCCGACCTTGTAGGAAGGGTGGTTATCCAACCGGCTACGTTGCAGGTAGGGGTTATCACTGCTTTCATCGGAGGGCCCGTGTTCCTGTGGCTCCTGCTGAGGAAGAACTCCAACGTATGGTGATCTCATGGAATACGAAGTCAGAAACCTGGATTTCGGTTACAGGACGCATCACGTCCTCACCGACATCAATCTCAAGTTCGACAAACCGGGGCTGGTATGTATCATCGGCCCGAACGGTGTCGGAAAATCTACTCTCGTCAAGTGTATGAATAGGGTTAACAAAGGATATACAGGAGAGGTGCTTATAGATGGTGTCGACATCAAAACGATGACCAGCAAGGATATTTCCATGAAGGTTGCCTTCGTCCCCGCAGGAACTCAGGACATATTTGCAATGACTGTTATGGATACGGTTCTGATAGGAAGGCACAATATCCAAGGATGGAGGACTACCCGTAAAGACCTCGAGACCGTTCGTAGAGCGCTTGAGATGCTTTCTCTTGAAGATCTTGCGATGAGAAACTTCAACGAACTTTCTGCAGGACAGCACCAGAGGGTCGCCCTAGCCAGAGGATTGGTTCAGGAGACGCCATGCATAATCCTGGACGAGCCCACGTCCAACCTGGATGTCAAGCATCAGGTGTTCGTTGCCGAACTCCTTCGCGCCCTGGCTGTGATGGAGAATAAACTCGTTATCATGATATGCCATGACCTCAACATAGCCGCAAGATACTCTCACGAGATCGTAGTGATGAAGGAGCCGGGAATCATATACAAAGTCGGAAAACCGATCGATGTGATTACCGAAGACCTCGTCAGAGACGTTTACGGAATAAACTGCGAGATTACAGTAGTAGATGGAAGTCCTCATGTAATCTTGAAAGAAACCGTCGACGATGGCGAATGAAATGCTTTACCGGGGACATCGGTTCCCCGGATTACTATTTTCACTTGATTCATTGACTGTATCTATTCAGCGTATAGCACAGAAGAATGGGTGCATCCCGGTTTGTTTATGAAACCGAAATTCTATTTGTGCGGTAATTTGAGTCGTTTTTGATACGCTGAAAATAATCAGGCTCTACCATGAGGACTGTTGGACCTGTCCGAGCTGCTCCATTCCGTGGCGAAGGTCGACACCATCGAAGGTAGATGGGGCTCGGAAAACGCTGTTCGGGCATCATGATGCGATTGTCACATACTGGAGAATATCGGTTGAAAGGCATCGGAGGGGGGGGGGGTCGCTCCTCCTTTGGAGGACGTTCATGCTGATGAGGTCGGTCTGGCCTTGGCGATGATGAAGATCATGCGACCGTGAAGGAGACGAGTGGCTACAGAAGGATTCGGTCTGGTCGAACTCGGATCAGCGTCCGACTCGGCTCGTCCTCCGTTCCGTGAAATTACGTAAATACCGTATCCATATAGCCGTGGCCATGAAGCGGGAGCCTATCGTGACACGGAACTTCGTCGTATGCTGGACGCTGATGTTCTTCAACGCGATGTTCTTCTTCGTGATGTTCACCGGGATGACCAGCTATTCCGAGAACGGGCTCGGTCTCGCTGGAGCGTCCGCCGGACTTCTCACCAGCGCCCTCATCGTCGGAGACCTTGCCGCTAGGATGCTGTGCGCCTCCAAGGTCGACCGCTGGGGCAAGAGGAGGGCCGTGGCTGTGGGGATGGCTGCGGCCGCTGTCGTCACCCCGCTGTACTTCGTTGTCACGGAGCCGTTCGCACTGGCCGTCGTCAGGGTTGTCCAGGGCTTCGCATACGGCCTCGCCGGGACTGCCATCAATGCAGCCGTGGTAGAAGGGCTCCCGGCGTCCCGCAGGGGAGAAGGGATAGGGTACTTCTCGCTCTCGTTCACCATCTCGTCGGCCATAGGGCCCTTCCTGACGCTCTGGCTGCTTAGAAATGGCTCCTACGAGAGCCTGTTCGTCCTTGCGACGGTGTTCGCCTCCGTCACCGCCCTCCTGTCCCTGCTTATGAGGGACGACCGCGCTGAGTTCGCTTCCGAGCCGAAGGGCTCCAGGACGTCCGTCAGGGACTTCGTGGAACCCTCCGCCGTGCCCCTGTCGATGGTCGGGTTCCTGTTCTTCTTTGCATACTCCGGAGTGCTGACGTTCACCTCCTTGTACGGAGAGGACATCGGCCTGGAGGACGTGGCGACCTTTTTCTTCGTCTTCATCTCCATAGGGACGCTCGTCTCCAGGCTGTTCCTCGGAAGGCTCTACGATGATCACGGGGAGAACGTCGCCCTCCTGCCATTCTTCCTCGTCGGGATCTTCGGGTTCTTCCTCTATGCCGAAGCGTCCGAGGGGTGGCACCTTGTCGTTGCAGGCGTGTTCCTGGGATTTCTCATGGCCCAGCTGTCGTCGGTCGTCCAGAGCGTCATAGTCAGGGACGCTCCGAGGTCCAGGTACTCCGTGGCCATCTCGACGTTCAACATCTTCCTGGACTTGTCCTACTGCATCGGGCCGATGCTCCACGGAGCCCTGAAGGACGCCCTCGGGTTCCATGGAAACTTCCTGCTCATGACGGTCATAGCTGTCGTAGACCTGGTCCTCTACCTCGCGGTGCATGGCGCGAGACGCAAGGGGCGCCCGACGGGATCCGCCCGAACGAAAGGATTCCGATGATACGGTGCAGAAGGACGAAAAACGATGCGCCGATGCATTCTGCGGTCGCGGATACGCCATCATTCGAACTCTTTTCTCGACCTGAAAACAATAAATGGCCGGACCTATCGATCCGGCTCTTTGATCAAGCTGTTCTCTTCTCTTCGAAATGCTTCTTCGCGTAGTTGGCGCAGTAGGCTATCGCCATCATAACCACGACTCCGAGCATCAGGGGGACGAACAGGTATTCGATCGAACCGAACCCGCTCATGACGAAGGTGATCGCGGTGGCTCCTCCCGGAGGATGGACGGTCCCGGTCAGCATCATGACTACTATGGCCAGGCATCCGGCCAGGCCGATCCCGGCCCATTTGAGGTCGTCGTAGCTTCCGGTCTGCATCAGGATGAAGGTGATCGTGAGGCCGATGATCCCGGAGAACAGGTGTCCGAAGAACACGTTCTTGGGCTTGGAGAATGGAGCCTTGGGCGCTCCGTAGATGAGCACGGCGGTGGCTCCGAACGACGCTACGAGATACGGGTTGGACAGCGTCTGGTCCAGATAAGCGAGGAAGGCCAGCGACACGAACGCCGCTATGGCTGTGATGACCACGGTCGCCGTGCTGTACTTCTCGCTTGGTTTGAAAGGATTGTCCATTTTACACGCCTTCTAGATGCCCGCGGGGGAGGCTTCCCCGCAGGCGGAAAGGGTTTCTTCACTCGATCTTGAGTATGACCATGTCGCCGGCGACGGTCCCGTTGGCCTTGATGCCGAAGGTGTTCACGAGGACGTCCAGGATTCCGGGTGTGATGAATCCGGGGAGCCTGGGCCCGAGCATGATGTCCTTCACGCCGAGGCTGAGCAGGGTCAGCAGCACGAGGACGGCCTTCTGCTCGTACCAGGAGATGTTGAACGACAAGGGGAGGCCGTTGACGTCGGTGTTGAATGCCTGGGCCAGAGCGTTGGCGATGACGACGAGGGAGTAGCAGTCGTTGCACTGTCCGGCATCGATCACACGGGGGATGCCTCCGATGTCGCCAAGATCGAGCTTGTTGTATCTGTACTTGGCGCATCCGGCGGTGAGGATGACGGTGTCCTTGGGAAGGCTCTGGGCGAACTCGGTGTAGTACTCCCTGCCCTTCTCGCGGCCGTCGCATCCGGCCATGACCACGAACCTCTTGATGGCTCCCGCCTTGACGGCGTCGACGATCTTGTCAGCCAGAGCCAGCACCTGGGAGTGGCCGAATCCTATGGTCAGGTTCAGGTCGTCGATCTGAGTCGGAGAGGAGCACTTCTTGGCGATGGCGATGACCTCGGAGAAGTCCTTCTTTCCGTCCGCTTCGTCGATGTGCTTCACACCTTCCACGCCGGCGGTGCCGGTGGTGAACAGCCTGTCCCTGTAGGAGTCCTTGGGGATAAGGACACAGTTTGTGGTCGCGATTATGGGCCCGTTGAAGGATTCGAACTCGTCCTTCTGCTTGTACCAGGCTCCTCCGTAGTTCCCGACGAGGTTGTCGTACTTCTTGAAAGCGGGATACGCGTTGGCGGGGAGCATCTCTCCGTGGGTGTAGACGTCGACTCCGGTGCCCTTGGTCTGCTCCAGGAGCTGCTCCAGGTCCTTGAGGTCGTGTCCGGTGATCAGGATCCCGGGTTTCTTCCCTACCCCGGTCCTCACCTGCGTGATCTCCGGAACCCCATAGGCGCCGGTGTTCATCTTGTCCAGAAGGGCCAGGCAGGCGGCTCCGACGGTTCCGCACTCCATGTTGAGGGCGACCAGCTCGTCAGCGGTCCTGCTCTCGGCGAGGGAAGCCATGGCCTTCCTGAGGAAGTCGGTGACAGCCTCGTCCTTCCCGCCGAGGACGACCGCGTGATGGTAGTACGCGGCCAGCCCCTTCAGCCCGAACAGGAGGAGCTCCTTCAGGGACCTGAGGTCGTCGTCGGCATCGAGGGAGACGATGTCCTTGCACCTGATCTCCACGTCCTTCCCGACGAGCGTCTTCGCCTTCGCGGTCTGGGAGTCGATGACCTTCCGGTCGAAGTTGGTGTTGCTGAGGGTCATGAAAAGGCCGTCGACCATAGTCTTATCGACCTCGTCGCCCTTCCTCCCGCTGGCTGCGAGCTCTATGAGGGCTCCGACGAGGATGTCCTGGCTCTTGGCGAGCTCTTCGGTCTTTCCGCAGACCCCTCTCTTCACGCATCCGGTTCCTGCAATCGTCTCTTCGCATTGTCTGCATAGCATCTCGATCGTCCTCTCGCCTAGTGGCAGGTTTCTAAAAGATACCATGTTATAAATACCGCCACTTTCTGCTTGGAAACCATGGACAAGATGTGCACGGTTTACCAGACGATGGACTATCTCTCGAAGAGATGGACCATCCTGATCATTCACGAGATGAGCAAAGGGCCGGAGTGGAAGAGGTTCTCCGAGATAGAGAGGTCCATGAAGGAGGTGACCGCCAAGGTCCTCACGGAACGTCTGAGGGAGCTGGAATCCCAGGGATTGATCGAGAGGAGGGTGGACACATCGTGCGTCCCCATGAAGAGCGAGTACCGCCTGACCGAGGCGAGCGTGGAGCTCCTGGGTGTCATCCATGAGCTCAAGACGTGGGCCCTGAAGTGGAAGATCGACAATCCCGTCTGCGCCAACACCCAGTGCAGGCTCTGCACCCTGTGATCACTCGATAAGGCCGTTCAGGAAGATTATAAGGTCTTTGAATCTGGGCTTGTTCAGGAAGTAGACGTGGTCGTTCCCGTCTCTCCTGGACGAGATCAGGCCGGCGTTCTTCATCTTGCGGATGGCTGCGTTGGTGGAAGCGTTGTCGAGACCGAAAAGCCCATCCGGGAACGGGGATCTGGCCTCCTCCTTGGAGAGTCCTCTGACAAGAGTGAGGACGTCCTTGTCGGCGAGAGCCTCGAATATCTCGTGTTCCGGGTCCTCGGTTATAGTCAATGCGCCTCTCTTCGTCAGGCATACGTGCTTGCTAGGGCGGCTGGTCTGCTCTTCCATGATGCGTGGATGGAGGAGTCCGTATTTAACCTGAATGAGGTTTTTCCTGCCTTCTGATTTAAAAGAGTCGACCGTATTGGGCCTTTCTACGACCTGGTATACGTCTACGTTCCCGCCTTTCCTCTCGCTCGGATGGGAACCATAATGCCTTCACAGGCACATGCAGTGCCGATAGCATGGACGTGGTCAAGATCAAACTCGAGTCCTGAATAGGAGGATGCGGATGGGAGGTGGATGGAGACGAGATCGGCCAGGTGCTAGTCCTGCACGAAGACGGCAGACTGCGGCTCTCTCGCCGTGCCATCCTGAGTTCTTAGTCCCATGATGCACGCATCATCGAATCCGTGAGCAGGATCATCCCTGCGGAGACCGCATCCGAGATAATCGACGCCGTGGTCCGCTACGCCTGCGCGTTCGACACCCCTCCCTATGATATCGAGCCGTGGCGCCTGGACATCGTCTACAGCTCCGGCTCCGCTAAGGTGATCATCGGATGCCTGGACTCTTATGTCCCCGACCTCGGCTCAACGCTCTCTGAATTCGTTCGGAAAAGGCTGTCTACCGTCCCGGACGATCCGCATGCCGACCACGGGATCGGCAGGCCTTTCCTTACGATGCTTGACACGGACATGATGCTGCTTTTCGACCAGGGCGGCCAGGAGCCGGATGATTCGGACGATGAGGCAATGGAAGACGAGTACGAGCCTGAACCGGCTATATTCGAGATAGCCCGGGTGACGGAGGACGACCTCGAAGCCGTCATGACCATGCTCAGGAACTCCTGGAAGTACTTCCGGCAGGTGACCTACGAAGAAGCCAGCGAAGGCGACGATGACATCATCTTCTACGGCGGCCGCTACGCGATTGCGGAATATTATGACCATCCGGACGGCGACCGCGCGGAGGTCTTCTATGTCGACGAGGGGAAGAAAGAGGTCTCTGAAATCTGGATCTGGAAGAGCGTGGACCCTGAAAAGGGGTGATTCCGCATGGCGTTCGAGGAAGGGCTCCTGACCTGGCCGATGCGGAGGACGATCCTCGCTGATCGATCGTCATGCAGGCGTCCGTTCAGCGTTCCCCCCTTCGAATCCTTGTCCGCGATTGGCTTCAGACCCCCTTCGGACATCTGGAAGCAGCATTCCGGGCGGAGCGTCTCGTTCGTCTCCAGCCCGATGTTGTGGGTGGCGAAGACGCATTGGATGGAAGTCTGGGAGACTATAGTCTTAATGGCCTTCTCGGCCGTCTCCTGGTCCAGGACGTCGTCGAAATCGTCGAAATACATCAGAGCTTCGCGGTCCCCGCATCTGGCCATCCAGGCGTACAGGCCGCAGGCGACCAGCGTCTCCCTCGACACGGACTCCTTGAAAGGTATCGTGCCGTCCTCCTTCCTTATCATGATCCTGCCGTCGTCCGCAACGAGGTCCATGTTCTCGGAGCAGACCTCTTCCAGGAACCGCTGGAACTGCTCCACCAGGCCGTTCTTCACGATGTAATCCTCTGGATCCTCGAAGCAGTCGCACTTCCCTATGTGCGTGTCCTGCATCAGAGCTGTCAGGCAGTATGCGGACTGCTTGGCGAAGTCCGACACCACTTTGGCGACGCTCTCCTCGCCGAATTCCATGCTCTCGGACACTGACAATATGAGGGACTTCCTTCCGTCGGGGATCGGTATGTCGAACTCTATGCCGGGATCCAGGAAGAGCTCCGATCCCTTGGCGAGGTCGTATTCGAAGACCGTGTGGCGGTCCACCTTCAGGCTCTCGGAGATGACGGTGTCCGGCGAGCCCTTGGAGTATTCGTAGTAGATGATCGATCCGCCTTTGGAGAATTCGTAGTGGAACGTCGCGCGGTTCGTGGGAGCGTCCTTGTTCAGGAAGCTCCTGGGGTTCCGCTGCCCTATGTCCTTGGTGTATCCTCCGACCGTCGATACGATATCGGCGAGAGCGTATCCCAGGGCGGTCTTTCCGGAGCTGTTGCAGCTGTTGACTATAGTCTCATCAAGGAGGTCCTGCCTGAAGCATTCCTTTCCAGGGACGTAGTTCCTCTTGCACGTGAAGTCGATCTCTGTCTTCTTGTCGAAGCAGCGGAATCCCTGTACCCAGAATCTTATCAGCATGGCCAAGCCCCAGCATCCTCCTACATAAGTTGTATCTACAACCAGCGTATATACATGAAACGGTGCCAGGATGGGTTTAACATCCGTTTAAAAGAGGAATATGTCCAGAGGCGAGGCCCTCTGGATGTTTGGACTGAGGTTTTGTTGGACGTGATCAGTCGAATCCCATGATCCCGCGGTAGAGCTCGTGGACCTTGTCGACAAGGTCCGCGCAGGTGATCTGCCCCTTGGATTCGATGATGGCTCCGACGGAGGCTCCTCCGCATCCGACGCCTTCCTTGATGAATCCCCACTCGTAGGCCTGCAGCCCTTCGTAGGGACTATCACTATAGTCTACGTTGACATAGACGATCGGGATGCGGTCCGAGATGCCGTCCATGATCCTCTTCATGCTCGAGTTCGGATCGTTCATGAGCCACCTGGTGGTCCCCTGGAAGAAGTTGCCCACGACTTCGGGGTGCATCTTCGCGACTCCTGCCATCACAGCGGCCATCTGGGTCCCGCCTCCGACGATGACAGGGACGCTCTTGGCGGCTCCCGCGATTATGCCGATGTTGGCGGGCATCATGGGGTCTCCGACGCATTCTATGGCCTTCAGAGGGTCGTCCGCGAGGTCTCCGGGCTTGATTCCGGCGGCTTCCAGTGCTTCCGCCACGAGCCTGCTCTTGAGCTCCTTGGGGTTCTTCGGGGAGCTGCTGCTCACGAGGTTCTCCTTCAGGACTCCCATGGCCATCATGACGGCCAGTGCGGTGGTGGTCCCTCCGGCGCAGCTCTCGCTCACGATGACGAAGTCGTACGCCTTGGCGAGCATCTCTCCGAGCATGTACCCCTTCTCGTACTCCTGCCTGACGTTCTTCACGGCGTGACCGGTGGTGATCTTCTCCCCGCACACGCCTCCCATGTCGAAGTACGGCACGTAGGGGACGATCTCGCAACCTCCGTTGACTATGTAGTAGGGTATGCTGGACAGCCTCAGCGCGGCCATCGTCAGGGTCGCGGGGGTGGGGATCCCTCCGGGGTTGATCGGTATCCCCTTCATGCAGGTGGTCTTCCCGCTCACCAGGATCTCGGCATCCGCCGCAGGGGTGAACATCGTGAGCTCAGGGGTGTCTCCCGCGTCGGAGACTCCGGGGATGGTCGAAGTGCGGGTGTTCGCCACGGTGCAGGTGAACACTCCTCTTTTCCCCCAGATCCTGGAGAGGATCTCTTTGGCTTGCTCCTCGTCGCCGTACACGCTGAGCGACTCGGGTAACTCGAATCCTGTCATTATCATCTTCACATCCTGTTTTTGAGGAGCAGCTCGACGACGCGGTCCAGCGGGACCATGGAGCCGTCAGGTAGTCCGGTGTCAATGGTCGTCCATATCGGGACGTCCATCAAAATATGTTCGCCCGTGACGCACGATGTGCCGTGGTCCACGAAGTAGATTATGTTGTCGACGTCGGAGAAATACTCCTCCATGAGTCTGTCGGCATGCTCCAGGACCGCCTTCTTCTTGAAAGGGTCCTTCTGGTGGCTGTACTCGTCGACCTCGTCCACGTGGAGGAAGACGTCCCCCTTCCTCAGGGCGTCGCGGGCCAGCGGGAACCTGTCGTCCAGATCGTCGACGAGATGGATGTTATGCCCCAGGGAGGCGCAGATCCCCAGCGAGGTGGGGCTGTCCGAGATGGCGGTCATCATCTCCATGCCATCGACCGGAGGGTACTGGCGTCCGAACTTGCCGCATCCCCAGGGATAGTCCGTGGTCCCGTTCAGATCGTCCGCCACGGACATCACCAGCCTTCCCAGGTCTCCCGGCACCTCCACGAAGGGAGCGTCCTTGGGAGGCCCCGGAAGGTCCGGGACGTCGTCGCATTCCATCGTCAGGATGGCTCTCCCGCCGAGGAAGAACCTGATGCTCGGATCGTACGAGGACACGAGGTCCATGTGGGACTCCACCGTCGGGACTAGCCTCTCGGTGTACTCGTTGGAGGTGTACGACCAGCGTATCATCCCGTCCGAGATGACGGCAGGGCTGAGCCTGTACGCCGTCCTGTTCGGATCGCGCATGTCCATCCCCAGTCCCATGGCCTCCAGCGCCGCGCGCGGTATCTCGGGAGGGTGTCCGGTGAAGAACTCGTTCAGGAAGAGATGGGTGTACCCTCTGCCGGTGGTCTTCAGCTTGTGCGTGGCCCTGCTCTTCAGGAAAGGCATGTCGGCTACGTCGATGGGCTTCCTTCCGCCGAGAAGCGGGTGCGGATGGTCCTCCGCTCCGTCCAAAAGCACGAACAGGGTGTTCTTCATCTCAACATATCCAGGGCGATGGCGGCCTGTCCGACCGATATGCCCCCGTCCCCATTGGGAACGTCCTTGTGCTGGATGGATAGTTTGTCCGATGATTTAACCATGTCTCTAAACATTATAGATATCGGGCCGCTGTAAGAGACGCCTCCGGTGAGGCCAATGCATCCAACCCCCGTCCTGTCGGCCTCTTCGACCGCGGATTGGACCAACTCGGACATCACGCTGTGGACGATGGAATAGGCCACGTCGGCTTTGTCTGTTCTGTCCCTGATTCCGGAGAACAGGTGCGCCGTTCTGACGATTCCGTTCACGGTCTCGGTCTCGAAGCCGTCCACCAGCTTGCCACGGGCCAAGAGCGGCTCCAGCCTCATCGCCGGTTCACCGTCGTATGTGCGCTGGCTGCAGACGCCGAGATAGAACGAGAGCGAATCCAGGAGCCTTCCCATGGACGTGGTCCTGACGCTCCTCTCCATCAGCTTGGACAGGACCGCGGACTCCTTGTCAGTGAAGTCGGAGTTCCGGTCTCCGTTCATGGAGTCTATCGCGAATCCCAGGCGTCTGAGGTCGTACAGGGCGCGTTCCGAGCCGAGGAGAGGTATCTCCTCCAGATGGGCCACGCGCCTGTATCCCGAGAAGTCGGCGGCCAGCACCTCTCCTCCCCAGGCCGTGCCGTCGTCCCCGTGCCCGGTGCCGTCCAGCGTCAGCGCTACGCACGAGTCCACGCCGTTGTCGGCCATCAGGGCGGCGGCATGTCCCCAATGATGCTGTATGTCCCTGATCTCCGCCCCATACTCCTCGGCGAGCCTTCTGGCCAGCTTCCTGTTGGAATAACCGGGGTGGAGGTCCTCCGCGATCACCTGCGGCCTGCATCCTACGAATTCGATCTGGGTTCTCACGGCCTCCTCGAGGTATTCCGGGACTCCGACGTTCTCCCCGTTCCCGATGTGCTGGGTGGGCCAGATCCTTCCTTGCGAAGCGACGGAGCCGGTGAGGTTCTCCTGCGCCCCCAGCGCCACGGCGTCGCCTGTCATCTTAGTCCTTAGCCCGAAGGGTATATGGCCTCTGGACCTGCGGATGAACTGGGTGCGGTCCCCGAGCATCCTCAGGACGGAGTCGTCCGCGCGGTTGACGATAGGCTGGTCGTGAAGAAGATAGGCGTCCGCTCCCAGCTCCTTGACGGCTTCGTCGTCCACTATCATGGGCTCTCCGGGGACGTTCGCGGACGTCATGACCAAGGCGTCGTGCTTCAGTCTGGAAAACAGGATGTGGTGCATGCCTGTGTACGGGAGGAACATCCCTGCGTTGTCCAGGCCGGGAGATATCAGCTCCGTGACGTCGCTTTTTATCTTGTTCACGAGGACGATCGGCCTGTGCGGCGAGAGCAGTTCCCTCTCCTCCGCCTCGGTGGGCTCGGCGTAGCGCTTCAGGGCCTCCATGCTGCCCGCCATGATGGCGAACGGCTTGTTCTTCCTGCCGTACCATTCCCTCATCCTCGGAAGGATGTCCAGGTTGCAGCAGATGTGCATCCCGCCCCATCCCTTCACGACGGCGATGCATCCGTCGTCCAGCAATCCGGCCAGCTTGCCGATCGGGTCGTCCCTGACGATCGTCCCGTCCTCCAGCTCGAGCCTGTACCGGGGCCCGCATGCGGGACAGCAGACGGTCTGGTGATGGAACCTTCTGTCAGCCGGGTCAGAGTACTCGCGTCCGCACTCGGGACATACCGGGAAGGCGTCCATTGAGGTCAGCGGACGGTCGTACGGCATCCCTCTGAGAAGGGTGAAGCGGGGCCCGCAGCTCGTGCAGGTGGTGAAGGGGTAGCCGGAGCGCCTCCCTTTCCCGAAGATCTCCGCTAGGCAGTCGTCGCACACGGCGCTGTCCGCAGGGACGGATGCTCCGCGTCCGCTGTTCCCGGATGGCGATATGGAGAATCCGCTCCTCCCGGTGAACGGGATGTCCGTTTTCTCGACGGAGTCTATCCTCGCCAGAGGCGGGAGGTCCGAGAGGAGCTCTTCCATGAGCCTCTCGCCGGAATCGGTGTCTATGATCACGTCGGAGCCGTCGTTCCACACCGTTCCGGAAGCATCGCAGCGCTCGGCGGCACGGTACACCGCTGGCCTGAACCCGACCCCCTGGACGGTCCCCCTGATCGTGATCCTCATACGGGCGGGATGCGGTTATGGGTATTTATCTGACATGAATGGGGAAGGGGTCCGATGGGCCGTTCATTCCAGAAGCCAGTCGATGATGTTGATCGCCTTTATCCCTTCGTAATTGCCAAGGCCGAACCTGTCCAGGGTGAGGACGGTCTTGGGAAAGCTGTCTCTGATGGATCTGAGAGGGCGCATCTCCCTGTCCCTGGTATCCTCGGCCAGCATGGTCTCGGTCACCTGGAAGTATTCCGTCTCGTCTCCTTTCACGGCGGAGAAGTCGACCTCCTTGTCGCGGTACGATCCAGTCCTAACGTCGTATCCGCGTCTGATCAGCTCCAGGTACACGACGTTCTCTATCGTTCTGTCGAGGTCCTGGACTCCTTTGTCCGATATCGCCGTGTTCCTCATGCCCACGTCTGAAGCGTAGTACTTGCCGTTGGTGGAAAGCAGCCTCTTGCCGACGATATCGTACCTGTCCGCATGATGGAACAGCAGCGCGTCCTCCATGCCTTCGACGTATCTGTCGACCGTGGCCTGGTTCAGCCCTGTCCCTTTCGATATGGCCGACCTGTTGGTGACGTTTCCGATATTGGAGTAGAGGAATCTGGCGATGGTTCCTATCCTGCCGACGTCGTCGGTCTTAAGCCTGGAGAGGACGTCCTTGACGAGGATGGTGTTGAAGACGCCTTCGAGGTACCCTCTGCAGAACCGCTCCCCCCTGTCAGGGTCGGAATCCGGGAGCCCTCCGTACCGCAGGTACTGGTCGAAGCGGGATTCCCTGTCGCCGGGATGCAGCTGGAGATACTCCTTGAACGACAGGGGGAGGACCTTTATCTCGATGTATCTGCCGGACAGATGGGTGGCCAGATCCGTCGAGAGCATGTCCGAGTTCGATCCGGTGATGTAGACGTCGAAGCGCTTCTCCGCTTCCAGAGCGGCCACTATCATCTCCCAGCCGTCCACGTCCTGGACCTCGTCCAGCAGGACGTATGAGATCCTGTCGTTAGGGAGGCTTCTCAGCATGGCCCTGAGCTCGTCGCCGGAGACAGTCTCCTGCCCTTCGAAGGATTCGAAGTTCATGTGGAATATGTGGTCCTCGTTCACTCCGTCATTCCTGAGGTCTTCAGCGAACTGGTCCAGAAGGGTGGACTTTCCGCAGCGACGCATGCCGGTGATGACTTTCACGACGCCGACTGCGTCCTTGCATTCGTGGAGAAGGCTAAGTAGCCGTCTCTTTTTACATATTCCGCCATATATTTTAAGATAAATCTGAGAAAATCATATGTTACGATAATAAATTTTCACATCTTTGTTGTATCTTAGTTATTGCATCAGGATTTTTTCATAGATGAAGATCGGAAAGGTCCAGACGATTAACCGTTGGGTTTTAATCGTGCTAAGAAAGCCACCTCGCAGGAGCACTCGGGACATGTCGAGAATACCGTCGATTATCATGATCCAGGGGCGGGACCGAACGTCTTTTTGGAGAGGGAACATCAGTGCGGCTTTCGGATTATGAGCTTTGAATGAGCGCTTCGTTTCATATGCGGGAACGTACGCTGTTGTCGGAGGAACATTTCAGCATCCTAAGATGCGAAGGTCAGAACAATTCAGCATCATGTACCGATTATTATGGGATGGCGGAAAAGGATCAGAACCCAGTTATTCGAGATGAAGAAAGAGGGGCCCGGAGGCTTTTTTGTTTCAGGATTCGTGGCAGAGTCTGCCGTCGATTCCTTCGAAGGAGAGGCCTGCGAGCTTTGAAACGGTTCTTGCGACCGCCTTCCCGCTGTCGTGGAACAGGTTGCTGTAGAACGCCTTGCTGGCGATTCCCGTTACGCTTCATTCGAACACGAGGTAATTATGGCGGAGGGAACGACGATTTCTGTATCGGCGCTTTCGGTGGTGATCCCGAGTAAGGCAGCGGTATTGGAGTCCCCGCTGCAGGCGATCCGTAAGTGATGCCTTCTGGACGTAGGCAGTCAATGGGAAAGCATCTCATTGGATCTGATATCAAGTGCAGAATGGCTCCATAGAAGTCCAAACATGTCTTGTCGACGCGGGTGATGGCCCTGTTCGTCTTCGTGTATCCCATGAACAGCCATCGTTTGTTTTTTTAAACATGGAAAATCTGCATATCTTCGAGGGACAACATGAAAGATAACAGTTTCTTTCCGGAGATCAAGGGGAATCTCGGATTCGGACTCATGCGTCTTCCGATGAAAGGCGACGAGGTCGACCACGAGGAGCTCTCGAAGATGGTCGACTCCTATCTCGACGCCGGATTCAACTATTTCGACACGGCACATCCTTACCATGGCGGAAAATCGGAGATCGCCATGCGCGAATGCCTTGTCAAGAGGCACGACAGGAAGGAGTTCCTTGTCGCTGACAAGCTGACCGAACCATACTTCCAGAAGACCGAGGACATCCGTCCGTTCTTCGACAGCCAGCTGGAATGGTGCGGGGTGGATTACTTCGACTTCTATCTGATGCATGCCCAGAACTCGAGCAACTACGGAAAGTTTCAACGCTGCAAGGCTTACGAGACCTGTTCCGGGATCAGGGACGAGGGCCTGATCAGGCATCTGGGGATCTCTTTCCATGACAAAGCCGCCCTTCTGGAGAAGATACTGAGCGATCATCCCGAGGTGGAGTTCGTCCAGATCCAGTTCAACTACTTCGACTACGACAACATGAACGTCGAGAGCAGGAAGGTGTACGAGGTCTGCGAGGACCATGGCCTCCCCGTGGTCGTCATGGAGCCTTTGAAAGGAGGGCATCTGGTGAATCTTCCCGACGAGGCCGACAAGGTCCTGCGCGGTCTGGGCGGAGGAAGCAACGCCAGCTACGCCCTCCGCTTCGCGGCCAGCTTCCCGAACATGGTCTCCGTCCTGTCAGGCATGGGCAGCATGCCCCAGATGGAGGACAACCTCTCCACGATGAAGGACTTCGTATCTCTTTCCGAGGAGGAGAGGGACGCCCTGTGGAAGGTCCGCGACATCCTGAACGGGATGAACACCATCCAGTGCACCGGATGCCGCTACTGCATCGAGGAGAACGACTGTCCCATGGACATCCAGATCCCCGACATGTTCTCCGCTCTGAACTCGTTCAGGGCGTTCAACGACTGGAACAGCTCGTTCTTCTACAAGACCTCCATAACCGCCAACGGCCACGGCCTGGCTTCCGACTGCGTGGAATGCGGGAACTGCGAGGCGGTATGTCCCCAGAACCTGGATATAAGGGATCTTCTGAAGGAGGTCGCCGAGGCCTTCGAGAAGAAGAAAGAGTGAATCCGACGGATGAGGTTATAAACCATAGTCCTAATCGATGCCTCATGGATGTGAAGACGAACCCCATGAGGCATCTGGACAAGCTAGGGATACCGTACACCGTCCACACCTACGGGGACGAGGCCCTCGGAGGCATGGAAGTCGCCGAGAGGCTGGGGGAGAACCCGGAGGAGGCGTTCAAGACCCTCGTCACTCAGTCCAAGGACAAGTCCTATTACGTGTTCGTCGTGCCCGTGACAGGCGAGCTGGACCTGAAGAAGGCCGCCGCGGCAGTCGGAGAGAAGTCTGTTTCCATGATAAAGTCGGCTGACCTGCTCTCTGTGACAGGCTACGTCCACGGGGGATGCTCCCCGATGTGCATCAAGCGCCCCGTGAAGGTCACCATCGATTCCACCGCCAACGACCACGAGAGGTTCTTCGTGAGCGCAGGGAAGATCGGGTACCAGCTGGAGTTCGCCTCCGCGGACATCCCTAAGGCGATTCCGGGGGTCAGGTTCGCCGACATCAGGAAGCCGGCGCAAGAGTAATAAACTCGGCAATCGGTCATAATCCTCATGCCACAGGACTTGAACCCTAACTGCAACTGCCCCAACGAGAGCTGTCCCAGACATGGGAGATGCATGGAATGCGTGGAGTTCCACAAGGCGAACAGCGACAAGATACCGTTCTGCCTCAGATTCATGATAAAGCCGCAGTGAGCGCATGAAACGCGGTCCGACCGCCGTCCGGGCCGCTTCTTTCTTCTTATAGGAAGGCCAGGTATCTGCCTGCCGCCGCCCCGGCCACGCAGACCGCCGAGTTGAGCAGGACGTTGCCCGCCGCGTACCAGTAGGACCCGTCGGCGATGAGGTTCACTGTGTCTATCGAGAACGTGGACATGGTCGTGAACGCGCCGAACAGCCCTACGAACAGGAACGTCTTCAGCTGGTCCTGCATGTCCACTCCGAAGCGGAACATCAGGAACGACGCCAGGACGCATCCGACGATGTTCACGATGAACGTCGCCCAGGGGAAGTCCGTCTCGATCAGCCTGTACACGGAGAATCTCAGGACGGCGCCTATGGCCCCTCCGGCCGCCACCGCAATCGCGCTCAGCATCATGTCTGTCGACGAAGAGATTTTGATCAGCCTTATAACCTTAATCTCGGAAGCCGGCAGGACGGCCGTCTCGTCCGTCGATGCGGGTCGATCCGTCGAGCATATCGCGGTATCTCTTCCTGTAACGGCTGGGGGTGCATCCGAACATCTTCTGGAACTCCTCGGCGAATTTGCTCTCCTTCCGGAAGCCGCTGCTGTTCGCGATCGCCCCGATGGGCTCGTCGCCGACCATCAGCTCGCTGGAGGCACAGAGCATCCTCTGGTGCTTATGGAACGCGTAGGGCGTATCCCCATACACCTCTGAGAAGGACGAGCATATGTTGCATCTGTCCATGTCGAGTTCCAGGCACGCCTCCTTGATGTTGCATGGACGGTCGTAGCAAGACGCCAGCCTGTCGTACAGCCGGTCCTCCCTCTCGGAGAGATGGGCTAGGACCATCCCTTTGGGGCGAGCGTCCAGCGGTTCGGAGAGGTCTTCCAGGATCTCGTCCACGAGGGCATGGATTAGCGCCCTTCTCTCAGGACGACCCAGCGCTCTCTAGATGGCCATGGCGTCGGCCATGGGTCTGTCGGGCAGCCTCAGAGGCCATAGCGGCCTGTCCTTGTACTATTCTACGAACCGCCGTACGGCGCCCGCAGGTTCCGCATCGGCGCCCTCGGGCAGGATGCCGTACCTGTCCAGGTCTATCCCGATGGTGATTGATTCGTATCCTTCGGTGTGGACGGTCATGAAAGACTGCACGCTCACCGGGTAATAGATGACGACGCTGCCTGGCGACAGGGACAGATGATTTCCGCCGTACTCTATGGTCATCCTGCCATGCAACGTGCAGTCGATCATGATGAAGTTCATCTGGCCGATCTGGTTCCTGTTCGAGAATCTCGGCATATCCGTGACCATATGATTCACCACGAACCCCTGGTCGAAAGGATAGTTCATCACATCGGTCGATCCGCCAGGACCTCTGATGGAGTATCTGAGGCCCGATTCGAACGGTGTGATCTCGAAATTGTTGTGGAGCAGCGTGTCCATGTCTTCTCGCCGACCTAGAGGCTGTGAGGATGGCCCCATTATTTGTAATTATTAGTCATGGTTAAATAATGAGTCGGCGAGATAATCCAATCCGATACCATATCGGTGGTAGAATGGATAAAAAGATTATCGCTTTGATAGCTATCGTCGCAGTGGTCGCCATCGCTGCCGCGGCAGCCTTCGTCGTCATGAGCGGCAGCAGCGACGAAAAGGCTCCTGTCGAGAAAGACACCTTGAAAGTGACGGACATGGCTGGCAACGAGGTCCAGCTCAAGGTTCCCCTGGAGAGGGTCGTCTGCGGCGATGCGGGCCTGATGACCCTGGTAGCATCGATCGCAGGAGAGAACTTTGGGAACATCCTGGTAGGGTATGACAGCAATCTCCGCGAGATGTATCCAGATTTCATGGATATGTGGACGGATGCCGGCATAGACTTCTCTAAGATCAAGCCGGTTGGATCCTTCCTGGACTCCTCGTTCAACTGGGAGACGGTCGCTTCGCTGAAGCCCGACGCCGTGTTCGTCCCGTACTGGTGCATCACGTATGGTATGGTCACCCAGGAGAGCATCGACAACATGGCCAAGGCCGGGATCCCGATCGTCACCCTGGACCTGTTCTCGGCCAAGCTGAACGCGGACGAGATGTCCAAGAACTGCGAGGTGCTCGGAAAGATATTCAAGAACGAGCGCACGGCGAGCGATGTGGCCAAGTTCTACAGGAACCAGGTGGAGAAAGTCTCCAGCAAGCTCTCGCAGGTCCCTGCGGACAAGTACACGTACTACATCGAGACGATAACCAACCTCGGCCAGTATTGCCTGAACTATTCCACGGACGACGGCAAGCCGCAGGAAGCGCTCAACCAGAAGTCCCTGACCAAGTACGGCGAGACCGTGGGCGCGGAGGCGTTCGCTTCCAGCGATGTGGACTTCATATTCCTGGATCTTCTCAGAGCGTACTACCCGGACATCGGGAAGTACATAGGATGGGGAGCCAAGGCCCCCACGGAGTCGGATCTCCGCACGCTCGCTTCGGCTCTCGACAAGAGGGTCGGATGGTCCGCCAGCATCCCCGCCATCGACAACAACGAGATCTATTTCATAAACAAGATGTCCATGAGCGGTACGATAGACGGCTGGTGGATACAGCAGTTCTATGCGGAGAAGATGTTCCCCGAGATCTTCGGCGACCTGGGATACATCGAGGCGCTGGGCGATTTCTACAAGACATACCTTCCCTGGGTCGATTTCAGAGGCGTATGGTACTTCGGTCTCAACGGCGAGGTCGGGGCGACTCCCGTTTCGGAGAGCAGGGACAAGGCGGCCACGGTCACCATAACCGATCTCGCAGGGCGCGAGGTCAAGATAAGCACCCCTGTCGAGAGGGTGGTCTGCGGCGACGCCGAGGCGATGTCCCTGATAGCGGCCATCGCCGGAGAGGATTTCAAGGACTGCCTCGTCGGATACGACAGCAACCTCCAGACGTACTACCCCGACCTGGCCAGGATGTGGGAGAACGCCGGACTGGACTTCTCCAAGATCGCCTCCGTCGGGAGCTTCCAGAACTCTACCTTCAGCTGGGAGGCCGTCGCCTCCCTGGATCCGGACGTGGTCTTCGTTCCGATGTGGGTGTACCAGTACGGGATGGTGTCCGAGGATACGGCCAAGAAGATGGCCGACGCGGGCATCCCGATAGTGAACCTCGATCTCTTCGTCAACAGCTACGACGCAGATACGATGTCCAAGAACTGCGACATCATCGGGAAGATCTTCGACAGGAGAGGCGTCGCCTCCAAGGTCGCCGACTTCTACGCGGAGCAGCTGGATTCCGTTCTCGGCAAGAGGTCCCAGATCCCTGAAGGGAAGCTCTCCTTCTACGAGGAGATGCTGGTCAAGCTCGACACATACAGGGGCGGAGCAAACGTCGCGGAGGCCCTGGCGCTCGGCCAGCAGAACATCGCGACGCCCGGCCAGCAGATCAGCGCCGAGGCCTTCGTCGCGAGCGATCCGGATCACGTCTTCTTCATGGCCTACAACGGTGCGGCCGAATGCGGGAGGAACATCGGATGGGGCGCGACGGTCACCGCTTCCGACATCGCCGATATAAGCGCCTCGTTGTCCAAGAGGCCCGGATGGAACAGCGTCACCGCCGTGAAGAACAAAGACGTCATGGTCTACGACCAGGTCTATTTCAACACGTTCGAGAACTGGATGATCCTCCAGCTCCATGCTATGCAGATGTTCCCTGATATGTTCTCGTCGTTGGACCCTGTCGGATCCCTCGAGAGCTTCTACGAGGAGTTCCTGCCCTGGGTGGAGCTCAAGGGCGTCTGGTACTTCACCCTGGGCGGCGACATCGGGGAGACCCAGACGTCTGGCGGCGGCGACGTGGGCAGGACTGTGACGGTGACCGATCTGGCTGGACGCGAGGTAGCGCTCGACATCCCTCTGAAGAGGGTGGTGTGCGGCGACGCCGAGTCGATGACCCTGATCGCGTCCATTGCAGGCGAGCAGTTCACCGACATCGTAGTCGGATACGACAGCAACCTCAACACGTTCTACCCGGATTTGAAGGAGATGTGGACCAACGCCGGCATGAACTTCGGCAGGATGACCGAGGTCGGCAGCTTCCTTCAGGGGACGTTCAACTGGGAGACCGTCGCATCGCTGAACCCCGACGCGGTCTTCATGCCAACCTGGTGCATCCAGTACGGGATGGTCAGTCAGGAGACCGTGGACAAGATGGCGAAGGCGGGCATACCTATAGTTACTCTCGACCTGTTCGTCGGAAAGCTCAACCCGGAAACCATGAGCAAGAACTGCGACATCGTGGGGAAGATATTCGACAACCAGTCCAAGGCCGCGAAGGTAGCCGATTTCTATAAGACGCAGGTCGAGAAGGTGTCCAGCAAGCTCTCGCAGGTCCCTGCAGAGAAGTACACGTACTATGTCGAGCTCGTCACATACCTGTCGCAATACAGCCAGAACGAGTCTGACAACCCCATAGAGTGCCTCAACCAGAAGTCCTTGACCCAGTACAAGCAGACCGTGAGCCCCGAGGTGTTCGCGACCAGCGATGTGGACTTCGTATTCTTCGACCTCCTCAGGTCGTACGCTCCGGAGTGCGGCAAGTTCATCGGATGGGGGGCCAGCGTCACCAAGTCCGACATAGACTCCATCGCGGCCAAGCTCGGCACGAGGATAGGCTGGAACGATTCGGTGCCTGCCATCAGCAGCGGCAACGTCTACTTCATCGACAAGATGAGCATGATCGGCATGTTCGACTGCTGGTTCGTCTACCAGTTCATGGCGGAGACCATGTTCCCGGAGATCTACGGCGACCTCGACTGCCTCGGGACTCTGGACGGATTCTATTCAGAGTACCTCCCATGGGTCGAGTTCAAGGGCGTCTGGTATTTCTCCATCGACGGAGAGGTGGGAGCCACTTCCTGAGACGTTTTTTCAAACCTCTTCCCAAACATCTTCAACGATTACAGATCGGGGTCAGCAGATGGAGAATCACGAAACTACAGACGGCTCCCACATGATGAAAGGATACGATCGCCTGATAGGAAGGCGCAAGATGTACCTGGCGGCATCGATCGTGGTGTGCGTGGCGGCTTTTTTCATAGACCTCACCGTGGGTTCCTCGGGGATGTCGGTCATCGACGCCATCAGGACGCTCGTCGTCCCGGATCAGGTCACCGCCATGGACAGGCTGATCATCTACGACATACGCCTTCCGGCGACGACCATGGCTATAGCCGTCGGCATGAGCCTTGCGCTCGCCGGATCGGTCATGCAGACGATTTTGGACAACCCGATGGCCGAGCCCTATACGCTGGGGATATCCTCGTCGGCAGGGTTCGGGGCCGCGCTTATGATAGTCGTCGGGTCCTCCGCGGTCGGAGCGATGGGGATGATCATGATCTCCGCCGGCGCATTCGGCTGCAGCATGATGGCCTGTCTGGTCATCTACATGGTGGCCAGGTTCAGGGCCTCCGACAAGTCGACCATCCTTCTGACAGGGATTGCGATATTCTTCATGTTCCAGGCCCTGCTCTCCACGATGCAGCTGCTCGCGAACAGCAACCAGCTGTCTGAGATAGTGTTCTGGATGTTCGGGAGCCTAGCCAGATGCTCATTGGAGCAGTGCGGCGCGGTCATCCTGGTGCTTTCCATCTCATCGATCGTGTTCATCTTCAGCTCGTGGAGGTACACTGCCCTCAAGCTCGGGGATGCATACGCGTCTAGCCTCGGGGTTGACGTAGCAGGGCTCAGGAGAAGGACCCTGATAGTGGTGTCTGTGCTCACCTCCGTCGCCGTCTGCTTCGTGGGGACGATCGGATTCATCGGGCTGATAGCGCCGCACATCTCGAGGTTCCTCGTGGGCGAGGACCACAGGTACTACATCCCGATGTCCATGGCGGTGGGGGCGATCATCCTCATCCTGGCCAACATGCTGAGCAAGGTGGTGGCTGCGCCGTCGATATTCCCTGTCGGGATCCTCACGTCGTTCATCGGAATCCCGTTCTTCTTCTATCTCGTCCTTTCGAAGAGGAGGTTCGCATCATGAGCCTGGAGCTCAAGGGGGTGGTGTGCAGCTACAGCCAGAAGGAGGTCCTGCACGACGTATCCTTCGAATCTGACGCCAGGCTGATAGCGGTGGTGGGGCCGAACGCCGCTGGCAAGTCCACATTGATCAAATGCATGGCGGGGCAGATCCCCCATGGCGGGTCCATCTCGTTCAACGGCACGGAGATAGGCCGCGTCGATCAGACCTCTACCGACCTGGTGGGTTATCTGCCGCAGCAGCACATGAGCGCCGTGGCGATGACCGTGTACGAGACCATCCTCCTCGGGAGGCTCAATCACATCAGATGGAGCCCCAGCGAAGAGGACAGGCGCATGGTGGACCATGCGATGACGGAGCTCTCTCTCGACAGGATCGCTGACAAGCAGATCAACGAGCTGTCTGGAGGGCAGCTGCAGATGATCTCCATCGCCCAGGCGCTGGTGAAGGAGCCGCAGCTCCTGCTCATGGACGAGCCCACGAACAATCTCGACCTCCAGAAGCAGCTGGAGATGTTCGAGGTAGTGAAGGATCTGTCCGAACAGCGCGGGCTGGTGACGGTGATGATCCTGCACGACCTGAACCTCGCCTCCCGCTTCGCGGACGAGGTTGTGGTCCTCCAGGAGGGGAGGGTGTATGCCAAGGGGCCCGCCCAGGGGATCTTCACGGAAGAGATGCTGAGGGACGTCTACAAGGTGAGCGCGGAGGTGATCCACGACCGCGACGGGCTCCCGCACGTGGTCGCATACGGATCCCTGAAGCACACGTGAATCGAAGGATGCAGGACGCAGGTCAGGAACGGAGAACGATTGACGACGAAAAGGTGGAACATGTTCAAGAAAGACAAGCATAGCCGCATCGCGGAATTCGAGAAATATGCCGAGGGCAGGCATCACTGGGTGAAGGCTTCGATGATAGGGTCGGCCATAAGCTCGGTGCTGTCCATCGTGCCCTTCTATTACATCTGGCTGACGGTTGACGAGGCGCTCGGCGCGGGCGACCCGGATACGATGATAGGATACGGCTGGTCGGCAATGGCGTTCGCGGTCCTGTCGATCGCCGTCTACATCCTGTCGCTCATAATATCGCACTTCGCCGCCTTCCGCATAGCCAAGAACATGAAGAAGATTCTCGTGGAGCATTCCCTGAAGCTGTCCCCCGGCGCGTTCGACGAGGAGGGCAGCGGAAGGATACGCAGGGTGATACAGGACTCGGTGGAGTCCACCCACGAGTTCATAGCGCACAACCAGCCGGACCTGGCTGGGATGTACGTCCTCCCGTTCGCGATAGTCGCCCTGCTGCTGGTGTTCGACTGGAGGCTGGGCGTCGCCGCTCTCGTCCCCGTGATGATCGGAGGCTACATCTCCATGTCCATGATGGGAAGGTCCTCCATGCAGGAGAGCATGACCGCATGGCAGTCGTCCATGGCCGATGTCAACAACAAGGCCGTGGAGTATGTCCGCGGAATCTCCGTCGTGAAGATATTCCAGCAGACCGTGGATTCCTTCCAGAGCCTCAAGGGGTCCATCGACTCCTACGCAGCGTACTGCCAGGGATACACCGAGATGGCCAGGAGGCCGATGACCGCATTCTTCGTCCTGGTAAACAGCTGCGTGTCGTACGTGATCATATTCGGGGTGCTGATCATCGAGGTCCTGGAGAGCGGCGAGATAAGCAGCGGCATGGTCTCCAACGTGATCTTCTACGTGGTGTTCACGCCGCTCATCTCGGTCCTGTTCATGAGGATAATGTTCTCGTCCGACCAGACCTACAGGGTGGACGACGCCCTGATGCGGGTGAACGAGATCCTTTCCATCGAGCCTCTGGAAGAGCCCTCCGCCCCCAAGATGCCGAAGTGCTTCGACATCGCGTTCGACAACGTCCGCTTCTCCTACTCCGAGGGTCTGGCGCCCGCTATAGACGGCGTCTCGCTGGAGCTGAAGCAAGGGACGATAACCGCTCTCGTAGGGCCGTCCGGCAGCGGGAAATCCACGATGGCGGGACTGGCCGGGAGGTTCTGGGATCCGCAGGATGGCTCGATATCCATAGGCGGCATCGACCTCCGCGACATCGGCAGCAGCAACCTGCGCTCCATAGAGAGCTACGTCTTCCAGAACAACCGCCTCATCAAGGGGACCCTGCTGGAAAACGTCCGTCTGGGAAGGCCTCAGGCCGGGCCGGAGGAGGTGGCGGAAGCGCTCAGGCTCGCCCAATGCGAGGACCTCGTCGCCAAGATGCCCCACGGCCTGGACACCCTCATCGGCCCTGGAGGGACGTACCTCTCCGGAGGGGAGGTGCAGAGGATCGCCATCGCCAGGGCCATCCTAAGGGACGCCCCCATAGTGATATTGGACGAGGCGACGGCGTTCGCGGACCCGGAGAACGAGCATCTGATCCAGAAGGCTTTCGAGGAGCTCTCCAAGGGCCGCACCGTGCTGCTGATAGCGCATCGCCTCACCACCATCCGCAATGCGGACCTGATATGCGTGATGGATCGCGGCAGGATCGTCGAGTCCGGAAGGCACGACGAGCTGATGTCCTCCGCCGGAAAGTACCGTGACATGTGGGATGATTACCAGAAAGCCCTCTCCTGGAAGGTCAAGGAGGCGTCCGCATGAGCGTCTCAGGGTCTCTCAAGGAACGCTGGGGGCTCACGGATAAGCAATGGAGCAACCTCAAGAGGGCCATAGCGGCGACGCTCGTCACGGACTTCGTCCTGATGGTCCCGATGATGGTCGCCATCATGTTCGTGGCCGGCCTGATAGGGGACAACCAGTACGATTTCGGCCTCGACCTGTGGGTCTACGCTGCGATAGGCCTGGTGATGATGCTGGCGACCGGCGCCGCCTACTTGTACCAGTACAACCGCTGCTTCTTCGACGTCTACCAGGAGAGCCGGAACGTCCGCACGGGCATGGCGGAGAAGATGAGGAAGGTTCCGCTGTCGTTCTTCGCCAAGAAGGACCCTACTGACCTCACGGTGCGCATGATGGGTGACGTGACGATGCAGGAGACCGCGCTTTCCCATTGGATCCCCGCCCTCGTAGCCTCGCTGATATTCACGACCGCCGTCGGCGTGATGATAGTCGCATGGTCTCCGATCCTGGGGCTGGCGATAGTTTGGCCGATCCCGGTGGCGTTCCTGATGGTGTTCCTCTCGGCCGGGATGCAGAAGAAGGAGAACAGGAGGAAGATGGAGAAGATGGAGGCCGTCACCGAGATGATACAGGAGTCCCTGGAATGCTCCGCGGACCTCAAGGCCAACGATGCCCAGGGATCCTACATGGCGAGGCTTGGGAAGAACCTCGACGCCGTCGAGGGCGCGGAGATCAGGTCGGAGCTCACGATGTCCTTCTTCGTGGTTGGCGGACAGCTGGTCCTGAAGCTCGGGATCGCGACCACTGCCATAGCCGGCGCCGTGCTCTTCTCCGAAGGCTCCATATCTCTGATAGTGTACATCGCGGCCCTCATAATGGTCGGGAGCATCTACAACCCGATCAACATCGCCTTGCAGAACCTTGCCGCCATACTTATGGCGGAGGACCACTGCGAGCGCATCCAGGAGATCAATAGCCTGGGTATCCAGACCGGGTCGGAGTCTTTCGAGCCCGAGAACTACGATATCGAGTTCAAGAACGTGGGGTTCTCGTACAACGACGGCCAGACCGTCCTGGAGGACGTCTCCTTCGTGGCGAGGCAGGGAGAGGTCACCGCGCTGGTGGGCCCGTCCGGAGAGGGGAAGTCCACCGTCGCCAGGCTGGCCACCAGGTTCTGGGATGTCGACAAGGGGCAGATAACTCTTGGGGGCATAGACACATCCATGGTCGATCCCGAGACGTTGATGAGCAAGTACTCCATAGTCTTCCAGGACGTCGCGTTGTTCAACACCACCGTGATGGAGAACATCCGCATTGGAAGGAGGGGGGCATCCGACGAGGAGGTGCTCGCGGCGGCCGAAGCGGCGATGTGCGACGAGTTCGTGTCCGCCCTTCCCGAAGGATACGATACGGTTATCGGCGAGAACGGGAGCAAGCTCTCCGGAGGCGAGAGGCAGAGGATCTCCATAGCGAGGGCGATATTGAAGGACGCCCCGATCATCATCATGGACGAAGCCACGGCCTCGCTCGACACCGAATCGGAGAGCAGGGTCCAGAAGGCCCTGTCCAGGCTCGTGGTCGACAAGACGGTTCTGATAATCGCCCACAGGATGAGGACTGTGGAGGAGGCCGACAAGATCGTCGTCCTGTCGGGAGGAAAGGTGGGCGAGGAAGGCCCGCCGTCGGTGCTGAAGGAATCCGGAGGGCTGTTCGAAAGGATGGTGAAGCTCCAGACCGACTCTGACGTATGGAGTCTGCGATGGCCGATCGCGCTAAGAAGGCCGGAGATAACATGAGGGGACCAGAGGGCGGATGAAGGGAGCGCGGACGCCGCAGCGCCCGCGTCACGGGGTCTTCCGACACGGTTATTAGAATCCCTTGCGGTGCACCCTCATGGATTTGACAAGAGCCGAGGAAGCCATCCTCAACGGAGAGGAAGGCGAGGGAAGGCAGAAAGCGATGGAGCTGGTCACCGCTCTTGGGAAGATATACGGCGCCGAGAGCCTGGTGGACATCACCTCTGCTCACCTGTCCGGAGCTTCGTACAAGACGATCGGCGACGGCGGCCTGAAATATCTCGAGGACATGGTCGCGGGAGGAGCCAAGGTCTCCGTCCCGTCCACCCTGAACCCTGTCGGGATGGACCGCACCAGGTGGAGGGAGATGCACGTCACAGAGGCGTTCGCCCAGAAGCAGCTCAGGATCATCGACCTCTACGGGAGCATGGGGATCAAGACCACCTGCTCCTGCACCCCTTACACCGGAGCGAACGTCCCCAAGCTCGGGGACCACGTCGCCTGGGCGGAGTCTTCTGCTCTCTCCTTCGTGAATTCGTTCATCGGCGCCCGCACCAACCGCGAGGGAGGCCCTGGAGCACTAGCAGCGGCCATTCTCGGCAAGACTGCCAACTACGGTCTGCATCTGGACAAGAACAGGAAGCCGACGGTCGTCATAGATGCCGACATCGACGGCTCCGTGTTCTCGTATTCGCTTCTGGGACAGGCCGTCGGAATGTCCATAGGCACCGGAGTGCCCTATTTCAAAGGGATAAAGCCGCAGGTGGAGGAGGCGAAGGCCCTGTCCGCAGCGATGGCCGCATCCGGTTCCATCGCTCTGTACCACGCCGAGGGAACCACTCCGGAGGCGGGAAATTTCGACGTCTCCGACCTGGAGGTCATCCACATAGGCGAGAAGGAGCTGAAAGCGGCCTACGACAAGCTGAACGTGGCAGACGACGTGGAGCTCATAGCGATAGGATGCCCCCACCTCACCGAGAAGGAGATGCACCAGATAGCTTCGTTCCTCAAAGGCAAGAAGAAGGTCAGGAAGGACGTGGAGATATGGTTCTGCACCTCCGCGGAGATCAGGGACAAATGCCCTGATGACGTCAGGATCATGGAGGAGTTCGGCCCTGTTCTGGCCGACACATGCATGGTCGTGGCTCCCATAGAGGGGTCGTTCTCCAGGACCGGGACCAACTCCGCCAAGGCCGGCAACTACCTCCCCACCCTGTGCTCGCAGAAGGCGATGTGCCGCGACATC
The DNA here is from genome assembly GCA_015063165.1 of Thermoplasmata archaeon. Taxonomy (GTDB): domain Archaea; phylum Thermoplasmatota; class Thermoplasmata; order Methanomassiliicoccales; family Methanomethylophilaceae; genus Methanoprimaticola. The sequence goes on from SUSZ01000006.1 coordinate 44,238, forward strand.
TCCGCGCTTCTGGGGGCGGTCATGTGAGGTTCGAAGGCCGCATGATATCTCCAGGCAAGGCCAAGGGCGAGGTCCTGGTCATTCCCGAGCCTCTGAGCTTCCTGGGAGGCGTCGACGGGGCCACCGGCGATGTGCGCGTCGGGAACGGCGGGAACGTCGCTGGGAAGGTCCTGGTGTTCCCTAGAGGGAAGGGGAGCACCGTGGGATCGTTCGTCATGTACGACCTCATGGTCCACGGCAAGCAGCCTGCGGCGGTCATAAACGAGTCTGCTGAGACCATAGTCGCCACCGGGGCGGTCATCTCGTCCATTCCCATGATAGATTCCATCCCTTCCATCGGCATATTCCAGAACGGCGACGTGGCGACCGTGGATGCGGATACGGGGGCTGTGGAGATCGAAGGCGTCACCATGCGCGAATCCGTCTCTTCGGCCCTTTTCGACGGGGAGAGGATCCTCATGCTCAAGCGCCCCGAGAAGTGCCATTCCTTCCCCGGAAGGTGGTCTCTGGTCGCAGGAAGGGTCGAGGAAGGGGAGGATCCCGAGGATACGGCCCGCAGGGAGATAATGGAGGAGACCAGGATCTCCGTCGGGAAGCCGGACAAGCGTCTTCCTCCCGTCTACACCAGAGAAGGAAGCACCCTGTGGAAGGTCTACCCGTTCCTGTTCAAGGTGAAGGACGTCGAACCTGTGCTGAACGAGGAGAACGAGGCCTTCAAGTGGGTTTCTCCCGAAGACGTCCCGTCCGTCGTCCATGTGGACGGAACTCCCGAAGTCGTATCCAGGCTTCTGAACTGAAGGGTCTGTCCGCCTTCAAAACGGGCGGACTCCCCTCTTATTCTATCGACTTTGATCAGAAGATCGTTTCGCCTTCCGCGTTCTTTCCAAGGATTCCCAGGTGGATCAGCATCCTGGGCCCGTATTCGCAGATGAGATACGAGACGAACAGGGATGCGAAAGACAGCACCAGCCTCGCGATACCGGCGAACTCCGTAGGCAGGCAGTCAACATCGTTGAACGTGTAGAACGGAGCGAGGGTCATCTTGGCGACGAAGACGTGCAGAAGCAGGATGCCCATTGTGTGCTCCCCTATCTTCTCGAACACCGTGGATATGATGGGGATCTTGGAGAAGAAGAACGAAATGTACAGGATCATCACGAAGGACAGGATCCCTTCTAAGATGTATGGAACGGCGGAGTACCCTCCGTACTTTCCGAAGTTCATGTAGTCGAAGTCGATGCTGGGAGGCAGCAGGTGCACCATTACGAGAAGGATCGCAGTGCTTCCCAGGAACAGACCCCACCATTTCGGATTTCCGACTGCTCCGGACTCCACCTTCCCGACCAGATCGTACTTGGCCAGGTACATCCCGCATGTCATGAATGCCGCCGCCATCGGGGAGAGGTTGGCGTACATGGGGAGGCTGAAGTCGAAGAGCTCCCTGTAGGCTATCGTTATTCCGAGAAGGACGGCTATCGCCACCATCCCCCGCCTCGCATCGTCTCTTATGCGGTCGGCGATGGCATAGAAGATGACGAACGCGAATAGCATGCACCATAGGAAGTAGTACCCCATCGAGAACCCGCAGATGGCCCAGGGCAGCCTCTCGTCGAACGGGACGAAGGTGCGCTCCAGCGCGAAAGTCCTCGTCATGCAGGAGACGAGGTCGTCGAAGTCCGTGGGCTGCCCCCAAAGGCTGCACCATAGGAAGCTGATCAACGGCAGGACGGCCGCGGCGACGATCAGCAGCACGAGGAACAGCCTGGAACGGCGCCTCATGTTCTCCTTGAAGCCTCTCCCGGGCTTGAAGAAGTATCCTGACATGATGAAGAATCCGACAAGGCCCAGGTACAGGGCCTGGATGGCGGGAGCAGGGTCTCCGACGTCCCCTTTAGAGATTATTGCCAGGTGGAGGACGACGATGAAGGATATCGCTATCCCCTTGAAGATGTCGGGGGACTTCAGACGGCTGCTGGCTTCGGATCTCTCCATTGGGATGTGTTATACCTCTATCGATATATGATTTCTGACCAAACCGTTGTCTGTTGCTGCTCCAGTATGGTAAAAGAGAAAGATGGGGGATGCCCCCGGTTTTGTTTATGCCGCAGCAGGTTCGTCGTTGTCCTTCAGCTTCTTTATCAGATAGAACACGAGGACGGTGGCCGCGGCTCCGATCACGGTCACGAAGATGCTCTGCCAGAATCCGGCTATCAGGAAGAACACGAAGCAGATCCCGGCCACGATGAGCGCGTACGGCGTCTGTGTGGACACGTGCTCGATATGGTTGCACTGCGCTCCCGCGGACGACATGATGGTCGTATCCGAGATAGGAGAGCAGTGGTCTCCGAAGACGGATCCGGCGAGACATGCGCTCACTCCGACGATCATCAGAGGATCGCCGAGGTCGAACACCGTCAGCACTATGGGCAGCAGGATTCCGAACGTTCCCCAGGAGGTTCCGGTGGAGAACGAGATGAAGCAGGCGATCAGCATGAATATGGCGGGAAGGAATGCTGTTCCTCCGAAGTCCTTAATCACGTCCTTGACGTAAGCCGCGGAATCCAGCTGTCCTCTGGTCATCTCGCACAGGGTCCAGGCGAAGATCAGGATGAGGATCGCAGGGACCATGTTGCGGAATCCGAGGGGCAGGCAGTTCATGACCTCGTCGAACTTGAGCACCCTGCGGAGCATGAAGTAGAGGATCGACAGGATGAGGGCGACCCCGGAACCGTACACCAGTCCGACGGACGCGTCGCAGTTCGCGAAGGAGTCCTGGATGCTGGCTCCGCTGAAGAAGCCTCCGGTGTACATAAGTCCGAGGATGCATCCGGGGATCAGGAACAGGAATATGGGGAGGATGAGGTCTATGACCTTCCCGTTGCCCTTGACATCCTCTTCTTCCTGCTTGTCGTTGGGGTTGAAGGGAACCGTGAACAGGTCTCCTCCCTTGGCGTTCTCCTCGTGCCTCTTCATGGGTCCGATGTTGATGTCGAAGAAGATGATGCAGAGGACCGCGACGATGGTGAAGATCGCGTAGAAGTTGTATTCGATGCTCTGGGTGAAGACGGTGTAAGGGTTCAGGACGTCTCCGAGGCCGGCGTCTCCGATGGCTCCGGACACTGCAGCTGCCCAGGAGCTGATGGGCGCGATGATGCAGATGGGGGCCGCGGTGGAGTCGATCAGGTACGCCAGCTTGGCACGGGAGACCTTATGGGCGTCCGTGACAGGGCGCATGACCGATCCGACGGTCAGGCAGTTGAAGTAGTCGTCGATGAAGATGACGCATCCGAGGATCATGGTGGCCAGCTGGGCCATCTTGCGGCTGTGGATGTGGGCAAGGGCCCATTCTCCGTACGCACGGGTCCCTCCGGTCTTCAGAGCCAGCGCCCCGAAGGTTCCGAGGATGACCAGGAAGATCAGGATACCGACGTTCCAGGAGTCGCTCAGGACGGTGATGAACCCGTTCTCGAACATGATGTTCATGGCGTTCTCGATGTTGCCGTCGCCGGCGAATATCGCTCCGATGGCGATACCTATGAAAAGCGAGGAATAGACTTCCTTCGTTATCAGCGCCAGGATGATGGCGACGAGAGGCGGTGCAAGAGACCAGACGGTTCCGGCGAACCTGCTCCCCTCGCCTGTGGGCGCGGTGGTCATGAAGGCCACGAGCAGGACGACGAGGACCAATGCGACGATCGCTCCCGCCTTGTATGCGGTCAGTGGCTGTATCTTTGAGATTCAAAATCCCCCTTTGCCATCCAGTCACAACGGATGGCCATGAAATCTGAATCTCATCGAGAGGATATAAGTTGTTTGAGTACCAATTGCGGTTTTACGCAAAATTCATCTGTTTTTAATAAGATATTCGTAGATAAAATATGGATATCGTATTCAATTATTGATTAGAAAACTAAAGACGGATGAAGTGGTTTCAGGGTCGGAAAGAAGCCTCCCCGACCCTTTGTAAAGCTCATTCTATAGGGGATATCCCGATGGTGACGGTCTTTCCGCCGAACTCCCACTCCTTGATGACTGTTCCCGCGGGGCTGTCGGTGATGGAGAGGCGCTGGGCTCTGACCTCGGTCGCGATGCCGTCCTTCCACTTCTCCAGCAGAGCGTTGTGGAACTCGTCGGACATGAGGTCGCAGGCGATGAACTGGTCGACCTTCAGCTTCATGTCCTTGCGCATCTGCTGGATCCTCCTGATGACCTCTCTCGCAAGAGCTTCAGCCTCGATCTCGGGGGTCACGGTGAAGTCCACGAACACGACTCCATCGTCGAACTCGGCCATGGCGATCTTGTCGGAGGCCTCGGGCTCCTGGTCGGGAGCGAGATAGACGACCTGCTTGGAGTTGGTCTGGGAAGACAGGACCTTGTCGAACCTCTTGACGTAGTCGTTGGTGTCGGCGTCCTTTCCGCGGACCATGATCCTGAGCAGGGGCCATCTAAGGTTGTAGGACGCCTTCGCCCTCTCTGAAGCCACCAGCTCGTCGATCTTCTGGACGAGGAACATGCTGCGCTCGATGTCCTCGCGGATGAGCGAAGCGTCGCAGACGGGCCAGCTCTCCATGTGCACGGATTCCAGGCCTCCGTCCATGCTCCTGTAGATCTCCTCGGTGATGTGGGGCGCTATGGGAGCGAGCACCACGGTGGTGCTCATGATGGCGTAGTACAGGGTGAAGTACGAGGCGATCTTGTCGTTCTCGACTCCCTCGTCCTCGGACCAGGACCTGTCCCTGACGAGGCAGACGTACCATCTGGAGAGGTCCTCCATGATGTAGTCCTCCAGGGTCCTGGCGAGCTTGTGGAGCTCCCTGGACTCGAGGTACTTGGTGACCTCGGCCTTCATCTTCTCGGTCCTGGAGATCATCCAGAGGTCCTCGTCGCGGAGGTAGGGCATGACGTCCTCGATGGGGTGCTCGTTGGGGTCGTACTTGTCCAGTATCATGTAGGTGGAGGCGAAGTTGACGACGTTCCAGAGGGTGTTCAGCACCTTCCTGGCGTTCTTCGGACCCTCCTTCTGGAAGGCGGTGTCCTCCCAGGGGGCGTTGGACTTGATCAGGTAGAACCTCATCGAGTCGGCTCCGACCTCGTTGATCAGGTCGAGCGGGTTGATGACGTTGCCCTTGGACTTGGACATCTTCTGCCCCTTGGGGTCCAGCACCCATCCGTGCATCATGACCTCGTTGTAAGGAGCTCTGTCCATGGAGATGCATCCTGCTCCCAGCTGGGAGTAGAACCATCCGCGGGTCTGGTCGTGCGCTTCCACGATGAACTTCGGAGGCCACCACTGGTCGTACTCCTCCTTGTGGTGGGGGTATCCCAGGGACGCCCATGACGCCACTCCGGAGTCGAACCAGACGTCGAGGACATCGGGGACCCTGTGCATGGTCTTCCCGCATTCGCACTTGAACGTGACGCCGTCGATCCAGGGCCTGTGGGGGTTCATTCCCTCGGTGTAGCCTTCTCCGGCCTTGAGCTCCTCGTACTGTCCGACGACCTTCTTCCTTCCGCATTCGCACTCCCAGACGGGCAGGGGGATCCCCCAGTACCTCTGACGGGAGATGCACCATTCCCTGGCGCCGTCCACCCAGTTCTTCTCTCTGGTGGATCCGGCCCAGTCGGGGACCCACTTCACGCGGTCGATCTCTCCCAGCATCTCCTCCTTGATCTCGGGGATGTTGACGAACCACTGCCTGGTGTTCCTGTAGATGATGGGCGACTTGCATCTCCAGCAGTGCCCGTACCTGTGCTTGATCTTGGCGACGTTGTAGATGGCGTCCTTGGACTCGGTCAGCATCTTGATGATGTCCTCGTTGACCGTCTTGACCTTCTTCCCGGCCAGGGGAGGGAACTCGTCGGTGTACCTTCCGTTCTCCGCCACGGGGCAGAACGCTTCCATCCCGTACCTCTTTCCGGTGTCGTAGTCGTCGGGACCGTGTCCGGGAGCGGTGTGCACCAGGCCGGTGTTGTCCTGCTCCACGTAGTCGGCGTTGACCACCTTGAACGTCCACTCGCTCTTCTTGACGGCGTCCAGCTCGAAGGGGGGGATGTACTCCAGCCCCTCGAGGGCTTTTCCGTTCATGGTCTCGAGGATCTCGAACCTGTCGTATCCTCCGGCCTTCATGACGTACTCGGCCTGGGAGGCCAGTATTATCACCACTTCGGAGCCCTTCTCTCCGCTCATCCTCACCCTGGCGTACTCGAAGTCGGGGTGCGCGGCCACGGCCATGTTGGACGGGAGGGTCCAAGGGGTGGTGGTCCAGATGAGGAGCGAGGCGCTTCCGTCCCTGAGGGGGAACCTGACCATGACCGAGGGGTCGGTCTCGTCCCAGTACTCTATCTCCGCCTCTGCGAGGGCGGTCTCGCACCTGGGGCACCAGGTGACCACTCTGCTGTTAGCGTTCAGGAGGCCCCTGTCGTAGGCGCGCTGGAGAGTCCACCATGCGGACTCGATGTAGTCGGACTTGAGCGTCTGGTAGGGGTGGTCCCAGTCGAACCAGGCTCCGAGCTGCTTGAACTCCTCGGTCATCTCGGCGTGGAGCTTGAAAGCGTGGTCCTGGCAGGTGGTGACGAACTTGTCGATGCCCATCTCCTCGATCTCCTTCTTGGAGTGTATCCCGATGAGCTTCTCGACCTGGACCTCGATGGGGAGCCCGTGCATGTCGAATCCGGGCTGGTCGCGGACATTGTATCCGTTCATCCTCCAGTACCTGAGCATTATGTCCTTGATCGTCTTGTTGAAGGCGGTTCCCAGATGGATGTGTCCGGTCGTGTAGGGCGGTCCATCGACGAAGTAGAACTTCTCGCCGTCGGCCCTCGCCGCTTTCGTCTTCTCATAAGTCTTCTCGGCCTTCCAGGTCTCCTGTATGGCCTTTTCCAGCTTGGTGCCGTTGTAGGTGGGTTGGATCTGCTTTATCATCGTCAGTCCCTCCGGACGGGTGTATCTAGCCCGCCGGTGCGGTCGGCTATGCCGATGTTCTATAAATGAGTCTGTGTAAGGAAAGACGCCTGCACGGATTCACGGATGTTGCGGAATCCCGAGAGTTCTGAAATGGATATAAACGAATATTCCATCGGTTGCCTCATGGCAGTCTACAAATGCACCATCTGCGGCGAGATCTACGACGAGGACGACGAACCCGTCAAGTTCGCCGATCTCCCCGACGACTGGGTCTGTCCTCTTTGCGGATCGCCCAAGAGCGCTTTCGTCAAGGTAGGGGAGGAGTCCGAAGCTCCTCCGAAGCCCTCTTCGGAGCCGGAACCGGCCGCGGAGCCTTCGAAGCCCGCGGAGGTCGACATCCTGCCGGCTCTGGTGAGGCATGACGGCGGCGTCATGGACGACATCCATGCGATGGCCGAGAAAGGGAAGAGCATCTCCGGAGCTATGGACACCCAGATGGATCTCCCCAAATTCGACGACATCCTGATCCTAGGGGCCCAGCTCGACCCGGCTCCCCTGGATGACGACGCCGAAGTCTCCATCAGAACGGTCATCGGGAAGAAGGCGAAGAAGCCGATGGTCCTGGAGACCCCGATATTCGTGTCCCACATGTCGTTCGGAGCCCTCTCCGGACGTGCCAAGATCGCTCTGGCCAAAGGAAGCGCCATGGCCAAGACTGCCATGTGCAGCGGAGAGGGCGGCGCCCTGTACGACGAGATGGTCTCCGCTTACCGCTACATATTCGAGCTGGCTCCCAACAAGTACTCGTTCGATTCCGCCACCATGAACGGTTCGGACGCTATCGAGATAAAGATCGGGCAGGGCACCAAGCCCGGAATGGGAGGGCATCTCCCTGGGGACAAGGTCACGCCCATCATAGCCACCATGCGCGGAAAGAGCCCCTGGCAGGACATACAGAGCCCCTCGAGGTTCCCCGGAGTCGAGACTCCCGAGGACCTGAAGGCGCTGGTGGACATGCTCCGCGAGAGGAGCGGAGGGCTTCCGATAGGGGTGAAGATAGCCGCAGGCCACATCGAGAGGGACCTGGAGTTCGTCTCCGTCTCCGGATGCGACTTCATAACGATCGACGGACGCGGAGGAGCCACCGGTTCCTCGCCCAAGTTCCTCAGGGAGGCCTCGTCCGTTCCCACCGTCTACGCTCTGGCCAGGGCCCGCAGGTACATGGACGAGCATGGCATGGACCAGGACCTGATAATAACCGGAGGGTTCCGCACCAGCGGCGATGTCGCCAAGGCAATCGCGATGGGTGCGGACGCCGTGGCCATGGCTTCCGCGCCTCTCATGGCTCTAGGATGCCAGAGGTACAGGATATGCGGCTCCGGAAAGTGTCCTATGGGGATAGCCACCCAGGACCCCGAGCTGGAGGATCGCCTGAACGTGGAGTCCGGAGCCAGGAGGGTCGCAAACTACCTCAACGTGATGTCCTCGGAGCTCAGGACCTTCGCACGCGTCACCGGCCACCAGGACATCCATGGCCTGTCTTGCGACGACCTGTGCACCACCTGCAAGGACATCGCCGAGGCGACCGGTATCAGGCACGCCTGACGTCCTCGTAGCCTAGGATGTACCTTATGGCCTCGTTGGCCAGGGTCATCCCGAATATAGCAGGTACAGTGGGCATCGAGCCCAGAACGCTCTTGCCGTGCTCGTCCCTCGAGTCCGGCACGGCCAAGGGCCTCTCTTCCGAATAAACGCAGGTCATCCTCGAGGTGTCGTATCCTCTGAGGGACGACCTGACCCTGGAAGCTACCGGACACACCTTGGATTTCATTATCGGGGCTATGCGAACCGCCCCCGCATCCATGTGAAGCGCCGCTCCCATGGACGAGAAGGTCCTGATCCCGGCTTCCGAGGCCGCCTGGAGCAGGCAGACCTTCATCTTCATGGTGTCTATCGCGTCCACCAGAACGCCGAAATCGCCGTCCAGTATCTTCGGGATGGTCTCTTCTGACACGAGCACGTCCATCGTCTCTATCTTCACATCCGGATTGATGGATAAGGCCCTCATGCGAGCCGCCTCCACCTTCTTCATCCCGATGGTGTCGCGGGTGGCCAGGATCTGCCTGTTAAGATTGCTCTCCGAGAAATCGTCCTTGTCAACTACCCTGATCCTTCCGATCCCGGCGCGGACGAGGCCTTCGAACGCGTACCCTCCGACGGCTCCGCATCCGCACAGGATCACCGAAGCGTTCTTCAGCCTGTCGACGCCGTCCTTTCCGACCAGGATCTCCGTCCTGGTGCTCATGTTGTCAGCCATTCAAGGTCCTCCTGAGGTTTCCTGCTATTATTCTGGCAAGCTCTTCCGGCTCGACCTCCACGTATCCGGATATCGTCGTGACGAAGTCCTCCATCCCGGAGAATCCCTTGGAGACATGAGGCGAGTCCGTCTCGAGAAGAAGGTTCTCCAAGGGGATGGCCTTCAGCAGGCGGTTCAGCCTCACCTCCGAACGAGTCAGTATGCGCGGGTTGATCGACAGCATGCACCCTTCTCCGACGAACGGCTTGATGTAGCTATCCGAAGAATACGAGTGAAGGATGATTCCCCTGCAGCTCTTCCCCAGCTCTCTGACGGATTTCAGGACCTTCTCCTCGCATCCTATGTCGTGTACAGACGCCACGCGGTCCATCCTGGAAGCCAACGAAAGCTGTGCTTTGAACGAAGGGACCTGACTCTCTACCGTGCCGCGCTTGGAGTCCAAGCCTATCTCGCCTACCTGAGCCTTCGGATTCGATTCCAGGATGATCTCGAGCCTCTTCGCCGTCTCTTCGTTCCATTCTTCGCAGTACCACGGATGTACGCCGTACGACATCGTGGCGCGGGGGTCGTCCGTGGAGAACCCCCACTCCTGGACCCTGGCCACGCACGTGACGTACGATTCCAGCGAATCGAAGTCCCCGTAGACCTCGGAACCTATCCTGTCGCTCAGATGAAGGTGCGAATCCGTAAGAAGCATCGTCCCGGCTATCGTCCTCCGTATTTTTTAATCCGTGCCGTCGGTCTCCGAATCATTTAGGACTACCTAAATATTAAATACAAAGTTTAAGTTATCCTTAATCGTGGAGTTCGAAGGAGTCGTCCTATGCGGACGCTGTCATGGATGCAAAGGTTCCCTCGAGGAGCGCATAGTAAGGCACTGCGCCCCGACGCTCGCTGGAATAAAGTGCGGGAGCATGTTTAGGATGTGCGATGCTTCCGGCGATGTTCTCAGCGGTATCCGCGCCGTGAACAGGATCCTTCAGTCCACCGGAGTGTCAGTGATGATCCTCCGTTCGTGGACGGATGCCGTTCTGGTGTACGTCTACCGCCCCGAGATGCTCTCCGATGTGATTTCGGACATGCGCGTCAGAGAGTTTCTCGGGGATTTCGGCTATTCCGGGAACAATTATGTCGCCTATCTCCAGCATCTGGGCTACAGATACAGCGGAGATGCGATGCCCCACGAGGTCGGAGTGTTCCTCGGATACCCTCTGGACGACGTCATCGGGTTCATCAGCGACAGGAGCGAATGCACCTGCTCGGGATGCTGGAAGTGCTACAGCGATCCCGTCAAGGCGGAGAGCACGTTCAGGCGTTGCAGGGAGTGCACCTGCAAGTGCATAGAGATGTATAATTCGGGCGCCACTCTGGATGTGATGGCGGCCAAGCTCCCGACACTGGCCTGATTTCTTAATCGCAGGCCCATGTTTCATATGTAATCACCGATATCGACGTCCAGTGATTCTTATGGATCGTACATCTTTTTCCAAGATTTGCACTCTGCTGGGCCTGGCGAGCGTGGTCCTGGTGGTGGGAAGCTCCCTCATGGGTGTACCCGCTTTCGTCCTCGGCGCGGTTCTGGCAGTCGCATGCTTCGTCTTCGGCCTGATGGCACGCAAAGAGGACGGGAGCAGGAAGATCTCCGGAGGGATAATGTTCGGGGTCATGGCCATATTCGTCCTTCTGGCCATCGCGGGCATGTCCACCGTGCAGGTCGCGGCAGGAGAGAAGGGTGTCATCGTCAGCAGTCCCTCCGGTAACATCGGAGAGGTCATAGACGAAGGCTGGCACTTCGACCCCGCTTACTCCTTCGCCACCGTGGAGAACATCAGGTACAACACCCAGACCGTCGAGTACATCGGTTACGACGACGACATAGACACGGTCGGAGGGATCTCCGTCCTGACCAAGGATTCCCTGGTCGTGGATATGGACATCGCCGTGACGTTCCATATTCCGCCGGAGATGGTGAAGAAGCTGAGGTTCGAGTACGGCTCCGACTGGAAGATAACCATCCTCCACCAGGAGGTCAGGTCCGTACCCAGGCTCACCTGCGTCAACTACACCGCCCTCGAGATAATCTCCGACAAGAGGCCCGAGGTCGAGTCGGCCATCACCACCAATCTGAGCAACCAGATCATGGACAGGTGCGGAGGATGCGTCGTCGTGGACAAGGTCATCATCCGCGAGATGCGCATCCCTCAGGCGATGAGCGAGGCCGTCGAGCAGAAGCTGATCTCCCAGCAGCAGCTGGAGAAGGCGAAGATCGATCTGGAGCGTGTCCAGGTGGAAGCGGAAGCCAGCAAGGCGGCCGTGGACAAGGTCCGCGAGTCGTTCGACAGCGACGAGGCCTATTTGAAATACATACTGTACGAGACGCTGAAGGACATGCAAGGCGTGCAGATCGTGCTATCGGACAGCGGGACAGCCACCGTGAAGGTGGTCTGACGGAAAACAGGGGCTCCGGCCCCATCCTTCTTCAAAAGAACTCTTCCAGAGACCTGGTCCCCTGCTTCTTCCTGTCTCCGACGGGATTCCCGTCGATGTCCACAAGCACGACGTTCCTGCAGTTCCCGCAGTCGACGCATCCGGCGCAGGAAGGCCTGCTGGAGCAGTGCATGCATCTGTCCATGTTGAATACCGGCTTGATCAGCTCGTCCTCGGACAGGAGATGCCCGTCGCAAGGGCTGTATAGACTATAGTGCACCTTGCCGAAGAACCTCGACAACCCAGTGTTGTACGCCCATCTCGCCTGTGTAGGGATGGAATCCGCCTCGTATATCGTGCCGTCTTTGATGAAGACTGTTCCCACGGTGTCCACGTACAGGTTCACGCGATGCTTCTCGCATTCCCTGCTGACGCGTTCGATCCATTCGTACCTGCAGGGCCTCCTTCCGCCGTAGGCCTCCCCTCCGAGGTTTATCTCCTCGATCTGTCCGGATGCCACGGCGGGAGAGACGTCGACCTCTCCGACCAAGGGGGACAGGTTCATGCCCTTGTGCCTGGCGGGGATGGACTCCAGGATGGGCCAGCGCTCGTCGAAGGCTCTCTGGTTCTCGACGCTTATGTTGATGGATACGTTGTCGTAGCCGTCTCCCCAGTCGTCCGGAAGGCATTCCATTATCCTGTATGCCCTCTTGGTTAGAACGTAGAATATGACGTCTGGACGGCGTCTTATGGCCTCCCACATGTTCTTGCGCCATCCGTCGGCCTCCTCCAGGAAGGTGTCGGAGGTCATGTTGACGCGCAGCATGAACCCGGATGGAACCTTGTATCTGCCTCCGGAATCCTTGGCCAGAGGCTTCCAGAAGTCCTTGGTCCTGGCTATCTCCATCGATTTCTCGGGGACGCCGCGAACACCGTCCAGATAGAACATGTAGCAGTGCTCGCAGCCTTCGCTGTACCTGCGGCATCCGTGCCAGGGGTTCCAGGCTCTCGGGTCGGCCATGTGTCAGAACCAGTTGTCCAGGGACTTCTGCTTCTTCCTGCTGGACTCGGCCTTCCTGGCGGCCTCGATCTTGCTGACGACCGCTCTCACCCTCTCTTCGGAGAATCCGTAGGCGGTCATCATCTCGATGGTGCCTTCCATGTCCGCGACGCCGGGCTTGACCTCGTAGTCGTCGGAGTTGGGCCCGTTCAGGAATATGTCGCGGACCTCCTGGTACTCCGGGATCTCCTGGCCGATGGCTGGGAGGACCTCCTCCAGCCTTCCGTGCTTCTGGATGAGCTTCAGGCCCTTCTTCGGTCCGATCCCGTCTATCCCGTGGTTGAAGTCGGTTCCGATCATGATGCACACGTCGACGAGCTGCTCCCTCGTTATGCCGAGGTCCTGGAGCATGGTTTGGGTGTCGATGATCTCGGTCTTCACGTCCCTGTAGACGTTCTTGCCGGGCACCTTGCGCCTACCTGAGATGGTCAGGTTCCTGACGAGGAGCGGCGCTCCGAAGAGAATGGAATCGAAATCCTGGGATGCCGCCGCATATACGGAGCCTTTGGAGCACATGTACGCCGCCTGGGCCTCCCCGTCGCTGGGAGCCTGCACCACAGGTATGCCGAGAAGCTTGAGCAGCCTCTTGGAGCTGTCCAGTATGTCCGGCGTCATCCTCGACGTCTGCTGCGCTTTGGAGAAGGCCTTCTTGAGGTCTCCCTCGGCCAGGGCCTTCTCGTATTCCTCCTTCGCCTTCTCCCTGCGGGCTATCCTCTCCTCGATGGTCCCGGCCTTCATATCGTTGGCCTTGCCGTCGAAGACGAAAACAGGCTCTATTCCAGCCTCGATGAGGTTGGAGGTGCGGTAGAGGATTCCGGAAAGATGGGAGGTGACGTTGCCCTCCTGGTCCATCAGGGGCTTGCCATCCGGCTGCCTGATGATGGAGAGGAATTGGAAGATCGTGTTGTAGGCATCCACGGCCACGGTCTTCCCGCGGAGGTCCGACAGCTCTATCTCGCGGGCTTCTGTGATCGGCGAAAGGTTTACTCCCATCTCCACCGCCTCGCAGGGTAGGTTCCAGGGTAGGGCCGAATGTCTTCCACTCGGCTATCTCCGACGCCATGTCTTTCAGCTTGAACAACGAGGATCCGGCTACCAGAACGGTCGCTCCGGCTTCCACGCAGGTCCTGCCGGTCTCGGCGTTGATCCCTCCGTCCACGGAGATCTCGATCCTTCTGCCTTTGGACTCGGCAATCTTTCTGATCTCAGATATCTTCGGGACGCAGTCCGATATGAAAGACTGGCCTCCGAAACCGGGGTGGACGGTCATGACCAGGACCAGGTCCGCTCTGTCCAGGAACGGCTCCACCTTTTCGGTGGGGGTCTCGGGGTTCAGGGAAATCCCTGCCTTCAGGCCTCTGGCCTTTATCTTGTCTATGGCGCCCAGGATGTCGCCTTCCGCTTCGCAGTGGACGGTTATGATGTCGCATCCCGCGTCCGCGAAGGCGTCGATGTACCTCACGGGGTCTTGTATCATCAGGTGGGCGTCGAAGACCATGTCTGAGCATCCGCGGATGGCCTTGATGACGGGAGGTCCGAACGTTATATTGGGTACGAAAGCCCCGTCCATCACGTCCAGATGCGCCCAGTCTGCGCCTGCCTTCTCGATGCGCACCAGCTCTTCTCCTAGCTTGGAGAAGTCAGATGAAAGCATCGAGGGTGATACTTTGGTCATATAACGTCAATATACGCTGATTTCTTTAATATATTTACTCACCTGGATGCCCTGTAGCTGGCCAGCGCCTGGAGATTCTCGTTCGGGGTGTGGGGAGGCACTCCGCACTCGGGAGCGATTATGGCGTATCCGGCGTCCGAAGCCTTCCATGCGTCCTTCACTATGACCTCTGGCGTGCTGCCGAAGAGGTGGTCCACCGGAGGTATGCCTCCGATCAGGTTCGTGTTGCCGTCGACCTTCTGGACGATGGCGTCGTAATCGAGGAACGACTCCACCGATAGCCCGTTCTCGCCCATCTTCGCTATGTCCGCGACGACCTCGGAGGTGTCCCCGCAGGTGTGGATGGTGGAGAAGGAGTCCTTGATGTTGGAGACGATCTCGGTAGCGCTGTCCTTGGTGAACTGGTAGAACATCTCGGGCGGAGCGATGTCCGCGGCCGCCTCGATGATCATCTGGACGTCGTCCGAGACCTCGGAGAGGGCTTTGGCGTAGGCGTTCAGGCACGGCACTATGGCCTTGACCCAGGACAGGCAGAGGTCGGGGTCCATCATGGCTCCCACGAGGAACGTCTCCATCCCGCACATCTGGTAAGCTGTCGAGAACGCGTCCTCCATCCCGGTGATGAGGAACAGGTCCTCCCTGCGGGACTTGATCTTGGTCGCGGCTTCGAGCATCATCGGGCATCTGCCTTTGGTCAGGAACTCGTCCGGGGATATGATGTCCGGAACTTCCGGGACCATCATATCGTCGTTGCGCCAGGGGGAACCGCTGACAGCTGGCTGTCTGTCCCCTTTTCCTTCCTGGATCTCGCACCCCATTATCTCGGGGATGATGGTTATGTCGAACGGAATCTTCACGGTGGCGAACCCGAACATGTCAGCAGGCTGGAGGGCCAGCTTGATCATCTTCTCAGCGTCGAAGTTGGCTTCCGGCCAGTGGGATCCGCACGCCTCCATCTGTCCCACGGTCCCGGTCTGGGTGAATATCGCGGGAGGTGCGGCATCTCCTCTTTTGCCTTCGAGGGCGTCTATGATCTCGTCTCTTGTTGTCATGCGTGCAATCACATCGTATGACGATTTATCAGTTGCTGAACAAAATGCCCATCAACATTATACGGTATGGGAACGATTCGGTGACCATGGCATTAGCAAAACATGATGTCCAGCCTGAAGTCTGCGACGTCGCAGGCTGCAGCAATCCGGCCGAGAGGTCCTTCAACATCAAGCAGGTCTCGAGGTCCAGTCTTAAGCTCAAGGACGAAGGCGCACGCCAGATCCACCTGTGCAAAGAGCACTACAGGGAGTTCAAGAAGGAGACCAAGACCGACAGGTCCCTGGACCAGGTCTACTGACCCGAAGCATCGGTGATGCCGGATGGAGATTCTGTTCCTAGGAACCGGAGCCAGCGTTCCCTCCAGGGACAGGTCTACATCCTGCATCGCCCTTCGCAGCGGTTCGGACATCATTCTGATGGATTGCGGGGAGGGCTCGCAGAGGCAGATAATGGTCTCGCCCTTCTCGTTCATGAAGATCCGCGCTATTCTGATCACACATCTGCATGGGGACCATATCCTGGGCCTTCCAGGGCTTCTTCAGACGATGAGCCTGCTGGGAAGGACCGAGCAGCTCTCGATCTACGGTCCCGCCGGCTTCTCCAAGGCTCTGGATTCTATGATGGCCGCCACTGATGGAGAGACTTCGTACCAGGTCGTCTCACAGGATGTCGATCCCGGGCAGGAGTTCATGGTCCGCTCGATGAAGGTGTCCGCTTTCGCCACCGATCACGGCGTCCCGTCAGTAGGGTTCTCCGTCTCCGAACCGGACGTCCCAGGGAAGCTGGACCGCCAGAAGGCGCTGGCTCTCGGAATAAAGGACGGCCCCGACATGGCCCGCCTCAAAAGGGGTGAAGCGGTAGGGAACGTCAGGTCCGAGGACGTCGTAGGGCCTGTCCAGAAGGGGGTGCGCGTGGTGTACACTGGCGACACCATGAAGTCGCAATGCGTCGAAGAGGCTTCCAAAGGCGCCGACGTCCTGATCCACGAGTGCACCTACATGGATTCCGAGGCTGGCCTGGCCAAGGACCATTTCCATTCCACCGCCGTCCAGGCCGCGGAGACCGCCAAGAGAGCAGGCGTCCGCTATCTGATGCTCACACATGTCAGCGCACGCTACGACGACGAGCGCGAAGACGTCCTGTCGGAAGCCAAGGCTGTGTTCGAGGACTCATACCTGGTCGACGACTTTGACCATTTCGACGTGTCCCTGAGATCGATTAGGACTATAGTCAGCCAGCGATCATATCAGCTTCAGCATGTCCGCGTTGGTGATCAGGCCCACGATTCTTCCTTTCTGAGCCACCAGGACGGCGTTGCTGTCGCTCATCAGCATGGTCACCAGGGTTATCGGCGTGCTGTCGGAGACGATAGGGAACGATTCGTTCATCACCTTCACGACGGAGGTCACCTTCATCTGGTCCATGGTGTACCCCTGTCTGAGCATGTCGAAGATGTCCCTCTCAGATATGCTTCCGACCGGGACCTCTCCTCTCAGAACAGGAAGCTGGGAGTATCCTGTGCTCTTGAGTATCTCCGATGCCCGATGGACGCTGTCCGAGCTCTGGACGGTCACCACGTTCTTCGATGCCACGTCTATGGCCGTCAGATCCTTGTCCCCCTCCTGTTTCATGGCCTCCAGCGTCTCGAAAAGCTTCACGACGGTGGAGTAGCTGGCGGAGATCTTGCCCTGCTCTATCTTCGCGATGGTGCTCTGGCTTATACCGGACTACTGAGCAAGGCAGGTCTGGGTCACGTCCATCGATTTCCTTATCCTCTTGATATCGGTGGATGGAGGGAATTTCATCGGAAGCTGATTTTAATATTCCTATTTGAATATTTGTTTGCGTATCATTTATAAATGTTGACTAGTTCCTCATTCCGATACTATGAGTTCGAAGAACATTTATGTGGAGGGTCTCAACGAGATCCCCACTCCTATGAAAAAAGTCGAGATCGTCGAGAGGAAAGGAATCGGCCATCCCGACAGCGTCTCCGACGCTCTGGCTGAAGAAGTGAGCAAATCCCTCTGCAGGATGTACAGGAAGGAGTTCGGACACGTTCTCCACCACAACACCGACGAGACCCAGATCGCTGCCGGAGAGGCGGCACCCAGGTTCGGAGGAGGAACTGTCATCGACCCCGTCTTCATCCTCCTCGTCGGACGTGCCACCACCCACGTCGGAGAGGGAAAGGACATGAAGTCCCTCCCCTGTAAGCCCACCGCCCTCAAAGCGGCCACCGATTATCTCACCAAGACCTTCCCCAACCTCGATGTCGACTCCCAGGTCATTCTCGACGCCAAGCTCGGAATGGGTTCCGACGACCTCACCGGTGTCTACAAGACCTCCGGCGTCCTCGCCAACGACACCTCCTTCGGTGTCGGATATGCTCCTTACTCCATCACCGACAGGCTCACCCTCCAGACCGAGGAGTACGTCAACGGCGCCATGAAGAAGAAGCTCAAAGAGACCGGACAGGACGTCAAGGTCATGTGCTCCAGGGTCGACAACAAGATCACCATGACCATCGCCTGCGCCATGGTCGACAAATACATCCCCGACCCCGCCCACTACAAGTCCGTCGTCGAGGAGATGTACGACCTCGTCACCGACAACGCCTTGAAGATCATCGGAAGCGAGAAGGTCGACTACAAGCTCGAGATCAACACCGGAGACAACTACGACAACGGCGTCTACTACCTGACCTGCACCGGACTCTCCCAGGAGATGGGAGACGACGGATCCGTCGGAAGAGGAAACAGGTGCAACGGGCTCATCACCCCCTACAGGCCCATGTCCATGGAAGCCACCTCCGGAAAGAACCCCATCACCCACATCGGAAAGATCTACAACGTCATGTCCAAGCTCATCGCCGAAGAGGTCGCCGAGAAGGTCACCAACGAGGCCGAGATCAGGGTCAGGCTCCTGTCCCAGATCGGAAAGCCCGTCTCCGAGCCTCTCAACGCCTCTGTGCAGATCGTCCTCCCCAACGCGGAGAGCGACCCTCACCTCGCTTCCTGGAAATCGGACGCCGAGGGTGTCGCGGAATACTGGCTCGACAACGTGGACAAAGTATCCGACATGATCATAGACGGAAAGGTCAGAACTTTCTGATTTTGTTCATTTAAACCTCTTACCAAACCACTTTTTTTTCACTGTCTGGCTACCAGTTGGATGTATAGTTTCAGTCTTTATTAAAGGTCATAATACTGAATCCTGTTTCAATTCCATCCAACACTATTAAAAGGTACTAAGTGAATATTGAGTTTACAGGTGGTAGTTTGAAGATTATAGATGAGCCGCAGTTCGGTCCGATGTTCAGATTCAACGATGCTAACGTCTACTGGTCGCTGCACGTCCTCTCCGGAGGAAAGTGCATGGGCAGGAAGAGGCTGGCCCAGGAGGTCGGCGTAGGCGAGGGAAGCATGCGCAGGATCATCGACACTCTGAAGGAGTGGGAGTTCATCCTTATCAAGCAGACCGGGATAACCATCACCAGAGCCGGACTGGAGTTCCTCAAGCAAATACCTATAAGACCCGTGGAGATCAACGTTCCCGACATCGTGGTGGGCAAGTACCAGCAGTCCGTCCTCGTGCTCGGCGTCGCCAACAAGGTGAAGAACGGCATGGAGCAGAGGGATGTCGGAGTCAAGATGGGAGCGCAGGGATGCACGACCATAGTGATCAGGGACGGGGCCCTGATGATGCCTCCCGACTGGAACCTCGACGAGAAGAACCCCGAGATGGCCAAGATGATACGCGAGGAGACCGGCATCACCGCCGACGACGTGTTGATCATCGGAGGTGCCGAGGACAAGTGCAACGCTGTGGAAGCAGCGGTCTCCGCCGCATTGGACCTGTTCTGATATGAAGCACCTGTTGAGCTATTCCGTCTATCAGGACATCGGGTTCTTCGGCAAGACCCCGCGTGAGCTCCTGAACGGGATGAGATGCGACGGGCTGGAGATGCTCACCTCCTACGAGCATCCGCCCGAATCGCATCTCCCCCTCTCCGCTTCGGTGCATCTGCCGTACGCCACCGATTGGATGGCCGCGTGGAAGGGGGAGCCTTACGATATGGACGACTACCAGTCCCTGTACTACATGTACGGCAGGTCTCCGGAGGATGTGGTTGGCAATATTTCCAAGGCCATCGACCTCGCATCGGACATCTCCCCGCCGTACGGCATAATGCATCTGTGCGACGGCAGCGTGCCCCATCTGCACTGCCACGAGCAGCCCTACACTGACGACTACGTCATAACGGAGTTCGCCGAGGTGATGAACCGCGTGGCTGCTTCCATGCCCGGCGGAGAGCCTCCTTTCCGCATACTCTTCGAGAATCTCTGGTGGCCCGGGCTGCGCATGACGGACAGCAAGGGATTCCGCCTGCTGGACAGAAAGCTCGAGTTCTCCGACTGGGGCCTGTGCATAGACACCGGCCACCTGATGAGCTGCTTTCCTCGCATCTACACCGAGCAGGACGGGATCGACACCCTTGCCGACGTGTTCTCAGGATACGACCAGGACATCATAGACAAGGTGGAGGCCGTCCACTTCCATTACAGCGCCTCCGGGGAGTACCGCGAGACCTACGAGGATGTGACGCCCGGAGACAAGCCCATCAAGGAGTTCATTGTCGGGATGTATCCACACATCGGCAAGATCGACCAGCATATGCCCTTCTCCGACCCTCGCTGCAAGGAGCTTCTGGACATCCTCCAGCCTGAGTATGTCACCCACGAGATGCCCGGCTCGGCCGAAGGCCCTATCGAGGACTTCATAAAGCAGCGTTCTCTCCTGCCGTGAGAGGCTTCTGAAACCGGTTTTTAGATAGAACCGTTTTTATATGACTTTCATAATGCGATGCCAGAGGAATATAAATGGCACGTTTCAAAGAGGCTGAGCACAGGCTCCTTGACAAGTCTGTATGCATGAACTGCTATGCCACCAACGCTCCCAAGGCGACCAAGTGCAGGAAGTGCGGATACAGCAACCTCAGGCCTAAGGCCAAGGAAAGCAGGAAGCAGTAAGCGGACTGGTTAGTCATTCTTACGGCCGCATGGCCGGTTTTCAATGAGGATACCGCCGGGGCGCGTCCCCGGTTCTCCTTGTTCTTTGATTTCTTCTTTACCAATATACGGACCAATTCCCATTAATATGGAAACCCATATCGGTATCCAGGTCTCGTCATGAAGGTATTAATCGTCGATGATAACGTCGCGGTGCAGGACGTAATCCGCGACATTGTAGAAGCCGAAGGCTGTCTCACGCGCGTCGCCAGCACTCTGGACGAAGCCGTCGAGAAGACCGCAGGCTTCCTTCCTGACATCATCTTCCTGGACATGAGCATAGACGATGCCGACGGGCTCTCGCTGATCCCGCGCATAAAGGAGGCCAATCCCTCTATGGCGGTCAACGTCGTGCTCCTGACCACGTCCAGCGACCATGTTCCCACCGACATGCCCGAGATCAAAGGAAACATATCAAAGCCGTTCAAGACCTCCGCGGTTGTGGACGCACTCTACAACGTGACGTCCGCTCCCACGTCAGCCAAGACCGAGGCTCCGAAGAAGAAGAAAAAACGCTTCAGCCTCTTCGGAAGGAACAAGGACAAGATACCTGCTCCGGTCGCGAGCCCCTCGCAGTCCGGAGTATCCTTCGGGACCTCGTACGTGGTGTTCGAGACCTGGCCGGAGAAGATCTACGAGTTCGTCGGGCTGTTCAACACCGACGACTACAGCGTGATGGTCGTCACCTCCGACAAGCTGAAGGCGGTCAAGGAGAGGTTCGACTACGGCAAGATAGACGTGAGGACGATGTCAGCCAGCCCCAAGAACGGAATGTTCGACATACGCGGCCTGGGGACGGTGGTCACGTCCGTGCGCGATTTCATCAATAATTCTCATAATCCTGTTGTCGTCTTCGATAATTTTGACGAGATAGTCAAGGTCAACGGGATGAACAACGCTCTTAAGATGTTCCATCTGCTCATGAGCAGCACCGAGGGTGTTGCCAGAACGGTGGCGATGTCTGTGAACGAGGGCGAGCTCTCCGAAAAGGACCGTCGCATCCTGTTGCATGAGATGAAACAGTTTGTTCCTAAAGTCTGAGGTTAGTTTATGCAGATCGAGAAGGTATGGGCAAGAGAAGTCCTGGACTCCAGGGGAAACCCCACAGTCGAGGCGGAGGTTACAGTCAAGGGCCACAAGATATCGGCCATCGCTCCTTCCGGAGCATCCACCGGAACCTGGGAGGCGCTAGAGCTCCGCGACGGAGGCCAGAGATACGGCGGAAAGGGCGTCCTGAAAGCCGTGGAGAACATCCGCGGCAAGATCGCCGGCCGTATCGTCGGAATGGACCCCACCGACCTCAGAGCGGTCGACGAGGCCATGATCGAGCTCGACGGGACCGACAACAAGTCCAATCTCGGTGGGAACGCCACCGTGGCGGTTTCTCTGGCTGTCGCCAGGGCCGGTGCCATGTGCAACGGCGTCTCCGTCTACGAGCACATCGGAGGGGACCACGTCACCCTTCCCGTTCCCATGCTCAACATCATCAACGGCGGAAAGCACGCTGGAGGGGACCTCAAGATCCAGGAATGCATGATCATCCCCGCAGGGGCCAAATCGTTCTCCGACTGCCTCCGCATGTCCTCCGAGGTGTACATGCACCTCAAGTCCATCCTCAAGTCCAAGTACGGCGCAGGAGCCATCAATATCGGCGACGAGGGCGGATTCGCTCCTCCCTTCGACACCGTCGACGAGGCCCTCACCGTCATCTGCGACGCCGTCTCCGACGCAGGATACGCTCCCGGAAAGGATGTGTTCCTCGCGATTGACGCAGCCTCGTCCGAGTTCTACAGCGACGGGAAGTACAGCGTGGACGGCATGACCCTCTCCCCCGGAGAGCTCCTGGACCACTACGTGGACCTCGTGGGCTCCCACCCGCTCGTCAGCATCGAGGACCCGTTCTTCGAGGACGACTTCGCCACCACCGCGGAGTTCACCAAGAAGGTCGGAAAGCACGTCCAGGTTGTCGGAGACGATCTCTTCGTCACCAACACCAAGCGTCTCGCCCGCGGTATCGAGCAGGGAGCGGCCAACGCCCTTCTCCTGAAGGTCAACCAGATCGGAACCGTCACCGAGTCCGGCGACGCCGCCGCGCTCAGCTACAAGAACGGATACAACGTCGTCGTGTCCCACAGGTCCGGAGAGTCCGAGGACACCACGATCGCCGACCTGTCCGTCGGATGGGGCTCCGGTGAGATCAAGACCGGCGCGCCCGCCCGTGGAGAGAGGACGGCCAAGTACAACCGCCTTCTCCGCATCGAGGAGGAGCTGGGCTCCAAGGCCAAGTTCCCCGGAATCTCCAAGTTCCGTCTGTGAGGCGTGGATATGGCAAAGCTGTTCCAGGCATCGGAAGAGGAGATTCGCTCAGGCTACACCATGGACGTTTACTTCGAGCGCACCAGGCGCATCCTGGAGGCTCGCGGGAAAGCCAACATACCCGTATGGGCCGAGTTCACTGGAAGCTCCCTCCCCCGCGGATGGGACTGGGCCGTGTTCTGCGGCCTGCAGGAGGTCCTGAACCTTCTCGAGGGCAAGGACGTGTCCGTATACTCGGTTCCGGAAGGCACCATCTTCAGGCCCAGGACGGACAACTCCGTCAGGGTTCCCCTGATGAACATAAACGGCGCGTACACCGAGTTCGGGGAGATGGAGACCGCCATCCTCGGGATGGTCTGCCAGCCAACCGGAATCGCCACCGCCGCCGCCCGCACCAAGGTCGCCGCCAAGTGGAAGACCGTGTTCGCGTTCGGCAACAGGAGGATGCACCCCGCCATCTCCGGAGTCATAGACCGCTCCGCATACATCGGGGGCTGCGATGCCGTGTCTTCCCGCATGGGAGGGGACATAACCGGCACCGTGCCCGTAGGGACCGTCCCTCACGCTCTGATGCTAATGATGGGCAGCAACGACGAGGCCTTCAAGGCGTTCGACGAGATCATCGAGCCTGAGGTCCCCCGCATCATGCTCATAGACACCTTCTCCGACGAGAGGGCGGCCGCTCTGGACGCATGCAAGTCCGTCAAGGACCTCAAGGGCGTCAGGCTGGACACCCCCGGTTCCAGGAGAGGAAACTTCAAGGAGCTCATAAACGAGGTCCGCTGGGAGCTCGACATGTACGGCTACAAGAACGTCGACATCATCGTCTCCGGAGGGCTCGACGAGAACTCCGTTGCGGCCATAGCGGACACCTGTGTCGCAGGATTCGGTGTTGGTACATCTATCAGCAACGCGGCCACTCTGGACCTCTCCATGGACCTTGTAGAGAAGGACGGGAAGCCCATCTCCAAGCGCGGGAAGTTCGGCGGAAGGAAGTTCACCTACCGCTGCCCCCACTGCTTCTCCATGGGCGTCTCGCTGTCCCCTGACGACGATGTCAAGTGCAAGTGCGGCTCCATGATGGAGATGATCGAGACCAAGGTCCTCGACCACGGAAAGAAGTGCCTGCCCGACCGCAAGCCCTCCGAGATCCGCGACTACGTGATCAAGCAGGTCAAGCACATCACCGAGCTCTGAACCATTTTCCCGGAGGGTCTGTCGGCCTTCCGGGACTGTTCTGATTCGAGGCCTATGTTTTGTATCCTGCGTGCCCTTGGAAGCACGTTGTCCCTGATCGGATTCAACCCTCTCTTAAACCTCCGATTCAACTTGTTTCACCAGCCAGTAATAACGTATTTTCCATTGGGGCAGCCATTAGAGACACGATTAGGGACACTTGCCCTAATGTTTGACAAGGCTTATATCATGCCTTGACATAGGGTAGCCTTGCGCGAAATCGTATGTCAGTTAGGGGGAAAAATTGGCATGAACGCGCTGTCGAAGGGTCGATGCGTAAGATCCTTCCCATAAGCGAAAGGGGATAGAATGATAGTTCGGGATAGCTATGGCGAGCGTCAGTGCTGCGGCTGTGACAGATTCGAGATGTTGGAGCCGATGCAGCATGGCATGAGCGTATACTGCTCTTGCGGGCGTATCATGGATCTTGACCGTCAGGAGATGGAGTTCAAGATATGCCTGGGAAAAGAGCTGGAATGCAGCAAGTGCCGCAACCAGCGCATAAGTCGCGAGATAGAGATGTTGGATGCGATATTTTCTGGGCTCGTCGACGAGAACGGGTGTATAGCCGTCGAAACGGTTTGAGAAGGGAGTCAGGCTGGTTCTTCCTGACCCTCTTTCTTCTTTGTTGTCTTTGCCGTCGTCTTCTTGCGGGTCGTGGTCTTCTTCACGGCTGTCTTCTTCGGCTTCTCCTCGGAATCCGTCTTCTTGGTGCGGATGGACTTCTTCCTTCCTGGACAGTCGGTGTTGATGCACTCTTCGGCGTTTCCGAAGATGATCATAGGGGCCTTGCAGAGCTCGCAGGACTTCTTCGCGGACGTGATGGTGCCTCTGGGCCTCAGAGGGTACGTCTGCGTGCAGTTTGGCCATTCGGAGCATCCTGCGAACCTCTTGCCCTGCTTGGAGAACATTATCCTTATGCGTCCCTTCCCGCAGGTGGGGCAGGGCCCCAGGTCGTTCTTCTCGACGTTGCTGGGGCACTTGGGGTCGATGCACTGGATGGACGGAGGGTTGCCCTTCCTGATGACCTTGAGCTGAGGCAGGCCGCAGACGCTGCAGGTCATCTCCGTCATCTGTATGAGGGCCCCCTTGGGGATCGGGAAGGCGTTGGTGCAGTCGGGGTATCCGTTGCATCCGATGAAGTTCCCGTTCTTGGACCTCTTGATGACCATGTCGTTGCCGCATTTAGGGCAGATCCCCACGTGCTGCTGGGTGCGCAGAGCGGTCTTGATCTCCTCTCCGATGGCGTCGGAGTCGTCGGAAATCTTTACAGCCACGGTGTGGAGCATGTCCTGGGACTCCTTCACGACCTCTTCCATGGTGCGCTCGCCGCTGGTTATGCTGATCATGTCCGCTTCGAGCTTGGCGGTCATGTCGGGCTCGGTGATGCCTCCTCCGTGCTTCTCCAGGGACTTGGTGAGGGCGATTCCGCTGGATGTGGGGATCATGTAGTTGCCCTGGACATAGTTCCTCGAGAACAGCTTGCTTATGATGTCGTGCCTGGTGCTCTTGGTCCCGAGCTGGAGCCTGTCCATCTCCTGGATCAGCGTACCCTGGTTGTACCTGTAGGGAGGCTGGGTCTCGGACTCCGCGATGGTCATCGACCTGATGTCCACCTTGTCTCCGACGTTCAGCACGGGCAGCTTGGACGGCGGGGCTTTGAGGTACTTTTTGTAATACTTCTTCCAGCCCTGCTTCTTCAGGACGTATCCCTCGGAGAGGAACTTCTCTCCCGCCACGTCCACTGCGCACTTGGTGATCTCGGACTCCGCGTTGGGGGCGACGGTGGCCAGGAACCTCCTGACGATGAGCTCGTAGAGCTTCCACTTGTCCCCCTTCATCTTCTCCGAGGACGCTCCCGCGGTGGGGTAGATAGGCGGATGGTCCGTGGTCCTCCTCTTCCCCTTGGAGGGTATGATCTTCTCCTGGGCGAGGATCTCTTCCGCTTCCGCCTTGAATTCTGAATCTTTGAGCTTCTCGAGCACCGTCCTGAGGTTCAGGGTCTTGGGGTACTCGGTGTTCTCCGTACGAGGATACGAGATGTATCCGCCGGTGTACAGGTCCTCGGCCAGCTTCATGGCGGTGGTCGGAGGGATGCCGATCTTGTTCGCCTCCACCTGCATCTGGGTGGTGTCGAACGGCGCGGGCTTGTATTCCTCCTTGGGGCTGACCTCGTACTCGACGACGGTCCCCTCCTTCTCCTCGGAGATTTTCGCCATGACGGCGTCGGCCTCCTCCTTGTTCCAGAAGTGGTTGCCCTCGTGGTTCCCTTTGAACGCCAGCATGCCGAACTTCCCTACGACGTCCCAGAACGGGACGGGGACGAACTTCTCGATCTCCTCGTGCCTGTCGACCAGGAGCTTTAGCGTGGGGCTCTGGACCCTTCCTACGGACATGAAGTTCTTCCCTACCTGTCCGGAAGAGAGCGAGATGAGCCTGGTGAGGACCGCGCCCCATGAGAGGTCCACGATCTGCCTGGTCTCGGCGGCGTCGGCGAGCTTCTTGTCAGGGTCGGCGAGGTCCGAGAAAGCTGCTTCGACCTCTCCCTTGGTGAGCGCGCTGAACTTCGCCCTCTTGACCGCTATCTTTCCATCCAGCGTGCATCCGGAAGCGCCCTCCTGATACACTCCGATGGCTCTGACGGTCTCCATCCCGATGAGCTCTCCTTCCCTGTCGTAGTCGGTCGCGATGATGACCTCGTCCGACTCTTCGGCGATGGATCTTATAGTGTTGAGAATGGACTTTACGCGGACGGTTTTGACCTGCTCCGCATAGACCAGATCCACCGGAGACACCGCGCTCCAGTCGTTGTACTGCTTGGAATAGTCAAGCTCTATGATGTGACCCCTGAGGCTGACGACCTTGTACTCGTCGCCCCCGGTCTCGAAAGATATCACCGTGACTCCCCCGCTGGTGGCAGAATGGGATTGGCCGTCGGACAGGATGGTGGAGATTCTCCTAGCGGCGTTCGCTTTCTCGGTGATAATTAGCTTTCTCATCGGCCGCCTAAACTTTGTGAGGGTTATTTAAGGATTGGCGGAAGGAGGAATTTTTTATTGACACATCAATAAATGTGAACAATGGTTATTTATTGTACTTGGCATATACATCCTACATGCGCTGCGATGAGCTGATCTCCAAGCTTATGGCCAAGCCGGGAGTCGTCCGTGTGGAGATACTTGATGCAGAGACCATTGCGGGTGTGGTCGACGAGGAGGACTCAGTCAGAGTGTTCTCCGGATCGATGGAGCTCCAGAGCGTCGGCCTCGGCAAGTGCGTCTGCAAGGATGTCGTCGCTGTCGTGTTCTGCGATTCCTCGTTCCCACGTCCGGATGTGGTCACGATAGAGATAGTGGACGATTACGGCACTCTCATGGCGCAGGACGTCCCGCCCAGCCTCATTTCCAGCATATCGAAGCTGGATAACGTGCTGTGGCTGTCGGAGACGTTCGTGCTGTACACGGATTTGATCTCCTCGTCGAAGCCGCATATGGTGATGAAGGCCAGTCCGTTCCCGGGACCCAAGGATTTCGGAACGGAGCAGCCTTGGGTTTTCTATCCCTCCGTCTCGACCGCCGACTACCTGAACCGCCGCTTCGGAGTCGATGCTTCCAGCGGCCTGTCGACGGTCATTCTGGGGGTCGACGGGGTGGAGGGCTTACCCTCTGTGCCCGACGTGATGGAGGTTCCCTGTAGAGGGAGCTGCCATGGTGAGTCTTCCCCTCAGCACTCCTTTTATCGAAGAGACCTCGTTGGCGAAGTCCTTGAGGACCTTCAGCTTACCCTCGCAGATCAGGATCTCCATGCACTTGTCGCTGTCGAGATGAACATGGACCGATGTGTTGACGGTCGCCATATGCTTGTGCTGTATGTCCGTCAGCTTGTCGCCTACCGAGTTCAGGGTATGGTCGTAGATAAGGACGATGGTCCCGACCATCCACTCCTCGTCGTTCTTCCATTCGTTCTCGGCGAGAGAGTCGCGAATGAGGTCGCGGACGGCTTCGGACCTGCTCACGTAGCCCTTCTCGTGGATCGATTTGTCGAATTTATCCAGGAGCTCAGGCTCTAAAGATACACCTATGCGAGTAACTCCTTCCATAGCCGTGTATTTATTCTTGTTTAAATAACACTTTTCATACAGTTATGGGGCGTGAAGTAACACCATGTCCTGCTTCAGCCCAGCATATTCTATTTATTACTGCTAGCGGATTCCGCACGCATGTCCGTGAATGAAAACCTCGAGAATGCGATCATCTCCGCCGTCAGGACCGGTGTGGAGGATCGCGATGTAGCCGTTGCCTTCTCCGGCGGTCTCGACTCCGGTCTGGTCGCCGCCATCGCCAAGGACTACGCAAGGTCCGTCACGCTTTACACCTCCGGAAAGGACGAGTCCTACGATGTCGTGATGGCCCGCGACATGTCCGAGAAGCTCGGCCTCCCCTGGCTCCATATACCCATAACCAAGGACAACATCGAGTCCAGGCTCCGCGAGATGATCTCCATTACCGGAACCTCCAGCCCTCTGACCCTGTCCTTCGAGCTGCCCCTGTTCTTCGTCTGCAGGACCGTCCATGAGAGGTACATCATCGGTGGCCAGGGATCGGACGAGCTGTTCGCTGGATACAGCAGGTATGTCGGGATGTCCGACGAGGAGCTCAGCAGAGCGATGAAGACCGACCTCGGAAAGCTCATCACCTCCACCATCCCCCACGAGACCCGTGTGGCCAACCACTTCGGCAAGACCCTGCTCTACCCCTACATCGACCCTGTCGTCACCATGCAGGTCGGAGCGATGGACGTGGCCGACCTCAAGCCCAAGGACGCCGACTCCAGGAAGATCCTCCTGAAGCAGATCGCCAGGGACCTCGGATATCCGTACATCGCGGAGAAGAGGAAGAAGGCCGCCCAGTACGGATCCGGAACCATGGACCTGGTTCGCGAGGTCGCTGCCGACAAGGGAATGACCTACCACGAGCTCGTCGACTCCATCTACAAGGAGATCTTCGACTGAAACTCCATAGGGGCTCCGGCCCCTTTTCCTCATGAAAGGCCTCATCCTGATTAACGCGTATTCCAAGATGCGCGCGTTCGAGGTCCAGTCCTCCCGTCTGGCGGAGGAGTTCGAAGCCATCGGCGTGGAGGTCGACGTCCGCAGGAACGATGGATTCATAGCGTGCATAGAGGATGGAAAGACCATAGTGTCCGCCGGTTCCTACGATTTCTGCGTCTACCTGGACAAGGACCGCTACGTCCTGAAGGCCCTGGAGAGCTCCGGGATTCCGGTGTTCAACCGCTATTCTGCCATAGAGGCGTGCGACGACAAGATGATGTCCTGCCTCGAGCTGGCCGGGCACGGGTTCAGGATGCCCAAGACGCTCCCGGGAATGCTGTGCTACGATCCCGGCGAGCCCGTGAAGGACAGATCCGTGGACAAGGTCGTCGAAGAGCTGGGGCTCCCCGTGGTAGTGAAGGAATGCTACGGCTCCATGGGCAAAGGCGTCCGTCTGGCCAGGAGCAGGGACGAGCTCAGGGGGCTGATGGAGGAAGTCAAGCTGAAGCCTCACCTGTTCCAGGAGTTTGTGTCATCCAGCTCGGGAAGGGACCTTCGGGTGATCGTGATAGGCGGCAAGGCCGTCGGAGGGATGCTCAGGTCCTCGGACAAGGACTTCAGGTCCAACGTGGGATGCGGAGGCACCGGGACGGAGTTCGAGCTCCCCACGGAGGTCGCCAAGTATGCCGAGAGAATCGCCGACGTCCTGAACCTGGACTACTGCGGCATAGACCTGCTGTTCCCGGACGACGGAGGGGACATGATGGTCTGCGAGGTCAACTCGAACGCATTCTTCGAGGCTTTCGAAGCCGTCACAGGGAAGAACGTCGCGCGTCTGTACGCCCAGCATGTGGTCGACGAGGTGTCCCAGTTCTACGGCGGCGTTCGTTACCGAACGTGATCCGTCGTCGTGAACGGTTCTTTCGAGAACTTTGGTGACAGTTTTATAAGCAGGGTCATGGATAATGACCCGGAGATTATATTGGACCCAGATGGGAATATGGCCTGGCTGGAGAGCCTTTCCAGCCAAGGCATCAAATTCGGCCTTGACAACATGAAAGAGCTTTTGGATCGCCTCGGCAACCCGCAGGAGGGCCTTAGGGCGATACACGTGGCCGGCAGCGACGGAAAGGGATCGGTATGCGCGATGATAGAGTCCATCCTCAACGCTTCGGGGATGCGCGCAGGCGCGTTCACATCGCCGCACGTGCTGGAATTCAACGAGTGCATCCGCATCGAGGGGGAGCCCGTATCGGAGGGGGACATGGTGTTCATCCTGTCCAAGATCAGACCCATAGTCGATTCCATGGCATCCGATGGCATGCAGTGCACCCAGTTCGAGGTCCTCACCGCCATAGCTTTCGAGTTCTTCTCCATGGTCGAAGCTGACATCGCCGTCATAGAGGTCGGCATGGGCGGCAGGCTGGACTGCACCAACGTCATAGTCCCCGACGTGTCCGTGATCAACAACGTGGGAATGGAGCACACCGGTTTCCTCGGCGGCACTATCGAGGAGATAGCTTACCAGAAGGCGGGGATAATGAAGCCCGGAGTGCCCTGCGTCACGATAAACAGGGACGAGGTCTATTCCTGTCTGGAATCCTACGCGAAGGAGATAGGATGCCCCATAACGCGCGTGAACCCGGACGATATCGAGATAATATCCAACGAGGTGGACCGCGTGGAGATGATCTACAAGGGTGAGTTCTACACTGTCGGCCTTCCGGGAAGGATGCAGGCGCGCAATGCCGCAGTCGCCATCGAGGCGGTGTCCTGCCTGCCGGAGTTCGCCGACACGATAGAGCCGAATCTCTCCGAAGGTCTGTCCTGGGTCTCCTGGCCCTGCAGGATGCAGAAGCTCATGGGAGAGCCCATAATCCTCGATGTCACCCATACGCTGGACGGTGCCAAATGTCTCAGCAAGGACGTCGAGGAGATCTACGGGAAGGTCGTCCTGGTCCTGGGGATGCTCTCCGACAAGAACATCGACGGAGTATCGGAAGTATTGTCGAAGCTGGCAGTCAAGGTCTTCATAGCCCCTCCGGCCTCTCCGAGGGCGGCATCGCCCCAGGATATGCTGGAGATCATGCGCCGCTACCATGACGACGTCACCCTCTGCCTTACCGTCGGAGACGCCCTCCAGGCGGCTCTGGACTCCAGAGGGGACGAGAATGTGCTCGTGACAGGTTCGTTCCGTACTGCGGAGGATGCCCTCAGATGGATTCAGAGCGGATATGCGAAATCCTGAACAGGCTCTCCAAGGAGTACGTCGGCGGAGTGTATCCCGGCAGGAACTCCGAAGGATTGAACCCAGAGTGGCCGTGCGACCCTTTCCACGTTCTCATAGCCACCATTCTGTCCCAGAGGACAAAGGACGACAACACCCGCAAGGCTTCCGACAATCTGTTCCACAAGTTCGGCACCATGGAGGAGATCGCGGCCGCGGACCCGGACGAAGTGGCCGCCCTGATCCGTCCTGCAGGCTTCCCGAAGCAGAAGTCCAAGGCTATCGTGGACTGCTGCAGGATCCTTCTGGATGAGTACGGCGGCGTCGTCCCGTGCGACACCGAGGTGCTGACCACCCTTCCGATGGTTGGTCGCAAGACGGCAGCATGCGTCAGGTCCTACGCCATGGGGATACAGTCGGTCTGCGTGGACACTCACGTCCACAGGATATCGAACCTCATGGGTCTGGTCGACACCAGGACCCCGGAGGAGACCGAATACGCCCTGATGGAGCTGGCTCCAGAGGACCGCTGGACGGACATCAACAGGTATCTGGTCCGCCATGGGCAGGAGACATGCATCCCGAACCATCCCAGATGCGCCAAGTGCGCTGTCAGGGACCTATGTGACTACGGGATCCGCTGGGAGAAGGAGAGCTCCGAGTGAGCTCATCCCAGACGGCCGCCGTTCCTCACAGGCTTCATGGAATCGTTGAATTCGGCCGCGCCTCTTCCATCGTCCGACGGTCGATGAACGTTCTTCGTTGCTGTCGTTCGTTGAGACCTCATTTAATCTTTCTTTTATACGCCTACGTTATTCACGGTTCCGATGCATGAAGTGTCAGTTGTATCCAGCCTCGTGGACGCCACCATCGACGAGCTGTCCAAATACAAGGTTCTCAAAGTCAACAGCGTGACAGCGGTCATTGGAGACCTCACGAACCTGGGCGAGGAGCAGATGACTTTCGCTTACGAGATCGTCACCCGCGGCACGATACTGGAGGGTTCGGAGTTCATCATCGAGCACGAGCCGATAATGCTCTCATGCAAGGTATGCGGTTTCGAGGGTCCAGCCAAGATTCTGACCGACCCAGACTTCAGCTCGCATTCGGTGCCCGTTCTGGCTTGCCCCGAGTGCGGAGGCCCGGTCAAGGTCGTCAAGGGCCAGACATGCGCCATCAAGTGCATGGATATAGAGGAGGAAGAGTGATGTTCAAGTATAGGGACGAGGAGACTGCCAAGAGAATCCTGCAGGGTATCAAAGACACCGGCGTGAAAGCGAAGTTCATGCACATCTGTGGAACCCATCAGGACACCATCGTCCGTTTCGGCCTGGAAGAGATGCTGAAGGACGTTGGCGTCGAGATCGCCCAGGGCCCTGGATGCCCGGTCTGCGTCACCACCAGCCACGAGATCGCAGACGCCATCACCCTCGCTCGCAACGGGGTCACCGTTACCGCATTCGGGGACATGATGAGGGTCCCGACCACTATCGGATCCCTTTTCGGAGCAAAGGCCGAGGGAGCCGACGTCAGGATAGTCTACTCGATCGACGACGCGGTCAAGATGGCCAGGGCCCAGGAGAAGCCCCTGGTGTTCGTGGGAGTCGGATTCGAGACCACCGCCCCCTCCACCTGCGTCCCGCTCCACAAGGACGACTGTCCTGAGAACTTCAGCGTCTACAGCTGCCACAGGATCTGTCCGCCCATCCTCAACGCGCTGCTGTCCCTCGGAGACTCCACCATCGACGGATTCATCGAGCCCGGACACGTCGCGGTTATCACCGGGGAGGAGATGTTCCGTCCCGTCTCCGAAGTCCACGGCCTCCCGCAGGTCATCGCGGGATTCGAGCCCCTGGACATCCTCATGTCATGCTATATGCTCTGCAAGCAGATCCGCGAGGGTCGCGCAGAGGTCGAGAACGAGTACACCAGGCTGGTCAGGCCGGAAGGGAACCCCATAGCGCTGAAGCTCATGGACGACACATTCACCCCTGTCGACCGCCACTGGAGAGGATTCCCGCTCATTCCCAAGAGCGCCCTGGCACTCAAGCCCAAGTTCGCTGACCACGACGCCACCAAGGTCCACGAGGACATCCTCGCCAAGACCCCTGATGTGAAGGAGGAGGCGAACGGCTGCAGGTGCGGAGATGTTCTCAGAGGGCTGATAAAGTCCGAAGAGTGTCCGATGTTCGGAAAGGTCTGCAAGCCTTCCAATCCGATGGGACCCTGCATGGTCTCCATGGAAGGCAACTGCAGCATCTCCTACAGGCTCGGATCCAAGAGGTTGTGAACATGAAGACAAACAGGCCGAGAGACACGAAGCTGATGACCGAGATGAAATGCTCGGTCCGTATAATGGTCGTCACCAACGACTCCACCGTTTTCAGGAGCAAAGGCATCGACAGCGCATTCAACATGTTCGGAGGCCGTGCCACCGAGGTCAAGAACCTGGTCGCCCGCCTGGACACAGCCGTGGACGAGAGCGGAAAGAAACTCTGCGATGTGTCCTACGGCGTGATAACCACCCGCTACGGATTCGTTCCCGGGAACTACGTCGTGGACAGCTACTCACGCGTCATGGCCAACAGGGAGGAGTACGAGTACATCGACGACAACAAGCACTACGTCGAGCAGGTTTCCTATCTCTCACGTCCTTTCGACAAGGTCATCATGTGCATCCCCAAGGACATGTTCGCGTTGTTCCTCGAGAGGGGAGACATATGGGACGGCAAGCTGATCGCCGTGACCTCCCCCGACTTCAAGGAGGAGTGCGAGAAGCGCGGATGGACGTACCTCGAGCGCAAGGGAGCACGCGTGGGCAACGAGAATGCCGACGAGATCGAGAGGCTTATAAGGGAGCTCTGCTCGAGCAAGAAGTCCTGAAGCTCAGAGCATCGAAGATTCGTGTTCTATGAGCTTTTTCTTCAAGGCTTCCCCTCCGACGTAGTTTCCGTAACCTCCGGAGGAGGGGACCACCCTGTGGCAGGGGATGATGATGGGCAGAGGGTTCGCGGCGCAAGCCGTTCCGACAGCGCGGTAAGCCTTGGGAGAGCCGATCTCCTCGGCTATGTCCTTGTATGTGCGTGTGCTGCCGTAGGGGATCTTCTCGATGGCTTCCAGAACATCCCTGCGGAATCCGGTGACTCCGTAGTCCAGGGGAAGGTCGAACTTCCTCCTCTTCCCGCTCAGGTACTCGTCGACCTGATCGAAGGCCTCGGATATCACCTGGGATTCGGACACATCCATCTGGGGCAGATTGACGTTCGGAAGGTACACTCCTGTCAGGTTCCCGTCTCCGTCCTCGCTGATGCTTACCGTACCGATCAGCGTTATCTTGGAATAGATGTATCCGTACCCCATATATCTCTGAATACTGTTGAAACCGTATATTAGTTCCGTTCTGGACAGGGTATTTCACAGTCGTTAATCCCGTTCCCGAGCGCTCCAGGGGTCTGGACGTGACGTGACGGATTTATCCTATGCCGATGTTCTCCGAAGCATGATCGTATGCGCCAGCCGTCGCACGGACATCCCAGCGTTCCATTCGGAATGGCTGATGAACCGCCTCCGCGCCGGCAGCGTCCTCGTTCGCAACCCTGTGTCTCGCAACGTCGTCTACCGTGTCAGCCTAGCGAGGGAGGACGTGGACTGCATCGTCTTCATCACGAAGGACCCCAGGCCCATGGTGCCCCATATGAAGGAGATCGCCTCCATGGGACACATGTCCCTGTTCCAGGTGACGCTCACCCCTTACGGCAAGGACCTGGAGCCTGGAGTCGCGTTCAAGGCCGACATCAACGACGCCTGCATACGCATATCCGACCGCATCGGAAGAGACAGGATGGCATGGAGGTACGACCCCGTGGTCTTCGGACAGGGGAAGGACATCTCCTACCATAAGCGCAAGTTCGAGATGCTCTGCAGGGAGGCTTCCGAATGGACTGACAGCTGCATATTCAGCTTCCTGGACATGTATGGGAAGCTTAACGGCCTGGTGGAATCCGGCGCCTTGCGTCTTGCTACACGTGTGGAGGAGGACGATTTCGTCCGTATGGCCGCTCGCGTCGCCGAGGATTACGGGATGACGCTGTCCCCATGCTGCCCCAAGCGCGACTACTCGGAGTTCGGGGTGTATCCTCGCGGCTGTCTAGACAGGAGGGTGCTGGCTTCGCTAGGCATCCCTTACGATATGCAGCAGTCCAAGCTCAGGGAGAGGTGCTCCTGCGTGAAGAGCATCGATATCGGGGAGTACGACACCTGCGCCCACGGATGCGTCTACTGCTACGCATCCCGCCCATCGCCCGACCCTCGTGGTACCCGGCTCTGCTGCTCCGACTCCGAGATGCTTTGGGGTTCGGTCATGCCCAGGGACAAGGTCATAGAACTAAAGAGCCGTGACGCCCGTCGCATCGATGATTTTTGCTGACACAATATTTTTAATTTGGACGTATTGTTCGTCCCATGGATTTTATAGCGATTCTTCTCATAGCTGTAGGATTGGCTATGGACGCTTTCGCTGTGTCCTTATGCAAAGGTCTGGCCCTTAGAAAGGTCACCCTCCGCAACATGCTCATCGCGGGGCTGTGGTTCGGCGGGTTCCAGGCTCTGATGCCGATAATCGGATTCTATCTCGGCGTCTCCTTCTACGACCTCATATCGGCTTACGATCACTGGGTCGCGTTCTTCCTTCTGTTCCTGATCGGTGCTAACATGGTCCGCGAAGGGCTGTTCGGCGAGGAGGAAGAGGTGGATGCGGACATGGGCGTCAAGACGATGGTCCTGCTCGCGATCGCCACCAGCATAGACGCCCTCGCGATCGGAATATCGTTCGCCATGACCGAGGACAGCATATTCCTGCCTGCCTTGATAATAGGGCTGGTTACGCTGGTCATCTCGATGGCCGGAGTCAAGATAGGCAGCCTGTTCGGGGACAGGTTCGGAAAGAAGGCCGAGGTCCTAGGAGGGGTCATCCTAATAGTGATAGGGCTGAAGGTCCTCCTAGAGGGTCTCGGTCTCATCTGATGCGAAGGTATTTCCTGGAATAGTCCTCGATGGCGAGGTCGAGCTCGGTCATCGTGCCGCTCTTCTTTGCGTACTTCTCGAGAGGCTTGGTGTCTCCTTCGCAAGCGAGGATGGCCGCGAGATAGCCTTCCAGAACGGTCTTCATCTCGGCGTCGGTCCACATGTCGGGGAACTCCGACCTGTCGGCGTCCGGGAGGTTCTTCTCGATCTTCTCGACGATCTTGCTCAGAGCGTAGAGGTCGTAGTTGTCGTCCTCCTCGTAGGTGGATTCGTCATAGTCGTTTATCCCGAGGCACTCGTTGACGACGTCCTTTATGACGCTGACGTCCCTGCTGTATGCCACGGTCCTCTGGACCAGGTTGGGTATGATCTCCCCGCACTGCTCCTTCTCGTCCTCTTCCATCCCGAGGTAGGAGGACATGAAGCAGGTGAAGACGGTGAGGTACACGAATCCCTTGCAGTTGCACTCGAGATGCTCGTCCAGAGTCTCGCACACGCGGTCGATGTGGCTGAGATAGTCGAAGTCGACGAACTCGCGCTCGTCCGCTATTATGAGGTCTGAGACGCTCTTGGAGATGATGCACACGTACGCGTCCATCTTCTCGTTCTTCTCCATGAGCGAGATGGAGGTCATCCAGTCCTTGAGGGCCTTCCCGTCCTCCTTCATGTAGCAGTATGCCACCGCGCGCATCAGGTATGGGAAGAACGCTTCCTTGTTCTCGTTCACCAGCTCCTCTGCGATCTCTAGAGCCATAGCCTGGTTCCCAGCTTCGATAGAATCGAGCATTCTCTTGAAAATCGCCCCGTTAGGGCTGGACTCGTCCGCGATATGACTCATTTCGGACCTGTTTGTATGAAGGTGCTACCCGCATCTCAGGCAGGACACCTTGCCGAATTCGTCTTTCGTCGTGTTTCCGCCGCAGTACGGGCAGGACTCCATTATGAAATCCATAGTGGGTAGAATGGTTGCACGCATATTATTGTTGTCATACATAATGTCGAATTGTGAAGTTTTCGTACTCATCCATCCATCTCCATCATCCTTGAGAACCTAAAGAGGTCATATCTGTCCGCAGGCACAGCCACACGGAACCTCTTCCGGTCGAGCGCTTCTATGTAGTATGGGCGCAGGTCTATGACCGTCGTCTCGCAGGGTCTTCTCTTTTCCCTGTGCGTGTACGCCCACATGAAGCCGTTGGTGTAGATCCCCTGGTTCAGTTCCATGTTCTCCATCGCGGACGACATTCCCGGGAAGGCGTCCTCCAGAGGGGTGTTCATGGCTACGTACGACAGCACGACGCCAGACTCCCCCAGGCAGGTGGAGGAGCCCACATACATCTTTCCGGATGCTTTCATGAACGGCCTCACCATTATCCTGTATGTGGTGAATATCGGGGTCTCCCTCCTGTGCCACTTGGGCAGAGGGCGGCCGGATATGGCTTCCCCGGATCTGCGGATGCCGTAGAAGCGGTCCATCTCCGACACCGCATCCTCTATGAGGGATTCTACCGCGCATGGCTCCATGTTCGGAACCACGGCTGGGACGCTTATGAACATTCATAGGGGAGGGGTTCCCGAAAGTGCGGAACGGATATATTCTCCCATAACATCGAACCTGTATGGCTGACGGGGCGCACGGCTTAGGCATACTGAATGGGTTCTACGAGAGGAAGGTGGCTCTCGTCCTCATAGACATACAGAACAAGTTCGCGAAATCTACCGAGAACATCGATAGGTCCATGACAAGCAAGCTCGACTATATCAACGAGGTTGCGGACGAGTTCAGGAT
The DNA here is from genome assembly GCA_015063165.1 of Thermoplasmata archaeon. Lineage (GTDB taxonomy): Archaea > Thermoplasmatota > Thermoplasmata > Methanomassiliicoccales > Methanomethylophilaceae > Methanoprimaticola. Next base: position 82,386 of record SUSZ01000006.1, read on the forward strand.
GACCGGGAATCCCGTCATAAGGGTGCTCTTCGATGGCGAGAGCTGCCATGGGGAGGGCATAGAGAACCCCGACGACCCTGTGGACGGGCTGAAGCTCGCCGACACGGACGTAATCGTGCACAAGGCCTACATGAACTCGTTCAGGGAATCCGATTTGGAGAAGGCAGTCAAGGATCTAGGCTGCACAGGGATAGTCCTGGCCGGAATGGTGGCCCATTACTGCGTCATAGCCACGTACTACGCCGCTTTCGACCATGGGATCGTCTCCTACATCCTCAAGGGCGGGGTCGCTTCTACCGACGAGGAGACGGCGGCCTGTGTGGAGAGGATCACCAAGGCCGTGGACCTCGAGGACATAAGGAAGAACGTCAACTTCCAGAAGAGGCCCTGATCCATCCAGGAAACAGCATACTCCGGACCATCTGCGCAGGCTTCTATCTCCCGTTCAGTGACGGCCTTGAGCGAAACGAGTGGCGGACAGAGTCCCGTCCCAAGTGTTTTGGTAATCCCTGTATGACGGTCCTGATTTCATTCTGATCCTTTTGCACCCGTTCAGCACGGGCGATTTCTGCGAAATGGTTAAGAACTATGTTTCAGACTGTCCGAGGGGATTCGAATGGGAATGTTCGACAAGGTAAAACAGGGATTGAAGAAAGCATCCGACAACGCCAAGGAAGAGGTCGATCTGGACGAAGGCATCGACATCGGCGCCGTGGCTGGAGCGATCCACACCCTGACGAAGAAAAAGAAGCAGGAATGAAGGCCGAGATTAGGGCAGATCAAGGCGTTTTGCTTCTGTTCTGATCTGTTCAGGAGCCCCTCTCGGAGCTCTGGCTTTCTCTAATCATTCTGTAGAAGGCGTTCTCGAGATCCTGGTATCCTCTCGGGAAGTTCTCAGAGCCGTCGGCGCGTATCGTAGTCCCGCCGTCGACCGTCGCTTCCATGCTGAACATGGTCCCGTCCTTGACGTGCTTGGGGTGCTTACCGTGGAAGCCGTCCCAGTTCGCCAGGTTGCAGCTGTTCAGCATCTCTATGAAGTCCTTTGTGCTGCAGACGGACTTGCCCTCGAGGCGGCGCTCGTTGTAGGCGTAGTACATGCGGTATAGCGATACTTCGACCGTATCCCCGCAGCATACGGCCTCGAACTCGTCGTCGTCGCGCATCCCGGTTACCCTGAGCGTCATCCTCTCGAACGATTCTATCTTTTTCTTTCTGAAGAACATGTCTTGCCTCCTCGAACATCAGCCTGTCGCTTGCATATCGTCTGTCCGCAGGCTGGACGCATGGCCTGAGGGATGTATTGTCTAGTGATAACCGTTCTGCCGCCGTTCGAGTCCTGCATAATTGCTAGTTCGGGAATCGAAGGACTCTGAAGTTTATGCTGGACGCTGATAGGCCAGTCCAACATACTGATCGAGGGACCGACAACCAAAGAGGCTGGACATCGCATCAACATGCATGGAGGAAGGCATCGACAGATGCAGCATTGCTCCAGGTTCAAAAGAATATACGGCGACACACCCTGCTCCTTCCACAAGCGCCTCAGGCTCCAGAGCGCGACCGCTGACCTAGTCCTGGGCGCTGAGCCTGTGGGGCAGGTCGCTCTCCGGGTCGGCTATAGAAAGGAAAGGAAGTTCGTGGCCGAATTCAAGAAGGAGCTAGGTCGCCGGTCGAAGAATTTCAGGAAAGAGATTCTGCATCGGTAGGACGGTCGATGACCTCGCCGCCAGTTGCAACATCGCCGCAGGTTCTGAACAGCCGACCTGTCGTCTCAAATAGGTCCATAGTCCAATAACAGATAGTAAGATAGTGAAAAAGTCCTGCCGGATGGCAGGGGGAGGGGCAGTCCCTCATTCAGTAAGAGCTTTCCAGCAGCCATCGATGAGCTGCTTCTCCTGGCGGATGATCTCGTCCCTGGACATTATCTGCTCGACAGCCTGGGAGATCTGGACGTCGGTGGATCCCGGCGATGTCCCTCCGTAGGAGTCGCGCCTCTCCATGCATCTCCTGACAGGAAGGATCTGGAAGACGTCCTCCCCTATCCTGTCGCAGAAGCCCTTCAGCTCGTCCAGCGACATGTCCTCGAGGTTCCTTCCGCTGTCGATGCTGTGCCTGACGGCGGCTCCGACGATCCCATGGGCCTCCCTGAAGGGAACCCCTTTCGTCACGAGGTAGTCGGCGAGGTCGGTGGCGTTGATCTGCCCCCTGCTGGTGACCTCCATCATCCTCTCGGTGTTGAACTTCGAGGTGGCGACCACCTTGGACATCATCTTGGCGCTGGAGATGACAGTGGCCATGGAGTCCATGACAGGGGCCTTGTCCTCCTGGAGGTCGCGGTTGTACGTGAGCGGAAGGCCCTTGGTCATGACCATCATGGTCACGAGGGAGCCGATCACGGATCCGGTCTTACCTCTGACGAGCTCGGCGATGTCCGGGTTCTTCTTCTGGGGCATGATGGACGATCCGGTGGTGTACCTGTCGTCCATCTCCACGAAACCGAACTCCTGCGACGACCACAGGACGAGCTCCTCGCACAGCGACGAGAGGTGTATCGCGGTCTGGGCGGCGCAGTAGGCCAGCTCGGTGACGAAGTCTCTGTCGCTGACGGTGTCCATCGAGTTCTCGGTAGGCTCCTTGAATCCCAAGGCTTCGGACGTCATCCTCCTGTCGATGGGGTAGGTGGTCCCGGCGAGCGCGGCGGCGCCCAGGGGGCACTTGTCCATCCTCCTGAACGCGTCCAGGAACCTGTCGGCGTCCCTGGAGAACCTGAAAGCGTGGGCGAGCATGTGCTGGGCCAGGGAGACGGGCTGGGCGTGCTGCATGTGGGTGAACCCGGGCATCACGGCGTCCCCGTTCTCCTCGGCGACCTTCACGAGGCTCATCATCAGGCTGTCCACGGCTTCGGCCGCTTCCAGAGCGGCGTCCCTCATGTACATCCTGAAGTCGACAGCGACCTGGTCGTTCCTGCTCCTTCCAGTGTGGAGCTTCCCTCCGGCTGGGCCGATCCTGGATGTCAGGGTGAACTCCACGTTGGTGTGGATGTCCTCGAGGGCGTAGTCCAGATCGAACCTGCCCTCCTTGACCTCGGCGAGGATGACCTTCAGGCCCTCGACTATCTTGTCGACGTCCTCGGCGGGGAGGATCCCGCAGGCCTTCAGCATCTTCACATGGGCCAGAGATCCCATGACGTCGTAGAACGCCAGCCTGGAGTCCACATCGAGTGATGAGGTGAACTGCAGGGTGGAGTCGTCCATCCCGGACTCGAACCTTCCCGACCAGAGCGCTTGCTGCAAGGGGATCACTTCTTGGTATGAGCCCTGGCCGCAGTCCTTCCGGGGAGTCCCCAGACGTAGATGAAGCCGGTGGCGGACTTGTGGTCGAATCTGTCTCCCTCGGCGTAGGTGCTGAGGCCGGTGTCGTACAGGGAGTACCTGGACTTCCTTCCGACGACGGTGGCGGTTCCCTTGAACAGCTTCACCCTCACGACTCCGGTGACGAACTCCTGGGTCTTGTCGATGAAAGCCTGGATGGGCTCGATGAGTCCGCCGAACCAGAGTCCGTCGTACACGAGCTGGCAGTACTTCTGCTCGAGTCCGCGCTTGTACTCGATGGTGTCCCTGGGCAGGGTCATGGCCTCGAGAGCCCTGTGGGCGGTGATCAGGGTGACGGCTGCGGGGCACTCGTAGGTCTCGCGGCTCTTGATTCCGACCAGACGGTCCTCGACGTGGTCGATCCTTCCGACCCCGTGCTTTCCGGCGATGTCGTCGAGCTTCTCGATGAGCTCCACTCCGCCCATCCTCTTTCCGTCGAGGCAGACGGGGATTCCCTGCTCGAATCCGATCTCGATGTACTGGGGGGTGTCGGGGGCCTTCTCGGGGTCCACGGTGTTCTCCCAGACGTCCGCGGGAGGCTCCTCCCAGGGGTCCTCGAGGATTCCGCACTCGCAGGAGCTTCCCCAGAGGTTCTCGTCCCTGGAGTAGGGGCTCTCCTTCTTGACGATGATCTCGATGCCGTGCTCCTTGGCGTACTCGATCTCCTTCTCTCTGGTGGTGACCCATTCTCTCATGGGGGCGATGATCTTGAGGTCGGGGTTCTGGGAGACGATTCCGACGTCGAACCTAACCTGGTCGTTTCCTTTCGCGGTGCATCCGTGGGCGATGTACTTCGCTCCCTCGGCGTTGGCGACCTCGACGAGCTTCTTGGCGATGAGAGGCCTGGCGATGGAGGTGCTCAGGGGGTAGACGTTCTGGTAGAGGGCGTTGGCCTTGAGGGAGGGCCAGACGTAGTCGGAGACGAACTCCTCGGTGGCGTCGATGAAGTCGGACTTGATAGCTCCGTTCCTGAGAGCGCGGGCGACGATGTCGTCCTTGCTGGGGGGCTGACCGACGTTGATCGCGATGGCGATGACGTCGACGTTGTATTGTTCCTGGAGCCAGTGGATCGCGACGGAGGTGTCGAGTCCTCCGGAGTATGCGAGGACCACCTTGTCCCTCTGTCCTTTTGCTTTGCTGTTGTCAGCCATGTTCATCGATTATTCTTTCTTTCGATATATTCCCATCGCATGGGTCTTTACACGGCTCTGGTGGATGTGTGCGAGGTCGGACACTAAGGCGAGAGGCCGCTTTCCGGGACCCGAAAAATCCGTGTCGCTAGTGCCACAATGCGGTTGCAGGACCGTCAGCGCGTTACTAAGGCAACACATCCTACAAACCATGTCTGATTTCGAACAATACCTTTATAGTCGCATCCGACGTGAAGCGCGACCATCTGAATTGGACGATTTGAGATGACCAGAGTCGGAATAATTGGAGGAACCGGTTACGCGGGAGGGGAGCTCGCTCGCATCCTAGCTACGCATCCGGATGTCGAGATAGCCGCGATGACCTCGCGTCAGAACGCAGGAAAGAAGGTGCAGGAGTCGCACCCCTACCTCAAGGGATATCTCGATCTGAACTTCACCGAGAAGATCTCTGAGACGCCCGATCTGGACCTCGTGTTCGTCGCCACTCCCCACGGAGTCGCCATGAAGGAGGTCCCGGCTCTGCTGGAACAGGGGATCAAGGCCATCGACCTGTCCGGGGACTACCGCCTGCACGACGTGGACGTCTATCAGAAGTGGTACGGCCACGAGCACACCGACGTGGACAACCTACAGGATGCCGTGTACGGCCTTCCCGAGTTCTTCCGCGACGAGATCAAGGGAGCGGACCTGGTGGCCAACCCCGGCTGCTACGCTACATCCATAATACTGGCATGCGGCCCCCTCCTGAAGTCCGGCCTCGTTGGGAATGACATCATCGTCGACGCGAAATCCGGAACGTCCGGAGCAGGGATGGTCCCGTCCGCACGCACGCACCATTCCACATGCGGGGAATCGGTCATACCTTACAGCGTAGGCAGCCACCGCCATACTCCCGAGATAGAGATGGCGGTGGACCGCTTCGCAGGATCCCACGCCAAGGTCACCTTCGTACCCAACCTGGTGCCAATCGTCCGCGGGATCATATCGTCATGTTACTTCGGGCTCGAGAAGGAGGCCTCCCAGGAGGACATAGACTCCATCTACGAGTCCCAATACGGCAAGGAGACGTTCGTCCATTACGTCCCAGAGCCGTCCATTCGCGCTGTGGTGGCATCCAACCACGCACAGGTGTCCGCTCGCGTTCTAGGCGACAAGGTCGTCGCCTTCGGCGTCGTGGATAACTTGGTCAAGGGAGCATCGGGACAGGCCGTCCAGTGCATGAACCTGATGCTCGGCCTCGACGAGAAGACCGGTCTCGACTTCCCGGGATTGGGGGTTTGAAGAAATGGTAGAGATAATAGACGGAGGCGTAACGACGCCCCAGGGATTCAAGGCTGCAGGCGTGCACAGCGGTGTAAAGTACCGTTCTCTGGACCTCGGGTTGCTATACTCCGAGGTTCCCGCCAGCGCCTTTGTCGGATATACGAGCAACAACGTCAAGGCCGCCCCTGTGCAGGTCATGATGAAGGAGAACTCCCCTACGCTGTCGGCGGTAGTCGTTAACAGCGGTAACGCGAACGCCCTCACCGGGCGCCGTGGGATAGAGGATGCCATTTCCATGAAGCAGTCCGTGGCCAACGAGCTCGGTCTGGACCCTGTCCAGGTTGGAGTCATGTCCACCGGTCTCATCGGCCGTTTCATGGACATGCACAAGATCCGCTACGGAATCTCCCGTGCCGCCAAAGAGTTGAGCACCGGACGCGAGGCGGACAACCTGATCGCGGAGGCCATAATGACCACCGACACCATCAAGAAGGAGTGCGCCGCCCGCGTGCGTCTAAGCGACGGGACCCTGGTGTACATCGGAGCCATCTCGAAGGGAAGCGGGATGATCTCGCCCCACATGAAGGTCCTCCACGGGACCACCCTGTCTTTGGTGACCACCGACGCGAACCTGTCCCCCGCCTTCCGCGAGAAGTGGGGAGCCATCCTCGACGACAGCATGAACATGGTGTCCGTCGACGGGGACCAGTCCACCAACGACACCTGCATCCTGCTCGCCAACGGCATGTCCAACGGACGCTGCGCGGACGACGATCCCGAGTTCGAGAGCGCCTTGCGCATCGTCATGACCAAGATTGCGAGGACCATCGCCATGGACGGAGAGGGAGCCACCAAGCTTATCGAGGTCCAGGTGACAGGTGCAGAGACCAAGGACGAGGCCCGCAAGGTCGTGAAGACCATCATCGACTCCCCTCTCGTCAAGTCCGCCATATTCGGATCCGACCCCAACTACGGCCGTATCATGATGGCGGTCGGGAACAGCGGAGCCAAGTTCAGCATGGAGGACGTGCGCCTGATAATCAAGGGAGGGGACATGGAAGTCCCCATCCTGGACGCAGGGTCGCCCATCTTCCAGGAGGAGCGCGCGGTCGAGGTCGTCCGCATGGCCATGGACAACAAGGAGGTCACCATCATGGTCGACCTCGGAGTCGGAAAGGAGGAAGCTATCGGCTGGGGCTGCGACCTCACCTACGACTATGTCCGCATCAACGCGGAGTACGCCACCTGAGGCGGTCTGGATGGACAACCTGTACGTGCTGAAGTTCGGAGGCAACGCCATCCGCGGGAAGGAGGACCTCGCTCGTCTGTCCTCCGAGATAGCGTCCATGAAGAGGGACGGAGCCAAGATAATCCTCGTCCACGGAGGAGGGCCGGAGATCTCCGAGGAGATGGAGAGGAGGGGGCTCAAGCCCGAGAAGGTATGCGGCGTCAGGATAACCGATGCCGACGCCCTCGACGTGGCGGAGACGGTCCTCAGGAGGATCAATGCGGACGTCGTCGACAGCCTGGCGGAAGCCGGGGTGACCGCTGTCGGGCTTCCCGCGTACCATTGCACCCTGTGCGCCAAGAAGGCCCCCATGAAGGTGGTCGAGGACGGCGTTTCCAGGGAGGTGGACCTCGGGCTCGTCGGAGAGGTGAAGGACGCCGATCCGAGCACATTAGAGGACCTGCTGGCCGACGACGTGCTCCCTGTCATCTACCCCATAGGTAAGGATGGGCAGGGAAGGAAGCTGAACGTGAACGCCGACACGATGGCCGCCGGAATAGCATCGGCGGTCGGATGCGTCGAGATGGTGGCGATAACCGACGTCCCCGGGATACTCAGGGACGTCAGCGACCCCGGGTCGAAGATAGACTCGCTCTCGATGGCAGAGGTCGAGTCGCTGATCGCGGACGGAACGATATCCGGAGGGATGATTCCTAAGGTCGAAGCCTGCACGAAGGCCCTCCTGGCTGGGGTGCCCGCCGTCCGCATGGTGAACGGAAAGGGAGGAGACGGGATCCTGTCCGGACTCTCGTCCCGCGGAACTGTAATCACGAGATGATCACAATGGAATTCAATCAAGTCAAAGAGAAATCGAAGAAGTATCTCTTCCAGAACTACGGTCGCATCGACCTCTCGTTCACCCATGGGAAGGGATGCATGCTGTACGGAACGGATGGGAAGGAGTATCTGGACCTGGTCTCGGGAATAGCTGTGAACTCGCTGGGATACGCCCATCCCGACGTCACCAAGGCGATCCAGGAGCAGGTCTCCCGCATGTGCCATGTGTCCAACCTGTACTATGTGGAGGAGCAGGCGGACCTCGCCGAGAAGATCGCGTCCATAACCCCCGCCGGCCTCGACCGCACCCTGTTCGTCAACAGCGGAGCCGAAGCCAACGAGGGAGCCCTCAAGACGGCCGTCCGCAAGACAGGGCGCAGCAAGGTCCTGTCCGCCCTGAACGGGTTCCACGGAAGAACCTCCGCATCTCTCGGAGCCACCGGCCAGGAGAAGTACCAGAAGTCTTTCGAGCCGCTCATCAGCGACGCCTACCAGTATTACGAGCTGGGAGACTGCGAGCAGGTCAAGAAGATGGTGACCAAGGACACCGCAGCCGTCATGGTGGAGCCCATCCAGGGGGAGGGAGGAGTCCGCTCCGCGCCCAAGGAGTTCTTCCAGACCGTCCGTGACGTGTGCACCGACAAGGGCGCCCTGATGATCTGCGACGAGGTCCAGACCGGAATAGGACGCACAGGCGAGTGGTACGGCATCCAGAACTACGGGGTCGTTCCCGACATCATTACCATGGCCAAGGCCCTCGGAGGAGGCCTCCCCATCGGGGCTGTCACCACCACCGAGGAGATCTCGTCCGTCATGACCCCTGGAACCCATGGGACCACCTTCGGCGGGAGCCCCACGGTCTGTGTCGCGGGATGCGCCGTCATCGATGTGATGAAGCGCGACGGGATCGTCCAGCACACCAAGGAGATGGGAGCGAGATGGATCGGCGACCTCCGCGGAATCGAATCCTCTAAGATAAAGGAGGTCCGCGGATGCGGTCTGATAATCGGAATCGAGATGGAGTCCAACGAGACGGCATCGGAAGTCCAGAAGTACTGCCGCGACAACGGCGTCCTGGTCAATGTGTGCCACGGGAACACCGTCCGTCTGATCCCCCCGCTCATCCTGGACGACAAGCAGAAGGACAGATTCACGTCCCTCCTCAAGGAATACCTTTCCTGAAAACGACTTACCTGCCTTCGGGCAGGATTCATTTATATTCCAACAAGTGGCTTAACACCTATGAACGCCGCCTGGCTGCACCCTATCGTGATGATGGCTTCCGCTCTGATAGGCCTAGCCGTAGGCAGCATCCTGTGCATGGGCCATCAGGACTCCGTCTGGATAGAGCCGTTCCTCATGGTCATGCTGTTCCTGGTGTTCCTCTCGGTCGACGTCGGGAAGATAAGGAGCGCGTTCAAGAACATACGCTTCTTGTCCACCGCATTGTGCGTGAACTTCGTCTGGACGCCGCTGTTCGCGTTCGTGCTGGCCCTGGTCTTCTTCCCTGATTCCATCGATGCCAGGACCGGTCTTATAATGCTCTTGGTCACCCCTTGCACCGACTGGTTCCTGGTTTTCACCGGGATAGCCAAGGGCAACGTGGAGCTGAGCAGCACTATCCTTCCGATCAACCTGGTGCTCCAGATTGTCCTTCTGCCGCTGTACATACTACTGTTCACCGGTCGCGACGCGGGATTCGATGTCGTCTCGATGCTCGGAGACACAGCCGTTGTCCTATTGGTGCCTCTGGCCGCCGCCATCGTCGTCAGGGCAGTGTCGGCGTTCTCGTCTGTCGCTTCGAAGCTGAAGAGCGTCCTGGACGAGCATACGGACAACCTCCAGCTGATGTTCCTGTGCATAGCCATCTGCGTGATGTTCGCGGCGGAGAGCGTGGCCCTGATGGGAAGCCTGGACATCCTGGTCTGGACCCTCGTCCCGCTCCTCCTGTTCTTCTGCGTGAACTACTTCCTCTCCCTGGGGGTCGCCCGCGCGGAGGGGATGTCGTTCGACGACGGGACGTCCCTGCTGTTCACCTCGCTCGCCAGGAACTCGCCTCTGGCTCTGGCGATAGCTGTGGCGGCCTTCCCGGACTCGCCTCTGACCATGCTGATGCTCGCCATAGGCCCGCTCATAGAACTCCCTGTGCTTTCCCTGATAGCAGGATATCGTCTTTCGTCGAGACAGAAGCATTCTGGTATTCAGAAATCAGACTGAAATGATGGAATTCGTCTGTTCAGACACACTCGGGTCGGTTTTAGCTGATATGTCAATAAAACCAACCTGGTGTACAAAAACCAAACCTTTCGGACTTACTTTTGTCTCTGCTGGAACTAATATATACAAATAAAACAATTGAAGGGCCATGGCAAAGAATGTGATTAAAGAGAGTCTGGCGGAGAAGACCCGCATGTACATAGACGCTCATCCCAGCATCAAGGACTGCGTGTCCAAGGGGCTCATCAACTACTCGTCCCTGGCCCGCGTGATTATGAAAGATATTGACGTCGACAACGAGGAGGCCGTGATGATCGCATGCCGCCGTTACGCGTCCAAGCTCTCTGTCACCACCGACCACGAGATGAGCATCCTGAGGATTCTCAAGGACAGCAGGCTCGAGATGAGGACAAAGACCTGCATCGTCACTGCCAAGAACGACTGGTCCGTCCTCCACAAGATGGACAACCTGTTCAAGGACCTCTGGAACGAGAACTCCATCATGCAGTGCGTCCAGTCCGCATCCGCGGTCACCATCATTGCCGACAAGATGCTCAAGGACAGGATCATGGACACCGTCGGAAGGTTCAACATCATCAAGGTGAGGGAGAACCTCGTCGAGATCGCTGTGAAATCTCCTGAGAAGATCGTTGACACCAGCGGAGTCATCGCCTACCTGATCACCAACCTCTCCGATGCCGGAATCAACATCGAGGAGACCGTGAGCTGCCACACCGACACCATCTTCATCGTCGGCGAGGACGACATGATCAACGCGTACTCCGTCCTCACGAAGTGCATCCAGTCCGCCGAAGAGACGGTAGGGGAATGAGTTTTCCCGGGAGGGGCTCCTCCCGGTCTTCTTAATTCTAATTCAGGCGCCGTGGAAGAGGCACTTCGTCTGGTATTCGGGCTCGCAGGAGATGTAGATCCCGAGCTTCTTGTACATCATCTCGTCTACCGAGGATATGACCAGGGACGAGTGGGCGTCGCACCCCCTGAGCTTGGGGAGAGCGGAGAACGCCTTCTCGGCGTTGGAGTCGGTGTTGGCCACGATGGACAGGGCCACGAGCATCTCGTCTATGTGGAGACGGGGGTTCTTGTTCCTGAGGTACTCGACCTTCAGCCTCTGCATGGACTTGATGACGTCCGGGGATATCAGAAGGATGGAGTCATCTATGCCGGCAGTCATCTTCAGGGCGTTCAGTATCATGGCGGAGGAGGCGGTGAGCAGAGCCGAGGCCCTCCCGGTCACGATCTTTCCGTCCGGAAGTTCCATGGCGACCATGGGCCTGGTCTCCTTGTCGGCCGCTTCCGATATGGTCTGCACGGATTTGCGGCACATGGGGGTGATGCCTGCGCGCTTCATGCAGAGCTCCATCTTGAAGACGACGTTCTCGTCCGCCTTCCCTTCCCTGTGGTCCCTCAGAGCGGCGTAGTAGCGTCTGACGATCTCGTTCTCGGCAGCCTTGCTGACCGCGGCGTCATCCACGATGCAGTACCCTGCCATGTTCACTCCCATGTCAGTGGGGGACCTGTAAGGCGACTTCCCGGAGACTCCCTCGAGTATGGCGTTCAGGACGGGGAAGATCTCCACGTCGCGGTTGTAGTTGACTGTGGTCTTGTTGTAGGCTTCCAGGTGGAACGGGTCGATCATGTTGTTGTCGCCGAGGTCGGCTGTCGCGGCTTCGTAGGCGATGTTGACAGGATGCTTGAGCGGTAGGTTCCAGATCGGGAAGGTCTCGAACTTGGCGTATCCGGCGGAGACCCCTCTCTTGTTCTCATGATATATCTGAGAAAGGCAGACCGCCATCTTTCCGCTTCCGGGGCCGGGCGCGGTGACGACGACGAGAGGCTTCGTGGTCTTCACGTAGTCGTTCTTTCCGTAACCCTCGTCGCTGGCGATGAGATCGATGTTGGTGGGGTAACCTGTTATCGGATAGTGCTTGTAGACTTTCAGGCCAAGGGTTTCCGCCTTCTTCTGGAGGTTGTCGGCAGCAGTCTGTCCAGTGTAGCGGGTGACGACAAGGCCGCAGACCCGGATCCCTCTGTTGTTGAACGAATCCACTAGTCTGAAAACCTCGAGATCGTACCCGATTCCGATATCCTTGCGGACCTTGTTCTTGACGATGTCTTCCGCGTTTATGACAACGATGGCTTCGGCGTCGGAACCGAACTGCATCAGCATGGAAATCTTGCTGTCCGGCTTGAATCCAGGAAGAACGCGAGATGCATGATAGTCGTCGAACAGTTTTCCGCCGAATTCGAGGTAGAGCTTTCCGCCGAACTGGGCTATGCGCTCCCTGATATGTTCCGATTGGGTCTTGAGATACTTCTCGTTATCGAACCCTGCAGCCTTTTCCATGCGAGTCACGTACGTGCACATTGGTTTTAATCGTTGCGTATGGAAGGTCTTGAATCAAGACATGTGAATCGAGAAAATGAACAACAACACGCAATTTAATTCAATAATTCGAAGTATAATTAGACAAATGTTTTGAAAATTTTGATTTTCCAATACTATGGATAAGCGATGGAAAAATAATTGGAAAACGATCGTCAGGAGTCTTTTTTGTAAGATGGGGACGTCTCACGGAAAGGCCAGGGTTTATTGCTCTTTTCATATTATTATTATAATAAAGAATAAGGTAAAGGGGAGTGCGCATTACCGCTAAAAATTGAATTATTGAAATGTGGTATTTTTGCAACATTGCCTCCAATTGGGTGGCTTAAAACAGGTTGCAATTTTTCTAATATTTAAATGTTAATTTCATTATGTCAAAAGTGATGTACTTTTTGGAGAAAATGGTGGGTTTGATAAGATCTTGTGGACTGTGGTTTGTTATCTGAAATAATTATATGGCCAGAAAAAAATACGAAATAGTAACCGTTATATACTAAAACTATATGTGGGGTTTTGTGGTTGTGTGACAACCGCGTGATTCAAGTCAGAATCAAGTCATGCACCCGGACAGAGGTCCTGTCCTGGGGAAGAGGCGTAGGGCTCCGTATTGGAGGATGAGGACGGATAAAGCCCGATGATCGCCGAACATACGAAACCTGGACGTGTGCTAGATCATACGCCAGCG
>SUSZ01000064.1 GCA_015063165.1 Thermoplasmata archaeon
TGGCTGGACCACATTGTAAGTCATCGTTATTAGTAATAACGATGTTTATATTAATAATCTATGTTCAAACGCAGACAGCCAGACAATCAAAATTAGAACTCGTTATCAGAATTCAGCATAAGTGAGGATAAAACGGAAGGTTAAATATCCGGAAATCCTAGTTAAAATTAGATTATCGGGGAGATACCATGAACGGGGATCCGTCCGGGCCGGACGACGCTTCCGGCGAGGCGCATAGTACATTGGAGGAGTATTGGGACCGCTACGCTCCCGTCAGCGCGGAGAAGACCCGCGACGAGATCCGCGACACCGAATGGCTCAAGAGGAAGCTCCGCGCCTACTATCCGAACGGGAGCGGGCTCCGGATCGCGGACATCGGGGCCGGCACGGGCTTCGTCTCCATCACCTACGCTCTGATGGGTAACAGCGTCGTGGCAACGGAGACCAGCGGGAGGATGCTGGAGGAAGGGCAACGCATAGCGGAGGAGATGGGCGCCGAGGTGGACTTCAGATACGACGACATACTGCACACGGAACTGCCCGCGGGATCATTCGACCTGGTGATACTGAGGAACGTGCTCTTCTGCATAGAGGAGCACGACGAGGCCCTATCGAGGGCCGTCTCCCTGGTGAAGCCCGGAGGATTCATAGAGATCGTGGACGGGAACTACTTCCTGCATCTGAACGACGAGGGATACCGCCGCAGGAACGATCACAGCAAGCTCGAGAGAGGTTGCTCGGTATACCAGCGCATGCTGCGCGTCTCCGAGCAGGATTTCGACGAATTGGGCGGATTGGTGGGCGGCTTCAGCATCAATCAGAGGCCCAAGATCGGTCCGGAGACGGATCTGCTGATGCGTCTGGGGATGAACAACATAATCCTCAACTGCGATGATTACGACGGCTACAGGACCCTTACGGAGAACGGCTGGGAGAACATGCCCCTGAAGTTCACTATATCGGCCTACAAGCCCTACGACTGCGTCGACAGGAGGTTCGAGTCGCGCAAGGACAGCACCGTGATGATGTTCAACAACCTGGAGAGGTCAGGGGACGCGATCGAGGAGTTCTTCATAGCCCTTTCCGCCAAGGAGAGGCTGGACATCATAAGGTTCCTGATGTCCGGGGACAGATGCGTGAACGAGATCTCCGACCGTTTGGGGGTATCGAAGAAGCTCGCCTCCTACCACCTCTCGGTCCTGCGGTCGTCCGGCCTGGTCTGCAGCATGAAGGTCGGGAGGAACGTGTTCTACAGGCTTTCCGACGGGGTCTCGACGTCGTTCCTCTTCAGGATTGCGCAGGACGTCGTCGACAAGAAGCTAACGGATGAGGATATCGTTTTTGCGAAGGGCCCATCATCGGATACAATATGAGAATGGGGCCCCTCCCGAGGGAGGGTAAGAGGGTTCATTCACCGGTAGAGATGAAGTAGGGCGCATACATGGAGGTCTTGATGGTCTCCAGGGTGTAATGCATCCCGAGGTAGTTGTTGTAGTAGTCCACCATGTAGTTCCACGCCTCGTCATCGGAGATGCTGTCGAGGCCGTAGATCATCTTGGCCAGCAGGGGCAGGGCGCAGAGGGCGGGAGCGTTCCCGAAGTTGTTGTAGTGGACCCCTATGATCTTCCCTTTGAATCCAGCTTTCTGGAGCCAGCTGGCTATGTTGGTCATGTCGGCCTTGCAGTCCTCCAGGGGGGCCACGTCGCATTCCTCCATGATGAGGAAGTCGGGCTCGGTCTTCAGGATCTCCTCGATGGAGATGCCCTTGAGCTTGCTCTGGACGTCGCTGACGTACGAGCTGGGGACCTTCAGCATCTCAAGCATCGCCGAATCGTTATAGTTGATCACTCCACTGTAGGTGGCGCGGATGCACATGTCCGCCGGGGAGTCGGAGTAGTTCAGGATCAGCACGCAGGACGGGGCGCCGCCCTCGGGGACATCCTGGGTGGCGTTGTCGATGATCTCCTGCACGTTGTCGATGTACTTCAGATAGGACTTGTACGTGTCGTCGTTGAGGCTGTTCAGCAGCGCACCGAGGGTGATCGTGCATGCGATGGGCCCTATGGAGTGGTAGTACCATCTGGCCTCGAAGAGCTTGACGATGTCGATGGGGTAGATGTCGTAACCGTCCGCGACCAGCTTCTCGAAGTTCTCGTCGTAGTTGTAGTCCTGTCCGAGCGTGATGGTCACGCCGGCGGCGACTATCTTCTCGTAATCGTAGGGGTAGGTTCCGATGTCCTTCCATTTGGACGATCCGGGATAGTTCTCCTCGTCCGGGGCCATATCGGAGCAGGCGACGATCATGTCCTCCTTCCCGCAGATCTTCAGCATGTCGACGTCGTTGTACTGGGTGACGCTGATCTTCCCGGTCAGAGGGAAGGTGATCTGCTTGGTGTCCATCTCGCTGTTGCAGTAGAACATGGAGGACTTCTTACCCGCTATGAAGCGCTTCAGAAGGTTGACATCATCGGAGGTTATCTCGCCGTCCGCGTTGGTGTCGGCGAAAGGATTGGCGGTCTTGTCCCATTTGGACTTCCCGTTGACGATCTTCTGGATGTAGTCGACATCCTTGTCGTCAAGGTAGTTGTCGTTGTTCGCGTTGCCGAACACCAGGAGGTTCGTGTCAACTTCCGATAGTTTGACGGTTCCAGAGTTCTTCGTCAGATAGAGACTGGTCTCCGGAGTGTCATCCTTCTCATCGCTCGGGTCCTTGTTGCCGTCGCCGCTCGTAAGGACGAAGGCACACGCGGCCACGATTGCGACCACGACGACCACGGCGATGACGATGATAATTTTCTGATTCTGCATTCTATCACTGGATTGGATATATATGTAATCCAACATAATAAGTTTGATATTTGTTTAAATATTTATCGATGATATGATCGCGAACTACAGCAGGACGCTGTCCATGATGATAGGTCCGACCCAGACCTTCATCGGCACGGAGACTCAGCAGGTCAACGATTACAGCAAGTACAATTGGACGTTCTTCGACGGTCCGGCAAGAGTGGAGAGGCGCGATAAGGTATTCCCTGAGCATAAGAAGAAGGTCTTCGAAATGGGGGCCGCTTTGATCCAATGATTAGCTGATACTTTGGATCATATCCTATCTTTTGTGAAAGTTCAAACTGGGTCGGGTCATAGGGGTCAGCATCCTCTGGCCCCGACCTTTCCGTTGCCATTTATGCCTAAGATCTGTTATCTTTAGATTATAGTTCAAACGGTAATGTGATACTTTTTAGTTGATGTTTTGTCTATAAAGAAAAGACATCAACTCCGTCATCCCCCAAACATGGTCGGTCAGACCCAATTTCATCGCAGGCGTGACATCCACGCGTTTGCCACTGTTCTCCTTCTTCCGGATCGATATCGACGAGTGCGGGAGACAGAGGTTGTAGTAGCCTTTGAACAGATCCAGACCTGCTTGCACGACCTCCCTGGATTTACCAAAGGTCACCGTTCTGCGCCTGATCCTCGCATTGAACAGCCTGATCGTCAGGGTATGACTCGATGAGACCTGAACCTGGGGAAGGTCATCCCTTCCTAGCAACAATCATGAAGCTGTCGCCCGCGATATCCCTGATGCTGCGGTCCAGCACGCTGTCCGAGAACGCGGTGCAGGAATCCACGGACATGCCCAGCCTCTCGAGCTCGTCCCTGTCCCAGTCCGGCCTGTTCTCGGCGCTGAGGGGAAGCGATCTGAACAGCGGGTCGATGATGTCCGTCCCGCCGAATCCCTGCTCCCCTGCACGGGTCCTCAGGCCGTCGTCATCGGGGCCGAGCTCTTTGCCCGACAGTTTGGCCATCCATTCGTTATCGATGATGATGAGGATCCCGTCCTTCCGAAGGACCCTCGCCGCTTCCCTGAGGGCCTTGGCAGGCTCGAAGAATGCCCACAGGCTGTTGCGTATTATCACGCAGCCGAAGCTTCCGTCGTCGAACGGCATGGATGCCGCATCGGCCAAAGCGAACTCCGCATCTACATCTGCCTCCTGCGCGCATCTGGCTGCCTCCTCTATCATGAAGCTCGAGCTGTCCAGCCCTGTCGCATCGAAGCCTGCTTTCTTTGCCGCTATCGTGAGGAATCCTGCGCCGCATGCGACATCCAGGATCCTGGACCCCGCCGGGATCCTTTCTCTTAGCATGCCGAAATAGGTATCCGCCTTTCCGTTCCTGAGGTTCCTGTAGCAGGTCCCGCTGTCGAAGGGGGCCACCCCGCCCCAGTACTCGGATGCGAACATGAGGCTCTCATCCTCCTTGGAGGGCTTCTCCGCGCTGACGACGAACATCGGCGCCGGCGCCTCGGGATTGGGCATCCTGTCCACCGGAGTCCCGACCAGGACGTTCTCGTCGGCGACTATGTTGGTGAAGCGGAGCTTGTAGAGCGTGTTGGCATCCCAGACCGGCCTCGGCGTGCCTAGCATGGGCCTGGTCTCCATGTAGGTCCTCCTGAACATGAACCCCTTGTTGATGGTGTTGGACGCGTATCCGCCGATCCTCATGTTCCTGATCATCCTGCGGAACTCCTTGTCGAACTCCTTGTCGAAAAGGTTCCATTCGAAGTTGGAATCCATGACGATGAGGCGTCCGCCCGGTGCGAGGACCCTCTTCCATTCCCTGTAGCAGGCCTCCATATCCGGTATGGTCCAGGTCACGTTGCGGTTGACGATCAGGTCGAACGTGTTGTCCTCGAACATGAGGGTGTTCGCGTTCATCGCCCTGAAATCGCAGTCGAGGCCGAAAAGCTTGGCGTTGGACTTGGCGTTCTTCACCATCCCCAGGGACAGGTCTATCCCGATCACGTCGTGCCCGTCCTGTGTGAGGGCGATCGTGAAGAAACCGGGGCCGGTGCCGATGTCCAGGACCTTGAGCCTGTTCTTCTTCGGGGCGTATCTGTAGACCAGGTCGAGCCAGACCTTCCTCTCGTCCGAGTTCAGCTGTTTCCTTACAATCTCTCCGTATCCTTCTGCGGCTTCGGTCCAACGGTTGGCGGTCACGGTCTCTTCATCCATTCAGGGCACCTGAGCGGAAAAATCCATATCGGATTTATAAACCTTACTTATGCATCGAATTGATAACTAGGTCACAGCAACGGGATGCCGAGTCTAGAGAGGATCTCGCGCTGCTTCTTGGTGACTTCGTTTAACCTCCATTCGTCGCCGACCTTCGTGATCCTCAGCTTCCTCATGATCCTCATCAATTTGGGGATCCACATCTCGTCCGTAAGCTTGGA
>SUSZ01000035.1 GCA_015063165.1 Thermoplasmata archaeon
AGGTACGCTCTTTATGCTATTCACAGGGGACTGATTCTGAAGCACATGACCTCGGGGATCTGATGGACATTTGTCTAGCGGTTGTTTCCGGGTCGATACTTCAATGGAGGTTGTTACACACAGTCTCCGTCACAGTATCTTAACGCGATTTCCAGCGTCTTCATCCGTTCAGCCAATCGATGTCCGAGCGGAAATCTGCGAGGTGGCGACGGGTCTTCCTGCATTCGGCCAGATAGTCTGTGTCGATGTTCACCACGGCTGTGGTCTCGGCCTTCCCGCAGTCGGCGATCGTCCTCCCGAAGGGGTCGAGGATCCTGGAGCATCCGTGCATCTGGAGGCCGTTGAGGGGGCCGACGTTGTTCGAGTACACCGTGTAGGTGACGTTCTCCAGGGCTCTGGCCGGAAGGACGGTGTCCAGGAACGGCTTGGACTGCTCGGCGGAGGCGGCGTTGCAGATGTTCACCGAAGCCCCTCTCAGGGAGCAGCCGTGGAGTATCTCGGGGAAGAAGATGTCGTAGCAGACGCACATGCCGAACAGGATCCCGTGGTAGGATCCCATTCTAGGGCCCTTTCCTTCCTCGAACCCGTCCTCGGAGTACACGCCGAACTTGGCCAGATGGGCCTTGTCGTAGTGCGAGTCGCCGTCCGGCGACAGGAAGATCATGCTGTTGTAAACGGAATCTCCGGACCAGCGGGGCGAGCCTATGGACACGGCCTTGTCGGTCTCGCGGCACTTCTCCGATATCCTCCTGACGGCCGACTCGGTCTCCTCCTTGATCCCGGCGGGGTCGGAGCCGTATCCGGTCAGGAACGATTCGGGGAAGACGAGGACGTCGGCCACATCCCGGTCCAGAAGCCCGCAGACCGTGTCCGCGTTCTTTTCAGGGTCTCCGGGGACCGGCATGAGCTGGCATACGCCCAATCTGATACGCATGCGCCCTAATCCTCTGGACGGTATTTATCCCGTTCCAGCGACATTTTAAAAGATTGCATCCCGATAATGGTACGATGGCCGGAGTCAGCATACCAAACATAACCGCGGAGGACGTCCAAGGGCTCCTCGATTTCATCAGGGAGACTGTAAAGAAGATAGGTTGCGACGGTGTCGTGATAGGCATCAGCGGCGGGATAGATTCCGCTGTGGTGACGAAGCTCTGCGCGGATGCTATAGGCCCGGACAAGGTTCTGAACGTCTTCATGCCGTCCCGCGTCACGCCCGCGGAGGATTACAAGACCACTGCGGAGCTGTGCAGCATGTTCGGCACCGAGTACAAGGTCATCGACATCCAGCCCGCGGTCGATGCGCTCATGGCGGTCCTTCTCAGCGGAAAGGAGACCCCTCTCGAGAGAGGCAACGTCTCCGCGAGGTGCAGGATGATCGTCCTCTACAACCTCGCCAAGAAGAGGAACAGCATCGTCATGGGAACCTCCAACCAGAGCGAGCTCATGATGGGGTACTTCACCAAGTTCGGTGACGGCGCATGCGACGTGACCCCCCTGGCCAACATGTACAAGACCGAGGTCCGCCAGATCGCGGCCATGATAGGCATTCCCGAGGCGATAATAGTCAAGCCTCCGTCCGCAGGGCTCTGGGAAGGCCAGACCGACGAGTCCGACATGGGGATAAAGTATGCCGATCTGGATAGGATCCTGTATTCGATGGAGCAGGACAGGACCGACGCACAGATCGAGGCGGATACCGGCATCTCGAAGGATGTCGTCGCCGGGATCCGTGCGCAGGTTGAGTCGATGGAGCACAAGAGGCTCCAGCCCATCCGTCCGGACGAGTTCTGAATCAGTGGCGCCCGCAGGTGCAGGAGTGCCCCTCGCCGTGGTCGTGATGGTGGCACTCGGTGTCGGGGTCGTAGTCCAGGTTGCCCTTCAGCAGCGCTTCCACGCATGCGTCCGCGTCTCCGCTGGCTCCGGGAAGGAGCTTGATGCCCTGGCTCTCGATCATCTGCCTGGCGCCGCCTCCGATGCCTCCGCAGATGAAGGTGTCGACGTTGTTCTCGAGGAGTACCTGTACGAGTCCGCCATGGGACTGGCCGCCGTTTCCGACAACGCGCGAGGATACGACCTTGCCGTCCTCGATGTCGTATATCTTGAAGTTCTCGGTCCTTCCGAAGTGCTGGAAGACCTCCCCGTTCTCGTAAGTTACAGCTATCTTCATGATATCGGGTCGCAATCCTTGATTTAGACGTTATAAAGATGTCGTGTTCCGGGCAGAAATATAGGGGTGTGAACCTTCACTGTATCCTCGACACCGTGACGTTCCCCTGAGCCTTCGCGGCGCTCTTCTTGACTTCTTCCACGATCTCGTCGACCTTGCTGTCCTCGCAGTCGATGATGAACCTCCTGGTGACGAGCATGAGACAGGCCCCTTTGACTCCGGGATACCTCTGGATGTGGGCCTCGATCTTGTCTGCGCACTCCTGGCAGTCCAGGTCGTTCATGTAAAGGACGATCTTCATGGCCAGGTGATGGAGGTGATGGTTTATCATCCATCGCACTGGAAGTCGATAGAGCTGCCTTTGAAATGAAGTGGTAAGAAAGGAGTGCTCACGACGGGATTCGAACCCGTGTTGAAGCCTCGAGAGGGCTTCATGATTGGCCGCTACACCACATGAGCAACAAGAATCAGCAGTCAATTATGATATTTAAAGATTTCCCATGGCAAAGGTCCAGTCGCACTCGCCAGGGCATCTTCATCGCTATCTTGTGGTGCCTCAAGGTCGAAAAGTCCCCCGCGGCCATCGCAACCAGCTCCGAAACGTGGACCACCGGAAGCCCGCCAGGATAGTCGTCGTACCTCACCAGGCACATGGGGCAACCTACCACGATCACGTCTGCGCCTTGGCATTCGGCCTCGCGGTCCTTCATCAGGCCTTCCGAGACGTCGGCGTACTTCCCGCAGCATCCCCTCTTGATGTTCACGACGTCGCATCCCATCCTCTCGGCCACGGCCCTCATCTCGTCGTACGAGACCGATTTGGAGCATCCCGGCTCGATGGCGACCTTCAACGGCTTTCCGAACCTCGGGAGCGAGTCGATATGCCGGTGCAGGAACGAGACGATGTGGGTGGCGTCCACTCCGGATTCCAGGAGCTCGTCGCTGCATCCTCCGCAGAGGGTTACCAGCATCTTCTCGCCGGCGGTGTCCCCCATCGCCTTCCTATAGCCGCGGCGTTCGAACTCCGTCATCTCGCAAAACTGGATGGGGTGCATGCAGCAGGTGTTTCCCGGAAGTTCCTTGCATCCTATGCCGATGTCTTTCATGGCCACAGCCGTGGCGTATTCCACGTAAGGCGCCTTGCACTTGATGACGCATCCGGGCATGATCTGGACGTCGTCGCCGCTCCATTCAGGGATCAGCTCGGTCTTGGCCGGCATGTCGACCTGGGGCATCGCATAGCCGGTTTCCTTGAAGACCTCGGAAACGTGAACCCCTTTAGCCAGGCACAGAAGGTCCCTCATGACGGTGTAAGGGTCGCTCCTCCTGCATACCTTGGAGCAGTTCCCGCATCCGATGCAATGGATGATCTCCTCGTCGTTGCCGACCATGATCTCCATGGGATCGCATCCGCCGTGCTTGAGAGAAGGGCATACCTTGGAGCATTTGCCGCATCCGATGCATTTCCTGCGGAGGCCTTCGATCTCATCCTGGAGGGAGTTCATGCCTGCTGATTGCGGTGGCCGTTATAAAACTATGACCGTATGAGACGGTTTTCAGCAGAGGTTCAGGAGCTGGACCCAGAGGATTCGTTCTTGATCCTGTTGTAGACATTCCTGAACTCCAGCTCCGAGATGGCGGTCATCAGCACTCCTCCCAGGATCTCGGACACTGTGACTCCCCAGTACACCCATTCCATGTCATGTTGGCAGCAGATGAAGATGATCCCGATGAACAGGGTCTGGCGGATGAATATCGTGGCGGCGGATATCTGGCTCTTATTCAGGGCTCCCAGAAGGGACGAACCGAACGAGATTAGGCCGTAGAACACCATGAACGGGATGTATATCCAGAGGATGCGGACCAGCTCGTCGTGCCACGCCACCATGTCCCCGTTGTAGCTGAACAGGTACATCCAGAAGTCGCCGAGAACGAACGCCACGAGCATCGCGGCCAGCCCTAGCGCGACCTCCATCTTCAGGGCGTAGATATATGCCTGCTTCATCTTGTCAGCGTCTTTCTGGCCTCTCGCGGCGGAGATGATCGGGACCATGGACGCGGCTATCGCCATGGCCGGGACCATGAGCAGGTGGACGGTCTTCCAGGGGATGTTGTACAGGGTGAGGCCGAGCGCGCCTCCGCATCCGATGATGAGCGACATGAGGAGAAGGTTGGCCATCGAGTGGATGTTGTTCTCGAGGACCTGGGGGGTCCCCACGTACATGACGTCCCAGATGCGCTCGCGCTTGAACCTGATGCCCTTGAACCTGAGCTTTACGAACGTCTTTCCGGAGTAGTAGAACCAGAGCCCTATGACGACCGCGACCACGGATGACAGCATGGTGGTCCAGGATGCGCCGGCCACCCCCATGTTCAGGCTGAAGATGAAAATCGGGTCCAGGATGAGGTTCGTCGCAGCCGTGGCTATGTTCATCACGGTGGATTCTCAGGCCTTCCCCTCGCCTCTGAGCATCCCTGCGAGAACGTTGCTGAGGATCAGGAAGGGGCAGAGGACGTACAGCGGGAACAGGTATTCCCTGCAGAGGTCCTTGATCTCGATTCCGCCTATCAGGTCTATAAGGGGGTCCATGCTCAACAGGAGGATGGGGATCAGAAGGGTGGCTATGATGGCGGTCAGAGCGAAGACCTGGGAAGCGCATTCATCGGCCCTCTTCCTGTCCCCGGCGCCTATCGCGTTCGATATCGATACGTTTAGACCGTGCCCGATCCCGGCGCCCGTGGATGGGAAGAAGAAGTACAGCGTGGACACCAGCGACACGGCGGAGACGGCTTCTACCCCGAGGCTGGAGCACCAGATGTTGTCCACGAAGTTGTTCAGCTGCACCATTATCAGGGCCACGAATATTGGCACGACCATGCTGCGTATCGCCTTCTTCGGCTCCCCGAGAAGTACGTTCACGCCGTTCTCGGGCGACAACGCTCTGATAAAGTGCATCGTTTTCGAACAAAGTGTTCAGTATTATACAATTTATTCAACTATTCTCGAATTTCAAGAAACTTGGCGCTAGAACGCCTTCAAGATGTTGGACGGTGAGAAAAGCAAGAGGTTTTCGCCCTCTTTTCGGAGGTCTCTGGAGAGGGCGGGATGTGATCTCAGTGGTGGTGGGGGAACAGCAGGGAGATGGCCAGCATCAGCAGAATCCCTGCGATTATCATGACGATGGTCTTCTTGTCCCTGCCTTCGTGAAGGGCGTCGGGAAGCATATGGGCGATGGCCACGTACATGAAGGTTCCTGCGGCGAACGACAGCGGAAGACCGGAGTACTGGTCGATCTCGATCCCGTTGAAGAACAGCATGAACAAGATCCCTGCTATGGGCGTGATGAGCGAGAACCCGAACAGCCTCTTCAGAACCTTGGACTTGTCCTCGTGGGAAACCAGCATGCTGGACGACAGCGAGAACAGGACGACGAACTTGTGTATGCACATCCCCAGGGTCGCTATGAGGCCCACCTCCTCTCCGGCTAGGAAAGTCGCGGCCAGAGCCATCCCGTCGCACACCGCGTGCACAGACAGCCCGGCCATAGAAGAGAACGAGGCGATGTTGTGGGAGTGACCTTCGGCGCAATCTCCCCGGACGAAGAAATCGATAACCAGGATGAGCGCGAATCCGCCCAGAATGGCGTACATCGCATAGTGGGCGTCGAAACCGCCGTGTTCGGTCTCTTCCAAGGCCTCGGGAAGCAGCATCAGGAACAGGAGCCCCAGGAATATGCCCGCGCTGAGGGCGATGAGCAGCTGAGCGTGCTTCTCGCCGAGGTGGCCTATCCGAGGGAGGTACGCTCCGGCCATGGAGCAGACCAATAGGATGACCGCGTAGACGATAAACACTACATACGAATCCATGTTTCACTAATTTAGTCCCAATATTATTAAAGTGTTACCGATGAGTTAATAATTTCTCACTACCTGACAGGCGATTATTATTAAGGTGGCACTATGGGCATAGTCAGCATCTCGTTGAACGACGACAATCTGGAGGCCTTGGAGAAGATCCAGAAGACCTACGGTCTGAACGGCAGGTCCGAGGCGGTCCGTGCATCATTGAACGCGGCGCTCTCCGACATCAGGGATGAAGAGGAGTTCGAAGGCATCGTGGAAGGGGTCCTGGTGATAGTCCGCAGGAACCACGACGATCCATGGATGATCCGCCTCCAGGCTAAGCATGAGGCTTCCATCAAGACGCAGATGCATTCCCACCTGAAGGATCACAAGTGCCTCGAGGTCATGATCGTCTCCTGCGAAGCCTCGGAGCTGCGCGTGATGCTGAACGATATACGTGCAGAAGGCAAGGCCGATTACATGAAATTTGTACGCGGATGAAGCGTCCAACCTTGACTGCAGGGAGAACCCCCTCGCATCTTTTATTTATTATAAGGACGATAACTCGAGAGGAAGGGATATTTTGAAACAGAAGGGGGATGCAGACAGCAGTCTCAAGCGGGGCTTAAGCTCCATTGTAGACAGCATCAAGCGCATTCGTATCGCGGCAGGTGGTACCACCGGCCGTGACTTCGAAAGATATGATGACTTTGAACGTATCGATGTCGACGGTTCGAAGATCTACGTGACTTCTGATCCGGAGGAAACGTATGTTTGCAACACCAAATTCGAGCCTCACATTCCCAGCCCAACTAGGAGAGAGACTCTTGTCGACATGAACGGCAACAAATTCGAGCCTTCCCCGGTTGTCGGGGAGCTGTACAATCCGGACAGCGCGACTTCCGTTATCGAGAAGGTCGACCCGTTCATGGACGGATTCCTCGATACCAAGGACAGCTTCGCCGATGTGAAGGGTATTTGCACCGATCCGGTCGAGCCGTACAGGGCTGGAGGCGCAGCTGATGAGGATGTCGATGTAAGCGACCTCTTCACCGGGCCTTTCGGCTTCGGCATCGAACCAGCGAAGAAGAAGGAAGAGCCCAAGGTCAAGAAAGACGAGCTTAAGGTCACCGAGACCCCAGTCGTGGTGCCCGAGCTTCCCGGCAAGGTCGATGCACCTGCGGAAGTCCCCGAGGCCCCCGCCGTCGATGCACCCGTGGACGAGGTAGTGGTTCCTGTCGTAGTGCCCGAGGCCCCCATGGACGAGGTAGTGGTTCCTGTCGTAGTGCCCGAGGCCCCCATGGACGAGGTAGTGGTTCCTGTCGTGGAGCCAGTGGCCCCCGAGGCCCCCGAGGCCCCCGTCGTCGAGGCACCCGTGGACGTACCCGAGGCCCCCGAGGCCCCCGTCGTGGTGCCCGAGCTTCCCGGCAAGGTCGAGGCACTCGAGGACGAGGTAGTGGTTCCTGTTGTGGAGCCAGTGGCCCCCGAGGTCCCCGAGGCCCCCGCCGTCGATGCACCCGTGGACGTACCCGAGGTCCCCGAGGCCCCCGCCGTCGATGCACCCGTGGACGAGGTAGTGGTTCCTGTCGTAGTGCCCGAGGCCCCCATGGACGAGGTAGTGGTTCCTGTCGTGGAGCCAGTGGCCCCCGAGGTCCCCGAGGCCCCCGTCGTCGAGGCACCCGTGGACGTACCCGAGGCCCCCGAGGCCCCCGTCGTGGTGCCCGAGCTTCCCGGCAAGGTCGAGGCCTCCGTCGACAAGCCCGTCACATCTGTTGGTGCGCTCGGGGTCAAGAGCGCGCCCGAGGCCATCAAGGCCGATGACGATGACTATGACGATGAGGTAATCACCTTCGAAAACGGCAACAAGCCAGGGATTTCGACGGCTGACGGTCCTGATAAGATCGTAGATCCCGAAATCGGTATCACCAAGAAGGCCCTGGAAGACCAGGACGCCGCCCTCACAAAGGCAGTTGAAGATATCGTCGCCAACGTCGGAGATGATTCCGGAGAGAAGATTGTGGCTGTCGACGGCGTCACAGCACGTCCAGAGGACATGGTGGAGCACAAGATCGAAGGCGCGGTTGTCATCGACTCTTCCACCCAGAAGATCGTGTTCGATACCGTCAAGCCCGAGGTAGTCAAGGGTTCCGTCGCGGTTTCCGAGACAGCAGTGGTTCCCGTCGTGGTCCCTGAGGTCAAGAAGAGCGAGCTCGTTCCCGATGCCATGCCCTCCAAGACCGAGACTTCGGACATTCCCAACAGGGTCATGAAGACGAGGAAGGCCAAGACTTCTGATGGCAAGTCCAAGAAGTATTACATGAACGACTGCTACAAATCTCTCAGCGAGCCTACTACCCACAGGCCCCTGAGGTTCACGGGCGGAAATCTCGTGGACACCGAGGTGCCTGCACGTCCTCCCAGGAGAGAATCCAGGAAGAAGGCCGTCTCCGAGTACACCCTGACAAAGGACGTTGAGGAGAAGAAGGAGGAGAGGCAGACTCTCAACAGCATAATGGCCCGCTCCGTAGAGGAGCCTAAGCTCGTCGTTCCCAAGGCTCGCAGGCTCGTTCTGCAGCCCATAAAGATCGAAGACGAGGTGGAGGACGTCATGCGCCTTTCCGTTCCCAACTTCGATGCAGAGGACTTCGGCGAGGAGGACTTTGCCAGTTGTCCCGAAGACGGTATCGAAGAGATCCTCTTCGAGAGCGAATCCAAGAACGACTGCCAGGTCGTGTTCTCCTTCGGTGGAGACGGCTATGGCGATGAAGGCATAACGTTCTATTTCGGACATTGAAACCGAAGGGGTTCCGCTTCGGCGGCGCCCCTCTTTTCTTATCTATTATACTGTTATTACAGGCGTGCCGGAACTCATGCTCGAGCATGTTTTCAATGCTTTGTCTGCAGAATTTCGTGAATTACGGTCGTTCCATATGTTGCTCTTTACGATAAGGTATTTTATCTAGGTACGATACCCGAATGCATGGAGTTCATGTTGCAGCTGCTGTTCACGATGGCGGTGCTGTTTGTTTTCGCACGCATCGGTTCCATCATCGTCAGCAGATTCGGATTTCCTGGATTGATTGGCGAGATCGTCATAGGTCTCGTGATTGCCAACCTGTCCTTCGGCGACTGGTCTCTGCTTTCAATGTTAGACATAACGGTCCCGGAACCAGGTGTAGAATCCGAAGGCAGCGCCACCTATACAGTGATTGAAGTCTTCGCCGAGCTCGGTGTCATATTCCTTCTCTTCTCGGTCGGTCTGGAGACCAAGGTGAAGGATCTTCTGGGCTCCGGTAAAGCCGCGCTTCTGGCCGCAGTCCTTGGAGTTCTGCTTCCGTTCATCGCCGGGCTTGCTATCATACTGGCCTTCGACGGAAATATGAACCACGCCCTGTTCATGGGCGCTGCGATGGTCGCGACCTCTGTAGGTATCACCGCTCGTATCATCAAGGATATGAAGCTTATGGAGACCCGTGAGGCCCGTATCATCATCGCCGCGGCCGTCATAGACGATGTCCTCGGAATGATCGTTCTCGCGATCGTGAACGGTGTTGCCGGATCCGGGGAGATCTCCATCGTCGATATCATCTCCATAACTCTCCAGGCTGTCGTGTTCGTGGTCGCCATCATCCTGGTGTGCAAGTACATTACTCCCAAGTTGTACGACTACTTCCAGAAGAGGCACGACAACGCCGTCAATGCAGGAAAAGTCCCTCGTTCCGCGAACAAGCTGGTCCTCTCGATCATCGTCTGTCTTTCCATGGCGGCTTTCGCGGAGTTCATCGGGCTCGCTGGAATCATCGGTGCTTTCCTCGCAGGAATGCTCTTCGCCGAGCATGCATGGGAGTGGGACCTGGAGCACAAGATCGAATCGATCACCACGTTCTTCATCTCCTTCTTCTTCATCAACGTCGGCCTCCAGGTCGACATATCCACGCTCACCGACACCACCGTGATCATCCTCGCAGTCGTGATCATCGTTGTCGCTCTCATCACCAAGTTCATCGGATGCGGATTCGGTGCCAAGTTTGGGGACAAGGGCCTTGACAAGCAGGGAATGCACATTATCGGTGTCGGTATGATGCCCAGAGGGGAGGTCGGTATCATCGTTGCCTCTATCGGACTCTCCAGCGGAGCAATGTCTTCAGAGCTCTACGCTGTCGTCGTCCTGATGTCGGTTGCTACGACCATCATCGCGCCTCCGATACTCTCCAAGATGTTCAGGAAGAAGTATCACGAGGAGTACGTGATCCTGGGCGAAGACAGGATGTAAGTTTGAAACCCGGAGGGAAACCCCTCCGTTCTTTCTTTTTACAATTATTCTGATTATCTCAGCGCTCCGATAAAGGTCGAAGGCTGGAAAAAAAATAGAAGGGAACGGGCGATGCCCGTGGTTGATAGTTCTTTTCAGATAGGGGCCAGCGTATTGGCGAGGAGCACAATGACGATGACTGCGATCGCGATACCGATGACTGTCCTGGGGCTGACCTTGAGTCCCTTGTCATCCTCTGTGTCGAAGTACCTCATGAGGCCTGCGGAGGACTGGAAGCCCGTGTCGTTTTTCTTTGCCATAATACCGCATTCTGCGATGCTTATATAATGCTTTGTCGAAGTGGAACCCGTGCCGCTGGAGATTTCCAGACATGCTGAAGACATTTCTGGATATTCATGCTACCGAAAGTGTCTTTTATAATATGCAGATAGCCCAGACGATTAGAATGCACTGGGCAGACGTAGTGGCACAGGAAATCGTCGATAGTTGCGATCATCCGCTGATCGCGACCGGCATAAGCCCCACCGGAATCATTCACGTGGGGAGTCTGAGAGAAGCCATCACCGGGGAATCGGTTCGTAGCGCTGTTGCAGCCAAAGGCAAAGAGGTCAGGCTCATCTATCTCATCGATTCCTTCGATCCCCTCAGGAAAAGGTACGATTTCCTTCCCAAAGAGTTCGAGAAATACGTCGGAATGCCCATCTCGAGAATCCCTTGCCCTTGCGGGAAGCACAGGAACTACGCCCATCACTTCGTGCAGCCCTTCCTCGACGCCGTAGGCTCTCTGGAGGTCAACTGCGAGGTCATCTGGACTCATGACCTGTACGCCAAGGGAATGTTCACCGAGTGCATCGACAAGGCCTTCACCAAGAGGGATCAGGTGATCCAGATCCTCCACGAGGTCACCGGCAAGGACGCAAACCCCGACTACGCCCCGTACAACCCCGTCTGCGAGCACTGCGGCAGGTTCGCGAAGCCTATCTTCGAGACCTACAGCTTCCCTACCGTGGAGTACGAGTGCCAGTGCGGATGGCATGGGCTGTGCGACATCAGGACCGGAGAGGGAAAGCTCACCTGGAGGCTGGAGTGGCCTGCCAAGTGGATGATATTCGGAACCTCTGCTGAGCCCTTCGGAAAGGACCACGCCGCTGCAGGAGGCTCGTACGACTCTGGAAAGAGGATCGTCTCCGAGATCTACGGCGGAAAGGCCCCCATACCCATCCCCTACGAGTTCGTGCAGCTCAAGGGAGTGGGACAGATGCACAAGTCGCTGGGATGTTCCGTCACCGGTCTGGACGCCATCAACATGACCCCTCCCGAGGTCCTGAACTACCTGTTCCTTAGGGTCCAGCCCTCCAGGAGCATCGACTACGATTCCGGAATGGGAATACTCGACCTCGCCGACGAGTACGACAGGATGGAGCAGAAGTACTTCGCCAAGAGCTTCACCGAGTCCGAGGAGAACCTGATCGACGCGTATGTCATCGCTCAGCACAACCACGTACCCGAAAAGCTCCCCCTGCAGGTCCCCTACAGGCACCTCGTCAGCATCGTCCAGATGGCTAAAAACTATAAGGAGGTCCTCGAGATCCTGGCAAGGAACATCGACTTCTCCGGAGCCACCGACGATGAGCTCAAGAGGCTATGGCGCAGGTGCGAGTGCGTGAGATACTGGCTAAACGGATTCGCTCCCGACAACGTCAAGTTCTCCGTCATGAACACCATTCCTGACACACTTGACCTGTCCATGAACGAGAAGGTCTTCTTCCAGGCTCTGGTCAGGAGGATGAACGACTGCAACTGGACCGCGGACGAGATCAACGGCATCGTCGCGGACATCGCCAAGGAGAGCCCCCTGGGTACCAAAGGCGCGTACAAGTCGCTCTACAAGATCTTCATCGGGAAGAGCGTCGGACCCAGGCTGGGATTCTTCCTCTCCAGCATGGATCAGAAGTTCGTCATCAACAGGCTGGTCCAGGCCAGCGTCTGAAACCGTTCCAGGGGGTCCATCCCCCCTTTTTAAATCATAGATATGCGATGGCCATCCATGCGCAATTTCGTGCCTCTGATCTTGGCCATAGCGGGCATCGTCGTCATGGTGGCGGCTGCATGCGACTACGTGGCCAACGTCAACGACTTCGACACGTACATCTTCATCGCCGGTCTGGCTCTGCTCGTCTTAGGGTACGTTCTGACGATGAAGGCGGCCAGAGAGGCTGTTCCCGCGGAGGAGATCCCCGCACGCAGGAAGAGGAAGGGTGAGTGACCTTGTCTGCGCTCAATCCTCACATACTGTCCTTGTTCTTCGAGTCGGCCAACATGCACAGGTGGAACGATCACATCCGTCCGTTGGACCTCACCGAGCTGGACAAGCAGGCCCACAAGGCCGCCATAGCGTGGCTTCTGGGCAAGTCCGAGGAGAGCGCAGGCAACGAGGTCGACTGGAGGACGATCATCGAGCACACGATGTTCTCGTTCATCCAGAGGTCCGTCCTCACGGATCTCAAGCCTCAGGTGTTCTATAAGATCACGTCGGAGAAGGCTCAGCAGGTCAACGCGTTCGTTCTGTCCGAGGTCGGGTGCCTGGTCCCGGATTTCGATCCTGCCCTGATGGAGCGCTTCAAGGCGTTCTTGGAATCGGATGCTGACTCCTTGGAGGACGACATCGTCCGCGCGGCGCATTATCTCGCCACACGCTGGGAGTTCGAGCTCATCTACGAGTCCAATCGCTCTCTGTACGGGATAGACCGCACCCGCAGGGAGATCGCCGAACAGATAGGGCAGTACATCCACCTCAAGGGCGTCAGCGAGATCATGGCGGCCGGAGCATCCTTCGACTTCATCGACCTCGTAGGGCAGCTCCGTTTCCAGCAGCGCTGGGCGAGGACCCCCCGCATTCCCAGGACCACCGTCCTGGGACATTCCCTGATGGTCGCCGATGCCACGTATCTCGCCGATATAGACGACAACGAGGGCGACAGGACCGTCTACAACGATTTCTACACCGCGCTCTTCCACGACCTTCCCGAGGTCCTCACGAAGGACGTCATCACCCCCATCAAGGTCAACATCGACGGCCTGGAGGACATCCTCGCGGATTACGAGCACGACCAGATGGAATCCACCATCATGCCCCTGCTGAAGCCTGAATGGAGGGACGAGTTCCGCTTCATGGCGTACGAGCCCTTCACCGACGAGGACGGCGAGTTCGGCAAGCGCAAGGGCTACCAGATAAAGACCTGCGACATGCTCGCCGCATACATGGAAGCCCTGATATCCCGCCGCTACGGCGTCACTTCCCATTCTTTGACAGAGGGGGAGAGGGCCGTGAGGGCGAAGCTGATAGAAAGAAAGGGTTTCGATGTAAAGGGTTTGGTGGAAGGCCTGGACGGCCTCGAGATCTGAATCAGCGCCTGCCGATGATCTCCTGTCCCCTCATGTAGGGCCTCAGGACATCGGGCACGGTGACGGTTCCATCCTTGTTCTGATAGTTCTCGAGGATGGCGACCATCGTCCTGGGGAGCGCCAGTCCGGAACCGTTGAGGGTGTGGACGAACTCGCTCTTCAGGTGGGGCTCGGGCCTGTACTTTATCCTTGCTCTCCTCGCCTGGAAGTCGGTGAAGTTGGAGCAGGACGAAGCCTCGAGCCAGGCGTCCTTTCCGGGGGCGTAAAGCTCGAGATCGTAGCACTTGGAGCAGGAGAAGCTCATGTCTCCGGTACACAGCAGGAGGACCCTGTAGGGAAGTCCGAGGCCGTTGATGATGTCCTCGGCGTTCTTCCTGAGCTCCTCGAGCCTGGCGTAGGAGTTCTCGGGAAGGACGAAGTTGACCATCTCGACCTTGTTGAACTCGTGGACCCTGATGATGCCCTTGGTGTCCGCGTGCTTTCCGACCTCACGCCTGAAGGAAGGCAGGTAGGCGGTGTAATAGATGGGGAGCTGCGACTTCTCGAGGATCTCGTCCTGAAGAAGGTTGGTCACAGGCACCTCCGCGGTGGGGTTGAGGAACATGTCGTCCCTCTCGAGGTAGTACATGTCGTCCTTCAGGTTGGGGTACTGTCCGGTTCCGATGACGGCGTTCTTGTTGACGACCACCGGGGGGAACAGCTCGGTGTATCCCTGGTCCTGATGCATGTCCAGGAAGTAGTTGATGAGGGCGCGCTCGAGCCTGGCTCCGTCTCCTTTGAGGCAGTAGAACCCGCTTCCGGCGACCTTGGCGCCGCGCTCGAAGTCGATGATGTCCAGATCCTCTCCGATCTCCCAGTGCTCCTTGGGCTTGAAGTCGAACTTCCTCCTGCTGCCAGCCTCGTAGACGACCACGTTGTCGTTTTCGTCCTTTCCGAGGGGGACGGACTCGTGGGGGATGTTGGGAATGTTCAGGACGCAGTCCTGCCTTATGT
This sequence comes from Thermoplasmata archaeon, assembly GCA_015063165.1. Lineage (GTDB taxonomy): Archaea > Thermoplasmatota > Thermoplasmata > Methanomassiliicoccales > Methanomethylophilaceae > Methanoprimaticola. The sequence goes on from SUSZ01000035.1 coordinate 14,685, forward strand.
CCTCCAGCTCGGACATCCTCTCGTCGTTGGCCTTGATCTTCTCGGACACCTCGCGCATCTCGGCGATCTTGGCATCCTTGTCGTCGCCCTTGGGCATCTTGGATATCTGCAGGGAGACCTCGTTCCTGACCTTTCTGAGCCTGTTGTTCTCGGCGGTGAGGCCTCTCCATTCCTCGTCGGCGGAGAGGAACCTGTCGAGGATCGCGGTGTCCTTGTTCCTGTTCTGCAGCATCGTCCTGATCATGTCAGGATTGGATCTTATCACGTTTACATCGAGCATCTAAGCACCTTCAGAATTTCTTCTGGCATAGGGAAGTCCAGGTACGTTTGTCGGCGAGGACTATGACTCCTCCGCGCACGTCGACTGCCACGGAATCGGTGGCTTCGGCTATCGCAGCCGCTACCTCCTTTGCTCCGTCCTCGGAGTTCGACAGGACCTTGAGCTTTATCAGGCGGTTCTTCTTAAGCTGGTTCTTGATCTCCTCGAAGATCCCGTCGCTCAGCCCGTCCTTTCCGACGTGAACGGTGGGGCTGAGCTCGTTCGCTCTTCTCATGAGCTCCTTCTTCGCTTCCTTCTCCGTCATTTTCTCTGCTCCCTAAGATACGGTCTGCGCCGCACCGTTCCGCACATCCCGCATGTGACGACCACCTTGTGGTCCGATAGCCTGACAGTGCAGTTGATGCCAGGCATCAGGGGGACCAGACATCCTTTGCAGAACGGACGGTCCTTGGGCATCCTCATGCGGGTCTTCATGCCGATTCTGCGGGCTATCCCCACGTACCTGCGGGCTCTGTCGGGCCTGTCTTGACGCACGGCTTCCTCGGACAGGTCCAACAGGCGCGATATGCGCGTCTCGCCTATCTCGGAGACCGTCTTCTGTGAGAGATGCCTCTTCGACATGGTTATTGAAGTCGCCAACAGTACCTAATCTATAAAAATAGTTCTTCCCAGGCCCGCATCCGTCAGTCTTCCAACTCAGGCGGGCAGGAATGTCATGAGCAGGGCCTGGGCCTTCTTGTCGTCGCCCTGGAACGTCTTGTTGGTCTGGACGTAGGTCTCGTAGAGGTACATGAACTCCTTGTGGAACGCGACGACGCATTCGTCCCAGGTGGGTCTGGACACGTCTATGCCGAGGTCGCTATGGGCTATCCTCCACATCTTGGTGCCAGGGACGTACGATACGCTGGCGACTACGGGTGCGACGAGGAGCAGGTTGCTCTCGGCGGTGATTATCCTGTAGAACATGACCTCGTTGATCTCGTTGAAGGATTCCGCGTTGTTGATGGACAGCACCCTGCCTTCCGTGTTCTTGCTGACGCTTCCCATGACCTCTACGACGCCAGATGCTGCTGCCTTCTCCATCATGCCCTTGGGGGACTTCTTGATGGGGTTCAGCGACACGGGAGCGTCCGAGCTTATGAAGTTCCAGTGGCCTTTGTATCTGGGGTCGGAGGACACCTTCCCGATGACGGTGTACCTCTCCGCTCCGCTCCTGATGTAGGACAGGAGCTTCTCGCGGTCCAGCTTGCGGAACTGCCTCTGGTCGTTGGGAGGGCCGTATACCAGTACGTTGCCGTCCAGGTGGTCGTTCAATGCTACGAGGTCCCTGGCGATGGATACGCGCTCGAACGGGTCGGGGAACTTGTTGGCGACCCAGAACCCGGATGCTCCCCTTCCCAGATAGTTGAGGGTCTCGAACAGGATCTTTATGGCGACGTCCATCAGCTCTTCGGAACCGGTCTTCACGTTGGATCCGAGCCCTTTGTTTGAGGAACCGCCGATCCTAAGGGTGAACTTGTTCAGGATCTCCGGAGGTATCTCGTTCTGCAGCAGCATCTCCGATCTGACAATGTGCCTTCCTATGTCGGTGAGAAGGTTCTGGATGTCCACCATGATCCGTCCCGCTATCGCTATGGGGATTCCTTCTTTCGCGTTCTCTGAAATGACATTGAATCCGAAGGGCTGCATCGAACCCACATAGGCATAGCACTTATTATTATTGGCGGTCTGGTGCGACTGTGTGTAACAACCTCAGCCGAGCCGATAGTTCGGAATGCGGTCGCGGACGGATGTCTACCGACCGCCGTCCTTTCTGATCGTCCGTTCGTTTAGCCGTCTCGTCATGGGCCAGCCGGGTCTC
>SUSZ01000062.1 GCA_015063165.1 Thermoplasmata archaeon
CAACGGAAAGCGCAAGGCTGTAACTCCTGCCATGGAAATTGGTCTGACAGATCATGTTTGGAGTATCGGCGAGGTCATGTCTTTTCTTTATAGACAAAATATCAACTAAAAAATATAACATCACCATAATACTTTTATATAATATATTAATACACCATCCATGCTTCTGCTATCGATGGCTGAAAGGATAACAGAGAGGAGCGGTCTGATAAGAAGCGGATATCTTTACAGATGAGAGGGAAGAGTTGAGGAGATATGAAGCCCGCAGAAAGAGGGGATATAACCTCGTCCTGACGTCCTCGGTATATCCCCTCTTTCTGCGGGCTTTGCTTGCCCATGAGGCGGATCCTTGGCGAAAAAATGCGCCGGGGCTCCATAGCCAAGGCTGACGCGCCTTGTACGCTAAGCTGGATTCCAGCAACCGTTCAATGCGGAGGTCACGATCCGGACGGCCATGAACGCCTCTTCTATCATCCCGGCGATGTCCGGTATCTGGGGTTCCGAGAGCGGAAGTATTCTCGAAGACTTCCTTCGGGGTGCGATACCCCAGGGCGCAATGCGGGCGAATCTCGTTGTAGTGGCGCACGTAGCTCTCCATGAGGGCCCTGTAGTCCTCCACCGTGGCTTTCTCCGGGAACTTTATCTCGGCCCTCATGGACCTGTGGACCCTCTCCGTCTTGCCGTTGCATTCCGGGGTCCTGATCGGAGCCATCGTATGTTTGGTGCCCCATTCCTCGCATTTGACATCGAAGCGGCTGTCGCCGCCTCTCACGGCGTACCATTGCGATCCGTGGTCGGAATGCACCATGGGCGGGACGCCGTGGGACGCGAACACCTTGTCGAGGCATTCGATGACGAAATCCGTGGTGGGAGACGTCGTGACGAACGCCCCGAGATAGAACCTGGAGTGGTCGTCCACGACCGTCAGGGACTCCACCTTGCGGCCCGTCTCGGAATCGATCCCGATCTCCACGAAGTCTATGCACACCCGCTCCATCGGGCACGGCATAGCGAACCTCTTGACATGCTTCCTCTTGCGCTTCACCACAGGCTCGAAGCCGCTAGCGAACAGTATCTTGTTGGCCGTGGGGCCGGACACTCCCGAGCCGGACATCAGGGCTATCTTCCCGTCGCCAAGGTTCTCGCAGAAAGGCCTGCTCTTCTGCTCGATGATGGCCGCTTTGGCGGCCTAGGCCTTGGGGCACGAGCCCGGGGCCGGACCGGGCCTTCTCGTCGCGAGAAGGCCGCGGCAGCCCTCCTTGAACTCGAAGACATGGACCCGCTTCATAACGCCGCCCACCTTCCTACGGACCGTCCGCATATCCAGGAGCGTATGGCTCCAGTCGCTGACGAACTGGTGGCTGGCCCCCAACAGCTTGGCTGCCGCGCGGTACGAATAGCCGTCCTTGACAAGCTCCGCCGCCCTGTAGCGCTTGCTCTGCCTCTCGTCCTCAATCTTTTTAAGGCGCTTCTGCTCTTCTTGTCCGGATTCCTTTTGGTCATGGCAAATCACCGTAAGGAATCCGCTTCTTATCCTGCTCGCCGTCTCCGGCGTCTTCACCTTGTAAAGATAATTAATTATCAAGACACATTGTAGTAGAAGCGGTTATATTTAAATATGAAAACAGCTCTGAAAGCCACAGGTGTATTTATTGGAAAATGGTTTTGTTGTCTACAATCTTGAACATTATGGTTCTTTGCTTGATTTAATATGTATTCGTTTATCAAGATATAAAAAATACAAGTCAATTTTGATTGTAGGTGAGAACAAAGGCAAAAGTGAGTTACATAAAAATTTAATTAATTCTGGTATATTCGATAAAATTGTAGTTCATGTGAAGTTACTATATCATTTAAGAAATGTGCCTGAGAGCAATTTGGAAGAACATATTAATAACTATTATAACAACCTGATGGACGAAAATGGAATAAAGTTGCTTGATGCTGTTGATATAATAACTACCCATGATTCTGATAACGACTTTTCAGTTTATTTGGCTTTAAACAACATTCCTCAAACTCTATTGGAGTTGTATCCTGATCAGTTCTTAGATATTTCGGTATATGATCGCTCATTGAAAAATAATAAAACAACTGAAGCATATAGTAAGTTGCAGAAAAAGATGGGTGTTCTCTGTGGAGAGAATACTAATTGCAGATTGCTCTATAAAGGACATAGGCATAATGATTATTTTGATCGTAGTTCCATTATTCAATCAATGACGCAAGTTGATAGAAATCGTATTTTCGAATCAATGTGGCCCGACTTTAATAATACTAATTCCCAATTGCTGATATCAAATTCTAATGCTCAGAATATATTCAATCCCTACCCTCAGGACTGTAAAGTTCTTATTTATTTATTCATACTTGACTTTTTCTTTTCGTGCAAGGAGCCTGTATTTATTAAACCACATCCAGAATCTCCAGAGATGTTTAATAAATATGTTCCAAACGAATATATCATAGATGGGAACATCCCAATTGATTTTTTAGAATTAAGTGATCAAGTTCATTTTAAAAAAGTTGTGACTATCAACTCCACCGGAATCAACTATGTTAGTCGTTTTGCTGATAAAAGTATTGAATTGGGAAAGCAGTATTATAAAATAGCACTTGATATGTATAAAGTTGTTATATGCATAAAAGCTATTTCTGAATTATTGTCTGATTTTAAAATAGACTGCAAGTATCTTAACGATGAATCAATTTGTGAGCTGGCAATGGTTCATAATATTAAATCTGTGGATTTCAATTCAAAACACTGTATTCATTTTATCGATGAGGTTGGCGATTGTTTTGATTTCAATGAAGATGACATAGTTGTGGAATTGAAGCCGAAAGATCGTGTCATTGGGATGAATTCAGTATTCGCATCAGTTGAAATAAATAAAATGGAATCATCATCGATGGTAAAACCAGAGAAAACATATATTAAGCTATATTCTAAAAGTGATGAGAAATTAAATTCATTAGAAAAAATGAATGTTATACTTAAACTAAATCTTTCTAAATGCATGGTGCAGATAGTAGGCTTAGCTCGTTGTAAATATGTTCAATATCTCAAAGCAGAACCAATAAATTCGGATTTGATTATAGAATTGGATAAGAATTTTATTCATTTTAACGAAAATATAGATAAGTCAAATCCAGGTTTAGATAAAACTCGGTTGTATCCAATTAATGAGGTGGATGTCGATGAGTGGAACTTGAAAAGTGGCCATTTTACGACGTTATATAATAAAATAAAGTGGGACTTTTTTGTTAATTACACTGGTAGTGACTATCTGTATGTTTTTGTTTCTGGTAAGGCTTCATCGAGGTCCCCATTCCAAAGATGGTCCTGGAATGAAAAGGACAACGTATTGTGTATTGCAGATCCTCTTTTGACAAATCATTCAATCACATTGGGGTGGTATATTGGTGATGATTGTAGTGACTACCGGGCAGAGGCTGCTAAAATTATAAAAACTATCGCTGGCAAAATGGGCGTGTCCAATGACCACATAATTGTTTATGGATCATCGGGTGGTGGAACGGCATCAATTTTTATATCATCGTATATAGAAAATTCAATATCTGTTTCAATCAACCCTCAATTTAATATTTTAAGAATGTCAAAAGCAATAGATGAAATTGAGAGTAAGCTTCACATAAATTTAAAATCCGAGAATTATAGGAAGCGTGTCTCAATAAATCATTTATTGTTATCGTCTGATTCATTTCATATAATTTTTATTAATAGTCTGGCAACAACTGATATGAGGGATTTATACAGTTTTTCTAATGAATATAATTTAAAATTAAAATATGGGATAAATATCTTTAATAATCTAGTAATATGGATATATTCTGCTAAATCATTGTTGAGTTTCAATGGTGAATGGTCTGCTCATAATTCGCAAGATGTCAAAGAGTTGTATAGTATTTTCGATTATTTTATAAAAAATAACTACTATAATACAATCACTAGTGGAGAATCTTATTTGATAAATGATCTCTGGAAAAGGTTGTTTTCGGAGATGCATGACAAATTGCTTTACCGTGATTATGAATTGGCGTTTAGCAAAGATCCAATGGCTTCACTTCGTCTCTTGGAATACTATTATAAGAATAAATCTGCGAACAACCGCATAGTTCCAGAGTTAGTTCAAAATATAAAAGAGTTGGAATATGATAAATTTAAAAAATTAACGGACTCAGTGGATGATTGGACTGATTTACAGACCGTATTCGAACATCGCGTGTCCTTGCATGACATTAGGGCGACGTCAGTTTACATCAGTGAATTAATCACTGGAAACCATCTAATAAAAAACATAAATAAAGCGTGTGAAGTGTTGGTCGAATACTTTTCAAAATGTAGCGATACTGAGATAAAAAAATTATTTGATAATTTCGGGGATTCATATGATCTTTTTAATGTTGAGGTATTCCCTGTATTAAATGAATACATCTACATGAGTCCAGTTAATAAATATATTAACTTAATGTTTAGAAAAAAGAATTGTATTTCTTTTATTGGGACAATAATGATAGATATCTCTATCGTTAATATTCATTATGTTGACATATCCCCAATTATTGAGATATTGAAAAATAATCAAAAACTGGTAGATGTTAGTACTATGCAATCTGTGATATCCAATTTGGAAAAAAACGAAGAAGACAAAACTAAATCGTATTTGGGTATGATTTATCAAGATGGAATAATCGTTGGAAAGGATCTGCAAAAAGCTTACGGATATTATAAAGAATGCTTAAATCTCGAATGGACTAGAATTAGATTGTTTGATGTTATATGGGCAATTAAAGATGACGAGTTGGACAAGGAATTGGTGCCCACTTTGATTCCTATCATTAATATCAATTCTCGCGCGAAAGAGCGTTTAAGTCGTGTATACATTCATGGCAGGGGTGCAAAAAGGAATTTAAAATTTGCAGCTAAACTTTTAAGTGAAGTATTGGATGATTTGCCATGGTCTAGAAGTAGGTATAATGATGTATTGCAACTATTGAATGACGATTCAAAAAATTGACGATACATGATTAATTGGTTAGAATAGCAATATTGCATGATTACTTCAACAATTAAAGGATGATTATATGAAAACAATTGAATTAGCGTTGATTTGTGATGATTTGTATGTAATGCCAACAGCAGTTACGATCACATCTATAATTAAAAATCACAGCAGCATGGAAAAGCTTTCGTTTCATATTTTTTCAACAAGTTTATCTGATGAATCTAAGAACGCTCTGACAAAGATGAGAAATAAAAAAGTGTCGATTAAGATACATGAGATTGAGGTTGAAGATACAGGACGGAGTGCAGATCAGAAAACAAATTTATCAGCAACTAACATATCTCTAGTAAAGTTTGATTTTGATAGGTATCTACCTAGAGTTCAAAAATTGCTTTATTTAGATAGTGATTTGATTGTACGTTGTGATGTTAGTGAATTATACAATATATCATTAGATGGAAAAGTCATTGCTGCAGTAAGCAATCTCTATGATCGTAGGCATTGTGAAAAACTAGGTTTGAATCAAAGTCAGTATTTTAATACCGGCGTAATGCTTATGGATCTTGACGCATTCCGTAAGTCTGGATATAGTTTTAAGTTGCATGAGTACAAACGTATAGGCTACAATGCATTTATGGATCAAGATTCTTTTAATTTTGTATTCAAGGGCATGGTTTTGTATTTACCTTTTAGTTATAACGTTCGTTTGGATAGTTTATTATTTCAAGATTTTCAAATCGGTTTCAAAGATTATTATGGACTTTCAGATGATTATAATTCGGGTAAGGCGGTTGAAGAAGCCAAAATATTGCATTATTGTACAAAATACAAACCTTGGAAATATCGTTTACCTATATTAAGTGATTACTTTGAGCAATATTATTATGAATCGCCATTTGCTGGAGAGTCTTTAAATTTAGAAGTGTATAAATTTGGAATGGGTTTTAGAACCATATTGTTAAAAATGCCAATCAGTAAACCGATCATATCTGTATTTGTTGATTGTAACAACTCGGATGATTATTTAATTAAAAGATGCGTAGATTCTTTTATATGTCAAACAAATAACAGTGTAGAGGTAATTTGTTTTGGTAATGTAGAAAAAAATGTAGATGGGGCACATTTTATTATTTTAAAATCTGATGATCGGATACCAGAATTACTTAAACATTCCAAAGGGGACTACGTTCTTTTTATTTCAGCACACGATTATTTTTATCAGGATGGTTGCGCATATTTGATTGATGTGATAAAAGACAATCCGTCATGCGATTCTTTTGTTTTCAACTATCGCACATTTGACGACAAGTTCAAAAAATTTGTTAACAACCAGATATATAGGTTTGGAAAGTCTACTATTGTATCAAAAGGAGCTAAAATCACCTATGGTGTTTTTAAATCATCAAGTGTAGATTGTCTAGGTCAAATCAAACTTTGTTCAGTCGGAGGAACCGTATTATTTAGAAAGAATTATTTTAATTATGAATGCAAACATTTTGATATCAAAGATTGGCGTAGCTCAACTTATTTGAGTTTATCAAAATCCAACAGAGTAGCTTTTGTTAATGCAGTTCTATGTAATGTGGCTGATGGTTATTATAACAAATATCGCTACATCAGGGTTGATAATAATCCAATGAAGAAAACTAAAATTTCGGTAATTCTTCCTGCACATTGTATCTCGCCATATTTGGATGAGTGTTTTGCATCTCTTGTAAATCAGTCTTTTACTGATTATGAAATAATTGTCGTTGATGACTCTTCAACAGATGACACGTTATCAAGACTTAAGGAATATTCTACAAAATATTCTTTTTTCCATGTTTTTTCGTTAGCTGTTAATTGTGGTCCGGGCATTTCAAGAAATATAGGGATGAATTATGCAAGTGGTGATTATTACTTATTACTTGATTCAGACGACTATTTTGACCTAAACATGCTTGAGGAAATGTACAGTTGTGCTTGTTCAACCGATTCTGAAGTGGTTATTTGTAAATCTGAGGAGTTTGATGATCAAACTAGGGAAAGATACGTAGTTCCTTCGATGTATAGAACAGAGTTGCTGAAAGGAAACAACAATGTATACCTGCCCACGGATAATTCAAAATATATATTTAATGTTTTTAATGGATGGGCATGGGATAAGCTGATTTGCTCCAAACTGCTAAAAAGAAATAACTTATCCTTTTTGGAGTTGTATAGAAATGAGGATATGGTTGTTTCATACATGGCTTTGGTGTGTTGCAATCATTTTTCTTATTTGGATTATCCATATGTCCATCATCGTAGAAATATTAAAAATAGTGCGGAAAAAAGTGGTGTAAGCCATCCATTTACATTTTATTCAGCTGGATTGGAATGGTTAAGAAAAATATCAGAATGTGCACACATCGATGTGTACAGAAGTTACGTTAACAGGATGGTTTCAGCTATATGGTATACCATTTCAATGTGCAAATCTGATAATGTTGTAGATGATGAGCTTTATTGTAGGCTAAAATCATACATGATAAGCGATTTAAGACTTAATGATATTTCAGATGGATTTATTTATGATTTTGTGCAACCAACTTACGACAAAATGCAGAGGTATTTATCTGGAACGTATCAAGATCACTTTATGAAAAAATATGGTTCTATTGAAGCTAAAATAGAGAAATTGCCTGCGGACACCATTGGACAAAAATTGGCTGGAAAAAAAGTTATCGCTTCTTTAACATCATATCCGTTGAGGATAGGGTATGTTGCAGCTACGATTAAAACAATACTTAATCAAACATACAAGGTAGACAAAGTATTATTGTGGTTATCGAGGGATCAATTTGAGTGTATTGATTTGCCTGAGTCATTATCTTCTATGCAGTCTGATGTTTTTGAAATAAGGTGGTGCGATGATTTAAAGCCACATAAAAAATACTATTATGCAATTTCTGAGTATCCAGATGATGTTGTGATAACATTCGATGATGATGTAGAGTATGAACCTGATACAGTGGAGATTTTACTCAATTCTTTTGTTCATTGCCCCAATGCAGTTTCTGCAATGCGTATTCATAAGATGGCGTTTGAGAATGGTTCGATCGCCCCTTATTCAAAATGGATCAAAGAATATGATGCAACACCAGGGATACCAGATTATTCGTATGTGGCAACAGGAGTTGGTGGGGTGCTATATCCTCCCAATTGTCTAGATAAGATGGTATTTGACAAAGAATTTATCGTTAATAACTGTTTGTTTGCAGACGACTTATGGTTAAAAATTATGGAGCTAAGGGCTGGAACACCAGTTGTTTTAGCTGCAAAACATAGGCATATTGACAATATACCTGGTAGTCAAAGTACGGCATTATGGATTAGAAATGTTAATGATGGGGACAACGATTCTCAATTATCGAGGATTTTGTCTTCGTTCCCCATAGACTACTCATTATTCACTAGTTTACCAGGGCAATTTCAAATTACATCGAAAAAAGATGACTATGCGGATTTATTAACCAGTGGAACGTCAGAAGACTTAGAACGTGCAATTTCAATGATGCGCCAGAAAATTGAAGCGGGCGATAGGGCTTGTTTGCGTCAATTGTGTGATTCATTATGGAAAGTAGGAACACCTGATGCATATCGTATGATTATTGATTATTTGGAAGGCATTAATGAAATATATGCTTACAAATATTTGGCGCGTATTTATCACTATGGCAAGGGTGTTGAATGCAATTATGATCAATCAGTATCAAATTATGAGCACGTTTATAATTCTGGCCATTATGAAATTGCGAATGAATATGCTGATGCTTTGATATCTAGGGGCATGCCTGGTGATGTTGACAAGGCTGCCTTAATACTAGAGCAATCGTTTGAACTTGGTGATTATGGTTCAGCAGGTCGCTTGGCACGTATGTATCGCGACGGTATTGGAAAAGAGCGGGACTTGGACAAAGCTATTGAGTTGATGCGTATTTCGTCAGATCACCTATCTTGGGCAAGAGATGAGTTGGTTGATTTGCTATTGGCCTCTAAAAAAACAGATAGTTGTCAAGAGGCTCTGCAGATATTGGACAAATATTGCCAGTTAAATGATAAGAACGCTTTGTTTAAAATGGCACAATTATATCGTAATGGGGTTGTAGTTACCAAAGATGTTGATAGATCCATTGATTTAATGAAAAAAGCAATGAATAATGGGCATAACGGAGCAAAAGTCGAATTGGCACAGATTTATCTTAAACAATCTTGTCCAGATAAGGCTATTGGTCTCCTTAACGAAGCTTCTAAATCAGGCAGCGCTCGTGCAAATCTGGTTCTAGGTAGAATTTATCGCGATGGCACAGGTGTAGAAAAAAATCTTCATACGGCCGCAGATTATTTTCGTAGAGCATCTTCTGAAGGAATTAGTTGGGCAGATAGCGAACTTATGGTCGTTCTCTGGGAGATTGGGGATCCCGATAGCACTAGGGAGATGATCAGTATTGCTTGTAGGCTAGAAAAACAGAAGAATTATCGTGCGATAGGCATTCTCGGAAGAGCGTATCGCGACGGAAGGGGTGTTGAAAAGGATCCGAAAAAGGCATTGACATACTTGAAGGCTGCATCTGAGAACGGGATCTCTTGGGCAAAGAAGGACTACAGTGCTCTCAAGGATGAAATGGCATCGTCCAAAAAAGACAACGGAACACTTGAGACCCTATGGAGCACCGGGAGGCACAAGTCGCTGCTAATTCTGGCCAAGAAGCAGGCCGAATCCGGGGACCCTATAGCCAAAGCCTACCTCGGACGTCTTTATAGGGACGGCAGCAGCGTCGAGAAAGATCTTGACAAAGCCGAATCCCTCCTTCTCGATTCTTCCGAGAACGGGATCGATTGGGCGCAGAACGAGCTGTTGGAGCTCCTGTGGGAAAAGGGTGATTATGGGCGGGCAATAGATCTGGCTGAGAAATACCTCGATGCAGGGAACACAGGATCAGCCAAGATACTGGGACGCGCATACGGGACAGGAACCGGGGTGGAGAAAGACCCTTCGAAAGCGGAAGAATATTACAGAAAAGCCTCGTCGGTTTCCGAAAAAACATAAGCGTCCGTATTGCCGATGGCATTAAAACGGTTAAGAGCATGACCATGTATTCAATTCCGACATGGTGACAAGAATGGTGCCGATAGACGATCTGATCCTCTCCGCCGTCGAGGGAGACCGCAACGCCCAGTTGTATCTGGCCAGAGCATATCGCGATGGCAATGATGTGGAAAAGGATGAATTCGAATCGATGCGGTGGTTTGAGGCCGCGGCCAAGAACGGCCATAGGCGCGCCAAATACGAGCTTGCCATCCTGCTGGAGTCCGAAGGTCCGGTCCATGACACGGAGAGGGCGATCAAGCTGCTGAAGGAACTCTCTGATGCGGGTGATGTCGATTCGAAATATCATCTGGCCAAATGCTACCTGGAAGGCGCAGGCGTCGAGAAGGATAGGGATACGGCGGAGGAGCTCCTGTATTCATGCATCCGCAAAGGCAGCCAGCGCGCCAAGACCAGACTAGCCGACCTCTATTACAACGACGAAGCCTATGAGAGTCATCTGAAGTCCCAGATACTCTATCACGAGCTCGCCATGGAGGGCGACAAGAACGCTATGTTCAAGCTCTACATAATGTACAAGGGCAACTCGGGGATGAGGAAGGATCCGAAGATCGCCGGGAAATGGCTCCAGGCGGCTGCAGACGCCGGCCATGAGAAAGCGGCCAAGCTGATTCAGGAGAACTCCTCTTCATGACAGGGCCTGCAGCAACGTTCAACATAATGGGATGCTGCTGTTCCAGGAACGTCTTTAACGTCTGCGAAGGCGAAAGCCTGTCTGTGGAAGGGTACATCCAACGCCAGAATCCCTTGCTGGTCTTACAGAAGCCCCATGCCATCCTGGACGATGATATGCTCTGGGATTTCGTAAAGTACCTCGCCCAGAGGGACCAGAATCTGGCATTGCAGTTCTGCCACGGATTCAATCGCAGGATGCTGAGAATGCTGGTCAACTGCGAGGCGGTAGACGCCCTCCTGAACCGCAAAGGTGAATACCTGCTCATCGACACTTACTACTTTCAGGGAGACAAGATCCACATCCTGGACGTGGACGGCGAGAAGACCATGATGGCAGGCGGATACGCTCGCATTCTTCCGAGGCTGAAGAAGTCCGGGCTTCTTCCAGAGGACGCCGAGATATACAAATTGGAAGCCTGTCCGAACTACGTCCTTCTGGCGGACCGCTTCTGCGAGTTCGTCAGGGACAATTGGGGCGACAAGGTCGTTCTGTTGAATTCCATGCCATGCGGATACATGTACGACAGCGATCTCGGAATCCGGGAGATGGATTTCAAGGAAGATGCGGAGCAGTCCGAGTTCATATTCGAGCTTCTTCGCGAAAAGCTCGGCTGCCACTGTGTAACCCTGCCGGAAACCCTCATATCGAGGGACGGGGACCCTGTCCATTATGTGGATCCGATCACGGATTACATCAAGCACTCCTTGGACTGTATAGTCCTCGGCAGAGGCAGCGGAGAGATCGAGAACGCGAAGCAAGAATGCTCTGAGGCGATGCGCCGGATGAAGCGCGGAGAGATTTACGACGAGCAGACGGCATGGATATGGTTCAAAAGACAGTCCAAATCCTCGGATGCCGACATCGCAAGAGTAAAGACGGTCCTGGACAAGCTCATCGCGCAAGGGAGCGCAATCGGATGGATGGGGTACAGCAGCCTCTATCGCACCGGGAACGGAGTCGGACTCGATCTCAAGGAATCCGAGAGATGTGCGAAGATAGCGTCCGGAATAGATGCCAAGCGCTCGATATCGGAGCTTTTCAATATTCTGTGGGCTGAGAACACCCCCGAATCCTTGAAGGAGCTGAAAGAAGCCCTGGATTCTTTGGAGCCTATCGACAACGCCAGGACTTTGAAGCTCAGGTTCCGCTTGTACTCTAGCCATCGTATATCTTTCGATAAGAAGATAGCCAAGGATTGTCTTAGAAGGGCTGTCGAGCTGGACAGGAGTACTCTTTCGGATTACGTCAACTATCTTTGGAAGATCGGTGACAATGAAGATGCATTCCTGGCGTGCAGGAGGTATTCGGAGGATTTCAAGGACGGCGATGCGATGCTGAGGCTCTCGTACATGCTTTCCGAAGGCATCGGGACCGAGAAGGACTCTGACGAATCCAGTAGAATCCTAGAGGAATTCAAAGCGATATACCCTGGCCGCGACGCTGATTTCGGCCAGTTCAAGAGCTGAGAACATGGAACGCCCAGTCATATCAGTGATAATGCCCGTGTACAACACCGAAGCCTATCTCGCAGAATGCCTTGACAGCATTTTCGCACAGACGTTCCAGGACTTCGAGGTGATATGCGTGGACGACGGCTCCACGGACGGCTCCTCTGGAATCCTGAAAGATTATGCTTCGCGCCATCCGAACATGCGCGTGATAGCCCAGCAGAACGCGGGAGCCGGGGCAGCGAGGAACAGAGGGCTGGATGCGGCATGCGGAAGATACTATTCGTTCCTGGATTCGGACGACTTCTTCGAGCCTACGTTCCTCCAGGACCTTCTCGAGGCCATCGAAGGCTCTGACATATCCGTCTGTGCCTCGTACGCCTATGACGACGAGACCAAGAAAGCCCGCGTCCTGTCCACCTCTCTCGTGCTGGAAGGGTTGCCCGGGAGCTCCTTCTCGCCACAGGAGGTCTCCGGCAGGCTCTTCAACTTCGCGATGGGATGGGCCTGGGACAAGCTGTTCTCGGCGGATCTGGTCTCCCGTCTCGGCTTGAGGTTCCAAGAGATACGCTCCAACAACGACCTGTACTTCGTGTTCACGGCGATGGCCAACGCCGACAGGATATCCGTGTGCGAGAAGAAGCTCTGCTACCACCGCAAGAACACGCGGGGCAGCCTGCAGGACAACATATCCGAGACCTACGAGAACATCTTCATATCCAGAAGGAAACTGCACGACGGTCTTGTCGAGTCGGGTACTTACGAGACATACCGCAGCTCCTTCCTGGAGAACTTGGCGATCAGGATCTACGACTACTCGGAGAGGCTGAAAGGCACCGAAGCCTACGGCGGGTTCCTGAGCTACCTCCGGACCGAGGTGTTCCCGTTCTACGACATGTTCTCCTCTCCTCTTTCCGTCTCCGCTTCCAAGCAGTGCTACCTTGAATCCATAGCCGGCGCGCGCAGCTACAGCCATCAGGTAGCGGTCATAATACCTGTCTATAATGCTGAGAGGTACATCAAGCAGTGCCTGGGCACCATAAGGTCCCAGCAGGGCGTCGACATCGAGATAATATGCGTCGACGATGGCTCCACGGACGGCTCTCTGAGCATCCTGAAGGCGCTGTCTGAAGAGGACGGGCGCATCAAGGTCTTCACCCAGCCGAACTCCGGAGCTGGAATCGCGCGCAACCTGGGCATATCGCATGCGGATTCGGAATACCTCGTCTTCATGGATGCGGACGACCTCTTGGTCGCCGGGTCCTTGAAGCCGCTCTACGATCTCGCCAAGGAGAGCAACGTCGACCTCGTCAAGACCAAGGCCAAAGCGTTCGACGATGCGACCGGCGACGTAGTGCACAAGGACCTGTACGAGCTCACGAAGGTGCCTCCGGAGCTCTTCGGCAGGGTCATCAGCTACAGGGACCATAGCAAGCTGTTCACCGGCGCCGTGTCCGTGGTGCCCTGGAACGCGATCTACAGGGCTTCCTTCATCGAGCTGACCGGCATCAGGTTCAACGACCTCATCTGCGTCAACGACCGCTCCTTCTATGTCTCGGCCTATACACGGTCCGAGCGCTGCATGCTCTCGGACATAACCCTGGTCAGGCATCGCCTGAACAACTCCGATTCCCTCGTCGGCTCAGCCAGGTACGATCACTTCGAATGCGAGTTCAGGTCATATGAGATGGTGAGGGAGAACGTCAAGGACCTGCCGCGGAAGTACAAGGAGAACATCCTCAACTACGAGCTGTCCGACATATTCACCTGGCACAGGAAGTTCAACGAGTCCGGAAAGGACTGCTCCAGGATCAACTCCCAGATGAAGGAGTTCCTCCAGGGCTTGGACCTCGACGATTTCGAGAATGCGGAGTCTGCGCCTTGGTACAAGAGATACAAGAGCGTGCTGGGGGCAGACGGCTCAGGCCGCCAGAAGGAGATGCCGAGGCTTCTGATGGCGATGGCCCGCATATGCAGCGACGAAGCCGAAGACGAAGATCTGAAGACAGTCCAGGACATCGCCAGAAAGAACCGGGACCTCGCCTATGGGATCTGCAAGGTCCTGCTTTCTTCGAAGAGGCCGTCGGCCGAAGAGCTCGCGTTCAGGATATGCGAGAGCGCTCCGTCGAAGGGCCCCGACATGTTCAGGCTGCTGAGCGAGATGTACTACAAGGGTCGTGGGACCGAGAAGAACATCGGGAAGGCGATCTATTACTTCAAGAAGGGTCCGAGGACCGACGATTACGACCGTATTCTGAAAGAGATGGTCACATCCCAGTCCAAAGGCAGCGAGAAGGCTCCAGGCGAGAGCGAGTTCGTTCTCGGGATGATGTACAAGAAGGGGGACGGCGTCCCCAAAGATCTGGAAAAAGCCCTCGAATACCTGAAGAAGTCGATGTCCGAAGGCCATCCCAAAGCGCATTCCGAGTTCATGAACGTACTGTGGACCATGGACACCCCAGAATCCATGGGGAAGCTCCTGGCAGTCTGCAAAGGGATGGAAGAGAGCGGAGACCCCTACGCCCTGATGTATCTTGGCAGGATGGCCCGCGACGGCAAGGGCGGCCTCGACAGGGACTTCGCAAAGGCTTCGGGCTATCTCAGGACATCTTACGAGAAGGGCCTCGTCTGGTCCGGACACGAGCTCGTCCCGGTGCTATGGCAGTTGGGCGACGAGGGCTCCGTCGGTGAGATGTTGCTCCTGGCTGAGAAGTTCGCCGCAGAGGACAACGCCGTTTCTCTGTTCGCCCTCGGACAGGCGCACCTGGAAGGGAAAGGCGTGCCGGAGGACCGCGATAAGGCGCTGGAGCTCATCAGGAGGTCCGCGGAGCTGGGATACGGCAAGGCGAAGAAGGAGCTCGAAAGGCTGGGCTCGATCGGAAGCGACAGCAGAGCCTGACGCCGAAATCCGAAGTGGTCTCTCCAGGGTTCCCAGGGTACAGGCACAGCTCGCGGTCCGGCCTAGGCTTGTACCTTATCGTTGGGAAGCAATCCAGAGTCACGGTCTTCCGGAACAGGTTCTTCCCTTCTCTGGTGTCCTTGACGGTGATGGTGCATCTGTCGTACCCAGGCGCATCGAATTCCTCCGCGGTCAGGATGTACTCCCTGTCGTTCTTCAGGCCTTTGGACAGGACCAGATGCGAATACGGCTTCCTGTCGGAGCCTAGTCTCAGATCGACGGTCTCGATCCCGTTGGGATACACGGCGATGTCTTCGTCGTTCTTGACTGCGACTGCGGCGTCAGTAGAGAGGAGCCAGTACCTGTCGACGAAATCCACGAGCAGTTCCAGGTCCGACGCATCGCTGAAATCGCTGTCTATGACCCTTTCTATGGCTTTGAAAATCGTTCTGTTCTCCTGGACGTTGTGAGGGTTGTCTCCGTGTCCCTCGTAGATCCACAGGGCAATGTTGTCTTTGACGGTGAGCCCCATCTTCGGCTCTATATCGTATGCGTTGCAGAGCTTCATGCACTGCTTCATGTCTGCTGGACCAGCCCTGTTCTGTATGATTATGTAGCGGTTGGTCCTATTCCCGATAAGCGGGACGACGTCGATCTTGGCTCTCGAATCCGGATCGCTCTCGTCGACAGCCATGAGCCTCTTGAACTCGGGATAGTAGGGATGCATGGAGATGTCCAGCTGCGGGTTTATGCAGACCACTGTGGAATCACCGAGCATGTTCGCGCATTCCACGGCTGTGGAGCAACCGGCCGACGAAGAGTAGAATATGACGCGCTTGGATCCCAGATGTCCTTTCACCTTCTCTATGATCTCGACTATCTGCCTCTTCAGCTCGAACGGATCCGAAGGGTCGCGTCCCCAGTACCATCCGATCTTTAGCTCGTCGGGGACGACGTACATGGGGTCGGCGATGTTTATCATGGAGCCGCGGATCATGTCGTACCAGCTCCATCTCTTGAATTCCGGATACTTCCTGGTCCTGGCTCCGTTTAGGATCACATAAAGGTCGTCATAGTCCCTGTTGATGCTGATGAACGTGGAAAAAACGTTCCTGCCGCAGCGAATGTCGTTCCTTCCAGAGGATATGAGGTGGATGTCCTCGAGGTCCCACGAAACCGCGCTCTCGTCATCGCAGGCTATCGATTCTGCTATCCTTCTGGGCTCGTCTTTTTCGTCCACCTGTCTCAGGAAAGAATCGATGCTGCTGTACATTTGAACTCTGACGACTGGATGATATTCATACGTTTATAAGCATCCCTATAACAGGGCCGATGACGCACTTTAACATGGTGCTCGTGCTCGAAGAACCTGTCCGACCCCTGGTTTCTGGCCAGTAGATATTATAGTATATTACCTAACAATTTACAATAACACTTGATAAAAAATCGATCTCCAATGTTCAGAATACGTGAGCTTCGATGCTTCCTGGTTGAACCTCGATTCCAATTCGGAAATCAGGAATTCGCG
>SUSZ01000036.1 GCA_015063165.1 Thermoplasmata archaeon
TCGCATTCTTCGTTGGGACAGGATACATCCGTATACTTTTGCTTTGGGCCCCGTTCTCCCATTTAACCACTAGAATGAGATGGGAGTATAAATATAAAATATCAACTAAAAAGTATAACATCACCATCCTTAATTAATTTAGCCGGAACTAAATATGGATGTATCGGAACCCAGCTCCTGGACGATTCCGTAAGTATCGGGAATCCGAGGGGAAGCTCTGGGCCAGCGCTTTAACAATAATGGACGCCTTAGCGTCTGCATGATGGATAGGGAGAAGGCATCGGAGGCGGTCAGGGCCCTATGCGAGCATTTCGGCATCGAGGACGACACCACCGACGAGTACGACGGGATGGATCCGTATCAGATACTGGTCTCGACGATAGTCTCCCAGCAGATCTCCGAAGCATCCACCAGGAGGATATGCTCCGCATTGTTCTCGGAGTTCCCCTCCATGGAGGACGTGCGCCATGCGGATCCGGTTCGTTTCGAGGAGGCGATAAAGGCCTCAAGGTACCATCATCAGAAGGCGTGCTGCATACTCTCCGCCACCAGGATGATAGCGGAGGACTTCGGAGGGGAGGTCCCTGACGATCTGGAAGGCCTCACCAGCCTGCCCGGGGTGGGCGACAAGACCGCTGCGTGCGTCCTCAGATACGGGTTCGGGAAGAATACGGTGATCGTGGATTCCCATATCAACAGGGTGTCCAACAGGCTGGGGATATCCGGTTCCAAGCGCCCGGCCGATACCCGGAAGGCCATAGAGGAGACTGTGCCGGAGGAGATGTGGGGCCTTCTCGACAAGGGGTTCATAGCTCTCGGAAGGACGTTCTGCCGTCCCAAGGGTCCTTCATGCGAGGAATGCCCTGTGAACCATCTCTGCGAGCACAATGTCGGGCGACAGCCGGGCCGTCGATCGCCAGCCATGTAACGGGATCGAGATTCCGCTCGAACCTCTACGTCGATGGTCCGATCCCTCGATGGGATGAGACCCCCTATTATGTTATTATTAAGCATCTGTACATACGGGGCTCCATGGCCTATCACGACAGATCTCGCCCGCCGTACGGACTTCTGCTGACCGCTATGCTGCTCGCAGTGGCGTTCGTCGCACTTATCATGCCTTTTGCTGAGGACTGCGAAGCCAGGTCGTCCGGCACATGCGGGGACGGCCTCTCCTGGACCCTGGACGACAGCGGCGTCCTGACCATCTCGGGCACCGGGGACATGAAGGACTACAGCTCCGGCGGCCCATGGGGCAAGTCGGTGAGGTCCGTCATCGTCAAGGACGGGGCGACGTCTGTCGGGAAGTACGCGTTCCGCGGATGCGTTTCCATCACGTCCGCGAAGATAGCCGGGTCCGTGGCATCTATAGGGGACGGCGCGTTCTACAACTGCGCCTCCCTGTCGTCGGTGACGATGGGCGCCGGGATTAGGACCATAGGCGGCTCCGCATTCTACAACTGCGCCTCCCTGGCATCGGTCTCCTTGCCCGCGACCCTGGAGTCGATCATGAGCAACGCGTTCTACGGATGTGCCTCCCTGGCGTCCGTGAGCATACCCGGATCCGTCACGTTCATCGAGCAGAGCGCGTTCGTGGGCTGCTCCTCCTTGGCATCCATCTCTGTCGATGCCGGGAACGCCAAGTACAGCTCTTCGGCCGGAGTCCTGTTCAGCAAGGACAAGAAGAGCCTCAAAATGTATCCCGCCGGGAAGCAGAGCGGCAGATATGCCATACCGGGGACCGTCGAGTCGGTGGAGAACTATGCGTTCTACCGCTGTCTTGGCCTTACATCGGTCACTATGCCGGATTCGGTGAAGGTCCTCGGGAAGTACCTGTTCCGCGGATGCGACGACCTGACGTCCATCTCCGTCGGATCCGGGAACGCCAAGTACAGCTCGGCAGGAGGGGTCCTGTTCAGCAAGGACAAGACGACCCTGATTGTGTACCCCGCCGGGAAGCAGAATGCCGGGTATTCGGTTCCCAGCACGGTGGCGTACATAGGCGACTACGCCTTCTCCGGTTGCAGGAGCCTGTCGTCCGTGTCCCTGCCCAAGTCGGTTACCTACATAGGCGACTACGCCTTCTCCGGATGCGATTCCCTGTCGTCCGTGACGACGCCGCAGTCCGCGGTCAACATCAGGAGCTATGCGTTCTACAACTGCGCCTCCCTGAGGTCGGCGGTCATCGGCGACGGAGCGACGTCGATAGGGGACAGGGCGTTCTCGGGATGCTCGTCCCTCGAGTCCGTCTCTATACCCGGCTCCGTCACGTACGTAGGGTACGACGCGTTCAGCAACTGCTCGTCCCTCGTAGCGGTCACCATACCCGGCTCCTCGACCTCCGTCAGGGATTCCGCGTTCAGCAACTGCTCGTCCCTGAGGTCGGCGGTCATCGGCGACGGGGTCACTCAACTCGGGAACCGGGCGTTCTACAACTGCGTCTCCTTGTCCTCGGTCTCTATCGGCGACAGGGTCTCGTCCATAGGCGACTACGCGTTCTACAACTGCGTGTCGCTCGTATCGGCGAATATAGGGAAAGGGCTCTCTTCCATAGGCGAGTCCGCCTTCTACAACTGCTCGTCCCTGGGGTCCGTCGTCGTCCCCGACTCCGTGACGCAGATGGGGAGCCGCGCGTTCTCCTATTGCGTTTCCCTGGAGTCCGCGGCCCTCTCCGGCTCCCTCCCGTACATCGGGCTGGAAGCGTTCTACGGGTGCTCGTCGCTCGCATCCGTGGCGATACCCGGCTCCGTCACGTCCATCGGCACCTCCGCTTTCTCGGGATGCACCTCCTTGAGGTCGGTCAGCATACCCGAATCCGTGAGGGCCATGGACAGCTCGTCGTTCTATGGGCTGTCGTTCTACAGCGGATCGACCAGGCTGTCGGAGCAGGAGATCCCGGGATACACCTATGCCGGCTCCGGGGACGGGAATCTCTACCGCCAGAGCGGCTTCTCGCTGACCTATTCCGTGAGCGGCGGAAAGGCCTCGGTGACCGGGTTCACCGGCATGGCCAAGAGCGTAGTGGTCCCGGAAAGCTACAGGGGATGTCCTGTGACGTCCATCGCCGACAGGGCGTTCTACGGATGCGAGGACCTGAAGCAGGTTTCTCTGCCATCGTCCGTGAAGTCCATCGGGAGCTTAGCGTTCTACAAGTGCTCGTCACTGGAGTCCCTTAGCCTGGGGTCCGTGGAATCCGTGGGGCCGAAGTCGTTCTCGTACTGCAAGTCGCTGAAATCCGTCGACCTTCCTGCGACCCTCAAGAAGATCGGCAGCTATGCGTTCTACGGATGCGGCCTGGAATCCCTGACGGTCACCGGGGACGACGTGGACATCGGCACCAGCGCGTTCAGCGAGTGCAAGTCCATGAAGGACATACGCTTCACCGGGCATGGCGCGGTGATCGGCACCAACGCGTTCTACAAGGACAACGGCGTGTCCAGCGTGGACCTCTCGACGGTGGCCTCCGTAGGCTACAAGGCCTTCCCCTACTGCAACGGCCTGGTATCCCTCACGATACCCGGGAACATCGACACGGTGGGCGGCTACGCGTTCTTTAACTGCCTGAACCTCAAGAAGGTCACGATAGAGGAGGGTGTGAAGAAGATCGGGAAGAGCGCTTTCAGCGGATGCAAGTCCCTCGAGAGCGTGTATCTCCCCAAGTCCCTGACGTATATGGGTCCCAACGCGTTCTATGGCATCAAGTTCTTCGACCTCGACGGTAAGGCCATAGACCCGACCCTGAAGCTCCGCGGCCATCTCTTCGCAGGATCCGGGAAGGTACTCCGCATGGTGGCGGACCTCGTCGACGGCGAGCAGTTCGTCGCGGACGGGATCATATACGCCATCACCTCGTCCGCAGCCCGGGAGGCGTCCATCATAGGGTACGAAGGCGCGGCCTTCGCCGTTCCCAGCACCGTGATCCACAGGGGGTGGTCCGTCTCCGTGACGTCGATCTCTTACAAGGCATTCTACGGCTGCGACACGCTCGTGTCCGCAGACCTCTCGAACACGGTCTCGATAGGGATGAAGGCTCTCGCCAGATGTACTTCTCTCAAGGAAGTGACGTTTGGGGACGGTCTCGAGAAGGTCGGCTCGTACGCGTTCTTCGGCATCTTGTTCTACGACGGCACGACGAAGCTGGCCGTGGCCCCCGATACGCTGGCAGGCCATTCGTTCTCGGGCGCCGCTCCCAGGTTATATCTCTTCTCATGAGAGGGGGAGGGGCTCCGGCAGGGGCGTCCTCGTCCTCTCAGCTTTTTCAGCTATGTCGGCTTCAGACCGTCCCCTCCTCGACCAACGTTTTAAATAATTTAATTGTATACAATTGAATTGAACACAATTGAATAAGGTGAACCAGATGGCACAGAACGAGAAGCTAATGGATGCACTGCAGGCGATCGTCACTAACCTCTCCCAGCAGGCCGATGGGCACGCCCTCGAGTCGAGGATCCTCGCCTCCAAGGGATATGCAAAGCTCGCGGACAAGTATGCGGAGCACGCAGCCGAGGAGAGAGGATATGTCGAGAAGATCGCCGACCGCATACTCGATCTCGGCGGAGTCCTCAGCAACGACCAGAAGGAGCCCATGCCCCTTTGCGAGAACCCTGTCGAATGGGTCAAGATCGACCTGAAGATCTCTGTAGAAGGACTCTCCGCTCTCAAGAAGATCATGTGCCTCGCAGTCGAGGACGTAACGACCTACGACATCCTCAAGGACTACTACAAGGACGAGGAGGAAGACATGTACTGGGGCGAGCAGCAGCTCGAGCTCATAGAGGCAATCGGAGTCCAGAACTGGCTCGTCCAGCAGCTCTGAGGTGACTGAGATGGGAATATACGACTTCAGCATCAAGAAGATGGACGGGACCGAGGTCCCTCTCTCCGACTACAAGGGCAAGGTCCTGCTGATCGTGAACACCGCTACCGGATGCGGATTCACCCCTCAGTACGAGGACCTCCAGAAGCTCTACGACGAGTTCCAGGGCAAGGGACTGGAGATCCTCGACTTCCCCTGCAACCAGTTCAAGGAGCAGGCTCCCGGAAGCGACGAGGAGATCCATACGTTCTGCAAGGGACGCTTCGGGATAACCTTCCCCCAGTTCTCCAAGATCGACGTGCTCGGCGAGAATGCCAGCCCTCTGTTCAAGTACCTGTCCGAGAACACCAAGTTCGAGGGATTCGGCGCCAAGGGACTGGTCCTCGGACCCATCGTCAAGGCCATGGACAAGGATTACAAGAACAACGGAAACGTCAAATGGAACTTCACCAAGTTCCTGATAAGCCGCGACGGAGAGATCCTGGCACGCTTCGAGCCCACCACGGACATGAAGAAGGTCAGGGACGCCGTCGAGAAGGCTCTCTGACAAAGGGGTGAACGGGTACGGAAGAGGAGTACGAGTGTCTGAGGCTGGATAACCAGCTGTGCTTTCCGCTGTACGTGTGCGCGAAGGAGGTCGTCAGGAAGTACAAGCCCTTCCTCGACAGGATCGACCTCACGTACACGCAGTACATCGCCATGATGGCCATGTGGGAGCACGGCTCGTTGTCTGCGAAGGACCTCGGAGATCTGCTCTACCTCGATTCCGGCACCCTCACTCCTCTCCTCAAGAAGCTGGAGGAGAAAGGCTACATAACCCGTTCCCGCGACCCTGACGATGAGCGCGTGCTGATGGTATCGCTGGCTCCTGGCGGCGAAGCTCTGAAGGAAGATGCGAAGGACGTCCCTGCCTCCGTGGGGTCCTGCATCGAACTTCCTCTGGAGGACGCCATGGAGCTCTCCCGCATCCTCAGGAAGATGATGGCCGGCTTCTCCGACCGCCGGTGATCCCGACAATCCTTCCTCGGATGTTTTCATCAGATTCGGCGACGTTCCGCGGACTCGCGACTCGCCTTTCCTCCTCCTGAGCTTGATCACGGACTCCTTCACGTGGCTCTGACGCGAAGATTCCATGAAGTTTAGATCTCTTGCCTTTTTGTCTCGCCTGATCGAGGCAAGAGACTATTTAGATGAAAGGTTCAAGGTGTTGAAATCACACGACGATTCACGTGAAAGTTCGCATTATAGTCATATCTCCCACACGGCATATCGATTCGATGGCGCTTCATTCCGCAGGTCATCAGGTTCTTCCATTCAGTCGATATAGTACCATTTGTTCTGGTGACGCAGCATCTCCTGATGCGGAACCAGCCGTCGTACGTGTATGGGATGTCGTAGCCTGTCGCGAAGATGTGGATGTACCTTCTCCCGCTCTCGTCTGTCACTATAGTGATACTTGCTTCGGGGACGGTGTTCATCTTGCTGGCCATGCTCTCCCTGATGACGTCCAGATCGGATTCTTTTATATCGGCCCCGTTGGGCTCTCCGTCGGCTCCCACTCCGATGTAGACGTTCGCCTTGTGATAGCGGTTGAGCATGGCAGCCATGGACCTCAGCCCTTCGGCCATCTCGTCCATGCTGTCCACGAACTCGGTGGTCTCGTTCTCGGTGCCAAGGCTCATGGACGCAGTAATGCTGTGTACGTACAAAAACGGGATGCGTTCAGCGCTTCTTTTCGTTCGGGTACAGCGCGTAGTAGTCCACGCCTTTGATCTTGGCATAGAACTTGGACATGAGCTTACCGAAGCCCCACATCTGGTGGAATGTGGTGATGACCACCTTGTCGTTGAGGTGGCTGTCCCCTTTCTCCCTCTTCTCGAACTGGTACTCGACCTTCCCGATCCTCAGCTTCCTGTCGCTGTGCTTCAGGAGGTCTGCCAGGACCTTCCATCCGGTGAGCTCCATGTCGTCCCAGTTCTTCTCGATGATAGGCTTGAACACGTCCGTGCGCCCGCCGATGAGCCCGCTCATGAGGTCGGTGGTGATCTGCTTGCCGTGGATTTTCAGCTCCAGCGCGTACCAGATGTTGAAGATCCAGGATCCCATCCCCCTGGCGAATCCCATGATCATGCGGTTCGTCCTGGTCCCGACGACGAGGTCGTATCCCGCTTCGAGCTTCTCGTAGATGGGGCCGAGCGTGGACAGAGGATGCTGGAAGTCGCAGTCCATGTTGATGAAGTAGTCTGTCCCGCAGATGCAGAACCCCTGCATGACGGATGCGGCGAGCCCCCTCTCCTCCGGCTTCCTCACGAACATCCTCACGTAGGGGTCGTCCAGCCCTTCGATCAGCGACCTGCTGGCGTCGGTGGAGTTGTCGTCCATGAAGAGCACGCGGAATTCAGGGTAGGATTCGCGGAGGGCCTTGGCCATTCTCACGATATTGTCCTCCTCGTTGTATGTAGGTATGACTATCGTGCAGGTACCAGGCATATGCTCACTTGCCCGAGTTATCGCTAGGTCCTATAATTATATTCCCGATGGTTGGCAGGCCGTTCCGCAAGGAATCGTAGAATGGAAGGAGGAGCCCGTAGCCTCTGTTTTCAAGTTTCTTCACTATTATGGACGATAATCCTGCGAAATAGTTCTGGCAGGTTAGCGGCGGGATGGTTGTCATGCACAAAATCAAGGCCCGAGTCTCATCAGTCGATGGCCCCCTCCCGACCCAATATTTATTAATAACATGCCACTACGCAACCCTCGAGGTGTTCAAATGGCAGAACTTGAATACAAGGTCGTTGTCAACGACGTGAAGACCGGAAAGTCCTACAACGTCAGTGTCAAAGGAAACCACGCGGCATCCCTGACTCGCATGAGCTTGGGAGATGTCATCGACGGTGTTTTCCTTGGGCTCCCCGGGTACAAGCTTAAGATCACTGGCGGCTCCGACAAGAACGGAACCCCCATGAGGAAAGACCTTCCTGGAAACAAGAGGATCAACCTTCTGCTCTCCGACAGCCTCGGGTTCCACGAGAAATACCCTGGCGAGAGGAAGAGAACCGCAATCTGCGGACGTGTCATCTCTGAGAACATCACTCAGATCAACATGGCCGTCGCCGAGTACGGACCTAAATCCATCGAGGAGTGCCTCAACCCTGAGACACCCGCGGAGAGCTGATGAAAGTACCTCAGCAGCCCGAGATCAACATCGGGATGATCGGTCACGTCGACCATGGAAAGACCACGCTCACCAAGGCGCTTTCCGGAGAGTGGACTGACCGTCACTCCGAAGAACTCAAGAGAGGCATCTCTATCCGTCTCGGGTATGCGGACGTAGCGTTCTACAAATGCCCCGAATGCCAGGGGCCTGCCGCGTACGGTACGAGCAAAAAGTGCAAGAACTGCGGTGCGGAAGCCGAGTTCCTCAGAGCCGTCTCCTTCGTGGACGCTCCCGGGCACGAGACTCTCATGGCCACCATGCTCTCTGGTGCGGCTCTGATGGACGGAGCCCTCCTCCTGGTGGCGGCCAACGAGAAGTGCCCCCAGCCTCAGACCAAGGAGCACCTGATGGCGCTCTCGATCATCGGAATCGATAAGATCATCATCGTCCAGAACAAGATCGACATCGTCAGCAGGGAGCAGGCCATCCAGAACTACAAGGAGATCAAGGAGTTCGTCAAGGGCACCATCGCCGAGAACGCTCCCATCATCCCCATCTCCGCCAACCGCGGCGTCAACATCGACATGCTCGTGAACGCCATCGAGGATCACATCGTCTCCAAGGTGAAGAGGGACCCCGACGCATTCCCGCTGATGCACGTCGCGCGCTCCTTCGACATCAACTCGCCCGGAACCGTCCCTGAGAAGCTCAAGGGCGGGGTCCTCGGAGGAACCCTGATCCAGGGGACCCTCAAGGTGGGGGACGACATCGAGATCCTCCCCGGCAGGAAGACCGAGATCGCAGGAAAGACCGTCTACGAGAGGATAACCGCCAAGGTGACCTCCCTGGAGGCGGGCGGAAAGAGCGTCAAGCAGGTCCTTCCCGGAGGCCTAATCGCCATCGGAACCGGACTGGACGCCTCCATTACGAAATCCGACGGTCTCACCGGAAGGGTCATCGGAGTCCCCGGCAACCTGCCCAAAGTTGCCCACGACTTCGTCATGAAGACCACCCTGCTCGACCGCGTCGTAGGTTCGTCCGCCGAGCTGTCCGTCGAGGACATCAAGAGCAACGAGCCCCTGATGCTGAGCGTCGGAACGGCTACCACCGTGGGAGTCGTCAAGAGCGCCAGGAACGGAGCGGCTGAAGTCGTCCTCAAGATCCCGGTGTGCATCCTTCCCGGCCAGAGGGTCGCTATATCCAGAAGGATCTCCAACAAGTGGAGACTCATCGGCTACGGCATAGTAGAACAGTGAGACCATGCAGACCGTGGTCCTGGACACAAACGCCTTACTGATGCCTTTCGAGGTCAGAATAAACCTGGACATCGCCCTCAGAGAGCTTCTGGGCGAGTCCAGGATAATCGTTCCCGGCCCCCTCATAGGGGAGCTGAAGCATCTGAAGCACAGGTACGCCAGGGCCGCCCTGATGCTCGCGCGCAGGTATGAGATCATCCCTACGGTCGCTTCCGGGGACAACTCCGTCATCGAGCTGGCGGTGAAGGAGGGCGCTTACGTCCTCACGAACGACAAGGAGCTCCGCAGGAGGCTCAGGAAGGAGAACGTCCCCCTGATCTATCTCCGCTCCGGAAGGCACCTCGTGGTGGACGACTACCTCGTCCAGTGAGAAAGAAGGATGGAGGGCGGTCCCTCCGTGGTTTTCCTTTCAGTCGTCGAGGACCTGCATCCTCTCGATGACGACGTCCTTGAGAGGCTTGTCGTTGCGGTCGGTCCTGACCTTGCTGATGGCGTCGGCGACGTCCATCCCCTCGATGACGGTCCCGAACACGGGGTGAGCGTAAGGGGTAGTGGGGTTCTCCTTGTCGAGGTAGCAGTTGTCGACGGTGTTGATGAAGAACTGGCTTCCTCCGGTGTTGGGACGTCCGGTGTTGGCCATGGCGATGGTCCCCCTCACGTTGGAGTGGCCCTTTCCGAACTCGTCCTGGATCGTGTATCCCGGTCCGCCGCATCCGGTTCCGTCCGGGTCGCCGCCCTGGATCATGAAGTCTTCGATGACCCTGTGGAATATCACTCCGTCGTAGAATCCTTCGTTGGCGAGCTTGACGAAGTTGCCGGTGGTTATAGGCATGTCGTCGTGCAGCTTGATGACGATGTTTCCCATTGACGTGTGCATTATGACGGTTGTCATGATAGGAGGATGCACGTTCATATCAAAAAGATTCGTCTAGGAACACGCCAGGGTGTCGTTCATTCACAAGGGATATAATCGATGGACGACATCTCCAACCGATACCATGGCATCAAAAAAAGCGCTTTTAGTGGTCAGCTTCGGAACGAGCTATAACGACAACCGCGACAAGACCATCGGAGCCACCGAGAGGCTTCTCGCGGAGAACTTCCCCGAGTGGGAGGTCCGCAGGGCATTCACCAGCAAGATGATCATCAAGAAGCTCAAGGAGCGCGACAACGAGGAGATCGACTACATCGACGCCGCCCTCCAGAGGCTCGTGGACGACGGATTCGACACGGTCGTCGTCCAGCCCACCCACATCATGAACGGGACCGAGTACGAGTTCGTCGAGTGCTTCGTCCGCAGCTTCAAAGACAAATTCAAATGCATCAGGATCGGAAAGCCCCTCCTCACCACCAAAGAGGACTATGTCAGCGTGGTCGAGGCCATCGAAACCGGCATCCTCGAGCCCGCCAAGGCCATGGCAGGACCCGATGCGGCCGTCGTCCTCATGGGACATGGGACCGACCACTACGCGAACTCGGCCTACAGCCAGCTCCAGCTCGCCCTGTGGCTCTCCGGACTCGACGACGTCTACATCACCACCGTCGAGGGATTCCCCGACTTCTACGACACCATGAGCATGATGAAGGGCAACGGCATCAGGAACGTCGTCATCCAGCCCTTCATGGTCGTCGCAGGGGACCACGCCAACAACGACATGGCCGGAGACGACGAGGACTCCCTCAAGTCCGTCCTCGAGTTCAACGGATACAAGGTCTTCCCCGTCATCAAGGGACTCGGAGAGATCCAGGAGTTCCGCCAGCTCTTCGTCGGCCACGTCAAAGAGATCATCAGGAACTGATCCAAGAGGGGGCTCCGGCTCCCTCCTTTAACCCTTGTCGCTGTTCTGCATAGAAGTTATATCGTTGTGTCATCTATCCTAATCGAACCGAGGCGATGTCATGGCATATTGCAGGAAGTGCGGAGAGGTCATAGACGACGAGGCCGTGTTCTGCCCCAAGTGCGGGGTCCAGCAGACTTCCGTGAAGACGGAGGGGTCCGAGGACGACGGCAGCGTCCTGTGGCTCGTGTTAGGTTTTCTGATCCCCATAGCGGGCCTGATATTGTGGATCCTATGGAGAGAGGACAAGCCCGAGAGCGCCAAGATGGCAGGCATAGGGACCCTGGCGGCTGTCATACTGACGGCGATATTCGTCCTGCCCATCATGCTGCTGTTCAGCTGGGGCTGGTGGCACTGACACCGAGGAGGCGATGGTTTGGCGTATTGCAGGAAGTGCGGAGAGGTCATAGACGACGAGGCCGTGTTCTGCCCCAAGTGCGGGGTCCAGCAGATGCCTATGAAGACCGAGAAGGTCGTCAACGACGACGGCAGTCCGCTATGGGCGGTAATAGCGTTCTTCATCCCTGTCGTGGGGCTGGTCCTCTGGGCGGCCTGGCACGACGATAAGCCCAAGTGCTCCAGGATGGCCGCCTATGGGACGATAGCGTCCTTCGCGGTCATCGCGATCGGAGTAATAGTCCTGATCTCTCTAGGGTCGGTCCATATCCACTACGGATACTGAGCCGGAACGGGGCGTCCTGCCCCCTTTTCTCCTTTTTTTTTACTCCGCAACCGTCGGATTCGGGCGGATTACGAGGGAAGCTGCGGAAGAGCTCAGGTCGCCTCGGAATCCGAGGGAGGGGATCTTTTTCGGGTGCATCATCGTGCTGTCGTCGTTATGATCTGAGGATGCAACGCTGGCCCAGCCATGGACAAGCCGTCAAGCCTGCGGTCTGAACGGAACGTGAAACCAGGGGAATCATGCATAACGGTAAATACCAAGTTCCGCAGTGGGTGTTCTATGGATGGCAAGAGCCTCTACCGCAGCATAATAGAGTCCGTTCAGGAGATGAACATCACCATCGGCGACACCATGGGCAGCACCTCGCTGTACTATCCGTTCGCCGGAGATCTCGAGACGCTGAAGCAGGAGTTCTTCGTCGCATCCAAGGGATCGTTCCCCGGAGTCGTGCTGGAGCAGGCTCCCGAGCGCGTGAAGGTGACCGTCTCCGAGGACGACTGCAAGCGCATAGCGCTCATGCCGGTGAAGGAGACCATGAAGGACGTCCTGGTCCTGGTGAGCGGCAACGTCAACATGGACAATCTCAGAAGGCACATCTCCCAGAAGTATCCCGATTCCAGGTTCGGGAAGACAGGCGGAGTGGAGTTCGACTGGGCCTTGGCCTTCCCCGAGGACGTCGACGACAACGTCTACTGCTTCTCCGAGGAGATGGGCAGCGTGACCTGCCACAGGTTCTCCAGGGAGGAGTACCTGGCGTTCGGATTCCAGCTGCCTTGATTTTTCGAACGATTTCGGCTTTTGTCCACCAGGTCGGCTCTCCGGCCTGTCCGCTGGAGTCGTCGTTCATGTCCGCTTAATTACCTACCTACTAACTTGGTAGGAATTACTAAATACGCCTGGGAGCATGACAATGGCAGAAAGGTGTACAGATGCCACAGATCTACTTAGACAACGCAGCAACCTCACGCATGAAGGAGGAGGCCCTCGATGCCATGATGCCCTACTTCATAGAAGAGTACGCGAACCCCTCCAGCATACACGCCATGTCCCGCAGCCCCAGGGCAGCCGTCAAAAAAGCCAGAGCGCAGATAGCGGAATGTCTGAACGCCGAACCTTCGGAGATATTCTTCACCTCCGGCGGAACGGAATCGGACAACTGGGCTCTGGTCTCGGGCGCTGAGATGAGCGAGAAGAGAGGGAAGCACATCATAATCACCACGATCGAGCACCACGCCATCCTGGAGACGGCGAAATACCTCGAGAAGAGGGGTTTCGAGGTCACCAGGGTGAACGTGGACTCGGAGGGGATAGTGAAGCTGGACGAGCTGGAGAAGGCCATCCGCCCGGACACGGTCCTGGTCTCCGTGATGACCGCGAACAACGAGATCGGCTCCATACAGCCCATCGCTGAGATCGGGAGGATGCTCAAGGGCAGGGGGATCCTGTTCCACACCGATGCCGTGCAGGCCTTCGGCCATATCCCTCTGGACGTGAAGGAGCTGGGGGTGGACATGCTGAGCGCCAGCGGGCACAAGTTCGGGGGACCCAAAGGAGTGGGCTTCCTGTACGTCAGGAAGGGCCTCAGGCTCCCTCCGTTCATGCACGGCGGCGAGCAGGAGGAAGGCAGGCGCGCAGGCACCACGAATGTCCCAGGCATCGTCGGGATGGGAGTGGCGGCCGAGATATCCTGCGAGGACATGGAAGCCAAGAACGACAGGATGGTCAAGCTAAGGGACCATCTGATCGAGCGCGTCCTGGGCGAGATACCTTACTCCAGGCTGAACGGCCACAGGACGCGGAGGCTCCCCAGCAACGCCGATTTCAGCTTCCAGTTCATCGAGGGGGAGTCGATGCTGATGAGCCTCGGGATGAAAGGGGTATACGTCTCTACCGGGTCCGCATGCGCCTCCGGCTCCCTGGACCCTTCCCATGTGCTTCTGGGGATAGGGCTGCCGCACGAGATCGCCCACGGCTCCATCAGGGTGTCTATACCAGAGGACGCGACCATGGAGCAGATGGACTACGCCGCGGACGCGCTGAAGACAACCGTGGAGACGATGAGGTCCCTGTCCCCGCTCTACGACGACTTCGTCAAGAAGCAGAAGGTGATGTGATGTACGATGGAGAATACAGCGACAAGGTGATAGACCATTTCACGAACCCCAGGAACGTCGGGGAGATAGAGAACCCCTCCGGGGTCGGGACCGTGGGCAACGCGAAGTGCGGGGATATCATGAGGATATTCCTGGACATAGACGAGAACGGGATAATCCGCGACTGCAAGTTCAAGACCTTCGGGTGCGGAGCGGCGGTCGCGAGCAGCAGCATGGCCACCGAGATGGTCAAGGGGAAGTCGGTCCAGGAGGCCATGGAGATAACCAACAAGGCCGTCATGGAGGCTCTGGACGGGCTCCCTGTGGTAAAGATCCACTGCTCCCTCCTCGCGGAGGAGGCGATCCATGCGGCCCTGTGGGACTACTGCCAGAAGACCGGCACCGCCATAGAGGGGCTGAAGGCTCCCAAGGCGGACATAAACGACGAATGAGGCTCGTCCGGGAGGGGCCGCGGCTCCTCCTTTCCTTTCCGACCGGATTTTCAGGGCCGACACGCCAGGCCGTTTCAGATCTTGAATCCGAAGAGGTTGAACCCCTTCTTCTCGGAAGGCTGGTCGCGCTTCTCCTGAGGGGCGGACCCTCCGCGGTAGCTGATCTTGGTCTTGGCGGGGAAGGCGTCCTTCCCGACGGTGGCGGTCTTCGGTATCGTGGCCGATTCCAGGGCGGTGCACATAGTGAACGCGCGGTCGCCGATAGCCTCCACCGTGGAAGGCAGGGTCACCGACGTGAGCGCGGAGCATCCCGAGAACGCTGCCGCACCGATTGACTTGAGCGATGACCCTAAGTCGACCGAGTTCAGGGCCTTGCATCCGAAGAAGGCTTTCTCGCCGATTTCGGACACGGAGGGCATGGAGACGCTCGTCAGCGCCGCGCAGTCGCGGAAGGCGTTCCCTCCTACGGAGGCGACGGACTTCGGCAGGTCTACCGACCTGAGGGCGACGCACTCGCGGAACGCGCTGTCGCCGACGGAAGCGGCCGATTCGGGGAGCCTCACGGACGACAGTGCCCTGCATCCGTGGAACGTGCCGGGCTCTATCGATTTGACGTTGGGGGACATCGTTATGGATGTCAGCGACCCGCATCCCTGGAACGCGCGGCCGCCTATGGACTCGACGGACGTGGGCATGGTGATGCTGGAGAGCGATCCGCAGTTGTTGAACGCGCTCTCCTCGATGGTCTTCACCGACGGGGGTATCGTTATGCTGGACAGCGACTTGCAGTCGGAGAACGCCCCTCTCCCTATGGATTTCAGGCTCTGCGGCAGGTCGATGGACGCCAGGGACCTGCATGCCGAGAAGACGCTCGTCTCCAGGGCCTCCAGGGACTGCGGGAGCCCTATGGACGACAGCGACGTGCATCCAGAGAACGCATCGGGGCCTATCTCCTTCATCGACGGAGGCAGCGAGATCGATGTCAGGGAGGTGCATCCCTGGAAGACGCGGTCCCCGAGGGACTTGACCGACGAGGGGATCTCTATCGAAGGGAGGGACCTGCATCCCGAGAACGCCCTGGCGTTGATGTATTTGATCGTGCCGGGCAGCTTCACCGACTCGAGCCTCCTGCAGTCGGAGAACATGTCCGTGTCGACGCGGGCGGTGCCCTGGGGCAGCTCGTACTTCTTGAACCCCTTTATGAGGGTGCGGAGCGGCACCTTGCAGGACTTCTGGTCGATCTTCGCCCTGGCCTTCTCGAACAGCCTGACGGCCTCCTCGTCGTTGCGGTGGCGGTCGCTGTTGGAATAGAGGTAGGCGAGCTTGTACTGGGCCTAGGCGTCGCCGGACTTCGCAGGGCTCTGGAGGACGTCGATGGCGAGCTTCTCCACGTATTCCTTCCCGTACTTGATCCCGGAGAGGACGCAGCTGTTCTCCAGGGAGCGCTTGGCCTGCTCGGGGACGTCCTTGAAGGGATACCCTCCTCTCATGAGCTCGCAGACCCCGTCGATGCGCCAGATGTCGGCGTCGGCGGCGTTGATGGCGATCAGCTTGTTGGTCATCTCCTCCGCCCTCTCGTAGTCCCCCTTCTCGCAGTAGGCGGCGGCGAGGGGCTTCAGGCTAGAGCGCTGGTCCTTGACGGACATCTCGACGGTGATGTTGTTGACGTCCCTGGTGATCATCACCTTGGTGCCGCAGTACATGCAGAAGCCGAATTCGCGGGAGTCGTCCAGCTCTATATCGCCGGCGCAGTTGGTGCATTTCAAGGAGACGATCGCCATGCCATGCGGTATGTTCAGCATGAGTAATAACTCTAACTCCTGGATTTTATGGTATAAGTCCGGAAGCCTACCTGCGGCCTTCTGGGCCGGATCCGCAGGACCGTGCCGACCGGCGGGGCGATTCGGCCCTCGGACGGGGCCGGGGTCGCGAGC
>SUSZ01000058.1 GCA_015063165.1 Thermoplasmata archaeon
CAACGGAAAGCGCAAGGCTGTAACTCCTGCCATGGAAATTGGTCTGACAGATCATGTTTGGAGTATCGGCGAGGTCATGTCTTTTCTTTATAGACAAAATATCAACTAA
Organism: Thermoplasmata archaeon; assembly: GCA_015063165.1. Classification (GTDB taxonomy): domain Archaea; phylum Thermoplasmatota; class Thermoplasmata; order Methanomassiliicoccales; family Methanomethylophilaceae; genus Methanoprimaticola. Next base: position 110 of record SUSZ01000058.1, read on the forward strand.
AAAATATAACATCACCAATGTGCTTTTTATTGATTTTTCCCCAGTCGATTATCAATCTAATGCTGAAGATATCGCCAGAATCTTTTTTGAGGTCCTCATTGCCGAACTTAAAAGACATAAGCGCCCCATTTCGTTTTTAGGATACAAACGGGATATGAAGAAAATAGCGGGTACAGCAATAAAAACCGCCACCAGAATCCATTTTGCCCCAGAAGATGTTAATGCAATAATCACCTACATCAAGGAATTGTCAGGTGCTATATTCGATCCTGCAAAACACGACTCAGTAGATACGGTCAGGGGAAAGATATCGTCAATTTTATCCAAATCAAAAATCAAGTTGGCAGTTGTCATCGATGATTTGGATCGCCTGATGCCGGGAGAGGCTGCCCAAATATTGAAACTGATACGTGTAACAGCATGCTTCGATAACGTATACTATATCCTGGGTTATGATGAGGTCATCCTGTCCAAACAAATCAACGAGTACAGCGGATATGACGGCCACGGATACCTTGAAAAATTCATCCAGGTGCCAGTCCATCTGCCGGAAGTCAATTCAGATCTGCTTCAAAGAATCCTCTTTGACCACATTTCAAAGATACTTGCGACGTATCAATTTGAAATCAAGGACATCACAAGAGTGGCATGCAATACAATTCATCTGGAAACCATGAGGGACCTGTACCTCCTTCTAAACAGATTCAAATTCAAAATCGGTATGTGTTCTGGCGACATCTGTCCAGAAGATCTGCTTGCCTTGACATTCATAGAAATGAAAGATCTGGACCTATACAATTGGTTATTCGACAACCGGTTCGATCTTTGCAAAATCAAATCGCCGTTCATGAGAGGCAACGAAGTGGATGATCCAGACAATCATGATTTCGACCTTCTCCGTGACTACACGGGCCGTACCGTGAATCCAAAACTGAATGGCACTGTGTTTTTCATGTATCCACATCTTGGAAAAACATACTACGAATTAATTGACCCCAACGTAAGGAAGGACCGCATACGCTCCCCTATTTCATGCAGTACTTATTTCATCCTCAATGAATCATCCATTCCGATCAGCAACAACCAGGTCGATCAGATAATCAAAGATCCAAATTGCGGTGAAGTATTGGAAAAGATGTTGACGGATATGGCAGTCAACAGGAAAGGAAACATCAACATCCTCCTGGACAAAGTGAATGAAAGGCTATCCGAACTGTTACCGTTGAATGCAGGCACTATGGCAAAGTTGTTGATGTACGAGACAGATAATCAGGAGTTCTGTGAATTGCTGCCCTATGGGTCAATGCATTCTTCGTCGTGGGAGAAACTATTGAATTCCATTTTCAGTATGATGGGTGACGAATTGATTGAACAGTTTTTCATCAACAGTATGGATTATTCAAACCCGAACGCCGCTGCAATGGCCTTCGAATACCTTCATAGTATCATAAACGGATCCATTATTAATGGACCGGCCCCGATGTCCGAAGAGTGTTTAGACAAATACGCGGAAGCAATAAAGAAACAATTGATTGAATTAGCACCAGAGTTCGAGAGAAACAGCAACGATGAACGTTCCAGAATGTTCTTCGTATTCCTCAGTCTCGCTGATTCAAATATCGCTAAAAGTGTCTTTGACAAATCGTTCGACAATGATGGTGACATTGTCGACTATCTGAAGCACAATTTCAATGAGAACGTCGTTTTCCCCGAATCGGTCGGTGAAATTGTACAGTACATTCCTGAAGAGCGCATCTCCAGGATAATTAAACTCTGCGATGGAGCAATTAAAAAAATGTTGCTTGATGCCATCGAATACGACAAACAACATAACGTAACGCAGAATATGGGACTGTAACGAGAATATAGGGAAATATCTGGATAAATGCTTCGTCTGCTGATCAATGGGATTTAACGCCGTTAATCAATCTTTTCTTCGCAATCTCCGTCTTTTGGAACTTCGAAATCAAAAATTTCATATTCAAAATGACTTGTTTTACACATATCTATGCACTCCTCCAGACGTACTTTGTTCATGTATAAACTCAGATACACCATATCAACGTCACTTTCCTCAAATTGAAGATACGAACCATATTCATCTGTTTTAAAACCGTATTTATCAGAGGTATCGTCATGAAAATTCATTTCTGACCTGATAATCCGGCATTCGTCTTCCTATTCATACTTTTTTCTTTTGAAATAGGGCTTAGGAAAATACTTCTGTTTGAGTCCGCGAACCCTGTTGTCCACATCTTTCCATGAACTTTCGTTTATTGTCAAAGAAGCCAAAACATATTCTGGTTCAGGATCTGTACGATCAGCCTTCCCAGACTCGTCAATATAGGTGAGATACAAGCAACCACCATGTTCAATAAAACAGAGGATGAAATATAAACATCTGCACTCGAATTCAAACTCGACAACATGTCGTGACTGAAATAATGAAAGATGAGGGGTCTCCCCCTCGGTTTCAGTTCCTCGCCTCGAGAGCCCTGTAGACTCCGAGAGCGCCGGAGATGATCAGCATCACGCCGATGATGATCATGATGACGTCCGCGGTCTCCTTGGGGTTCAGAAGAGCCAGGACCCCGGCTGCGATCATGATCACGGCGATGACCATCCCGATGATCATCATGGGTCCGCCGCCCATCGCGGTTCCGCCCAGGAGCATCCCCAGGCCCATCATTATGACCACGACGGCCAGCACGATCATCATGACATCGCTGAAGAAGTTGGGAGCGGCGATGAGCGCGATGCCGAGTATGATCCCTATCGCGCATATGATTATCCCCACCGGGGACGCCGTGCTCGCGGATCCGAGCAGCATCAGGATGGACGCCAGGAGCATGAGCACTCCCGATATCATCAGGACTATCTTGAGGGACCCCTGACCGCCTACGGCCAGCAGGATCCCGATAACCAATATGACGAGGCTGAGGACCAGGGATTTCTTCCACGGATTCTCATCCACTATCGTGAATTCGGTCATATCATTGCACCTCGCGGGCAATCCGCTAGCCCACTAATAACGGTTGCGAGAGAGAAGGTTATCACCTACGTAGCCAATCACCCGTCCATGGCAGTCAAGAGCGTCAACGCATCGCACATACTGTTGAACAAGGAGAAGGACGCGGACAACATCATGGCCCGTCTCGCCAAAGGAGAGAACTTCGAGGACCTCGCCAAGAGGTTCTCCAAATGCCCCTCGAAATCCAAGGGAGGAAGCCTCGGATGGTTCAAGAGGGGAGAGATGGTCAAGGAGTTCGAGGACGCCTGCTTCAACGGCAAGACCGGCGACATCGTCAAGGTGAAGACCGAGTTCGGCTACCACATCATCAAGATCGTGGACCAGAAGTGAACAGAAACAAATTGTCCCGATCCACAGGCCTATGAAGAGTCGGGATCGGGACGCCATCGCTTCAATTCAGCTTGTCTCAGTCATCTTGCTTCTCTATCTGACGCTTGAACTTGCATCCTCTTGTATGGTAGTTGGAGCAGCCGTAGAATGTGCCGTATCTCCCTTTTCTGAGCACCAGAGCACCGCCGCATATCGGACAGAATCCGATCTCGTCCCTTATAGGACCCGAGCCACCGAAAAGCTCCCTATAGAACTCGGATTCGTGGCCTTCGTACGTCAGGAGATAGAACGCCCTGTTTGCCCTCGTCATGGCCACGTAGAATAGCCTCCTCTCCTCGTCCAGCTGGGTGTCCTCACAGCCCAGGAGCATCGATATGGCTGGCGACTCCTCCCTTCTGCTGGGGAACCCGTATGTCCCGGACTTGTTGTTCAAGGAGAACACGTAGTTCGCCTGGAGCCCTTTGGAACCGTGTATCGTCATGAACCTCATCGACAGGTCCGGACGCCTGCTGTATCTCACTATGGTCGAAGACCTGTCCGAAATGTCCGGAGCCCAGCTGAACCCGCATCTGTCCAGAAGACAAACATCATAGTTGTACCTCCCAAGGAACAGCACGGAGCTTCCTTCGGGGATGGTGGAAATGATCTGCGCCAGCATGTTCCTCGCCTCGTAATGGGAAGAGGCGCGGATCGGATTCACGGAGCAGTTCGTCTTGCCGGCGCCGATGAGATTCTTAGGATACTGGCGCTTATTGCGACGGATGAATTCGGTGCTCATCCTCAGCAGATCTCCTGTGAACCTGTATGTCGTCTCGATCTTGCATATCCCCGAGGACCCCCAATATCTCTCGAAATCGAGTATATAGGACACGTCGCATCCGTTGAAACGATAAATGCTCTGCCAGTCGTCGCCAACGCAGAACAACTTGTAATCGCCAGACTCACGAATAGCTCTTAGAAGATTGTACCTTGAAAGGGACAGGTCCTGGTATTCGTCGACTATCACGTACCTGTACTGATGCTTGTATCCGCCGTTCCTGATGCACTAGGTGGCGAGGTTCAGCATGTCTTCGAAGTCTATCTCCCCGTTGTCCTTCAGATGCTTCTGATAGGCGTCGTACAAGGGTCTGACGACATTTTCGAGCCTTTTCAGCCGCTTCTCCTCGCTTCTGGATCTTCCCTGGGGGAAGACGTCCTCCCACTTCTTCCCATGTCCTTTGACGAGAAGGATCATCGTGGCGAACATGGAGGCCATAGAGTTCGTCTTCATGTCGTCCTGCCCCAGATTCTTGCGAAGGGTCTCCGAGGAAGAGTCGGGATCGAATTGGACGCCGAACCTCTTCAGCTTAGCCTCCAGCTCGGATTGGAGCTCCCCCTCCGACCGATTGTAGGAGTACAGGTCGATCAGCCTCGTGTGGTTCTCCTGATGGATCTGCATCTTCCATTCGATTCCCTGCCTATATTCCTCCGAGGCGTCTGGATTGTCGTCTATCATGAATCTGGCTACGTTGCCGTTGCGGTCCGTCCCGAAAAACTCGATGTAAATGTCGGTGCCGGTGAGGTGGAAGTCGGGATGGTACTGGCCATACTGGCTGTCGTTCGTATCGACGCAATATGATTCCTCGTACTGGTACGGGATCCCGTTGATGGCGAGAAAGTTGGCGATGTCTGCCTCTCCGAAGCTCTTCACCCTCTCCCCGTTGATGGTAATCAGCGGATTCTCCTGCAGATAGCGCAGATACTCAGAATAGCTCCTGAAATCGGACTCCTCCTTCTGAGAGTTGTAGTCGTATGCAAGATACTCGTTCAGAGACCTCATGTATCCGCGGTCGGATTTCTTCCGTTCCATCTCCTCTCTGATGAAGCGCCTGAGGTCCACGGACGTGATCTTCGGGACCTTGTCGCCAGCGGACGTGATTATCCTAAGCCCGAGACGATGGAAAGTTTCCACATAGATCCTTTGACCAGTTTCCTTGATTATGCGCTGTTTAAGCTCTTTCACGGATGCGTTGGTAAAAGAGAGCAGAAGGATCTCTTCGGGTTGCGCCATCTCGGCCTTCAGAAGATGCTTCACAAGACCTACTATAGTGGTCGTCTTCCCCGTGCCGGCGCCCGCTATCACCAGCCTGGACCTGACATCGAAGGCGATGGCGGAAAGCTGTTGGGAATCCAGATTGCGACCTTCGACAGGATTGATGGCTCTGCCAACCTCCTCCGCCTTCGAAGAGAGGATCGCACGATTATGCTCCGCAGCATCCTCTCCGAACGAATCGTATCTCGAGACAAATGCCGTGAGGTTCTCTTTCAGATCACGATTGGCCAGCCCCATCCTGTACAGGATCTTCTTGGAACGGCTTTTCGCATCTTCTCTCAGGAGCTTCAGCTCGTCTAGAGTCCCTTGGATGTCTGCGGGGTCGATGAAACCCGGGGAGCTGAGGCAGGAGACAAGGATGGAAGAGCCTTCTATCAGCCTCTTGTTGAATCTCCCATCCTTGTCGTTCATGGAATCGGATTCTGTAATAATGAGCAGGTAAATGATACTGTCCCCGATATCTCACTGCGAACTGCAAAATGACGAGGTTCTGATAAAATCTCATGGGCTATGGTCCAACATATTCGGTCCACGAACTATTTGATTAAACATTATGGTGCCCATTCTATGTTCTGATGCCTGAGAACCTCCCTATGATCGAATCCAAGAGCATTCTAGAACGTTACCATCCAAACGTACATTTACTAGGAGCAGGCGACGAATCCTTTGTGTTCACCGATGGTACGAAAGTGTATAAATTCTTCAGAATCGAACCAGAATACTACAGGCATATTGGGAAACAGTTAAAAGGCAGATTCAAAGGCTGCAAGCATTTCTACGATGTAGATCATGAGACTATAGAAAACCACACGATTTTCATATACGATTACGAGTCCAGCAGGAACTATACGGGCGGAATGGAGCAAGAGCTCATCGAGATGATGTCGGAATTCGCATCGTGCGGAATCGCTTGCAAAGACATCAAACCGAACAATCTCAGGATAACGACATCGGGCTTGAAGTTCATAGATTACGGACACGATCTGGTTCCATACAGCGAATCTGATTTCATATCCATGTGTCTGCGTACGTTCCTTTGCATGAACCACTGGGCCAACCCTCAGTTCATCAGCTTTGCACAGATAACCAGCTACACTTGGAAAAGCGAACACACAGACGGATTCATAGATTTCTTCAACAGGGCATACAGCAGATATCTTGAAAAAGGACAATCCAGCCTTTCCGAATTCAGGATGCCTAGCAACAGATGGATCGACAGAATGATCATGAAATACTATAGTGATAACACGATGGTCTACTGCCTGTCCGATATGTCAGAGGAACTCTTTATTAAGAGAGTGTCTGCCATCGAGGATATAGACAGCCAGTATGATCTGTTTCTGATATATGGAAGCCCGGATATGCCGGATGCGCTGGCACAACTTATCAAGAACGCATTGAGAAACGGAAGGTCGGTACGCACCATAGTGCCAAACCCTTTCTTCAATGGAGGGTTCGCCAAATACGTAGAAGTTCTTGAATCGAATGACCTGTACCCGACCATACTGTCGCATTCCGATCCTGTATCTTGCGACGGCGGTCTCGAATCCAAGCTTATCCTACTTGAATTGAGTTCCAACCTTCCCGAGAAAAGGCATTTTTCAACTCCTTCCAGGAACGAAGACTACATCTTCATCATATGCGGACGCAACGTCCCTCCTGGAATCTATATGAGATGCTGGCATTCTGTCGAGATTCAAAGATGTGGCCGCTGGGGAGCTATCATCATCGACGATGCTTCCGACGACGAGGATATCGACCTCTTGATCAGATCTACCGCCTGTCTGCACGATCGCGTGACGTACGTGCGCAACAATAACAGGAGATCCATTCTGCCGAACATAGTTGATTCGATCAAAAAAATCTGCACTAACCCTAACTCGGTTATAATTACCTTGGACATGGACGATGCGCTGATAGGTCGCGATGCGCTCTGTATGATACGTACCGAATATCTACGCGGCCATGACGTCGTCTCGTCAACCTGTCTGAAGAAGGATGTCCGCGTACTTCCATACGAGATCGATTACAACAATGTGAGAAATAGCAAAGCCGGAGACGTCTGGATGCACATCAGATCCTTCCGCAAGTACCTGTTCGACAACATTTGCGAATCCGACTTCAAAGAAAACGACAATTGGATAGAGATATTCAACGAGCTGACCTTCATGGTCCCTATCGCTGAAATGGCCTCCGATCCCGTACAGATAAGAGCCCCTCTTTACCTATGGGAGCCTCGCACAGCGGATGACGATGCCCATAAAGCAGCCGATGCACACACAAAAGCTCTTGTTACATCTCGCAAACCGTATCCGAAGCTCGTCATCCCCCACGTATTGGGCGAAATCAGACCACCAGGGATGCTGGTGAAAGACTTCCAAAATGGCGATATCCTCATAATAAGACATGCGGAGAAAGAAAACCGTTCGGACTATCTTTCCACAGAACGCGGAATCACAGAACGCGGAGAAAGAGAATCGAGACTTTTCGGAAGCTGCCTCAAGCATATCGACCTTTACCTCTGCAGCGAGATAAGACGCACTGCGGAAACAGCATACTGCATGAACAAAGGTAACGGAGGCGCCTTCGATCTGATGACCGATCCCATATTGAATTCGGTACGCTATGATTACAACGTCTGGCTAGATCTCAAAGAGAAATACGGATATCTCGGAATAATGCGCAGATGGAGGAACAACGAGTTCACCCATGGAGAACTGCCCGATTTCAAAGAGTATTCAACAAGATTCCTCCTCAAAATGCTGGAATTGTCAGAAGATAGGACTGTTTGTGTGATCACCCACGACCACGTGGTATGCTTCCTGGCCTCTATTTTCAAGGAATGCAAAGATAGCCGTGTACCTTACATGGGCGGATTTGTACTGAAGAGGACAGAAATATTGGATCAACTGGAAAAATGAATCCGTATCAAGCCACGATTCATGTGAAACGGAACGATATTTCCTTGAACGGCTGCTCGCTGCTGAAGCAGACGCCTTCTCCATACACCGGCCTCAATCTTTCAGGGGTGACGATCTCGCTCGCCGGACCTGAATCTATCATAGTCCCAGAACTCATGAGGAAAACATTCGCGCCTGTGGACAGCGCATGGTTGGGATTGTGAGTGGAGAACAGAATAGTCTTACCATCATCCTCCGCTATACCGTTCAACGCTGACAGAACCTTGTTCTGATTCGATATATCCAGTGCGGAACAGGGCTCGTCCAGAAGCACAGCTTCGGAGTCCTGAACCATGGCAGAGCAGATGGACACCAGCTGGCGTTCGCCGCCACTCAGCTCCCCTAGCTTCTTGTCGGAGAGACGCCCTATCCCGAACCTCTCCAGAACCTCTTCGACCGCATCCTTCTCTTCCCGCCCGGGAACATCGAATACATCCAGCTTATTGGCCGTGCCGAAAAGAATGTAGTCCTTGACCATGTAATCGCTGAGAGAAACGTAATGCTGGCTGACGTAAGCCAATGCGGAAGAACGTTCTTTGAAGGACATCTCGGACAGACTTCTTCCAGAATACCTCACCGAGCCAGAAGAAGGATTCTCTAGCCCTGCCATCACCTTTATGAGCGTGGTCTTTCCGTAGCCGTTCAGGCCTATTAGCGCATTGACCGTTCCCTTCTCGCAGACCATCCCTATGTCACTCAAAACCTGCTTCTTTCCGCGTCCGTAAGAAAACGTGACTCCATCCAGCTCAATCGCTTTCAATTATGCTCCGCCTCCTCAGATAGATGATCGCGATGAAAATCACAGTGCCGAACAATCCGGATATCGCAGCCAGCGGGACCTCCGAATTGGTGAACGATCTTGAAAGGATGTCCACAACGATCATGAAAACACCTCCGAAAAGAATAGTCAGAGGAATGGTGTTCATCGTGTTCCTGCCGACTGACAGCCTCACCATATGGGGGATGACCAACCCTATCCAACCGACGCTGCCTATTATGGATACCGAGCTAGCAGTCATCAGCGTAGCCATTATGATGATCAGCCTGCGGTATGCGACATAGTTCAGACCCTTTGCCTGAGCCTCCTCACGTCCCAGAGCGACCAGATTCACCCTCCATCTGATGGCCAGAAGTATGGCGGAGCAGCAGGCTATGATCGGAAGCAGCACCGCTACGTCGTTCATGGTGCAATGCTCGCATGAGCCCATCAGCCAGAAAGTGATCGAGGATAGAACGGATTCAGGATCTGCGTAGTATTTTATCACCGAGAGGATAGCGCTCATCAGGCCACCGATTATTATCCCTGACAGCAGCAGTATCGTGGGAGACCTGTTCTGGAACACCTTCGACAGGGTCAGAGTCAACATCACGGTCACCACTCCCGCCACGAATGCGAACACGCTGATCATGACCGCAGACAACCCCAGAAGGATGGCCAATGCGGCGCCGACGCAGGCTCCGCTGGTGACCCCTAGAAAATCAGGAGACACCAGGTTGTTCTGGAACGTCTCCTGATATAGGAGCCCCGATAGACCCAACCCTATTCCTACCAGCGCCGCTATGATGGTCCTCGGGATGCGGAGCTCGTCTATGACCTTGTATTCATTGGAAGAACGCGGAAGACTGCCTGTGAGGTAGTCTATCACGTCCCCTAGCTCCAACGGATATCTACCGATCCAAAGAGCCAGTATGAACACCAGCACGAACACCGCTATCGACAGAGCAATACATGCCCTGACGAACCTGACATCGTCGGTCATGCCATCGGCTTTCCATCAGGCCCCAGGCCATCCAGCATGTAGAGCGCCTGCTGCTCCGTAAGCTCTATTCCGAAATACCTCTGACACATGTCCCTCAGCATCGAAGAGGTGTCGTAATGGAATTCTTCCGGATACAGCTTATTGGCCATGTCGGCAAGAAACACCGGGGTGAATGCGCCCATCTGCTCCATCGGAGAGAAACCGATTCCGATCCGATAGATATGGCCTGTCTTCACAGCCTCCACGTTCTCCCAGATGCTGTCATTCAGCATCTCCCTGAGGGTGTGTTGATAGATTCCGCCAATCACGATGTAATCTGGATTGGAATCCAGTACAGCATCGGTGGAGGGCTGGGCTACTCCCAACGACCTCCCGAGGAAATCCATACCCAGTACACCGAATATGTACTCGTTGAACGACTTCCCGGTATCGGTGTATTCTATGCCCCTGTTCTTGTCTCCACGTACGTAATAGACGGATTTCTCCGGATAATCCTTGGATTCCAAGGTGGATGAGACCTCGTCCAGCACATCCTTGAATTCAGCCTTCCACTTCTCAGCCTTCTCAGCGACGCCAGGGACGTCGGGCCAGAGCTTCTTCGCTAGATCGGCGAGGAAATAGACATACGGTTCGAAATCGGGATTGCCGTACAAGCTCACATTGAGGGCAGGAATCCCATGCTCCTTCAGCCCGTCAGTGATATACTTCTCGGGAGAAAGGACCAGGTCGACACTCCTCTGCAACAGCAGTTCATGGCTAGGAAGGTAATCATAGCCGAAATGTTCTTTGGAATCTGGGTAAAGGACCGAAGTCCATTCGTTGTCCAGCATAGGCTTGTACACGCCGTCGATACGGTCTCCTAGTCCGAAAGCGACCAGAAGATCATAGGTGGTGCGCGAAACGCATGCTACATGTTCGGGATTCTTCTTGACATGGACTTCCTCCCCGAGCATATCGGCGACCGTGATATCCGAATCGGAGTGCTCAGAACCCTGCATCAGGACATAGCACCCTCCGATTGCAACAGCCGCGACCAAAATCACGCCAATTATTACGATTGTTTTAGACATACTATTCCTCCGCTCGAATAATATCGATTGAGATACGTTCACATTAAGCGGCTGTTTTGCTGAACGTGTCCGCCCCCTATATTTTCTGAAATCATATAAAATATACTCGGAGTGCAGAACACATGCTTATATTTCACATCTAAATAGGAATACTGCCCCAGATACAAATCAGAACAAATTATCCTCACTTATGCAATGATTTGATAACAAGGCCATCATAGCAAAGGACTTTTAATATGCTGGATAATAAGAAACGAGCGGGGATTTTATTCAATCATTGTTATCATTCACAACAATTAGCTACAAGGTCATCCAGAAACAGAGCATCGGCAGACGCTACCTGTACGAGGTCACGGGTGTCTGGGACCAGATCAAGAACAACTCGAAACTATACCATGAGGTATCTGGGAGCATGCGATGCCGAAGGCAATCTGCTGGGGAACCGACGAGGAACAGGACCGTCATCTACAGTCCGGTGTACGGACCGTAACAACTGTTCGTGCAGCTGGCGGAGAGGAGCGGACTCATGTCCGCCCTGGACGACGTCTACGGTATAAGGGACGGAAGAAGAGTTCTCGCCATGTCCATACTGGGTTTGGTGAATCCTGCAACCGTGAACCAGATGGGGAACGTCATGTACAATACTATCTGGGGAAGAATTGGTTTGCGGACGACTACTGGTTCCGATTTGTTGAACACCTGAAGAAACTGAAGATATATACATCGGCGGGAAAAAGAATCTGTACGAAGTGACCAAGGCCCAAAGGGAACTTTTTTAAGCCCTCGGGATAAGTATCCAACAATCCCTTGTTACAAATCAATGCATAAGTAAAGATGAATTGCCTCTTTTCCTAGTCCGACTTGTGTATTACAGCAATCTATTACATGGAAAAGTCGATACAGGGGCATGAAACCTGATTCTGAAATGTCATGCAGTTCGCATGGTACGTGCGGCAATACAGCCATCCTTGTTTTGGCTGTCACGGTCGCCTTGCTGTCGATTGTATCATTGGCAGGCCTGTCGGACGAATCACAGGCCTCGTCCTCCGGTCAATGCGGCGACAGTCTGAACTGGGCTGTGGATGACGAGAACAATCTTGTCATCTCGGGAACCGGCGATATGTGGGACTACGGCTGGTATAGTAAAGCATCGCCCTGGACGGACCTTTCCATCGAGACTGCTGTCATAACGAAAGGCGTCACTTCAATCGGCAACACTGCTTTCGCAGAATGCGAATCTTTATCATCGATCACTATCCCCGATACCGTGACTTCGATAGGAAAGAATGCATTCTACAGCTGCAAATCTCTGATTTCAGTAGACATACCAAGCTCGGTAACCGATATCGGAAACAGAGTGTTCGAAGGATGTGAATCCCTTGTCTCGGTTGCAATGCCCGATTCCCTGACATCCATCCCCGATTGGATGTTCTACAATTGCGAGTCTTTGACGGATATGGCGATTCCTAGCTCCGTGATTACCATCGGCGAGTACGCGTTCAAGTGGTGCTCCTCCTTGAAGTCCCTGGAGATTCCCGACGGTGTCGTCTCGATCGGCGACGACGCCTTCGGGGAGTGTTCTGCTCTGATGTCGATATCAATTCCTAGCTCTGTAGTCTCTATCGGAGACGATGTTTTCATCGGATGCGACTCTCTGCAGAGGTTCGAAGGCTCTTATAGCGGTATAGTCGACGGATCGATGCTGGTCAGAGATGGCGAGCTCATCGCCTATGCTTGCGGTTCTAAAGCCTCGTCTGTCGTGATTCCGGGCTCTGTAATATCTATAGGTCACAGCGCATTCAGAGACTGTGCTTCCCTGTTTTCTATCACGATTCCTGATTCGGTTACTTTGATAGGAAGCGAAGCTTTCAGCGGATGCGATTCTTTGTTTTCTGTTCTTATCCCAGATTCTGTGACGACGATTGGCTATAGAGCATTCTATGACTGTGAATCCTTGTTCTCCATTGAAATACCTGGGTCTGTGACTACTATCGGCGAGTATGCGTTCAAGTGGTGCTCCTCTTTGAAGTCCCTGGAGATTCCTGATGGGGTCGTCTCGATCGGCGACGACGCCTTCGGGGAGTGTTCTTCTCTGGTGTCGATATCGATTCCAGACTCTGTAGTCTCGATCGGAGACGATGTTTTCATCGGATGCGACTCTCTGCAGAGATTCGAAGGCACGTATGGCGGTATAATCGATGGTAAGATGCTCATCAGAGATGGCGAGCTCATCGCTTACGCTTGCGGGTCCGAGTCTACGTACGTATGCGTCCCTGATTCTGTCTCATCTATAGGTCCAGATGTGTTCAGGGACTGCGGTTCCTTGTTGTCCGTTGTGATTCCCGATTCCGTAATCACGATAGGGGAAAGTGCGTTTTACAGGTGCGATTCTCTGATTTTCGTCTCGATTCCAGACTCCGTCATCTCTATAGGAGACTGGGCGTTCTACAGCTGCGATTCCCTTTGCTCCGTCGAGATACCTGGATCTGTGAAATCCGTCGGCGAGTACGCGTTCAAGCGGTGCTCCTCCCTGGAGTCTTTGGAAATCTCTGACGGTGTCGTCTCCATCGGCTACGACGCCTTCGGGGCGTGCACCTCCATGGTGTCCATCGTTTTCTCCGATTCTTTGATTTCTGTCGGCGAGGATGCGTTCGAGGGCCTGGTATTCTATGCCGATGATGCGGTCACCGTTATCGACCAGACGGCTGAGAACCTTGCAGGAAAATTCTTCCTTCTCACCGATGGGAAGCTCGTGGAAACGGAACCTCTGGCCGTCGGAGACGATTTCAGCATAGGCTCCTTGACGTACGAGGTCACATCGTTGGAACCGAACGAAGCGATCGTCACCGGATATGTGGGCTCCCCCACTTCCGTCGTGGTGCCTGAGACTGTGATGTTCAAGAATTCCAGCTTCGCCGTCACAGTCATAGGCAAGCAGGCGTTCTACGGCTGCACTACGCTGACCTCCGCTGACCTCGGAAGCGTTTCCAAGGTGGACGTCAAGGCCTTCGCCCAATGCACCAGGATCAGGACGGTGGACGCCGGGGACAGCCTGTCCACGATCAGCGCGTACGCATTCTGCAAGTGCACCAGGCTGGTCGACTTCGATCTGACCGATTCTCTGAAGACCCTGAAGGTTATAGGTTCCTATGCGTTCTACAAGGATTCCAAACTCAGCGGCATCGACATACCATCGTTTGTCAAGACCGTGACCGAGAACGCGTTCTCCCCGCTGACCTTCTCCGATGAGAACGGCGACGCCCTTGCGATAGAAGCGACCTCACTCGCCGGATATTCCTATATCAACGTCGACGGAACGCTAGTAAGGCAGCCCGGGCCTGAAGTGGGAAAGGAATATACTTCTAACGGCTTGAAGTACACCGTGACCGCCTCTATGCCAGCTGAGGTCGGGATATCCGGATACACTGGAAAGCCCACATCGGTGACCGTCTCTGGGACTGTGAACTTTGATGGTGTCATATACAATGTCACATCAGTCATGGATAACGCTTTCTACAGATGCAGAACCCTGACCAGTGTCGACCTTCCCGGAATTGAAAGAGTCGGGACCACAGCGTTCTACGGGTGCACAAAGCTCACGTCCGTCAGCATATCTGACGCCATCACCATCGGTGTGAAGGCGTTCGCTCGCTGCACGATGCTCTCCGATTTGGAAACCGGAGATTCCCTCAGGACCGTCGCCGCATACTCATTCTTCTATTGCTTCGCTCTCGAGTCTTTCGACGGCGGGGACGGCCTGAAGACCATCGGGTCGTACGCGTTCTGCGGAAACTCCTCGCTGAAGGATGTGGAGCTAGGCCCGTCCGTGAGGATCATCGGGGAGAAGGCCTTCGCCACCTGCCCTCTGGGGAGCATAAGCTTCTCTCCCGTCCTCAAGAGCATCAAGTCCCTCGCGTTCGAGGGCCTGGAGTTCCAGGATGCCGACGGAAACGTCCTGAAGCAGACCGCCAAGGTCCTCCACGGGCACAGCTACTCCGGGACTGGAGGCGTTCTCATCGAGCGCTCCTGAAAGTTCCGCGAACCATCTACAGCCCTCCTACGGGAGGGCAAACACCCTTTATCGAATCATGACGAGTTAGAAACGAAGTGCTTTCGTTCAACCATTTTTAAAAAGATCTTATAGGGAAATCGCAGGCCATCTGATAATACTCACTCATTCAATGATTTGATAACAAGATCATCCAGAAGCAGAGCAACAGACACCACTTGTACGAGGTCATGGGGGTCTGGGACCAGATCAAGAAGAACTCGAAGCCAGAACATGACGTATCTGGGAGTAAGCGATGCTGAAGGCAATTTGCTGAGGGGACCGACGAGGAACAGGACCGTTAGCTGCAGTCCGGTGTACGGACCGTACCAACTGTTCGTGCAACTGGCGGAGAGGAGCGGACTCATGTCCACTCTGGAGGGCGTCTACGGCATAATTGACGGAAGAAACCTGCTGAGGGAGAATAGGTTTGCGGGCGACTACTAGGTTCCCGATTTGTTGAACACCTTGAAGAAACTGAAGATATCATGCATCGACGGAAAACAGAGCTGTACGAAGTGATCAAAGCCCTCAGGGAACTCTTCGAAGCTCTCGGGGTAGGCATCCAATCAATCCCTTGTTATCAAATAATGCATAAGTGAGGATTATATTTCCTGACCTCGCCACATCGTGAATGCTGAACGTGGTCTGGCCTATTCGCCACTTGGATGCTTTCATAGCATCCGCTACCATCGTTTACGATTGTTTCTGGTCCCACGCTCCGATTTCAGACCGGA
>SUSZ01000037.1 GCA_015063165.1 Thermoplasmata archaeon
ATAGCACACAGGGTGTCCGGTTATACCCTGAGGTGGCTAGTCGAGGTGTTCTTCTCGGTCATCAAGCGCCTCTACGGCGACCGCGTGTCCTCGAAGAAGTTCTGCCGCATGGTGCTCACGATGCGCGTGAGGTACGCTCTTTATGCCATTCACAGGAGACTGATTCTGAAGCACATGACCTCGGGGGTCTGATGGACGATTGTCTAACGGTTGCTTCCGTGTCGATGCTTTAATGAGGGTTGTTACACACAGTCCCCTGCAGGAAAAAGTAACTTATACGAAACTCGCATAAGTGCAGATGCTGCGGAGGTAGCCCAGCTGGCCCACGGCGCCGGTCTTGAAAACCGGTGGTGAATCACCTCGGGAGTTCAAATCTCCCTCTCCGCGCTTTTTAACCATCCTTGGATAGCATATTCATTAAATCTTGAGTTTGACAGATACGGGCACCCTTAGGTTATTTTCCCCATTGGCGCAGGTACCTTTCCCGTTCTCACTTAGCAGATTCGTTTTGCTGTTCCTATGTTACGGAGCATAACTGTCGACAAGATATGACAAAATGTATCAATTATTGTGCAAATCTATGGGTAGATATGGTGTTTTTCGGTATGCTGGCAAGGTCAGAAAGCTAAATGAGAACGAGGCTGCGAATAAGAGAATCAAATGATGATGAAAAATGATCAAAAATAGGCAATCACCCCTGATTCGGGTGATTCGGTGACCTCCCCCTCAGAGATTTATATACCGTGCTTGCGTAGAGAATACCATGAAGACGATCAGGTTCCGCATCGAACCCAATGCCTCCCAAAGGGAGGCTATAGACCAGATGATCGATGCCAACAGGCTCGTCTACAACAATATGGTCACCGCCTGCAAGATACAATACAACAGGGACGGGAAGGTATCTTCGGTATTCGACCTGAACAGGATGGGAACGAGGATGAGGCGCAACTCCCCCTATGTCGCTGAGGCTTATTCCCTCACATTGAACGAGACGTCGAAGCGCGTAGTGCAGGCATTCAAGAAGACGCTAGGGGACCACAAGAAGGAGACCGGCATGTTCTTCGTGGAAACGAAGTCAAGATGCGCGGTGACCGCTTCCCCAGATACAAGTCCCTCAATCAGTTTAATTCTCTCACGTATCCTTCGGCAAGGGATTACTCGGTCGTGACGGAGAAGAAAGACGGGAAGAAGAGACTCTTCCTCAGGCTTGGTAAGATACCGGGACTCATCAAGTGCTACAACCAATCCACCGAAATCAAAGGGGATCTGAGGACCTGCACGATCAAGAGGAAGGACATGGGCTCGCATTCCGTGTACTATGCGAGCATCGCCTATGAACCTCCTTCGAAACCATACAAAGAGCCCCTCAAGGGCCCCGTTGGGATAGACATCGGCATATCCAACATAGTCGCATTCTCTGACGGCGGGAAGGTGAAGAACGACCACATCTTCTTTTACCTCGCATCGACGCTCAGGAAGTTCCAGCAGCGTCTGAGCAGACTGTCCCCGGATACGAAGATGTACGGGAGGATACAGACCAGGATAAACCATCTTTACGAGAAGATAAAGAATCACAGGAAGAACAACGTGGAGACGACATCGGCTCACATAGTGAAGGACTACGGGCCGATCGTCATGGAGGATCTGTCGGTCATGCAGATCCGCAAAAGAGCCAGAAGCAGATTCATGACCAACGGATACAACGACGCATCCTTGGGATATCTCAGGAGAAGGATTCAGGACAAGGCTTCGAGCGCCGGTCGCGAGATAATCCTGGTGGACCCCAAAGGGACGTCGCAGACGTGCTCGGTGTGCGGGGAGACCGTGAAGAAGGATCTCTCCGTCAGGGTGCACGAATGTCCGCACTGCAGCACCAAGATGGACAGGGACGTGAACGCGGCCAGGAACATCCTGTTCCGTTCCGGACTTGTCCCAGCCCCATGGGTGGACCGGCCACCCGCATCCCGGGCCTAAGGGACGGAATCGCCGGGCGTCTATGCGGCGTACCGGCACGAGTCTGACAGACAGAGAAATGCTCCATCTGCCAAACTCAGGTTAAATGGGTCAACCTAGACGAAGACGACGAGTACACAGACTACTGGAAGAAGCCACTGCAGACGTTGCTGGAAGGATGCGGAGGCTGCTACTGCCTGTCGGTCGCCGCCTGTGCGCTCTTCAAAGCCTGCGGGTTAGACATGGCTCCCCTGATATTCGATTCCAACCTGAAAGGGGATCCAGACACCTGCCATGCGGTGGCATCTGTTGTCCTCGACCATGCTTCTAAGAACTGCCATTGTGAAAAGAATAGACTCATATACTACTACTGCGAGGCAATGTCCTGGTCGCAGGATGTGGGCGATGGAAGCTGCAGCTATTATAAAGCTGGTGTGAACCCTAGCCACTTCATCACTATATGAGACACAAGGGGTGCCCGTAACGGATGCATCCCTGTTAACAACCTAAGGTTAGAAGGAATTGATATGACACGCGTCAGCAAATATGAATGGCCTTTCAAGGAGAAGGAAGAAGCAGAACAGGAAGCGATCGATGCGCTGGTCGACTCTGGTGTCCCCGAATGCATATTTAAGGCCGCACGGTTCTACGAAGAAGGCGTTATCGTCGACAGATCTAACGAAAAAGCGTTCGAACTGTACGAGAAAGCAGCCCAGATGGGTAATCCAGAAGCCCAGGTAAAACTGGCAGGGCTTTACTTTGAAGGTAAGGGAGTCGAGAAATCCTACAAGATGGCCTTCGAAATGTACGAGAAGGCGGCTGAGAACGGCTCTCGGAAAGCGCATCTCGAACTCAGCAGGATGTACGACAGAGGCCTCGGCGTGAATCGGTCCGAGGAGAAGGCTATGGAAGAGTGCTCGCTGGCTATGGGAGAAGGGGAGACATGCGACAGCTACGACATGGGAATCCTTCACAGCTGCGAATACAGGAACGAATGTCCTCAGAGGTCCTTTGAATGGTTCTCCAGAGCCGCCGAGGAGGGCGAGTCTCTGGCATACCTGCAGCTCGGATTGATGTATATGGAGGGGAAAGGCGTCAAAGCATCCGGAAAGGATGCTCTGAAATGGTTCCAGAAGGCCGCTAACGAAGGGAACGCCATGGCATTGACCAAAATGGGCAATATATACTGCTAGGGAAACGGAGTGGAGGTATCCTACTCCAAGGCTATCAAGCTTTATCAGGAGGCCGGGATGAAAGGCGATATGGACGGCGCGTACTTCCTGGGCCTGATGTACAAGGAAGGAACAGGAGTCGAGCCATCCCTGAAGCTCTCCAGAAAATGGCTGAGCCTTGCGGTGATCCTGGGAGACGAGGGCTCGAAGAGCGATATGCAACTCTGAGCTACACCGGAAAAGAAAAAAAAGACGATGGGAGACCGGGAACCTCCCATCGCCTTAAACGATTTGCATCAGTCCTTCTGGATGGCAGCGAGGAACTTCTGGTAGTTTTCAGGGTGCTGCTCGAAGTACGCGCGGGACTCGGCGAGGCAGTCTGCGACCCCTTTCGCGACCGCGTGCTTCAGGTCCATGGGGTGAAGCCCGTTCTGGTAGGCGCTCTCGAGCTCCTCATAGCTCGCGACCTCCATGTTGCCGCCGTACTTCTCTGGCCTCTCGATGAGAAGCTTGGAGCCGTTGTTGAAGAGCAGGAGCCTGGCGATCTCCAGCACAGGGTTTCCGCTCTTGGCGCTCTCACCGTCGTCGGTCTTGTCCACCTTGATGACGGTGTTGTCGTACTCTCCGGGCATTGGGCAGAAGGCCTTCTCGAACTTCTTCCTGATGCTCTCGGGGGAGTCGTGGATGAGGATTCCAGAATCGGGCTTAGACTTGGACATCTTGGACTCCATGGGATCCATGCGGTTCATAGCCTTCAGACCGGGGACGAGAGGGGTGTGGATGGCCACGGGAGCCTTCCAGCCGCACTTCTTGGCGACGTCGCGGGCGAGCATGTGGGCCCTCCTCTGGTCGAGCCCGCCGTATCCGATGTCGATGTCCATCTTGAAGATGTCAGCGGGCTGCATCAGGGGGTACAGCATCATGGAGGTCTTGATCTCGTCGTTCTCGGCCTTGCGTCCCATGATGGTCATGGCACGCTTGACCCTGGCGACTGATGTCTCGCTTCCGATCTTGATGACGGTCGCCCAGTAGTCCAGGTCGAGGATCTCGGAAGCCATGACGAACTTCACCTTGTCCCTGGGGACCCCTAAGGACTCGAAGCTGTCCTTCATATACTCGGCGCAGAGCTGGATGTTCTCGAGGGAGCCTCCCAGCTTGCCGTTGATCTGCGCATGCCAGTCCGCGAAGAAGATGATGACCTCCAGGCCGGCCTCGATGTAGTCTTTGACCTTGTTGGCTACGAGCATCCATCCGAAATGGCAGAGACCCGACGGCTCGAATCCGATGTAAAGGCGGGGGTGCTCCTTCTCGGCCAGAAGCGCCCTGAGCGATTCCTCGTCGACGACCTCGAGGGTGTTCCTCGTGATCAGCTCGTATCTCTGTTCGATATCCATGCGGACGCCCATGCAGATAGGATATAAAAACTACCCGAAACCGGAGGTATCGATCGCTCAGACGGCTTCCTTGAACTTCACGTCGACCAAGACCATGGCTCCCGATCTGAGCACCCTGTTGAAGTACGTCCTGTAGATGAACGGGAGGACGTCGTATTCCTTCGGAAGAGCCTTCAGCGGGATGACGTAGTCCACTGTGTCCGAGAACTCCTTGATCTCCTTCTCTCCGTCCTCCATGCTGAACGGCATCAGAGCGCCGTTGTTCCCGGTCTTCCTGACAGCCCTGTTCGAACGGGCCAGCATCCTGGCGTTCTCGTAATCGAAGCAGAACACGGCTCCAGGGAAACGCTTGCCGATCTCGTCTATGAGCTTCTTCACCTGGGGGCGCTGGAAGTACATCAGGACGCCGCAGCTCATCAGGAACACATGGTCTCCTTCCTGGTATCCTACGCGGTCCATCCATTCCAGATTGTTGGCGTCCATGCCGATATCGGTTATCCTGTCGTTGGAATCGAAGAGCTTCTGCCTGAACTGGATGACCTCCGGGAAATCGATGTTGACGAACCTGCACTTCCCATTGTCGATATGGCTGAAGATGGTGTCCAGCCCGCATCCGATGTTCACGACGATGGCGTCTGGGTACTTCTCAAGGAATCTCAAGGCGGACCTCGCTGTCAGATCCTGCCTCAGGCCGTAGACTATCTGAGGACCTTTCCCCATGTCCGCTTTGCCGATGTTGTAGTCGATGCGATCGATGATCTTCTTGGCCGCGACATCCTTGAACAGCTGGGGATACCGCTGGTTGGCCATGTACCTTCCATAGAGCGGGAGCATGAGCGTCTCCTGTACCGTTCCCTTCTCTATGGTCACATTCTCTTTCATGAACGGCTATCAAGACCGGCGGATTTAATAATTTAGGTTATCCTAAATATAATAGAACGGCTGAGTTCGTCCTGTTTCGGATTCGATTGCCTATCAATTTCTTGAAGAATCCTGTCTTCTTCGGAGCCTCTCCCTCGCGTATGATCTTCGTGCTCCTCGGGAATGCCCCGTCCTCGATCTTCGTCACCGACTCGGGGATGACGACCGAACGAAGCAGGCTGCATCCTTCGAAAGCCCCTGCCTCTATGTCGCGGGTGCTGTTGCCGAAGGTGACCGAGGACAGCCTAGAGCAGTCCCTGAAGGTGTCAAAACCCACAACCAGAAGGCTGTCCGGAAGCTTCACGGACCTCAGGCTGGTGCATTCGGCGAACGAGCTGCCTTCCAGTACCGTCAAGGTGCTCGGGAACGACACGCTTTCCAGAGCGGTGCAGCCCATGAAGGCGCCTTCGCGGATCATCCTGACGCCTTCCGGGATGACGATGGACCTGAGCCTGTCGCAGTTGCTGAACGTGTTATACAGGACGAAGTTCACCCCGATCAGGTCGATGGACCTCAGCGGACAGCTCATGAAAGCGCAGGAGCCTATCCTCTTGATCCCAGGCATGGAAATCGATTCCACCTGACCCCACATGAAGGCCTCGTCGTCTATCGTCAAGACAGTCTGGGGAAGGTTCACGGTCCTGACGTACGGGTTCTCTGTCAGAGCTCCTTTCCCTATTTCCATCACCTTGAGCCAATTCCCTTCGTGGTTGATGGAGGCGGGAACGTCGAGCTGGCTGCTGCGGCCCGTGTATCCGACTACGCTAAGGCTTCCACGGTAGAACGAGGATTCCTTGAAGAGTATCCCGTTCTGCTCCAAGGTCTCGTCACCAAGGGATACGTACTTCATCACAGGCTCGATCGAGGATTGGCCTGTGCCCATGATCGAGACAGGCGAAAGCCCTATGGCGGCCCTTATATCGGAGACTATGCGGCAAGCCTCCTTATAGCCCATTCCAGAGCTTTCTGAAAGAGATACGAGAGACCTCTGCGCCTTGACGCTGTCCTGGTTGGATATGGAATCGATGAACAGGTCCTTCGAAGCCGAGATCAGGGAGCCGACGGCGCTGACCTCGTCATTTCCCATGCCGTTTTCCGTCATGTAAGGAAGAAAGCTCGAAGGGTCTCTCAGGAACGATGAAAAGCTCTTCTTCTCGAAAATCCGCCTGTACGCTTCCTCGCTGTCCATGGTCCGACCAGTCCAAGAATCGTTTTTCTTAGGTTAAAATGGTGGCTTTGGCGATTTCCGAGACCGTGACAAACATTAGCAAGATTCATATCGCCAGTCGGCCATTCCACCACGAGGATTCTGATGACAGGCGGAAAGATCTCGAGACAGGTCGAAAAAGAGGTGGACCAGCTCTATCTGATGCTGAAGATGGTCCGCGTCATCCAGAAGAACCAGCCCATCGGCATCATCAAGCTGTCAGAGATCTTCGAACTTCCCAACCATAAGGTCAGATACATTCTCCGCCTGCTCGAGAACGACGGCGTCATATCCCCTTCTGCCAACGGATGCATGCTCAACATCGGGTACGATGAATACGTCCAGCAGCAGCTTTCCGCGCTTCACGACATCAAGAACAAGATCAACGACATCGAGAAGGACATATCTGGGAATTCCTCCTCCTGATATCGGCAGGTAACACGTTTGCTCAAGATTGAACACCACCGACTTAGACTCGTTACTTCCCGTTCTTCGCATCGATTGTCTTGTTTTTTGGCCGGAAATGGACGTTTTCGCATATCCTAGATAGCAAGGGAGCTAGGCATCCCGGAGCCATCCAGCATTCAGCGGACGCTATGCGCATCAGGCGTCATACCGATCCAAAGGTATTGATGGGGCATCCCCGGGCGTGAATGGCACGAGAGATATACGGGCATCGGCATCCTGGGAGCATGAGAGGAGACGCCGGCACGCCAAAGATCATCGGATGGTTCGAGCAAGAAAAGAAGAAGGGCGAGCCGTACATCAGGATACTGTCGATGCTGGAGGGCCTCCTTAGCGAGAACGGCACGGAGGCTGGGCTTATGTCCGCGCTCAGAGAGAAAGCGGAGGGCGGCGACCCCGACGCCCAGTTCGCCATAGGGCTGGCGACGCAGTACGGCGTGGGCGCCATAATGTCCTATGACGAGGCCATCGAGTGGTATTCGAGGGCCATGTCCCAGGACCACCCCCTGGCCCTCCACAAGATGGGCGTCCGCTACATGCTCGGCAGCGACGTCCCGATGTCCGGGAAGAAGGCCATCAAACTGTTCAAGAGGGCGTCCGACCTGGGTCTGGCCGAGGCTTCCAAAGAGATAGCGTGGATGTACAGCACCGGGACGGGCGTGACGTATTCGGAGCCGGAGGCGTTCAGGTGGACCCTCAAGGCGGCGGAGCAGGGGGACGCCGAAGCGCAGGCGGACGTTGGGTACTAGTACATTACCGGGAGAGGTGTCGAGCAGTCCTACGATGAGGCCTTGAAATGGTACAGAATGGGCGCGGAGAACGGGAACTCCTACGCCCAGACGAACCTCGGCCACCTTTACAGCCAAGGGCTGGGGGTGGAGAAGTCGGACGAGGAGGCGTTCGGATGGTACCTCAAGGCGGCGGAGCAAGGGAGGGAGGTGGCCCAGGACAACATCGGCCACATGTACGAGTTCGGACTGGGCGTCGAACAGTCCTACGAGCAGGCCGCGAGATGGTACGCCAAGGCGGCGAACAAGGGCGAGACGCTCGCCATGCTACACCTAGGAAGGCTCTTCGAGGCCGGGCTGGGCGTCCCCCAGTCCATCGAGAACGCCAAGATATGGTACAGTAAAGCCGCCTACAACGATGTCGAAGAGGGCAAGGAAGCCATGCTGAGGCTCGATCCCGAATGGGAGGAAGAGGAGCCCCGGTTCGTGGAAGACTGCTATGACGACTACGAGGAAGACGAGGAGGACCCTCCTTTCATCTCCGGATGGACCCTGCTCGACCCTCCTGAGGAATTCTCGGGGAGTCTGGACACGGACACCGAGAGGGAGATCTTCGACGAGGTGACGCCAAGATTCGACCCCTCGTGCGAACGGTACTCCCATCAATTCTTGTGCGAGTTCGTCAGGTGCCTACTCAACTACGCGTACCGTCCGTTCTGCAAGGACATGCCCGAGATAGACCTAGGGAAGACGTACGAGACCGTAAGCAGGCGCCTTTCTGGCAGGATGAAGGTCGGAAAGAGCTTCCGCGGATTCTACTACTCCGACTGCATAACCATCGAAATGGATGATTCCCTCTTTCTGAGCCTCAACAGGAACGTGCAGGAGCAGCTGGAGGTCTGGGTCGACGAAGCCCCCCACGACAGCGACTGCATCCCGGACCGCTACTGCTCGGTGACGGAGAGCGATCTGGATAGCTTCTGCGACCTGCTGGAGTACATACAGGACAACCTTGGTCGCTGGAGGTCCATGATAGAGGAGAGGGCGAACCGCCGAGACCCTGCGCTACGACTATGTCGACCTCTGCGTTAATCTGCCAATATGAGCTTCATGTCGCACTCGCGCATCATCCCGGACAGGATCGAGAAAGGGAGATGCCAGACCGCGATGGTCCGAGGATGTCTTGGATGCATCACCCTTGTCATCCTTCCGACAGGCTTCGGGAAGACAATCGTCGTGCTGAAAGTGGCGATCGAGTTCCTAGGAGGAAGGGAGATCCTGACGATGGTTTCGACCGAGCCCCTGGTAGACCAGCGCATCAGGTTCTTCTCGGAGATGCTGTTCGGAACCGCGTGGCTGCCAGACTTTTCATAAGGCGCTGTAAGTCGATCCGTCGACGCTCAACAGGCAGCCATGCCGTGGTTGCCATCCAGCCTTCAACAGATGCCAAGCGCGTCAGGCGTCATGCCGATACAAAGGTGTTGAATCTGAGGTTTGCCGACGGATTTGAGCAAGATATTTTATAGTGACTTTCGATACTGCCATTCGTCTGGCTTGGCCGGGGCGCTTGGCGTGCCCTACACCCGAAATCGTCAATACGCGGGGGCGACAGCAGGGGACGGCCCCGCTGAACTACCAAGCCCATCGAGTGACAATGAGATCTTGTCCTGTAGAGTCGGAGTCGGTAAAGAAGACGGCCGGAGGGTCGTTGTTCGTACCTCATTGGGGAAACCGGGTCAGGTCCTGACGGGAGCAGCCTTACTCTGAGCTGCCGACGTTTACGGGAAAGCAGGGTTGAGGAGCGGAATGGCAAACTTGGTTTGGGAGGAGAGGACAACTTCTGTGGCCAGGCGCTGTTTTCATTTCTTGATTACGCGTTCCAGCGCTTTCGCGGCGAGCTCGTGACCGTTCTCCGCAGCCTTCTTGTACCAGAATTCGGCATCTCCGTCGCAGTCTCCCTCCTCGCAGAGCACAGCATAAGCGTACTGCGCTTCGAGAAGCTCCTTCTCGGCCGCTTTGAGATACCATTCTCCGGCCTTGGAACGGGACTGAGGGACTCCGCTGCCCTCCTCGTAGAGCTGTCCCATGCGGAACTGAGCCAGGATGTGGCCCGATTCTGCGGCCATCCTGTAGTATTTCGCGGCCTCCTCCCAGCTCCTGTCGTACATGATGCTGTGGCGGTTGCATTCTCCGAGCATGAACTGGGATTCCACGTGTCCCGCGTCGGCGGCTATACGGAAGTCCTTGGCGGCCTCCTCGAAGGCTCCAGGGTCGTCCTGGGTGTTGTACAGGGCCATTCCCGCTTCGTACAGCTTCTGCGCCTTCCCTTCCGAGGTTCCCTTCTTCTCCCTTCCGAAAAGCTTCACCACGATCGCCTCCGGGATTTGCATCCGGTGATTATGTCCTTGGAGAAGTCGAAGACCTCTGCGGTCTCCTTCCCGTCGGTTATCTTGAGGACACGGGTGTCGTCCACCTTTCCAACGACCGCTCCCTTGCACCTGACCTTGGAGAAGATGGATATGATCTCTTCGGAATGCTCGGGAGGGCAGGCGAACACGAATCCGCATCCCTGATAGGTGAGGGCCCATTTTATCGGGTCCACCTCGTCAGGGATGGGTATCTTGGTGACGTCGACGAGGGCCCCTTTGCAGGAGGACTCCAGCATCATCCCCAGGGTTCCGATGTGTCCAGGGTTGCTCATGTCCTTGCAGGAGTGGGCCAGATGCCTCTTCCCCACCTGTATGACTGCTTCCATCTGCCCGCGGACGATCTCGTCCGATTTGTCGACGGTGGTGACGTACGCGTAGGGGATGTTCTCAGGATACCACCCTTCGGTGTCGATCACGAACACGATGTCGTCCCCTGCCTTGGCGGTGCTGCTCAGGAGGACGGCATCCTTGCGCACGCACCCCACTATGGAGATGTCGATGGCGTCGTAGTTGCAGTCGGGATGGGTGTGACCGCCCACGATCGGGACTCCGAACTTCCTTATGCCCTCGCGCATGCCGCGGATGATGGCGTCCTGGCTGTCCGTCGCTCCGATGGACATGACGTCGACCATCCCCAGAGGCCTTCCGCCCATGGCGGCTATGTCGTTGACGTTCACGAGGACGGCGAAGTATCCGGCCAGATAGGGGTCGGTCTTCATCAGGGACTCCATTATCCCGTCCGCTGCGAACAGCACGTATTTCTCCCCGACGTCCAGAACGGCGGCATCCTCGCCCTCCGCTGCGTATACCTGGGGGAATCCGTCGGTCGGAAGGAGGTCGACTACCTCGTGTATCTTGTTCTTCCTGGTGACCCCAGGAAAGGTCCTGATGGCATCGGCCATCTCTTTGATCGACATGTTATCGCTCCGTAGCGGCGGTCAACGCCATAAGCCCCTTCTGCGAAGCAGGAGCATCATGGCCACGCAGACCGCGATGGTGATGCAGATGATGACGATCCACATGTACGTGTAGTCCGCCATCGGCAGATTGATGTTCATCCCGTAATAGCTGAACAGCATCGTTGGAATCGAAAGAACCAGCGTGATGCTGGCCAGGAACTTCATGACGGTGGCCAGGGAGTTGTTGATGTCGGACTCCACCAGCTGCCTGGTACCTTTGATTATCTGGCTGTAGGTGTCCGTCATCTCCAGAGCCTGGTTGGTCTCGATGACGACATCGTCCAGAAGCTCCCTGTCGTCCTCGGAGGAGACGAAACGGGACTGCTTCCCCATCCGCTCGATGATGGAAGCGTTGACGGAAAGGGATGTCTTGAAGTAGACGAGGTTGGACTCCAGTTCGTGGAGCTCGAAGAGGTCGTCCCTGCGGGTCGCCTTGCGTATGGACTCCTCCATGGCTATCCTCTTCACCTCGATGTATTTCAGGTCGGCCTGATAGTTCAGAGCGATCCTCAACAGGATCTGCAGGACGAAGCGGGGCCTGTTGCACAGGTTCACCGCGCTGGTGTTCTTCATCTTGCCGGAGATCATGTTGCTCACGGCGAAGAGCTCCATCAGGGAGACGGTGACGATGACCGTGTCGGTGACGGTGATGGAAAGCGGATAGGTGGCGAATTCCTCCCTCCCGTTCCTCCATTCGCGCGCAGGTGCGTCGATGAGGATGAGGGTGTACTCGGGGGTGACCTCCGTCCTGGATCCCTCTTCGTCGTCCAGAGCGGCGGTAAGAGCTTCGCGATCGATCCCCAGCGTGCGCTGGACGAGGTCGATCTCCTCCGTAGTGGGATTGACCATGTTGATCCAGACGTCTTCGCCGATCTCGTCCGTCTTCACCGGACGCCCGTTCTCCATGACGTAAACATCGATCATCTCGTCCACCTCAGATCAGGAATGACACGATCACCATCACGAACATCAGCAGGACGACGTTGGATACGGCCGAAGCCAGCCTACCTCCGACGTCCTCGCGCTTCTTGGAGTCGTCCATTCCCGTCTTTTCCAACGCCCAGTCAATAAATCCAGCAAATATGAAACCTCCGTCAAACGGATAGGCGGGCAGGGCGTTCGATATCGCCAAAAGGATGTCGAGCCAGAATATCCAGTACAGCAGGGAGAGGAAAACCCAGGTCAGGTCGCCAGCAGGAGCGTCGTACCACCACTTTACGTTGTCGGGTATGGGGGACATGCCGTTCATCGGCCCGGAGAGGTACCCCAGGAACGACTTGACGTAGGATATCGCAGACCCGTCGTTGTTGTACATCGGGGAGGCCGCCCTGTCCATGAGGATGTCGGGGGTGGTGAATGCGAATCCGCCCATGTTGACGACGACTCCGAGGAATCCGATGCCCCCGGAAGCGGTGAGGGCCACTGGGTCGTGATAGACGACCACGGGCGAATCGGAGACATCCACGGTAGCCAGGACGACGGTGTCGCCGGGGGAGGTGGTCTTCATAAAGCTGGTGAACTCGTTTATCGAGCCCACGAGGGTCTCCTCTCCGTTCAATGTGATAGAATAGAGGAACATCCCGGGGGCGATGCCTGCGGTGTCCGCAGGACTGGATTTGACGACGCTGTTCACGAAGGCGCCCATCTGGACGGCTTTGCTCGTTTTCCCGGTATCTCCTTTGTAGATGTATTGGAAGGTGTACCGCTTCGTCGGATCGAAGCTCTGGCTCGAGTCCTCGAACTCTATCGACACCACCTTGTTCAGAACCGCCGAATCGACGGGCATCACGACGTCCGATCCTTCCAACGAGGCGCCTGTTATGAGGGCCGTGAGAGGGATTCCGGAGTCGTAGGCGGGCGAGCCCTTGTCGACGCCGTATACGCCGGGCTCGTCGTCATAAGGGGACGATATCGAGGCGCAGGACAGCATCAGGATGGCTATGGCCACGATCGCCCAGAACGTGTTCATCGTGATTCCGGCGGTGTAGACGTCCATCCTGGGCCTGCGGGGAGCCGCCTTCATCTGCTCCTCGTTGGGCTCCACGAACGCTCCCAGAGGGACGACTCCGTAGAGAAGACCAGATGAATCGACGTCTATGCCGTTCGAACGGGCCTGTATCCCGTGTCCCAGCTCGTGGACGACCATGGCGAACAGGAGGGCCGCGATTCCGTAGCTGAGGGGCAGGATAGGGTTGAATCCCGGGATGGCGAGGGCGTACTCGATCCCTATCGACGAGTTCCCGACCATGGACGGCAGGGCCATCAGCGCCACGATCAGCGTGTACATCATCAGGAACAGAAGAACCGCGGAGGTCAGCTTCGATAGGAATCCGACGAACCGCCAGAACCTCTGGTAACGGCCGATGCGCCCCATGAGGTTGATCCCCAGATGTGTCTTTATCATCAGAGCCGGCCCGTAGGTGACGAGATGGCACCTCTCAGCCTTCTCCGGATTCCTGTAGACCCAGATGTAGGTGGGCACATAGACTATCAGAAGAACCAGGAGTACGAGATAGGCTGTGCTCATCTGTCGGGCTTATGCGGTCATTCTATAAATCGATGACATCGATAAACCAGCTCGACGCCAGAAGGATTCATGTCCTCGATGATCCTCTTCGCCCAGGCCAGCTTCCTGGATTTCATGGCCGGGTCGGAGCCTTCCTT
This sequence comes from Thermoplasmata archaeon, assembly GCA_015063165.1. Taxonomy (GTDB): domain Archaea; phylum Thermoplasmatota; class Thermoplasmata; order Methanomassiliicoccales; family Methanomethylophilaceae; genus Methanoprimaticola. The sequence continues at coordinate 13,893 of SUSZ01000037.1, forward strand.
GGGCATGGGATGGTCGTAGTCGAACCCCGGAAGGAGGATCCTGCGGCATCCGAAATGCCTCGCGAAGCATACCGCGCGGTCCCCGTCGGTGAAACCGCCGAAGTTGTAGACGATGTCGCGGGGATATGACTGTGTCGTGAGAGCTACGGGCCCCTTCAGGAGGCTGGAATACCTGCTGATGAGATCGGCGTTGTCCCCGTGCGCATGCAGCAGCGTCAGAGCGCCGCGAGAGCTCGCCTCGAGCTGCGCGTCGATGTCCCCGTCCAGATCGGTCACGACGATGTCAGGGAAGATCCCCATCGCCAGAAGGCGTCCAACGGACGAACCGGAAGCGATCAGGGTGCCTTCGGTGCCGAGCCTCCTCACATCCTCCTCCAGGCTGGGCGAGTTGCCGAAGACGGTGCACACGGGCCTCACCAACGCCCCTGCGTCCTCGTCAGAGACCAGGTCGTTGTTCAAGGTCACCGATAGCAGCACCCTCACGCAGGCCTCGTCCTCGTAGCGGGAGAAGCCCAGATCTGACAGGATCTCCTCGTAGACCGGCTCCCACTCAATAAACCGCATCGTAGGCGTCCTCCAGGTCGTCCTCCTCCATGGGGGCCTTCTTCTTGCGCCTTATGATACTCCTCCTCCTTGACTGCTTGATGCGTGTGTCGCGTCCTCTGAGGAAGTTGACGACCAGGGTGATGGCCACTCCGGAGACGATCTCGAGGATTCCCGCCTCCAGCATCTGGCCGTACCCGATGTACGTCTGGAGGACGTCCAGGAATCCGGTGGCCACGAGGGCGTAGGCGGCGAAGGTCAGGCCGGTGAGGGCGTAGCTGGTCCTGAAGACCCTCTCGTTCTGGTACTCGGAGATGATCGAGCCGACGGTGTAGAACATGATCGAGATGACCGTGGGCCAGATCAGAGCCTCTATGAAGAAGAGCACCCTGGGTATCTCGCTCGTGAAGTACATGTTCTGGATCTCGAGATAGTCGTAGACTATGGAGATGACTGTGAACGCTATGGCTACGGACATGAACAGGAACTTGGTGGATTCCTTGAACATGTTGGTGAGGATGGTGCTCTTCAGCTTCTTCATCCGCTTTCCGACGCTGTATCCGTACAGGATCAGCACCAGACCGGCGAACAGGACCGCCAGGCCGCTGGACATCCTCGCTATGATCGAGATATCGGGATCCGAGAGGTACATGACCAGGTTCGGCAGGACGAAGAACAGGGACACCAGCATCAGGATGAACCCGATAGGTGCCACGAACCTGCGCCTCTTGTCGGGGTCGGCCAGCATCTTGGTCAGGATGTAGAGCGAACCCTCCAGTCCCGGCGCCTGCTTGACGTAGACCCTCTTCGTGGAGATGATCTTCACCCCGCTTATCAGCGGATAGATGTACTCGTCCTCGGCTCCGTCGCCTACAAGGATGAGGCCTTCGGGCTTCACGCGCTTCTTTACGGTCTCGAACTCCTTCGAGATAGCCATATCCGACTTTATCCCGACCTTGGAGTCGCCGCAGATGAGGGCGACCTCGGCGTCGGTGCCTTCGGCGCGAAGGTCCAGACAGACCTTTATGGCCGCGAAGAGGGCGTTCATGTCGGAATCTTCCGGATCCGCCATTGCCAGGGCGGTGGCTGCTTCCTTGCAGCGCTCGACGCCCACCACAGGAGTGGTCACGCCTCCTTTCGCGCCGAAGTCATCGTCCCTGTCCACAGCAAGAACCAGAATCTTCCCCATGTTCTCCGCAATGCCGTACGGCTAATTATTGTTAGCGACAGATACCCAGGGGCATTAAATAGAAGCAATACGGCCGATATGGCCGAAAAGCGTCCTGCTTAGGTAAGAACTCTAACTCCTGGATTTTATGGTATAAGTCCGGAAGCCTACCTGCGGCCTTCTGGGCCGGATCCGCAGGACCGTGCCGACCGGCGGGGCGATTCGGCCCTCGGACGGGGCCGGGGTCGCGAGCC
>SUSZ01000007.1 GCA_015063165.1 Thermoplasmata archaeon
CTTTGTCACACAGGCTTCATACAACCTGTTACCAGGTTGCATGCTGTGTTAGGGTCAGACAGAACAGATTGTCTGGTTACTCATCTTCTAGATTTTCGCAATCCTCCATATCACTTTCACGTCACACCGATTCTTCCGGGTTCATCAGGGAGTCCTTGTACTCGGATGCGGACAGCTCCGCCGGAATCTTCATGCCGATGCCCTTGAACATCTTGGACGCTCCGGAACCAGCCTTCTCCACGACCACCTTGTCGCCGATGCAGCACATGACCGACTGAGCTGTTCCGAGCGCCTCGGTAAGGCTGACGCCCTTGGAGGTGAAGTCCGCCGAGATCTTCTCCTGGATGCAGGAGGCGACGAAGTTGCACACGGCTGCTCCGCATGCGTCCTGGACAGGGATGTCGGAGGGGATCGTGGCTCTGCAGGCGGCTTCCAGCTCAAGTCCGGAGGCATATGCGTCCGCGACCAGCTCGGGGCTTCCGCCCTTGTTGGAGATCAGGACCTGGAACATGGGCGAAGGGGTCTCGTATCCGCCCATGTCGGCAATGACATAGGCGTAAGCCTTCTTTCCGAAGACATCGATCTTCTTCCTCATGGCGAACAGCTCCTTGCCGTCCTTCTCGAAGACGCATTCCTTCTCTCCGATGCGCTTCAGAGCCTTCTGGCAGAGGTCCTTGTACGGGAACCCCTTCTTGGTAGGCATGACCGCGATGAATGTCATTCCGGAATCCGGCCCGTAAGCCTTGAACAGGGATTCCGTGACGTAGCTCTCGTTCAGGATGGCCACGCCGTCCCCTCCGTGGTCCAGGGACCAGCGTCCGGGATCGACCACAGGCTCGCATCCGACCGGCTTTCCTCCGACTCCGTCGAAGATCAGGACGGTCTTGGTTCCCATGTAGCTCACGGCGTCCGTGTAGAACGGCACCCTGTCGATGGCCAGCATGTCCTTGATCGCACTCCTGACGGTGGCGGACCCCATCTTGTGGTAGTACTTTCCGCCGCCGACGGCGTCCTTGGAGAAGACTTCGGAGACGAACGACCTATCCACCAGGGACTTCACTGGGATCCTGGACCCGTCCGCCACGATCCTGTGCATGATGCGGACTATAGTCCCCTCGTAGAGGGCATCGTCCGAAAGGCATGCCCTGAGCTTCGGAAGCTCGCCGGAAGACTTCAGCGCCTCCAGCGCCATATAGACGTCTCCGAAGACCTTGTGAGGGCCTTCCGGAGCGCTCACGACCTTCTCCACGACCTTCTCCGGCTCTACGGCAGAGGCCTCGGCCTCCTTGGGAGCGGGCATCTCGTCAGGATCGTAGAAGCGGTCTTCGTCGACATCGTATGCCACCAGTCCGCGCGTGGGGGACATGAAGACTCCCCTGCGCTTCGAGGGATCGAGGCTCACTATCTTCCCGAGCTTCTCCCTCTGAACCTGCTTGGAATGGTACTTGCCATCCTTCACATAGACGACATCCATAATCACAGCGCTGCCGGAACGGACGCTGCCGTCCTCGTTGCGTACAAGCTTCTGAACTTTGATGAATGACATACGTATTGTGTATATTCATAGACGTTAATATTATTGCCCTATAGTGATAAGCTGAACTTCACACTATAGTGAAAAAAGAAAATTCATCGCTAACGATCGAACCCTCGTGTTTGAAACCTCCCCTCTCCGTTTGAGGCCTAAGAGGTTGTTGCGCGGAAGTCCACGATCGCACCACCGCAAGGCGGTGGGTAGCTGTGCTCAGCGCTTGCCCTCGTTCTCGGAGTTTTCCCAAACGAGCTTTCCGGCACGTATCACGATGTCGCCATCGGACTCTATGAAGACAACGTAGTCGCCCTCGGTTATTCCGAGACGCTCCTTTACAGCCTTGGGTATCGCTATCTGGCCTCTGCCTGAAACTTTGGCTTCCGATATGAAGTGACTTCCCATGCAACGGTATTGCATCAGGGTGTTGATATAGGAAACGCAACAATAAGGCAACTGAAACAATAGCTGATTCCCGTTTTCACTATGGCAATACGATCTCACCCTTAGAGTGTCATGTACCACTGACATAGCTGGTCAGCGGACAACCAATAATCGATTAGCTAGCGAGTTGCAGGATAGTAAGAAATAAACGGCTACCGATTCCGCAAGCATGCCCACATTGCAGATTGCTTTGGACCTGATGCAGCTCAGCAGAACTTTGGTCATCGCACACGAAGCAGTGGATGGAGGTGCCGACTGGATCGAGGCCGGGACCCCTCTGATCAAAAGCGAAGGTGCCGAGGCGGTCCGCGCTCTGAGAAGGGAATTCCCCGGAAAAAAGCTCATCGCGGACACCAAGACCATGGACGTCGGAGCCTTCGAAGTGGAGATTATGGCGAAGGCTGGGGCCGACATCGTGACGGTCCTCGGTCTCGCGGAGAATTCCACCATCGACGAAGCCGTCAAAGCCGGAAGGAAGTACGGCGCCGAGATCATGGTCGACATGATCAACGTGCCGGACAAGGTCGCCCGCGCGAAGGAAGTGGAGAAGCTCGGGGTGGCCTATATCTGCCTCCACATGGGGATCGACACCCAGATGAAGGGCGAGGAGCCCCCTATCGACATCCTCAGGAAGATCGTGGACGCGGTCTCCATACCTGTCGCCGTTGCTGGTGGCATAACCGCGGAGAACGCCGGCTCCTATGTCGAGGCCGGTGCTTCCGACGTCATCGTCGGCGGGGCCATCATCAAGACCGAGAACATCAAAGGCGCTGCAGAGAACATCAAGAAGGCCATGGCGGGAGCCAAGATCAACACCGACCTGGCCAAGAAGTACACCGAGGAGGACCTCTTCGAGGCTTTCGCGAGGGTCTCCACCTGCAACATCTCCGACGCGTTCCACAAGCAGGGAGTTATGATCGGCATTCTCCCCCAGTCGCTGAAGCACAGGCAAAGGATGGTCGGACGCGCTCTGACCGTCCAGACCACCAACGGGGACTGGGCGAAGCCTGTCGAAGCCATAGACCGCGTGAACAAAGGCGACATCCTCGTCGTGGACGTCGGAGGAGCGCCTGTAGCCGTATGGGGAGAGCTCGCCACCTGCTCGGCCATGGTCATGGGTGCGGCCGGGATAGTCATCGACGGAGCAATAAGGGACATCGACGACATCCGCGACCTGGAGTTCCCCGCGTTCTCCCGCACTGTGGCGCCCTGCGCCGGCGAGCCTAAAGGATACGGCGGCATCGGCATCGAAGTAACCGTAGGCGGCCAGAGGGTCCGCACCGGGGACTGGATCGTCGGAGACGAGTCCGGCGTCGTCGTCATCCCCAAGGAGTCCGCGGTCGAAGTCGCGAACCGCGCTCTCGATGTGCATGAGAGGGAGAACAGGACCAGGGAGGAGATCCGCAGAGGGTCGACCCTGTCCAAGGTGAACGAGCTCGCCAAGTGGGAGCCTGTAAGCTGAATTCAAAAAAAAGAGCCCGGACATCCTGCCCGGACCCTTGGTTTTTTCAATATCCGCGAAGCTCGGCGTCGAGCTCGCGGAGCTTTGCGACCCTGTCCTCGGTGGAGGGGTGGGTCCTGAAGAGACCGGAGATCGTGGACTTGATCTTGGTCCCAGAGGGGTTTGTGATCCACACGCTGCTGTAAGAGTCCCTGTCGTAGCTGCCGGACATGCTCGCAGATGCGGTGCATCCTCCCTCGAGCTTCATGAGGGCGTTAGCGAGCGCCATGGGCTTGCCGGTGAGCCTTCCTCCCGACTCGTCAGCCAGGAACTCGCGGCTCCTGGACACTCCGAGCTGGATCAGCGCGGCGGCGATAGGGGCTGCGATATCCGCGATTATCAGGATGATCAGCCCTGCTGGATTCTTGTTGTCGTTGTTGAATATCGCCGCGTAGACCCCCATCCTGGTCACGAAGGAGATTATCGAAGCCAGAGTGGAAGCGACGGACATCACGAGTATGTCGCGGTTCTTGACATGGGACATCTCGTGCGCCATGACCCCCTCGAGCTCTTCGTCGTTGAGAAGGTCCAGCAGAGGCCTGGTGGCCACCACAGCAGCGTTCTTGGGGTTGCGCCCGGTCGCGAACGCGTTGGGCATGGGGACCTCGGATATGCCCACCTCGGGCATGGGAAGGTCCGCCCTGATGGCCAGGCTCTCGACGATATCGTACAGCCTGGGCTCCTCGTCCCTGGTGATCAGATGCACCTTGTTGGCAACGAGGGCCATCTTCTTCGAGCAGAAGTACGAGTAGATGTTGATCCCTATGGAAAGGGCAAGCATGACGTAGAACCCTGCCCAGACGTTGTTGAACACGTAACCGACCGCGATGCCTATGGCTACGAGCAGCCCGGTCATGAACGCGAACATCATAGCGGTTTTCAAGCGCCAGAACACTTTCATCGTTTTCCCTCTTCTATTACAGATATATAATCAATATGGATAAAACTGTATCACATCGCTTTCCATCGAGTTCAGTATCAGGACCTCTCGTCGGTGTACGAGAAGCCGGCGTAGAACTCCTTCACGCCTGCGAGGCCCAGGTTGACCCTCATGTTGGTGATCCCGTTCCTTCCGGTGCGGTGGTTGAGGTAGACATCGTCGACGGAATGGGCCGCCAAAGATGCGGCGTAAGCATCAGCCACAGGCTTCTTCGATTTCTCGAGGTCCAGGGACCCCAGGAATGCCATCGTCCTCTTGTTGAAGCGGGACTCTGCCTCCGTCAGAGCGTTCTCGGGACCTCCGACCCCACGTCCACTCAGTATGACCAGACCGCGGGGAGCGTCGATCACCGCATAAGCCTCCTTGTATCCGTTACCGGAATCAAAGTATGGCGTCCTGAAGACCCTGGGGATCGGCTCTATCCATCCGTCGTCGTAATGCAGGATGGCGTTGGCCCTGTCGGATTCCGAAATGCCGCTGGACTTGGACAGGAGGCCGGACTTCTCCGGATACATCCCCTGCATCACGTAGACGTCCACCGGCTTCGTCCTCTCCTTGAGGAGGCCGTCCAGCCCGCGGTAGTTATCTGGGTGGGGCTGGGACACCACGACGGCGTCTATGGAGTCCGGCTCGATGCCCAGGCATGACAGGTTGTGGGCCAGGTATCTTCCGCGGAGTCCCGTGTCGAACAGGAGCCTCCTCTCTCCGACATCGACCAGCATGGCCGAGCCTTTCGCGCCTATCAGGGACGTGTTCTCCTTGGCGCCCTCGTCGTATACGCATGTGACCTTGAATGACATGGACTTCACCTCAGCGCTTGTAAAGGGAATCGGGTATGTCTCCGCATATCCGGTGGATGCTCTCCACGGGAACCTGCCCGTTGGCCAGCCAGGCGGACACCTTCTTCGGTACGGTCGTGACCGACATTATCGCTCCAGGCTTCTCCGGATCGTCGATGTAGTCCGTCTCTATCATGAAACGGTCCGTGCCCTTCCCTATAGCCGTCTTGACGTTGGTCTTGGAGGCGGGAATGGAGGGCATTACCCCGTACGTCTCCTCGTCCGTGACCAGCGGAGGGGACGAATGCTTGACCACCAGCCCCCTGTCCAGACCGGCGCGGTCGGCGAGCTCCGCGAGGGAACGGTCGGTGTCCTCCTCGGATTCGCAGTGGATGATCACAGGGCAGTCGTTCTCCTTCGCGAGCTCCATCCCGCGGAGCAGGACCCTGTTGGAAGCGTCCCATATCTCCTGGGACACGGGGAAATGCGGCCTTCCGATCTCTCCGAGAGCCACTGCTTTGCCCTCTGCGACGTCTCTCGCGGCATCCTCCATGCCCTTGATGAGCATCTCCTCCGCCTTGTCGAGCCCGTAAGCCTCGGCGAGAGGTATTATAAGAACAGGATACGGCCCGACGGCGATGTTTATCTCCAGGTTCGTGGCTTCCCTGGCCTTCGCCGCGAGGCTGTAGGTTATCTCGAAGGACCTGGCGAAGTCCTCCCCTCTGGAGATCCGGACCTCCTTGTACGGAAGGGTGACAAGCGTGAGGCCGGTCCCGCCCAGGGACTCGTACTCCTTGAGAGCATCCACATTGCGTCCTGACGGGCTCATGTGGATGTGGTTGTCGTAGACCGGGACCTTTTCACTCATGTCAATGGGAACGGACACACACATATTTTAGTTTCATAGCCCATGCTTCGGTCGTCATGGACGGAAACGGACGGTTCCTCTACAAAGCCTTCAAAAGGTACTACCAGACGAACACGCCGTCTCTCCCCGACAGGTTCACCAGAAGGGAATTCGGCTTCATGTTCTTCGACAAGTCGTATGTCCAGAGGCATCTCTCCTTCAAGAGCCTGGAGGAACTAGGAAGGTTCATGGCCTATCAGATCCCGTCACACAGCTACTATTCGACATCGTACTACCGCAAGCCGGACGCCCCGACCATGGACGAGAAGGGCTGGATGGGAGCAGAGCTCATCTTCGACCTGGACGCGGACCACCTGGAAGGCGCCAAGGAGATGACCTACTCCGAGATGCTGGCTCAGATCAGGAGCGAGATGATCGGCCTGGTCGACAACTTCCTCATCGGAGACCTGGGATTCTCGGAGGAGCAGGTGCACATAACCTTCTCCGGAGGAAGAGGGTACCACGCTCACGTCAGGCGCCCGGATATCATGAGCCTGAGAACGAGCGAGAGAAGGGAGCTGGTGGACTACATCACCTGCTCCGGGCTCAACATAGACTGGGTCTTCCCGTACCACGTGGTGGCCACATCGAAGGTGTCCACGGCCGCCGGAACCTACACCAACGTCTCGAAGGACAGGCTGCTGCCTCCCAAGGAGTGCGGAGGATGGAGGCGCAGGATGAGGAAAGGCTTGGAGAAGGTCGTCGACGACATCTGCGTCATGGACGTGAAGGACGTCAAGAAGACCTATCCGAGCATCAAAGGCAGCAACAACCAGACCGTCCAGAAGGCGAAGGAGGAGCTCGCCGCCAACAGAGCCAACATGTTCGAGAGGGACACCATGGCGTTCGTGTCGAAGCCGACGCAGGACATCCTGGTCAAGATCATGAAGGAGGACGTCGCACATCGCCTCTCCGGAGAGGTCGACGAGCCTGTGACAGCCGACATCAAGAGGCTTATACGTCTTCCAGGGTCTATCCACGGCAAGAGCGGCCTGAGGGTCACGCCGATCACCCGCGACGAGCTGACCGACTTCGATCCTCTCCAGTACGCTGTGCCGGAGGTCTACACGGACGAGCCTGTGAAGATAACGATGAGGAGGGACGCCTCCCTGAACATGAAAGGACAGGACTTCACACTCAAAGGGGAGACCGAGGTCCCGGAGTTCCTGGCGATATTCCTGATAGGAAGGAAGATGGCAGACATAGGATTCGCTTCTGAGAACGAGGGAAGGGAGAGGCTGTTCTGAGGTTCCCGCCGTTAAAATCGTCCGCATGCAAAGGACGTCTAATACGGCACGGACAAGGGGCTGAGTTGCCGTTCCTGCAGAATCTTCACCTAAACCTTTATTAATAGTATAGAGTTCATGGGCACTCTTAGGTAATCACTATGAAAGCATTCCGCATCACTGGCAGTTACGCAGACGAGAGATTCGTCAGGCAGCCCTTCTCCGTCGAGATGGCGGCAGAGGACTGCGAGGCAGTAAAAGAGAAGGCCTACTCCACCATCGGCAGCAAGCACAAGCTCAAGAGATGGCAGATCGACATCACCGATGTCTCCGAGATCCCCGCAGACCAGGTCACTAACCACGTCGTGAAGTACCAGATCGGTGAGTGAACGTGGAAGACGCAGAGCTCCGCCAGGCGATTTCCGTCGCGGAATCATACAAGCAGAGGGTCGAGGCCCTTTCCCGTCAGGTACAGGTGCTCCGCGTATCCCTCGACGAGGTCACTCTGGCCTCCAACGCTCTCAAAGCATTCAGGGACGCAAAGGACGGGGACGAGATCATGGTCCCCATCGGAGCGACCTCCTACATCACCGTGAAGGTCACCCCCAACAGGAACGTCGTCGTCGACGTCGGCTCCGACATCTCCGTTGAAAAGGATACCAACTCAGCCATCGAGTACATGGATGCCAACAACGCTGAGATCTCCGAGGCCTTGACCAAGACCATGGAGGCCCTCAACGAGTCCCAGAACGCTCTCAACAATCTTACTGCGGCTATCCAGCAGGAATACAAAGCGAGACAGCAGCTCCAATGATCCGGGTGTGAACATGTTCGAGTCCCTCAAAGCCAAGATGAAGAGCCTCTTCTCCAGAGCGGAGAAGAAGATCGACGAGAAAGCGGTGTACAAAGAGGGACCGGACGCACCCCAGGTCGAGCCTCCCAAGGTGGAGACGCCAGAGGTCCCGAAGGTGGAGACCCCTAAAGTGGAGGTTCCTGAGGTAAGGACCGAAGTTCCGAAGGTGGAGACGCCCGAGATCCCGAAGGTGGAGACTCCTGCGGTCGAGCCTGTCAAGCCGGTCGAACCCCCGAAGGTAGAGGTTCCCAAGGTCCCCGAGACTCCCGCACCCAAGGTGGAGACCCCTGCCGAGCCTCCCAAGAAGCTCTCCAGGAAGGAGCAACTCAAGCTGGAGAAGCAGAAGAAGTCCGGAGGAGAGGCATCCAAGCTCCTCAACAACGACTTCCTGAGCAAGAGGATCAAGGAGGATCCCTTGGACGAGATCCTCGACGAGCTCGAGATCATCCTTCTGGAAGCGGATGTCGCCTACCCTGTGGCCGAGGAGATCAAGTCCGGCGTCAGGGAGAACCTAGTCGGAAAGAAGTACGACCGTTCCTACACCCTTGAACAGGTCGTCGAGCTCTCCGTCAAGGACGCTGTAAGGGATGTCCTGAAGATCAACGAATTCGACTTCGACGAGTGGCTCGATGGACGCGAGAAGCCCACCGTGATCATGTTCGTCGGCATCAACGGGACCGGCAAGACCACCGCTATCGCGAAGCTGACCAATCGCATCCAGAAGCAGGACAAGACCGTCGTCCTCGCAGCATGCGACACCTTCAGGGCTGGAGCGATTGAGCAGCTCGGCATCCACGCCGACAAGCTCGGATGCAAGATCGTCAAGCAGGATCACGGCGCAGACCCTGCGGCCGTCGCCTTCGACGCCATCGAGCATGCCAAGTCCAAGAGAAAGGACGTCGTGTTCATCGACACCGCCGGACGCATGCAGACCAACAACAACCTCATCGAGGAGATGAAGAAGATCGTCAGGGTCGCCAAGCCCGACCTGAAGATCTTCGTCGGAGACTCCCTCGCAGGGAACGACGCCATCGAGCAGGCGAAGGTCTTCGACAACGCGATCGGGATCGACGCCGTCATCCTTACCAAGATCGACACCGACGCCAAGGGAGGTGCGGCGCTGTCCATAGCCCACACCATCGGAAAGCCCATCGCGTTCGTCTGCAACGGTCAGGAATACGACGATATAATCAAATTCAACACGGATTGGATGATCGACAGGATGTTCGAAGAGTGAGCATCCTGCCATTCCAACCTTTTTTCTCTCTTATTCTTCGCCTTTCAGGCAGAGGTTGTAGAACAGGGTGGCGAACACCTTGCAGTCCGTCATGAGATTGCTGAGCTCGACGTACTCGTTGGGACCGTGAAGGGTTCCACCTCCGCACTGCCACACGTACGCATCCAGGCCTTTAAGCCTGAAGAAGTTGGCACATGTGGCTCCGCCGGTGCCCGAAGGAACAGGCCTGGTGCCTGTGATATGCTCCACGGCATCGGAGAGCGCCCTGAATCCCAGAGAATCAGTGGAAGAAGGTGCTCCGGAGAGGTTCCTTTGTATCTCAGACACGGTTATCCTCGCTCCGGACCTCTCGGAATGTATCTTTGCCACCTCTTCCGCCGCTTGGATGACGTCATCCATCGAATACGAGGGGAGCAGGCGTACGTCCATAAAGAAGCTGTCCGTTCCAGGAATGGTGTTTACGTTGTCCACCGTCGCAGGCCTCTTGGTAGGCTCGAACGTGGAGAACGGAGGGGAGAACATAGGATCCTGGAGGTCGAACCTCTCCGCAAGCTCGTCCATGAGGTCGGCAAGAAGATAGGTGGACACGCGGAACGCGTTGATTCCCTTGTGGGGCGTGGAACCGTGTACCGACTTGCCTTCGATGTCGAATCTCAGCCAGAGCAGGTTCTTCTCGGAAAGCCATATCCTTGTCCCGTTGGGTGATCCCCAGTCCGGCACGACGATGACGTCGTCCTCAGTGAAATAATCATTATCCACTAGGTATCCTATGCCCATCTCGCTGGTGGTCTCCTCATCTGCCACATACGCGAGGCCTATCGACATCCCGTTCAGCTTCTCGAAGAGCAGAGGACGTGCCGCGAAGAACGAGGATATGACTGCCTGTCCGTTGTCCTCGGCGCCCCTTCCGTATATCCTCCCGTCCTTGCAGACAGGGTCGAAAGGAGGGCTGTCCCATTTCTCCAGATCGACCACAGGAACGACATCCATATGTGCGACGATCCACACGGTCCCTTTCTTAGGACCGATCTTTCTGGCTAGTATATTGGGTCTGGTGACGGAGGGATCGAAGGAATCCTGAACCTCTATCCTGCGGACCTCGTCGTATCCCTGAAGCCTCTCCATCAGGAAATCCGCCTTCTTCCCTTCGCCTGAGCCTCCGCTCTCGGGAGCTATGGCTGGAATGCGGATCATGCCCATCATCATGCTGATGATGTCGTCTTTGGAAGAATCGATCTCGGATAGAACCTGATCCAAAGGCTTCATGACCAAGTAAACGACATTGCCGTTAAAATTATTGGCTCAAGGAATAACATGAAAAGAGCAGAAAAAGGGGTTTGGTTGCCGCTGGATGGAATCAGCAGCGGCGAATGATAGTGGTGACGGCGTTCCCTCCGCCCAGACAGAGGGTTCCGAGTCCGACTTCCTTGTTGCGGTTGATGAGCGCGTACAGGAGAGTGGTGAGGACACGGGCTCCAGAGCATCCGATGGGATGTCCGAGGGCGACTGCTCCTCCATTAACGTTGAATATCTCGTCAGGGACGTTGAGCTCCTTCTTCACAGCGCAGGATGCGGAAGCGAAGGCCTCGTTATGCTCGAAGAGGTCGATGTCGTCGATGGTCATTCCGGCTTTCTTGAGGACATGCCTGGTAGTGGGGATGGGAGCCTCCATGATGTACTCGGGCTTGACTCCGCGCTCTCCGTAAGCCTCGATGGTCGCCAGAGGCTTGTATCCGTTCTCCTCGGCCCACTTGCGGGACGCGACGATGAGAGCGGAAGCTCCGTCGCTCAGCTGGGAGGAGTTTCCTGCGGTCACGAGCCCATCCTTCTTGAAGACGGGTTTGAGCTTTCCGAGAACCTCCATACTGGTGTCGGCCCTGATTCCCTCGTCGGTGTCGAAAATTATGTCCCCTTTCTTGGAAGGGATGGTGACGGGGATGATCTCGTCCTTGAACCTGCCTTCCTTGGTGGCTGCAGCGGCTTTAAGGTGGGACTCCATGGACAGCCTGTCCGCGTCCTCCCTGGTGACGTTGAACCTCTCTGCGACGATCTCTCCGGTGAATCCCATGTGCTGGTTGTTGAAGATGTCCCACAGACCGTCATGGACCATAGCGTCGACCATGGTCTGGTCGTTCATCTTGTATCCCCACCTGGCTCCGTTGAGGAGATAAGGAGCAGCGGACATGTTCTCCATGCCGCCGACAGCGAGGACGTTGTACTCCTTCGCTTTGATGGCGTCGGCAGCCAGCATGAGCGCCTTCATTCCGGATCCGCAGACCGCATTCACGGTGAAGGATCCTATCTCGACGGGAAGACCGGCTCCAATAGCGGCCTGCCTGGCAGGATTCTGTCCGAGACCTGCGCTGATGACATTGCCCATGATGCACTCTTCGACATCCTGGGGCTGGATCTTAGCTCTGGAAACAGCCTCTTTGACAGCTATGGCGCCGAGGTCGGTCGCCTTGATGCCTGCGAGGGTTTTTCCATATTTTCCTATGGGTGTTCTGACTGCACTGAGTATGACTGCTTCATCCATGGAATGTTCCTCTAGCCGAACGATAATGCCTGTATATAAATTAGTGTCGATTATTGACTACGACTATTGACGAATTCGACAGGCTGGATCAATCCCATTCTCTTCAGAGGCTTGGAAAGATGTCTCCTGGCCGCAGTAGGAGGCTCGTACCATCCCGGTACCATGGGACGAACGACACGCTCCATGATGGGATCCGAAGCGCGAGTATGGCACTTCTTGCACCTGAATCCGGCTCCGGAACCTGCCGAACCCATGGTCCTCGAACATACAGGACATACGGGATTCGATATCTTCCTCCATTCAGGAACAGCATCGACGACGTGCATCTTCTCGAGATTGAGTGTGCGAGGATCCTCTCTGAGCTCTCCCATCACCTCGACCTCGTCTCCGACATCCAGCCAGTCCAACGACATGCGGAACTCCTTGGAAGGCTCGTATGCACCGCATTCGACAGTTCCATACTTGGTGGAGATATCGAAGAACACGTGTCCGCCGGGGATGTGCCTGGCAGGAGAGGAGACCTTCCCTTTGAGAAGATACGACTGATTGGGAATCAAAGACTTGGGATCATGGATTATATGGTCGTCGGTTCCCTGATTAGTGAGGAAGACCATCCACCTCTCGAGCGGTTCGGTCGATATCTTCGCCGAAGCTTCGATAAGATCGGATTCCACATCTCCGCGAAGCCCGTACATGACCGGACATGGAGTGGAAGGAACCATCGCAACCTTCTGCATACGGTCCTCCCAACTGTTGAAAGTAGTCGGATATCCGTGCTCTACGTCGCGGATTGTAAATGGGTCGAATATCCTCTCGGTGCCCCATCTCTCGGAAGGCCTGTAGGAAAGAAGTTCGAAAGTGCTGTCTCTAGGCCTCCACGCCATGCCGCAGGTGCATCCGATAAGGCCTCTGCCGCAGCCGATGGTGAAGGTGGTGCCGCCGATCCTCTCTATCTCCGGATCCACATCGTCCCGCGAAAGAATCGTCCTCACGCCTCTCCAATAGAAAGATTGGGAAGGCTTGGATACGGATATCAGGAGACCGGGATCGGATTCGTCCTCATGATGATTCTGTATGTGAGGGATGATCCTTTCCCTCATCATCTCGGGATCCGGCTCGAAGGAAGAGCACCTGTCGTAGCAGAATATGTCGCGGTCGCCGATCTTTCCGATCTTCCTCTTCTTCCCTACGCCCTTTCCGAATCTCATCACAAGAGCCCCGTTGCCACGGGTCTTCCAGGGCACGGCGGGATTGAGGCGAACGAGACGTGGATTCCCGATCAGGTCCAGATCGGAAAACTCGCGAATGATCTCCGTCGCCAGGAAGGTCGTGCAGTTTCCCTTCATCGAATCTGTATCGTCAACAGCAACGAACATCGGAACCTGGGATGGTAAACGCCGTCTTATAACCTACCAGGTCCGGATCGTCAAGAAGAACCACGGACGATGCGAAGAATATGGAACCGTCCTGAGAAAAGGAGCCTGATATGCCATAATGGCCGAGATCGACGACGCTCTCCTTAGAGAAGCATTTCATGAAGCTTCCATCGGAACAGTCCATCTGGAACGTGTATCCGTTGGAAGTCCTCTTCACATCATGAACGATCCCTCTCTGATCGAATTCCAAAAGAGGATTGCCGCTGAAAACGATGAATACCGCCACAACAGCTACTACCGCCACAGCTAGAATGACATATCTGTTCAACAGAGCCACCAGAACAAGATTCTCGCGGCTCATTGAATAAGGAAAGGGGTGCTGTAGACATAACACCCCCCCACCCCTTCATTTCCACTGGAACTCGAAAATTCGAGTCAGCGGTTTTCAGAGCATGGAGTTGATGAGACAGAGAACACCGATGAATGCGGCGATTCCGAGAACGCAAGCACCAATGACGAGCCAACCCTTCATTTCTTTTACCCCTCCGAGAGTATTATGGTGAGTAAGAGAGACCTATTATTTAACATGGTTGAGGTTTAGAAAAGCTGCATCAGAACAACCACCAGATTTCCAGTAGAAGGCAAATAGATCAGAGACATCAGAGACAAGGAAAAAACATGGAAATGAAATTATTATAAACAACTTCAAGATA
Organism: Thermoplasmata archaeon; assembly: GCA_015063165.1. Lineage (GTDB taxonomy): Archaea > Thermoplasmatota > Thermoplasmata > Methanomassiliicoccales > Methanomethylophilaceae > Methanoprimaticola. Next base: position 14,041 of record SUSZ01000007.1, read on the forward strand.
CAGTGGAAATAAATTGGAAAAAAGGTTTTTCCGATGAAAGGGTGGTGAAATGAGCGAACCGAACATCTTCACACAATACATGCAGAAAAGAAATGTAATAGTGAAGAACAAGAAGATACTCCAGTCATCCTACATCCCAGAGAATCTTCCTCACAGGATGGACAAGATCAACGAAGTCGTCGAGATAATCGCTCCTTCCCTCAACAAAGATAAACCATCCAACATCCTCATAATCGGAAAGACCGGAACCGGAAAGACCGCTGTGATGAACTACATCGGAAAAGAGCTGAAGAAAGCTGATCCGGATCAGGAGAACTGTGCGTTCATCTATGTAAACTGCGAAGTCGTCGATACTCCTTATGGAATCCTTTACAACATCTCTAATCAGATAATATCCGAACCCAGCAAAAAGATACCTTTTACCGGATGGAGCCTCGACAAGGTATTCGCTGAGCTGACCGAATACATCGACAAGAAGAACAAGATATTCATCATCGTTCTGGACGAGATTGACAGGTCCTTCCAAAAGAACGGGGATGATATATTCTATTATCTCACCACTATTAATGAGGTTCTTCAGAACTCGAAAGTGTCTGTTATCGGAATCACGAACAATGCGAAGTTCACCGAGTTCCTGAGTCCGAAAATCAAGAGCAGACTCGGAGAGGAGAAGATCATTTTTCCCCCTTACAACGTCAATCAGCTGAAGGATATTCTTTACGAAAGGGCGAAAATCGCATTCGATGACGGAATTCTCGAAGAGGATGTGATCCCGTACTGTGCGGCTCTTTCCGCACAGGAGATGGGAGATGCAAGAAGGGCTCTCGATCTTCTGAGGATGTCTGCAGATATGGCTGAGAGGAACGGCGACAAGAAGGTCACTTCCGCTCATGTTCGTTCCGCTAAGAACAAGATCGAATTAGATGCGGTTTCGGAAGTCATCAAGACTCTTACCATTCAATCCAAGACCGTTCTCATGAGCGTCATCATGAACAACGAGGAAGGGAACGAGCCTATGACTACCGGGGACGTCTATACAAAATACAAATTCATATGCGAAGTCATCGGTCAGTCTGTTCTCACTCAGAGAAGAGTCGCAGGACTGATCTCTGAATTGGATATGCTCGGAATCGTTCATGCGAGGGTCAAATCCTTCGGGAGAGCAGGCCGCACTAAGGAGATCGAGCTCAGCACTCCTAAGGAAATCGTCAACATGATCAAGAACGACGATGCTTTCAAAGATCTCTATTCCTACAGGCCTCCTAAACAGACCACTATCTGCTGAGCTTCATAGGAAATTTCGGATCTCTAAGAGTATTCCCTTGCGAGTTCTGAATTTCTTCTGAAATTTCTTATCAAATCCCTTCTATTCTTCGAATTTCAGTCAAATTTCTAAAAAATAAATCGTTTTACTCCTTCAGGATCAGGGTTTTTTGTCTCTGAAAAATGTCCCTGTTTTTTTTTCAGGAGTTCCAATGGAAATGAAGGGGTGGGGGGGTAAGCCCCGCTTTCATGGGTCTTCCTTCTTCCTGAAGGACCACCCGTTGATGTTCTTCCAGACTGTTGCGACATCGATCAGGAGTATCGCTCCGATGATCGTCACGATCACCATCGCAAGCGAAGGAAGGCTGTTAGGGACGTAGCTGAGGTTCGCGTTGTTCCCGTTGATCAGCAGCTTGATAGTTCCCAGCCAGGGGATCTCGAAGAAAGGAACGGACCTGATGTCGTCGTTTCCTATCGGATGGGAAATTATCCCCGAGGCCTGGTCGAAGGAGAGGTTCGTCTTGGGGTTGTCTCCCAAGGTCAGGTATCCGCTCTGCCTTTCCAAGGTGCTGAGATTGATCTTCACCGTCTTCCCCGACTGGGTCAGGTTCTCGAACGTCAATGTGCCGCGGAGGTTGTTCGTGTTGTTCTCGTGCGAGCCGTTGACGTTGCAGTACCATTCTCCCTTGTAGTCGACGAGCTCTTTGGACGACCATGTCTCCGTGGTTGGGTTCCAATCCAGCCAGACTATCGCTCTGTGGATGACGGGGTTCGAACTGGAATCCCTTTCATAGATGATGACCGAACCGTAGTCTCCGAACGTGGAGTATCCGGTGTTGGTGGCTACGACGTAGCTCTCGATGGTGGCGCTGTTCTTGTTCTTCACCACGACGACATCGCCTGTGTCGATGCATCCGATCTCCGACCTGTCGGGATCGTGCTGCATGCTTTGCGACATGACCACGCTGAACGGTGTGCCCATTCCGGTGTAGCTGATCAGAGTGGCGTATCCGCCTACGATGATCGCCACCACTGCGATAAGAACGAATATCATCTTCCTGTTTTCGTCATTCACGGCTCTCCGAATGGATTGCGGATATAAACAAATGCGTAGCGCTGTTTTCTCGGATACGGTTTATATCCTGCTGTCTATATGCACCATCCATGACAAGGCCTAGCAACGATGAATATTTCATGAGCATGGCTAAACTAGTGTCAACCAGGTCCACCTGCATCAGAAGGCAGGTCGGAGCAGTCATAGTCAAGGACAAGAGGGTCCTCTCTACAGGCTACAACGGCTCTCCTAAGGGAACCCGCCATTGCGAGGAGCTCGGATGCATTAGGGAGCAGCTCCACGTTCCTTCCGGAACCAGGCATGAGCTGTGCAGAGGCGTCCACGCGGAGCAGAACGCCGTCATCCAAGCGGCCTATTTCGGAACCAGCGTCAACGGCGGAACGCTGTACACCACGACCTATCCCTGTTCGATGTGCGCCAAGATAATCATCAACGCCGGAATCTCAGAGATCGTCTACGACGAGGACTATGTCGACGACCTGTCCAACGATATACTCTCGGAGACGAACGTGATCGTGAGGAGATACAGACCCGACTGATTTCCTGTAGCGGAATCGCTGCGTTCTGTTTAAAGAACGTATATAAACCGTTTTCTAATCATTTATAATCAGGTTGTTGTACTAACAGTTAAGTATACCTGCTTATTTACGTCTTTAGGGTCGGGGAGTGTGTATATGAGCCGAACTGACATACTATCGGGAATAAAGCAGGCGGAGAAGGATGCTGATGCACTCATCGCTGATGCAGAAGCAGCCAGGAAATCCGCTATTGCTGAAGCTCGCAGGAACTCTGTGAAGAAGATTCAGGACGCTGAGGCCCAGTGCCGCAGTGCTTTTGAGTCTGCTATCACCACGACCAAAGTCAAACTCGAGTCGGAGCGCGAGGGGCTGTTGAAAAACGGCGTTTCCGCTGCCGCCTCTATCGAACAAAGGTCGACGGTGAAAATGCAGGAAGTGAAAGATTTTCTCTATAAAGAATTCGAGAGGACCTTAAATGTCACTTCCTGAGTCGATGAGTAGGATTGTGATTGTGGGCACAAAATCACACATGGACGAGGCTATCGACGCCCTGTTCTCTGTGGGTGCTGTCCACCTGATCGATCATACTGTCGACGCAGATGAAGGCTTCACCCTCGGAACATCCCGTCCGTACGCAGCCAAAGCATCCGAGAGGCTGCTGAAAGTGCGTGCGATGGAAAAGGATCTGGGAATCACCAAAAGGACTCCCACCGCTCCTATTTCCGAGAGTGAGATCAAAAGCAAGATATCATCTAACAGCGTCGAACTTGTCGAGGACGAGGTAATATCCGTTCTCGATAAGAAGAATGATCTCAATCAGAGAATCACTGAGCTAAACGCTACGAAGAAGAGTCTTGAGCAGCTTTCTAAATTGGATATCGACCTGGACCTGTACTCTGGTTACAAGAGTATCTTCTCCACCGTCGGAACCGTGACCTCCGATCCCGCATCGGTTCTCGCAGACATACCCTGCGAGATCTATAACAGCGGAATCAGCAAGAAGGAAGGCGGAGTCGTCGCAGTCTTCGCGAAGAAGGAGGACAGGGAAAAAGTCCTGTCCGCTCTCTCCGACTGCGAATTCTCCGAGATTTCCGTCCCTGATGAGACCGGAAAGCCTTCTGCAGCCCTGGCGAAGACCGAGCACGATCTCGCTGCCACCCAGGCTGAACTTGCAAAGGTCGATGAAGAGCTCAACAAGCTTCTTGAGAAACACAAAGATTTCCTCAAAGCCTCTGAGGAAGAACTGTCCATCGAGGCCCAGAAAGGAGAGATCCCTGTGAGGATCGCCTCCAGCGACTATACCTTTGTCATCGACGGATGGGTACCCACGAAGAAGGCCGAGGCCGTCAAGATCGACATCGAGGCCAAGGTGGAGGGAACCTACGTCGAGATCCAGGAGACTCGCGGAAGGACCATGAAGGAGGTTGAAGAGGCAGAGGACAGATTCAAAGAAGTCCCCACCAAATTCAACAACGGAAGAATTGTGAAGGAATTCCAGTATCCGACCAAGCTTATGTCGGTGCCGAGATATCAGGAGATTGACCCTTCGATCCTGATTGCGATTTTCCTTCCTCTGTTCTTCGGTATGATGATTGGTGACGTGGGATACGCGATTCCTTTCATAATACTCGGAGCGTACGGCCTTAAGGTCACGCACCACAAGGACTGGCGTGCAATCGCTACCGTCCTGTTCTTCGGTGGAATCTGGGCATTCATCTTCGGATTATTCTTCTATGGAGAATGTCTAGGAATGCACTTCATCGGAGAGAACACTGGCGTTGAATACACATGGGAAGCCCTTCTCGGTCTCCACAACCTTCCTGATCTCTTCCAGGGAATTCTGCCTTCCGTCGTCCTTGACAACGGAGAGGTCGAGTACGGAGGAGTTCACAAGCTCGGAGCGGACTGGATCGGATTCCAGCTCAAGCTTTCCGTGTACATCGGTATCTGCCACCTTCTCCTCGCGTACTGCTGCGCGGTCTACAACAAGACCATCCAGCACGGATTCGCCCACGCGTTCAAGGAGAAGGGCGGATGGGTCCTCAGCTTCATCGGCATGGTCCTCATCTGTTACGCTCTCGCTATGATCCTCATAGAGGGACAGGCCTTCGATGCCGTGCTGATCCCCTTGGCTATTGGAGCCGTGCTCCTTGTCATCGGTATCATCCTCAACTTACCTGAAGAAGGAATGCAGGCCGTCATGGAGCTTCCCGGAATCGTGGGAGGTATCCTTTCATACACTCGTATTGCCGCTATCGGAATGTCCAAGGCGGGAATGGCGCTCGCATTCAACTACATCTGCATCGGAATGATTTACGGAGGACTCGGAGAGGGCCCCATCGCGCTTGTCGTGGCCTTTGCGCTCTTCGCGTTCCTGCATCTCATGATCTGGACCCTCGGTATTCTGTCTGCGGGACTTCACTCTCTCAGGTTGCAGTTCGTCGAGCTCATGGTCAAGTTCTTCGATGGTGGCGGAGTAGAGTACGAACCCCTTAAAATCAAACGCGTGAAAACCACTTCAAGCAAAGACAAAGCATAAAGAGGTATCATAAATGGCAGCAGCAGAAGCAGCAGGACTCATCGCAGTTGGAGCAGGACTTGCAGTTGGACTTACCGGTCTCGGAGCAGGTATTGCGGAAGGAAACGTCGGAGCGGCCGCAGTCGGAGCAATCACCGAGGACGCGAGCCTTTTCGGAAAAGCAATGATCTTCATGGTCCTTCCTGAGACTATCGTCATCTTCGGACTGGTTATCTCCATCCTTGCTATCTTCGTGATGTGATTCCGCCAAGAGGTAATCTCATGGCAGTATTAGCAAACGTCACTCAGGAGATCCTCAAGGCCGCAGAGGAAGAGGTTTCCAAGATCAAGGCGGACGCAAAAGCGGAAGCCGACAGGATCCTCTCCGATGCGGCTTCGAAGGTCGCTGAGCTTGAACAGAATGAGGCCAAGAAGCGCGACGAGGAAGTCGAGCGTCTTAAGCGCCAGGAGATCTCCAGCGCAGAGCTGGAAAGCAAGAAGATCGTCCTGGCCAAGAAGAAAGAAGTCCTCGCCAAAGCCTTCGACCAGACTCTCTCCGACCTTAAGAACACTCCGGCTGACAAGAAGCTGGAGCAGTACAAGGCCATGGTGAACAAGGTCAAGGACATCATCCCCAACCCTAAGGCTATCATGTCCTCCAAAGACAACTTCACCGCGGAGCAGCTCGGGGTATCCAGCGTCGTCAAGGACGACAGGATCTCCGGCGGTCTGATCCTCCAGAGCGAGGACGGACAGGTCGAGGTCGATATGCAATACTCCACCATACTCCAGTCCATCTGGAACCGCGAGATCAAGACCGTGTCTGACATACTCTTCGGGTGAACCAGATGTTCAAGCGCAGTGTAAGGAAAGGAAACTACGCCTACGCCGTAACCAGGGTGAAAGCGAAGAAGTCGAAACTCCTCAAAGAGGAAGATTACGACAAGATGATCCAGATGAGCGTCCCCGAGATCTCCCGTTACATCAGCGAAGCCGGCTACCAGAAAGAGATGACCGACCTCGCCGGGAAGTACTCCGGAATCACGCTCGTCGAGCACGCGACCTATCAGAACATGGCGAACGTGTTCAACAGCATCCTCGGAGCTTCACAGGGCGAGCTGGCCGACATGGTAGCAGCATATCTCGAGAAGTGGGACCTTTGGAATCTTAAGGTCATCCTTCGCGGAAAGTCGTACGGTGTCGATGCCGATGGAATAAGGGAAGACCTTGTTCTTGCAGGCAAGGTGGACGAAGAGTCCTTGAATAAGCTTATCTCGCTTGATTCCGTCGAAGACGTGCTTTCAGAAAGCAGCAGAACTGGAATGGTGACCATCCCCAACGAAGTCATAGCCTCTTACAAAGAGACCGGGAACCTTGGGGTCGTCGAGGACCACCTCGACAAGTTGCACTACCAGAGGCTGCTCGACAGCATCAACCCCTACACCCAGCCTACGAGGATCTTCCTGAACTACATCAGAAAAGAGATCGATATCGTGAACCTCAAGACCATCATGAAGCTCAAGCATGAGGGCATCTACGGCGACGAGGTCATGAAATACTACATCCCCGGAGGGATGGAGATCGATACCAAGTACGCCCAGCTTCTCGCCAACTACGACACGATCAAGGCCTCCTTGGGAGACCTGTCCCGTCTCGAGGTCTTCGAGGAGTACATCAAGCCTGCCATGGAGGGGGACGACATCACCCACAAGGGAATCCTCTCGTCCATGAAGAAGTACCAGGCTGATCAGGCGAAGAAGATGGCACACATGTATCCTCTGTCCGTGCTTCCCATCATCGACTTCATGGTCGCGAAAGAGACCGAAGTCAGGAACATCAGGGTCGTGGCCAGAGGCGTCGATGGTGGACTCAGCAGAGAGACCATCAAAGGACTGGTGGTGATCTGATGGAGATAGCAGTCATAGGAAGCGAGGATTTCGTACTCGGGTTCAGGCTCGCAGGAATTAAGCGCGTTTTCGTCGCGAATTCGGACAACTACCAAGACAAAATGCTGGAGGCAATGAGCCAGCCAACAATAGGTATCCTTGCAGTAGATGCAAAGGACCTCGACAATCTCTCCTACCAGGTCAGGCAGAAGGTCACAGATTCCATTCAGCCTGTCGTGGTGCCCGTCGGAGGCGACGAGAGCGACCTCCGCGAGAAGGTCAAGAGAGCGATTGGCGTTGATTTATACAAGAACGAGGATGAATAAATGAGCACTGAAGGTGTAATTTACAGAGTCGCTGGACCTGTCGTGACCGCCACCGGTATCTCGCCCAAGATGTACGATGTCGTGCATGTCGGAAACGAGCAGCTGATGGGAGAGGTCATCAAGATCGTCGGCGAGTACTCTATCATCCAGGTTTACGAAGATACTGACGGTATAAAACCCGGAGAGCCCGTCACCAACACTGGCAGGCCTCTTTCCGTTGAGCTCGGCCCCGGACTTCTGACTTCCGTTTACGACGGAATCCAGAGGCCTCTCCCCATCCTTAGGGAGAAAATGGGCGACTACATCTACCGTGGAGTCTCCGCGCCTGGACTTGATCACAGCAAGAAATGGGAGTTCGTTCCCACTGTCAAAGTCGGCGACCTCGTCTCCGAGGGAGAGGTCTTCGGTACCGTCCAGGAAGGACCTGTCGTCCACAAGATCATGGTCCCCATAGGAATGAAGAACGCCAAGGTCGAGAACATCAAGAGCGGTCACTTCACCATCGATGAGACCGTTGCCACCATCGGCGGCAGAGACGTCCCCATGATCCAGTACTGGCCTGTCCGTAACCCCAGGCCCGTCGCCGAGAAGTACCAGCCCGACATACCCCTGGTCACCGGACTTCGTGTCCTGGACACCATGTTCCCCCTCGCGAAGGGAGGAGCGGCTGCCATTCCCGGAGCTTTCGGAACCGGAAAGACCGTTACCCAGCAGTCCCTGGCTAAGTACTCTGATGCAGAGATCGTCGTCTACATCGGATGCGGAGAGCGTGGAAACGAGATGACCGAGGTTCTTACCGAGTTCCCCGAACTGAAGGACCCCAGGACCGGCGAGTCCCTGATGAAGAGGACCGTCCTTATCGCGAACACCTCCAACATGCCTGTGGCAGCTCGTGAGGCATCGGTTTACACCGGAATGACCATCGCCGAGTACTTCAGAGACATGGGATACAACGTGGCTCTCATGGCAGACTCCACCTCCAGGTGGGCAGAGGCCATGCGTGAGATCTCCTCCAGGCTGGAAGAGATGCCCGGAGAAGAGGGATATCCCGCATACCTTGCAGGACGTCTCTCCGAGTTCTACGAGCGTGCAGCCCGTGCCAAAGCTCTCTGCGGACAGGACGGATCCGTTTCCGTCATCGGTGCGGTTTCTCCTCCTGGAGGAGACCTTTCCGAGCCTGTTACTCAGAACACCCTCCGTATCGTCCGTGTCTTCTGGGCGCTGGACACCAAGCTGAGGGAGAGGAGGCACTTCCCCACCATCAACTGGCTGACCTCCTACACCATGTACGACAGGCAGCTTCAGTCCTGGTACAAGGACAACGTCGCCGAGGACTTCCCCGCCCTCAAATCTTGGGCGATGAAGACCCTCCAGAGGGAGGCTGAGCTGCAGGAGGTCGTGCAGATGGTCGGTTCCGATTCTCTGCCCGACGAGCAGAAGGTCACCCTCGAGATCGCCAAGATGATCCGTGAGATCTTCCTCCAGCAGAACGCTTACCACCCGGTCGACTGTTACTGCCCGCTTGCCAGGCAGTACAAGATGCTGACCCTGATCAAGAAGTACTCCGACCTCTCCGACAAGGCTCTGGTCTCCGGAGCGCAGGTCGACAAGATCGTGCACCTTCCCGTCAGGACCAGGTTCAACCAGGCTAAGTATGAGGACAACGTCGACGAGGAGCTCGCCGGCGTCGAGGCGGACATGGAATCCCAGTTCGCAGCCCTTGGAGCGTGATTCGAATGGCAGACATATCCAAAGAGTACAAGACAATCTCCCAGATCGCGGGACCTCTGGTGTACGTGAAGAACACCGACCCTGTCGGATACAAGGAGATGGTCAACATCAGGCTCTCCGACGGATCCATGAGAAGAGGACAGGTTCTCGACACTTCCGGCGAGATCGTCGTCGTCCAGGTCTTCGAGGGAACCTCCGGTATCGACAAAGATGCGTCCGTCCGTTTCCTCGGCGAGACCATGAAGATGCCTGTGTCCAAGGACATGCTCGGAAGGATCCTCTCCGGATCCGGAAAGCCCCTCGACGGAGGAGCCGACATCGTCCCCGAGGACGAGCGTGAGATCCTCGGAGCGGCTATCAACCCCTGGGCAAGGGACAGCCCTTCCGACTTCATCCAGACCGGTATCTCCACCATCGATGGAATGAACACCCTGGTCAGGGGTCAGAAGCTGCCTATCTTCTCCGCGTCGGGACTTCCCCACAACGAGATCGCTCTTCAGATCGCCAGGCAGGCAAAGGTCCGCGGAGAGAACGAGGAGTTCGCCGTCGTGTTCATCGCCATGGGTATCACCAACGAAGAGAAGCAGATGTTCATGAAAGAGTTCGAGAGGACCGGTGCCCTGAAGAGCGCTGTGGTCTTCCTGAACCTCGCTGACGACCCTGCTGTCGAGCGTACCCTCACTCCCCGTCTCGGTCTGACCACCGCGGAGTACATGGCTTTCGACCTCGGAATGCAGGTTCTGGTCATCATGACCGACATCACCAACTACTGCGAGGCTCTCCGTCAGATCGGAGCGGCTCGTGAGGAGGTGCCTGGAAGGCGTGGTTACCCCGGTTACATGTACACCGACCTCGCTCAGCTGTACGAGCGTGCGGGAAGGATCAAAGGAAAGAAGGGATCCATCACTCAGATCCCCATCCTGTCCATGCCCGGAGGAGATATCACCCACCCGATCCCTGACCTGTCCGGATACATCACCGAGGGACAGATCGTTCTGTCCATGGATCTCCACAGGAACGGCATCTATCCGCCTATCAACGTTTCTTCTTCCCTGAGCAGGCTCATGGGAGGAGGAACCGGAGAGGGCAAGACTCGTGAGGACCACAAGGGAGTGTCCGACCAGCTGTACGCCGCGTACGCTGAGGGTAAGGACCTCCGTGGACTGGTGGCCATCGTCGGTAAGGACTCCCTTTCCGACATGGACAGGAGGCTCCTCGATTTCGCTGACGTCTTCGAGGACCGCTTCGTCCGCCAGGGACCCGAAGAGGACCGTTCGATCGAGCAGACCCTCGACCTCGGATGGGAGCTGTTCACCTACCTGGACCCCGAGCAGATCACCAAGATCGGCCGTAAGTACATCGAGAAGTACATGCCCAAGAAGGAGTGATCCCAATGGGAGCACACGATGTCACCCCCAACCGTTCCGTCCTGCTCCAGCTGAAGAGCAAGATCAAGCTGACCCAGGGAGGTCACAAGGTCTTGAAGATGAAGAGAGACGGTCTCATCATCGAGTTCTTCGAAGTGCTGGAGAAGGCCAAGCAGATGCGTGCAGGAGTATCCTCCGACTATGAAGCGGCAATGGAGAAAATCAACATCGCGACCACGGTCAAGGGAGAGATCGCCGTCAAATCCGCGGCGTATGCTCTGAAGGCAGACCCGCAGGTGAAGCTCAGCAGCAAGAGCATCATGGGAATGATGGTTCCCAAGGTAGAGGCGGAGCGCATCCACACCAAGCTCACCGACAAGGGATACGGTGTGATCGAGACCTCCACCTACATCGAGGAGGCCGCAATGGCGTTCGAGAAGCTTCTCGACACCATCGTCCGCGCCGCCGAGGTGGAGACCACCATGAAGAAGCTGCTCGAAGAGATCGAGAAGACCAAGAGAAGAGTGAACGCTCTGGAATTCAAGATCATCCCTGAGCTCAAGGAGTCGGAGAGGTTCGTCAAATTCAGTCTCGAAGAGATGGAAAGAGAGAACACCACCCGTCTCAAGCACCTGAAGAAGGAATGAGTATGAAATCACTCGAAGAGCGCGCGGAGGAGATCAGGAACGACCCGAAGAAGCTGAAGAGGGTCTTCACGATCACCTGGATAGCCGCTTATTCGATGCTGATACTAGGAGCCATCATAATCATCTGGGTCTTGTTGATGGACAAGTTCCAGTGAAACCCTTTCTTTCATTCCCCGGACGTTCCTGACACCGTCCGGGGAGTCAACCATTTCTGATTTCTGGAATCTCAGCACTTTATGATGGGGAGGTCGGTCTTCAGGCCGAAGCTCTCGTAGCCGTCCTCCGCTTCGACGCTCCATCCATGAAGGATGTTGTGGCTGCTCGCATAGATGCTCGTGTCGCGTTCATCGCCAAGACGGTAAGGACCTTCTTGTTCATAGTTTGGAGTCCATATGTCCGCTATTGCAATCTGTGAACGGATGCGTGAGGCACTCCGATGGAACGGGGCTTCATTCCATGAAGTTGTGCATGCGGATGGCGCCGTCGGAGAGCGACACCACCGGCATTATGGCGGGATCCGGGTTGAAGTTGTGCATCTTCTGATACTCGGTCTGGCTCTGCCAGGTAGATGCGTTGATCATCCTCACCCCGTTGTAGATCTCCTGTCCGGCTCCATGGACGTGTCCTGAGACGAAGATGTCCGGAACGTACTCCATCACCAGGTAGTCCCTTTTCTCGGGCGCCAGGGCGTTCCTTTGGCCGTAGATGGGCGCGAGATGGCGACAGGTGCACATGTGCTTCATGACCTTCAGGGGATCCTCGTACGACAGTCCGCGGACTCCAGCGATCCAGTCGTCCATGCTCTTGCCGTGGTAGGTGAGGACGGTCCTGCCTTCCACGCTCATGTAGACGGGATTCCCGACCATCATGATGTTGGAGTCGAAGCTCTTGGTGAAGACCTTGTTGAGGGCCGGCTGAGGCTCGGCAAGACGGCAAGCATCGTGGTTCCCGGGATGGATGACCATCTTGATGTGGTCGGGGATGTCCTTGAGGTACTCGGAGAGCTTCTCGTACTGGTCGTAGATGTCTGAGATGATCAGCTCCTTGTCCTGGTCGGGGAACACTCCGATCCCGTCGACGACGTCTCCGGGGAACACTAGGTAGTTGATCTCCTCCTTGACGGAGTTCTCCTTGAGCCATCTGGTCATGCGGTTCCATGCGGGTTCCAGGAATGTCGTGCTTCCGACATGGACGTCGGAGAGGAAGGCTATCTTCGACACCAGGTCCATGTTCTCCCACCTGTGGTCCCTCGGTATGTCCGGCCTGAAGATCTTGTCGGCGATGATGAACGCTCTGTTCTTGCCGGAAGGCTTGGTCAGAATTCCGATGACCTCGTCGCTCACGAATACCTCGTTAGCGAGGGGGGAATCCTTGGAGATGAACACCTTGGCGATGCCGCTCTCGTCCTCTATGGTGAGCATCGTATGGCCGTTCTTGGTCGTGCTTCTGTCGTAGACCATCCCGATGATGCGGCATTCCCTGTCGAGCTCCTTGGCCTTCTCTATGGTCGTGCAGAACCCGAAGTCCCTGCGTTTCTCGATGATCTTCTTCAGAGCCTGGTATCTGCTCATGAAATACGCCGCGAAGTCGTTGATCTTACCTTCGCAGGTGGACTCGCCGGTGATGTCCGTTCCTCTTACGACATGGAGGTCGTTGGTCACCTTGTTCATGGGCTTGACCTCCTTCTGCGACTCGAACATTATCTTGTCGCCGGCGATGCAGTCCATTATGTCCTTCTTGCTCACGAAGACGGCATCCTTGGCCAGATGGGCGAAAACCGTGTTGGTGAAGGTCATCGGATCGCTGTTGGATAGTATCATCTCTACAGCATCGGGAGAGAGAAGTATCTTCCTCTTCGCGGCCTCCGATAGAATCTCCGTCTTCATGATTTCGGCATGAACGTAACCTTATTATTTTATTTGGTTCTGCGATTCAACAGCCTAAAGCCCTCCGAAAAAGGGGCATGATGACCTTTCCTGGCCCATGGTCGCCATCTGGAATCACATATCGTTTTTATCTTCGACACATATTCACGGCTATGGCCACAGTCGAGATATTCTGTCCGGTCAATCCGAGCGAGGACCCGGACAAGGTGCGCGCAGCCATAGAATCCATATTCCCCGATGCGGAATTGGAACAGATCGATAGTGGTTTCAGGGGAACCGCGACTCTGGATCATTTTGCGAAGGCTATCCGCAGGCAGATGATCCTCGATGCCGTCCGCGGCGTTATGCTCTCCAACGTCAGAGGGAACTCCACCAGGATGAGCCTCAACAAGCAGGTCGCGACCGTGGGGAAGGTCTCCTTCACCGACAGGCGTCCCGTTCTCGGAGCGATAGAGGTGATCGTCAAGGACGACGACATCGAGGCTCTCATTGACAGGGTGGCGCCGATGACCGTCGACGGGGAAGAGGTGAAACCTTGACCATCGGCATATCCTGCACCTCCTTCAGCGCCAATCCCATCGAGGATTGGATAATACCCATCTTCGAGGAGTTCGACCACTGGGAGATATTCTCGGAGGCATTCCATTCCGTTCTTTACCATGCTCGCGAGATGGAGGACATCCTTCCATCCTACGACATGTCCTATTCCATCCATTCCCCGATATGCGATGTGAACATCGCTGCGATATCCGATTGCATGAGGGACGCCTCCATCAACGAGATCATCCGCACCGCGGAGCTGGCTGCCAACCTCGACATAAGGACGATAACGGTCCATCCCGGCCTCTTCTCTCTGGCCGTGGCCGACATGGAGGCCCACACACTGGAGATTGTCAAGGAGTCCATGAAGATCATAGACAGGGCGGGAAAGGAGTACGGCGTGGCCATGGCGATAGAGAACATGCCCAATATGCCCTACTTCGTCGGTCGCACCGCGGCTCAGCTGGGGGAGATCATAGAAGGGACCGACCTTCCGGTCTGCTTCGACATAGGCCATGCCAACACCACAGGGCAGATTGACGCTATGATCGATGCCTTCTCCGACAGGATCGCCAACGTCCATATACACGACAACAACGGCGACAGGGACGCCCATATGACCATCGGAGACGGGAGCATCGATTTCCAGCATGTTCTGAAGAGGCTGTCCCGTTATAGCGGGAATTACATCATAGAGTCCCGCAGCTTCGAATCCGCAGTGGAATCTCAGTCCAGGCTCGAATCGCTGCTCTCCTCGTGATCCGGCTCGGGCTCCTTCTCGAAGATCCAGACCGGCATTCCGCGAATGTGCGAAACCCCTTCCTTCATGTACTTGAACACTCCAGCGACAGCCACAAATCCGGTTATCGCCACGAGTATGAAGATGAAGCTGAACAGCTCGTGGCCTATGACCTCGGTTATGACCGCGGAGTAGTCGAGCAGGAAGTGGAACACTATCGACGCGTGTATTCCGAACCTCACGTAGAGGTATCCCATCAGCAGGCCGCCGATGATCGTGGGTATGATCTTGGAGCTTCCCCACGCTCCCTCGTGGGCCATTCCGAAGATGATCCCCGATACGACGATGAGGACCAGAGCCACGCGGGTGACGCCGAAGCCTCCGAACAGGAACTTCAGGCAGTCCCTTCTTCCGCAGAGGCCGGCGACGATGGCCATTGGAATCCCGATCGGGATCATGCGAGAGATGATCTCTTCCCACACGGCCGCATCCGCGAACGAGAATATCGATTCGGGGGAGACTCCGGTGGGCAGGTCTTCCGGGATGACGATGCTGTATCCGAGCGCTCCCTCGATGGCGCTTATGACGATGCTCAGTATCAGGTAGGCTCCGAAGAACAGGGCGATCCAGTAGACGGGGGTCGTCCTTATCCTCGGGATGAAGTTGGGGGAATTCTTGTCCAGGATGGTGCGCGACTGGTACGCTATGACTATGCAGGATGCTATTATGGCGACTACGATGAAGATCCAGAACAGCTGCAGAGCCACTCCGTCCAAGGTTCCGACGGTGACCATCGTAGGCAGGAGCAGGATCATGCTTATGCTCCTGTCCGAGAGAAAGCTGTAAGTGTCCGCCGAATACCAGAGCATGGTGATGGCTTCTATCACCAGCATCACAGCGACGCAGATGACTGTGATGAACACAGTCTTCTCGACGATGAAGTCCTCCTTTTTCTCAGGCTCCTTCAGGTTCCTGCCGCATCTTCCGCAATACTCGTAGCCTTTGCTGGCGTACTCGGCGCACATCGTGCAGGCATCCAACGGCTCTCCGCACTTGGGGCAGAATCTGCATCCTTGCCGTGCGGCCTCATCGCATCTATCGCAGGTCATCTCTTTCCGAGAAGCGCGACCACGCCGTCGCACCTCTCGACCTCCAGCAACACTAACAGGCTCTTCCTGTATTTTGCTACATCGGAAATCTGCTCGGCCAGGTACTCTTCCCTTTTCCGGGAAACTTCGTGATAGCTTCCTATCTCGTTCACGAAGTCGTCCCATTGGACCGCCAGCTCCTCAGGGGTGCTGGCATCGAACGTCTTCTTCATGCCCTTCTTGGCATGGCGGTGCTCCTTGACGAAGTCGAGCGTCTTCACCGTGTTGCAGTACAGCTCGGTGAAGTCGGCGTCGTTCATGTCGAGGGGGATCAGGGGGGTTCCGTTCTCCTTGCATAGGTCCACCAGGACGCAGGCGGCCGGCGAAGGCATCTCCACCGTGCCGAACCACTCCATCTTGTTGGCGTAGACCAGGTCCAGCTCGCTGACGCCGAAGTCGTCGTCCAGCTCTTCCCTGTGCTCCAGGGCCTGGACCCCTTCGATGCTCATCGCTATGCCGTAGGCCTCATGTTTCCCGTAGGCGTCGCGGACCTTGTCGGCCTCTGACTGGAGACCGTTGACGAACGGTAGTATGTCCACGTCGCAGTCCCCGACTCTTACAGATATCATTTCTTGGTTCTCCTGGAAGCCACCAGGTCGGTGAGCTCCTTGGGCGCGTCTATCTTCTTCAGCTCTTCGTTGGACATGACGACGGTGTCGTCGATGCTGTCGTGCTCCTTCTTGCGCTCCACGATCATTATCGAGAAACGGTCCATGACCTTGGACAGCTCCGAGGCCACGATGGCCTTCTGGATGATCTTGGAGTCCTCGTCCCCGAAGCAGGTGAGCATCCTGGTGCTCGTGTCGTGGGTGACCGCGTCGAAGGGGCTCTTGATGACCGGGGATACTGTGAATCCCAGCCGGGAGAGCTGGTTGAGGGCGAACATGTCCGGCATGCTGTGGACTATCCTCTCCTCCTTCTCCCTCTCCTCGCTCTTGAAAGTGAACGGGTCTATGGTCTCGATGACTGGAAGGTCCAGATACTCCTCTATGCGGAGGGCGGCGTCTATCATCGCCCCCATCCCGGACTCGTACATCTGGATCGTGCGTCTGGAGACTCCTGCGGTCTCCGCAAGGGTTCCCAGGCTGATACCGCGGGCTTCGCGGGCGCTCTTCAGGAGCTCGCTGTCCAGCTTGACGTACAGCCCACCCGGGGCCGCGAAGATGTACGGAGGGGCGTTCTCCAGCAGAAGGTCGGCCAGCGTCTCGTTGGAGACGATGGATATGTTGAACCTGGAGTATACTATCCCGACCTCCAGGCCTCCGGAGCTCGAGCGCTCTCCGGTGACGAGAGGGGTGGCTCCCAGAGCATCGGCCAGCGTCTTCATTTCGTCCGCGTTCTCTTTGGAAAAGGCATCGATGTTGCTGAGGACCTTGATGATCAGGACCTTGTCGTCGAGCCTTGCGACCACATCGAAGCATATCCCCCTCACGTTTATCGCGGAGGAGACGTCGAAACCGGCCTTCGCCAGGATCGCCCTTGTGGTGTTTATCAGCTCGTTGCGTCCCATGGAGGGTTGATGCATGTGTAAAGATTAACTTTTATCGTCAGAACTAGCGGTTGCAGATTCTGATAAGAAGCGGATATCTTTACAGATGAGAGGGAAGAGTTGAGGAGATATAAAGCCCGCAGAAAGAGGGGATATACCGAGGACGTCAGGACGAGGTTATATCCCTCTTTCTGCGGGCTTCGCCTGCCCATGAGGCGGATCCTTGGCGAAGAAATGCGCCGGGCTCCATAGCCAAGGCTGACGCGCCTAGTACGCTAAGCTGGATTCCAGCAACCGCTCAATGCGGAGGTCACGATCTGGACGCCATGAACGTCTCATCTATCATCCCGGCGATGTCCGGTATCTGGATTCCGAGAGCGGAAGTCTTCTCGAAGACTTCCTTCGGGGTGCGATACCCCAGGGCGCAATGCGGGCGAATCTCGTTGTAGTGGCGCACGTAGCTCTCCATGAGGGCCCTGCAGTCCTCCACCGCGGCTTTCTCCGGGAACTTTATCTCGGCCCTCATGGACCCGTGGACCCTCTCCGTCTTGCCGTTGCATTCCGGGGTCCTGATCGGAGCCATCGTATGCTTGGTGCCCCATTCCTCGCATTTGGCATCGAAGCGGCTGTCGCCGCCTCTCACGGCGTACCATTGCGATCCGTGGTCGGAATGCACCATGGGCGGGACGCCGTGGGCCGCGAACACCTTGTCGAGGCATTCGATGACGAAATCCGTGGTGGGAGACGTCGTGACGAACGCCCCGAGATAGAATCTGGAGTGGCCGTCCACGACCGTCAGGGACTCCACCTTGCGGCCCGTCTCGGAATCGATCCCTATCTCCACGAAGTCTTGCACACCCGCTCCATCGGGCACGGCATAGCGAACCTCTTGACATGCTTCCCCTTGCGCTTCACCACGGGCTCGAAGCCGCTGGCGAACA
This sequence comes from Thermoplasmata archaeon, assembly GCA_015063165.1. Taxonomy (GTDB): domain Archaea; phylum Thermoplasmatota; class Thermoplasmata; order Methanomassiliicoccales; family Methanomethylophilaceae; genus Methanoprimaticola. Next base: position 32,115 of record SUSZ01000007.1, read on the forward strand.
GTATCTTGTTGGCCGTGGGGCCGGACACTCCCGAGCCGGACATCAGGGCTATCTTCCCGCCGCCAAGGTTCTCGCAGAAAGGCCTGCTCTTCTGCTCGATGATGGCCGCTTTGGCGGCCTAGGCCTTGGTGCACGAGCCCGGGGCCGGACCGGGCCTTTTCGTCGCGAGAAGGCCGCGGAAGCCCTCCTTGAACCTGCAGACGCGGACCCGCTTCACGACGCCGCCTACCTTCCTGCGGACCGTCCGCATATCCAGGAGCGTATGGCTCTAGTCGCTGACGAACTGGTGGCTCGTCCCCAGCATCTCGGCTGCCGCGCGGTACGAATAGCCGTCCTTGACAAGCTCCGCCGCCCTGTAGCGCTTGCTCTGCTTCTCGTCCTCAATCTTTTTAAGGCGCTTCTGCTCTTCTTGTCCGGATTCCTTTTGGTCATGGCAAATCACCGTAAGGAATCCGCTTCTTATCCTGCTCGCCGTCTCCGGCGTCTTCACCTTGTAAAGATAATTAATTATCAAGACAATCTGCAACCGCTAGTACAAAGTTTTATATAGAATAGCAAACATATCTTGTAGTTGTGAACCACTGGTTAACAACCAAGAGGTGAAAAGATGGACATTGACGATCTGCTGGCAATGGTCGAGAATCCGACCCGCAGGAGGATCCTGGAGCTGCTCACGAGCGGTCCCAGCTACCCGCTGCAGCTGTCGAAGGAGCTCGGGGTCAGCCAACAGGCCGTCATGAAGAACCTCGTACTGATGGAGAGGAACGGGATGGTCGTGAGCTACCGCGAGAGCAGCAGCATGGGGCCGGACCGTACCGTCTACACTCCGAGCACGGCGTTCACGCTGGTGGTGGACATGCACAACGGCATGTTCTCCGTCAGGCTGCTTCCCGAACCGGACGACATGGAGGAGCCCGAATCCCTTCCGTGCGCCGGCGAGACGCTGGAACGCATGTCGGAGATTGACGAGGAGATCGAAGAGCTTGAACAGAGAAGGTCGGCGCTCATGAGCGAACGCGACAGGCTCGCCGAGTACCTCGCGAAGATATGCGAGGACGAACCCGACGAGAACCTCAAGGCGAAGATGCTCCAGGCGCTGGGAAGGACGACGGGAAGGGCGGAAACCCCTCTGAGAAAGTGAAAGGAAGTGATTGAATGTCAGACGAGAAGGCTATCAAAGTAGCAGAGCTGAAGCCGGGAGAGACCGGAAGAGGCATCGCAAGGCTCGATCCTGCCCTGATGGACATCCTGGGCATCAAGTTCGGGGACATAGTGCAGATCGACGGAAACAAGAAGACCGTGGTCAAGGTCCTCAGGGGAGGTCCCGAAGACGCCAACCGCGGAATCATCAGGATAGACGGCTCCACCAGGCGCAACGCCGGAGTCTCCATAGACGAGCGCGTATCGATAAAGAAGATCGTGGCGAAGAACGCCGAGAAAATCACCTTCGGGCCCACCGAGCAGCTCAGGCTCCAGGGCGGAGAGGACTTCCTCAGGCAGAACTTCGAGGGACGCGCGCTGTCCAAGGGCGACACCATCACCCTGAACGTCATGGGAAACAAGATCGACCTCGTGGTGACGTCGTTCGCTCCTTCGGGAGAAGCCGTGATGATGTGCAACACCACCGAGGTGAAGATCACCGACAAGCCCGTAGCGGACAAGGGAGATACCCCGAAGGTGTCCTACGACGACATCGGTGGCCTCGGGGACGCGGTCAAGAAGATCAGGGAGATGGTCGAGCTTCCTCTCAGGCACCCGGAGCTCTTCAAGAGGCTGGGCGTCGAGGCTCCCAAAGGAGTGCTCCTGCACGGACCCCCTGGAACCGGGAAGACCATGCTGGCCAAGGCTGTCGCCGGAGAAACGAGCAGCAACTTCATCTCCATAGGCGGACCGGAGATCGTGAGCAAGTTCTACGGAGAGTCCGAAGGCAAGCTCAGAGAGATCTTCAAGGAGGCGGAGGAGAACGCGCCCAGCATCATCTTCATCGACGAGATAGACTCGATCGCTCCTAAGAGGGATGAGGTCAACGGCGAGGAGGAGAGGCGTATAGTCGCCCAGCTCCTGTCCCTGATGGACGGTCTGAACTCCAGGGGAAAGGTCGTGGTCATCGGAGCCACCAACAGGCCCAACTCGATAGACGAGGCCCTCAGGAGGCCCGGAAGGTTCGACAGGGAGATAGAGATCGGAATCCCGGACAGGGACGGACGTCTCGAGATCCTGCAGATCCACACCAGGGGAATGCCTCTGGACGAGGACGTCGACCTGAAGTGGCTCGCCGACAAGACCCACGGGTACGCCGGTGCGGACATCTCCGCTCTCACCAAGGAAGCCGCGATGGCAGCCCTCAGAAGGGTGCTTCCAGATGTCGACCTCGAGGCCGAGGAGATCTCCCGCGACGTGCTGAACAACATAATGGTCACCAAGGAGGACTTCAAGAACGCCCTGAAGGACATGCAGCCTTCCACCATGAGGGAGGTCCTGATCGAGAAGCCTAACGTGAAGTGGGAGGACATCGGAGCCCTCGAGGAGGCCAAGCAGGAGCTCAAGGAGGCCGTCGAGTGGCCACTGAAGTTCGGCAAGGTGTTCGACCACATGAACGCCAAGCCTCCGAAGGGGATCCTGCTCTACGGTCCCCCGGGAACGGGTAAGACCCTCCTGGCGAAGGCCGTGGCGACGGAGTCCGAGGCGAACTTCATCGCGGTCAAGGGACCGGAGTTCCTCAACAAGTGGGTCGGGGAGTCCGAGAAGGCCGTGAGGGAGACGTTCAGGAAGGCCAGGCAGGCATCGCCCTGCGTGATCTTCATGGACGAGATCGACTCGATAGCGCCCGAGAGGGGAACCGGCGGGGACAGCAACGTCACCGAGAGGGTCATCTCCCAGATGCTGACCGAGATGGATGGGCTCGAAGGCCTGGACAACGTCGTGGTCATCGCCGCGACCAACAGGCCGGACATCATGGATCCCGCCCTCCTCAGGCCTGGAAGATTCGACAAGTCGATCTACATCGGGCCTCCGGACAAGGAGTCCAGGAAGTCGATCTTCGGAATCCATACCGGCAAGAGGCCGATGGCCGAGGACGTGGACCTTGACGACCTCGCGGAGAAGACCGAGGGCTGCACCGGAGCGGACATTGCCGCCATCTGCAACGAGGCTGTGATGAACGCGGTCAGGCGCCTGGTGGCCGGAGGAAAGGCCCCCACGGACGAGGAGGTCGCCGCCTGCAAGGTGGAGGCCGCCGACTTCGAGAAGGCCATGGACAAGTTCGGCCCCGAATCCAGGAGGAAGCTCAAGGACTACAAGTCCTGATCCAAACCATTTCCAAACCCCTTCGAAAGAGAACGAAAGAAGAACGTGACGAAAAAGAGAGAAAGGTGAGAGATATGAGCAGCGATGACATCTGGAACAACTTCTTCGGAAGCTTCGAGAGCTTGAACAGAAGGATCGAGGACATGTTCGCGGATTTCGACATGAACGGGCCCGACGTCAAGACCTATGGGTACACCATGTACCAGGGTCCGGACGGAGTGAGGCACGTCAAAGAGTTCGGGAACACGGACGGATCCTTCGGAAGGCCCCAGATCGCCTCGGTGAGGGAGCCATTCACCGATGTGTCCATGGAAAACGGCAAGGTGAAGGTCGTAGCCGAGATCCCTGGGGTCGAGAAGAAGGACATCAATCTCGAGTGCACCGGAAACAACCTCTCGATCAAAGTGGAGAGAGGGGACAAGCGCTTCTTCAAGGAGTTGGCGCTCCCCTGCGAGGCCGATCCCAAGTCCGCGAAAGCGGTCTACAACAACGGGCTCTTGGAAGTGACCCTCGACTCGGTCACCGCCAAGCCTGTCGGGACCCGCATCGATGTGATGTGATCCCGAAACGCTCCGCCCAGCTTCCCTTCCTGGGCGGGGTTCCCCATTATTTTTTATACTACCTGTTTTAGACCCCATCATTTCCACTGGAAGATCCAGACCTCATGTTTACATACGCACTCGGACATTGAGCATGGATGACAGGCATACTTGTGGACGACATCGTAGAGGTCCGCGACCAGAGCGAGGGCAGCCGTCTGTACACTAGAGGCAACTACGGATATCCGCGCAGCGGAGGCGGAGTGGACCTGGACCTGATCGAGGCGACATACCTGTCCGAATGCAACAGGCTGGATGTCGAGCTAGACAGCAGCCCCGTACGCTTCGACGAGCTGTTCAGGCATTCGTCCACGGTCCTGGAGGATTTCGACATCCGCTACCTCGTCTACAGGGACTTCAGGCAGAGGGGCTTCGTCGTCAAGACGGAGACCGGCGACTACGACCTGTCTGTGTTCCCCAGAGGGAAGACCCTCAGCAACTCTCGCCCCGAGTACTATGTCAAAGCGGTCTCCGAGAGGGCCACGTTCGAGACCTCGGATCTCATCTCCCAGGCTATCGACGCCGAGGAGCGCAAGAGGTCCATCCTCTACGCCGTAGTCGATGAGGAGGGGGACGTCACCTACTACAGGATGGCCCTGAGGGATCCATTCGGGAAGGTGTTCCCGGTGAAGATGAAGGAGACCCCCGTAGGCTGGCTGGTCCGCGACAGGGTGTTCGTCTACGAGATGGAGGACGCCGAGGCGCTCCGCACGTTCGGCTTCTACGGGAAGACCGTCGGCAACTTCATGCAGCTGTCCCTGGTAGAGAGCTGCCATCTGGTTTCCAAGGGGAGGATGCAGGTCCTGAACGCCGCCGGCGAGCCGATGTCGTTCGACGATCTGAGAGAGGTGAGCTCCAAGGTCCAGGACGGTTTCGACATCCGTCTGGCCGTGTTCTCCGACCTCAGGGAGAGAGGCCTCGTGGTGAAATCCGGTTTCAAGTATGGCAACCATTTCCGCGCGTACACCTCGTCCCCCGACGACTGCCATGCTAGATATCTCGTCCATGCGATAATCGACGGCGGGATACGCACCTGGTCGGAGGTCTCCAAGACCGTGAGGCTGTCCGGCGGGGTGAAGAAGGAGATCCTGCTCGGGAGGGTCTCCCGCAGGGACATAAAATACCTGGAGTTCCAGTGGTTCAGGCCTTGAAAAATGATTCCCGGGCTCGAAGGCCCGGGCGGAAGCTCTCAGAGCTGGATGTCGATGCCCAGCTTGTCCGTGAGTTCCTTGTAACGATTTCTGATGGTGACCTCGGTCACTCCAGCGACGTCCGCGACCTCCCTCTGGGTCCTCCTCTCTCCGCAGAGGATGGAGGAGATGTAGATCGCGGCTGCGGCCACGCCTGTGGGCCCCCTTCCGGAGGTCAGCTCCTTCTCGGAGGCGTCCTTGAGGATCTCGGCCGCCTTGCTCTGGACCTCTCCGGTCAGCTTCAGCTCGGAGCAGAACCTCTGGACGTAGTCCTGGGGCTTGGTGGGCATCAGCTTGAGCTTGAGCTCGCGGGTCATGAACCTGTAGGTCCTTCCGATCTCCTTCCTGCCTACGCGGCTGGATCCGGCGACCTCGTCGAGAGTCCTGGGGACGCCGCACTGCCTGCACGCCGCGTACAGCGAAGCGGCCACGACTCCCTCGATGGACCTTCCTCTGATCAGGTTCTTGTTGACTGCCTTCCTGTAGATCATGGCGGCGGTCTCCCTGACGTTCCTGGGGAGCCCCATGGCGGAGGCCATCCTGTCGAGCTCGGACAGAGCGAACGCGAGGTTCCTCTCGGTAGCGTTGGAGACACGGATCCTTCTCTGCCACTTCCTCAGCCTGTAGAGCTGTGCGCGGTTCCTTGTGGGGATGCTCTTTCCGTAGCTGTCCTTGTTCTTCCACGATATCTCGGTGGAAAGACCCTTGTCATGAATGGTATAGGTCATTGGAGCACCGGTACGTGCCCTCTTCTCGCCCTGCTCGACGTCGAAAGCCCTCCATTCGGGCCCCTGGTCTATGAACTGGTCGTCAAGGACCAGTCCGCAGTCCTCGCAGAGAAGTTCGCCGCGTTCATAGTCACGTACGAGATGGTGGCTTCCACACTCGGGGCAGACCTCAATCTCTTCTGTTCCTTCTCTTGTTTTTGCCATTCTGCTGCCTCTCCTTGTAGAAGATTTCGATTCCTTTCATTTTGGGTGTGCCTCTGTCCGTGTCTGGTGTGACGGAAGCATATGGTTTGTCGATTGGACCGAATATCCTTTTGACGGTCCCGATCCGGTTCAGGCCGCTGTCGAACACGACGTCACCGATGTCTGGCAGCACATCGCACGTCACAATCAGTCTGCCGTCGTTGGTTACCTCCTCAACGCGGCCAAGACGTTCCAATGTAGCCATTATTCGTCCGAACTCCGTGTACGTTGGTTATATCTCGTTATAATAAACCATTATTTAAAGTTTTATGAATTATTTATTAACAATGAGACAATCTGCGTGAGTGGTTCTATAAATGGATTCCCGAAAAACTCAACCATCCTGGATACATAGTACCGTGGGAATTTTTCTATTAGCCAGTAACATTTTCTTTATCTAGAATCTACACCGAAAACATCTGGTATTGTGCGTAGGTTTAACTACGGTAAACGTTTTCATGTCGTAACATAGGCCCGTTCCACGGGTAGAAAAACGGAGGCAGAAAAATGGATCTCATGACATTTGTGACCCTGATTGTCCTCGCTTTCGCTATCGTAATGGTCGTAGCAGGAGCGTTGGCAGCCATCCTCGGCTCTGGAAAAAGCAGGGCGTTCGGTGGCGTGATGGCAGTCGTCGGTCTCATCGTCTGTGTCGTCTGGGCTTACCTCGTTGGATGGAGCGACATCTCTCCCTTCTGCGAAGTCGAGCTGTACGAGACAGTATGGAACGCCGTCATCAACCTCATCGGTGTCCTCATCGGTGCGCTTGTTGCCGTCGGAATATTCCTGGTCGTCGTTCTCAAGAGCTGAACCCGGGATACCCCAAACCATTTACCTAAACCATCTTCGTCCTTTCTTCTACGATTTCATTCGCAGTTCTCGAACTGGCTGTCGTATAGCTCCTTGTAGAATCCGCCCTTCGCGATGAGCTCCTTGTGGGTTCCGCGCTCCACGACCTCGCCTTTGCTGATGACGATGATAAGGTCGGCCGCCTTGATGGTGGATAGGCGGTGGGCTATGACGAAGCTGGTGCGGTCCTTCATGAGCTCGTCCATGGCGTCCTGGATGCGCCTCTCGGTGCGGGTATCGACAGAGCTGGTGGCCTCGTCGAGGATGAGCATGGGGGCGCGCTTGACGACCGCCCTGGCGATGTTTATCTGCTGTTTCTGGCCCGAGGATATGGAAGCGGCGTCCTTGATCACTGTGTCCAAGCCGTCCGGGAGGGACGATACGTACTTCGACAGGCCGACCGCTTCGCAAGCGGCCAGGATGTCCTCGTCGGTGGCCCCCTCGTTCCCGAGGGCGATGTTGTCGCGGAGGGTTCCGCTCAGTATCCATGACTCCTGCAGGACGACGCCGAACATCCTTCTGACCTCCTCCCTCCTGACGGTCCTCAGGTCCACCCCGTCCACGGATATGGTTCCGGAGTCGGGGTCGAAGAATCTCAGCAGGAGGCTGGCCAGCGTGGTCTTCCCGGCTCCGGTAGGCCCGACGATGGCTATCCTCTGCCCGGGCTCTGCGGTGAGGCTGAACCCGTGGATGACCTCCTTACCTGGGATGTACGAGAACGATACGTCGTCGAAGCACACCCTTCCGTTGACATGTTCCGGAGCATCCGATAAGCCGGTCTCGTCCTCCATCTCGGGGGTGTCCAGGAACTCGAAGACCCTCTCGCAGGACGCGGCGACCATCTGTATGTTAGCGAGGGCGCCCGCGATCCTTCCGAGGGGCTGGTTCATGAGCTTGGCGTAGACGATGAACGCCACCACGGTTCCGTACGAGGACGTTCCCTCGAGGATCATGGCGCATCCTGCCACGCAGACGACGACGTATCCTATGTTGTTCACGAATCCGGACAGCTGGGGCATCATGCTGCCGACGAAACGGGACTTGAACGCGGTCTCGTACAGGTTCGAATTGATCTCCAAGAAGTCCTCGCGGGCGGCTTCGGTGCCGTTGTAGACGTTCACGACATCCAGTCCGTCGAACACGTCCCCTATGAGGGTGTTCATGCGCCCGAGGTTCTTGGACTGGGCGCGATAGTATTTCTGGGACCAGCGCACCATCAGGCGGATGAACGCGAACCCTACCGCGGCTGGAATCATGACCAGTAATGCCAGGCGCCACTCGGTTATCAGCATCATGATGATGCACCCGGTCAGCATGGACACGGCGGCCGCCATGTTGACGAAGCAGTCGGCGCCCTTGCTGCGGATGTTGTCCGTGTCGTTGGCGACGCGGCTCATGACATCCCCGTGCCTCATGGTGTCCAGTATGCCGACCGAGATGCGGGAGATCTTCTCGGACATCATCTTGCGCAGGACGTCCCCGTTGGCCTCTTCGGCGACCCATGCCAGGCGGATGCTCAGGTAGTTGCACAGGAACGCCAGGGCGTAGATGGCGGCCAGCGTTATCGCCAGCCATGCTATTCCCGACACGTCCACGCCGGTTCCCTTGGAGATGCTCTCGGCGACCGAGTTCGTCATGGACGAGAGGTATGTGGGGCCGATGACGGACAGGACCGAGCATACGAGCGTCAGGACGGTTCCCAGGTAGATGTACCACCTGTATTTCCCGAACGTGCGCAGGAGCCTTCCCAGGAGGGCCATGGTCTCGTGGCGGGTCCTGCCCTCCCTGTGGTCGATGAACTCCTCTGCCCTCATAGGAGCTCCTCCGGCATCTGGGATTCTGCCATCTCCCTGTACAGTTCGCACGTCTTCATCAGCTCGGAGTGCTTCCCGCGGCCTACGACCTTGCCCTCGTCGAGGACCACTATGAGGTCGGCGTCCATTATCGTGCCTATCCTCTGGGCCACTATTATGAAGGTCGATCCGGCGGCGTTCTTCTTCAGCGCCTCCCTCACGGCCTTGTCGGTCTTGAAATCCAGAGCGGAGAACGAGTCGTCCAGGACGAAGATCTCCGGCTTCCTGCATATCGCTCTGGCTATCGAGAGCCTCTGGCGCTGCCCTCCGGAGAGGTTCCTTCCTCCCTGCTGGACGACGGTGTCGACGCCTTCGTCCAGGTCGTTCACGAACTCGGCCGCCTGAGCGGTCTCCAGGGCCTTCATGACGTCCTCGTCGGTGGCTTTCTTGGCCATGTCGCCGAACGCGACGTTGGAGCGGATGGTCCCTGCGAACGTGACGCTGGACTGGGGGACGTATCCGAGCTTAGCTCCGAGTGATTTGCGTTCGTATTCCCTCACATCGACGCCGTCGACCAGGACCTGTCCCGAGCTCGCCTCGTACAGGCGGGGGATGAGGCTCACCAGCGTGGTTTTCCCGCATCCCGTGGGCCCCACTATGGCCACCGTCTGTCCCTTCTCGGCGATGAACGAGACCCCGTCCAGGGCTTTCTCGCGGGTTCCGGGGTATTCGAACCCTACGTCGCGGAACTCTACCTTGCCGGTGGAGCCGTCCCCGTCCTTCCTAACCCCGTCGTCTATGGCGGGCTCGTGGCTCAGCACCTCCTGGACCCTCTTGGACGAGACCAGGGCCCTGGGGGACTCCTGGATGATGTGGGACACGAGGATGAATGCCATCAGGACCTGCAATCCGTACGAGGAGAACACGATCATGTCCGAGAAGAGCTGCTGCCTCTCCCCTATGCCGTAGGTCTCCGCGATCAGCAGGGTTCCGATCCAGTAGATGGCCAGGGTCAGGAAGTCGGACACACCGGACGATATGGGCGGCAGGAGGGCGGTGCGCTTCCAGATGTAAAGGTCGTTGTCGCGCAGCCTCTCGCTGGTGCTCTTGAAGGAATCGTCCTGGAACTCCTCGGCGTTGTAAGCGCGGACCACCCTGACGCTGGACACGTGGTCCTTGGTGTGGCGGTTGATGTCGTCCGTGAGAGGGGGGATCCTCTTGTAGTACGGGCGGGTGATCCACAGGATATACCCGACGGACGCGGCGATGGCCAGAAGCCCTGCGGCGGTGGCGGCGGTCCATTCCCAGCTGCCTCCGGATATGCGCGAGAGGGCCCAGACGGCCATTATAGGCGCCTTGATGATGATGGAGAGCGCCATGGCGGCGAACGTCTGGACCTGCACGACGTCGTTGGTGGTGCGGGTTATGAGCGAGGCGGATGAGAATTTCACGGTGTCCTGCGGCGTGAACGTCTTGATCTTATCGAAAAGCTTCAGCCTCAGGTTCCTTCCGAGGGTCGAGCCAACCTTGGCCGCCATGTACACGGTCCCGATGGCGGCGGCCAGGCTGGCGAACGCGCATAAGGCCATCTTCAGACCGTAATCCGAGACGGCGCCCAGGTCGCTCCCGGTCTGGAGGGCCATGGTCATGTCGTTCATGTAGGACGGGATCTGGAGGTCGAAGAACACCTGGATCAGTATGAACACGGCGCAAAGCGCCACCATCGCCCAGGATTTCCGGTCCAGATATTTCAATATCAAACGTTGTCCCCTCGTATCCCTGCTTACGGACGCATCGCGAGACGCGCCCGTGCCTGAGTGAAGATACTAAGAGCTCTTCGTAAATGGATGTTACGTTCAACTGAGTTTCGAATGCCTGTTTACTCTGATTCCGTCATGGAATAACCAGAAAGGCGCCTTCAGCCAGGCCTTTGAGGACTGTGGCAGATGTTTTCCATCATACCTTTCTATAATTTGCCATGCACAAGGTTATTTATCGTTAAAGCAGTCGTCGTCACAATGTCCAAGGTATCCATCATAATGGGAAGCAAGAGCGACCTGCCGGTAGCGGAGAAGGCCATGGAGCTGCTGAAGAGGTTCGGAATCTCATTCGACATAGCGGTAGCCTCCGCGCACAGGACCCCCGGAAGGGTCGAAGAGCTCGTCAAGAGCAGCGGTTCTGAAGTGTTCATAGCGATAGCCGGCCTGTCCGCAGCGCTCCCTGGCGCCGTGGCATCCTACACCGTGAGGCCCGTCATCGGAGTCCCGGTCAGCGGCAAGGTCAACATGGACTCCATCCTCTCGATAGTCCAGATGCCTCCGGGGATACCTGTGGCCGCAGTCGGTCTCGACCGTGGGGACAACGCGGCCGTCCTCGCTGCGGAGATGGTCGCCATCAACGACCCTCTCGTCAGGGAGAAGCTCTGCGCGTACAGGCTGGAGCAGGCGAAGAAGGTCATAGCCGATTCGGAGCAGGTGGTTTCCGATGTTGGGTGCTGAGGATTTCATCGAAGACACTCTGCAGGCCGCTAAGGACAGGATAAAAGGCAAGGCGATCATAGCTTGCTCGGGCGGTGTGGACAGCATGGTCGCTGCCACGCTGGTGAGCAAGGCGATAGGCGACAGGCTCCTCGCCGTCTACGTGGACAACGGGCTCATGAGGAAGGGCGAGACCGACGAGGTCCGCGGCATGTTCTCCGACATGGGCATCAACTACAGGATAGTCGACGCCGGGGACGAGTTCTTCGCGGCCCTCAAGGGAGTCATCGATCCCGAGGCCAAGAGGAAGGTCATCGGGGAGAAGTTCGTCCGCGTCTTCGAGAGGGAGGCCAAGGAGTTCGGAGCCGACGTGTTGGTCCAGGGGACCATCGCTCCCGACTGGATCGAGAGCGGAGACGGCGTCCGCGACACCATAAAGTCCCACCACAACGTCGGAGGGCTTCCCAAGGACATGGGGATGGAGCTGTTCGAGCCCCTCAGGGACCTCTACAAGGACGAGGTCCGCGACCTGGCCAGGATGCTGGGCGTCAGGGCTTCTGAGAGGCAGCCGTTCCCCGGACCCGCTCTCGCGGTCAGGTGTCTCGGAGAGGTGACTCCCGAGAACATCGAGATCGTCCGCGAGGCGTGCTTCATCGTCGAGGACGAGATCATGACCGCATCCGTGGCAGGGAAGATGGAGATGCCGTGGCAGTACTTCGCGGTGCTACTCCCGTCCAAGTCCGTCGGAGTGCAGGGCGACAGGAGGGCTTACGGCCGCACCATCGCCATCCGCGCGGTGACCTCCGTCGACGGAATGACCGCCACGTACTCCAAGATCCCTCTGGAGGTTCTCGATTCCATCTCCACGCGCATCACCAACACAATGAAGGAATCGGTTAACCGCGTGGTCTACGACATCACCAACAAGCCTCCGGCGACCATAGAATGGGAGTGAGGGTCCCCCTCCTCTCATCAACTTTTTATCGTGTTCGTCTATGAGGCGGCATGAAAGTGTACGTAGTCGATAACGGGGGACAGTGGACGCATCGCGAGTGGCGCGTCCTCAGGTACCTCAAGGTCGATACGAAGATCGTTCCCAACACCACTCCTTTCGAGGACATCTCCGACGCCGACGGGATCATTCTCTCCGGTGGCGCTCCTGGAGGGGCCTGCGATCAGAACCGCATGGGGAACAACGGCGTCTATCTCGACAGGGCCGAGGTCCCGATCCTCGGAATCTGCGCCGGCATGCAGTTCATCTGCGAGCATTTCGGCGGAAAGCTCGGTCCCGGATCCGTTCCCGAGTTCGGAGGAGTCGAGATCGACGTCCTTTCACACGAGGACCTGTTCGAAGGCCTTCCCGCCAGGTTCAAGGTATGGGCCTCCCACAACGACGAGGTCAAGGCCGTCCCGGAAGGGTTCGAGGTCATAGCTTCGTCCGCCACCTGTCCCAACGAGGCCGTCAGGTGCAAGGGCCGCCCCATCTACGGGGTGCAGTTCCATCCCGAAGTGGAGGACTCCGAGCACGGAGTGGACGTCTTCAAGAACTTCCTGAAAATCGTAGAAAACCATAAGCGCTGATGGGGGCGGGCCTCCGCCTGCCCTTCTCTGCTTTTTTAAAGAAAGACTTCCCGGCCGCTATGGCCGGAGAATGCCACCCTCAGTTCTGCTGGCTCATGGTCTCCAGCTGACTGATGACCTGCCAGATGACCGTTCTGCCGTGCAGAGGGATGTTGGGGTCGTTAGCGAGATCGTCGAGGATGACAATCGCGCTGGTGGCGCGGACGTCCATGGCTTCTTTGGTGTCAAGGAGCCTCGCTTTCGCGTCGGTCGCGCCCTTCCTGATGTTCCTCGGGATGGACGTGTCTTCTGCGAGCATGTCAAGAACGTCTGTTACTTGTTTTACTTTATCTGCTGCCATGGTATCGCCTCTCAGAAGGATTCGAACTCTTCCTGGATGTCCTGGACGAGCTGCTCGAGAACCTCTTCGAACTGGACAGACTTGTACTCTCTGATGCCGCCGAGATCGCTCTGGATCCTGACGACGAAGTCGTTGTTTTCTTTCACCAGTTCTACGTTGCAAAGGACCTCTTCCATAGTGGTACCTCCTCGGATATTGTCCTTATCTGCAACTCTTATTTATAATATGACATTCGGCGGTTTCGATGGGCACTCCCTGTTTATAGTCGAACCGTGTTAATGTGCTGACGAAACTTTTAAAATAGGGACATGATTAAGGGGCGTTTCCGTAATGGTTGCCCCAGTGGTAACGAGGACGGATGGCGCCAAAGCTAGCTGGCGGATTGGAGAACGATAAGATGGCTGAAGAAGAGTCAGTAATGCGCGGATTCTCGGACGAGTTCGAGTCCAAGGCCCGCGGTTTCGGAAAGGGGAAGTACGGAAAGATCCTCAAGACTGCTCACACCCCTTCGAGGGAGGAGCACAAGAAGACCATGTACATTACCGGTCTGGGCATCATAGCCATTGGTGCCATCGGTTTTGCTATCTGGTGGATCATGACCTGTCTGCCGACCTACTTCTGATAAGGGGGTAGAAGGTTGCAGAAGAACGTTTCCGGCGAATACGACGACGACATGGATCTCGATGATGTCTACGAAGACGAAGGTCTCGAAGAGGAGTTCAAGGTCGTCGAGAAGGAAGAGCCCACCGTCTCCGAGCCTGTGATGCAGACCGGCGGCATGTTCGCCACAGAAGAGGACTCCATAAAGAAGGTCTCTGCCGGAAGCATAGCCGAGTGGTTGTTCTCGATTTCCGTGAATGCGTCCCCGGCGACTCTATCGTTCTCAGTCGTTTCCGGGCGCGACGATGCTCCTGAATGGGAGGTCTCGCTGTTCGACGGGGCCACCGAGCTCTGGAACAGCGCCGTCCCTGTCGAGAAGATCGAGATCAGCGCTTCCAAGTCGCTGAGGCTCTCCGCCGAGTGTCCTAGCGGAGTCAGATACGGTGATTCCATAGTCGTCACCGTTTCTGCCAAAAACAACAGAGGATCCGACTCGATAAGCTTCGAGGCGGTAGCAAAACAGTCCATAATGATCCTTAAGACCCAGATCGACCAGGAGAAGACCGTGGCGAACGAGCTGTTCGGGAAGACGGTCAGAAACAGCGATAAGGGAGAACAGGACATCTATGCGATCCTGAGCCCTCAGGGACTCAGAGGATATGTGTTCGTCGAAGGGATGAACACGGAACGTCTGCTGGAGAAGACCAGGGAAATCAAAAAAGCCAGGAACTTCATCAACGGCGAGACGGCCATCGGTGACATCGAGGCGTACCTCACCCCCGCATCCCCTGTCATCGGTATTGCCGAGGGAGACATAGTCGAACTCGTCAACGGACCCTTCAAGGGTGAGAAGGCTAGGGTCCAGAAGATCGAAGAGGTCAAAGAGGAAATCACGGTCGAGCTCATCGAGGCCATGGTTCCCATACCTGTCACTGTCAAAGGAGACAGCGTCAGAGTCATTGAAAAGGAGAAATGAGAAATGGTAGATACTGTTGAGGCAATGGTTGATGGAGGCAAGGCCACCGCAGGCCCGCCTCTCGGTCCCGCCCTGGGCCCTAAAGGAGTTAACATCGGTCAGGTCGTCGCCAAGATCAACGAGAAGACGAAGGCCTTCGCCGGGATGAAGGTCCCCGTGAAGATTCTCATCAACACCGACAAGACGTTCGACATCAAGGTCGGTACTCCCCCCATGTCCGCTCTCATCAAAGGAGAGCTCGGCGTGAACTCCGGTGCGCACAACGCGAAAACCGAGAAAGTCGGAAACCTGACTCTCGACCAGGCGAAGAAGATCGCCGAGATGAAGCAGGACGACCTCCTCGGAGCCGACCTCAAGGCCAAGGTTCTCGAGGTCGCTGGAAACTGCGTCTCTGTCGGAGTCACCATCGACGGCAAGGACCCCAAGGCGTTCACCGCTGCGGTCAAGGCCGGCGAGTACGACGACAAATTCTGAAACCATGGGGGCTCAGCCCCTGTCTTTTTCCTTCTTTTTCTATAGTCAAGGCCGCTATGGCTTCCAAGATGTGCTCCTGGTGTCGCGTCTTTAAATTAACTTTAAATATAGGTTTTGTTTAGGGCGTTCTGCTTGTAGGAGAGTCGCAAGACTCGTTCGTACTACGAGGAGGAATTGTATTGGCAGAAAAACCAACCGTAATGGCTGTGCAGAAGGCACTGGATAGTGCGAAGAAGCGCAATTTCACTGAAACGGTTGAGTTGGCCATCAATCTCACGGACGTCGACCTGACGATCCCCAAGAACCGTATCACGGAGGATATCATTCTCCCCAACGGTCGCGGAAAGTCGGTCAAGGTCTGTGTTATTGGTGGTGGCGAACTAGCCCTTAAAGCCAAAGACGTGGCCGATCGCGTCATCACCCCCGAAGAACTCGGAGAGATCGCGAACGACAAGAAACAGGCTAAGAAGATCGTTAACAGCATCGATTACTTCATCGCCGAGGCTCCCCTCATGGCAGTCGTCGGTAAGAGGCTCGGTACCGTTCTCGGTCCTCGCGGAAAGATGCCTAAGCCCATCGCGCCCGGAGCAGATCCCACCGCGATGATCGAGGGTCTCCGCAAGTCTGTGACCATCAGGACGAAAGACAGGAAGACTTTCCACGCACCCGTCGGAAACGTCAACATGAACGCCGAGGAGATCTCCGACAACATCGAGCTCATCCTCAAGCGTGTCGAGGCTCACCTTGAGAAAGGAAAGCACAACATCGCTTCCGTTTATGTCAAGACGACCATGGGACCGTCGGAGAAGATCGCATTGTAAGGAGGTTCAAAGATGGCACACGTCGCAGCTTGGAAGAAGGACATGGTAAGCGAGCTGGTACAGGATATGCGCGAGTACCCCGTTGTCGCTATCGTCGACATGGAGGGTATCCCCGGACAGCAGATCCAGTCCATGAGGGCCGGACTCAGGGCTCACGCGAAGCTCAAGATGACCAAGGACAAGCTCATTCTCCTTGCTCTCGATGAGATCGCGAAAGAGAGACCCGGAATCGCAGACCTCAAGGATGCTGTTCACGGGCAGTGCGCGGTGGTCACCACCGACATCGACTCGTTCAAGCTCTTCAAGAAGCTCGAGTCGACGAAGACTGCAGCTCCCGCAAAGGAGGGGCAGCTTGCACCTTACGATATCGTCGTACCTAAGGGACCGACCCCGTTCGGACCTGGCCCGATTATCGGTGAACTTCAGAAAATAGGCATTCCTGCAGCAATCGAGGCAGGAAAGATAGCAGTCAAGAAGGACACGACGCTCGTCAAGGCCGGAGAGCCGATTCCCGGACCTGTCGCAGCGATGCTTCCCAAGCTTGAGATCCTCCCCATGGAGGTAGGTATGGACCTCAGGGCCGCCTACGAGGATGGTGTGATCTACAAGAGGGACGTTCTCGATATTCCTGAGGACTACTATTCCACGATGTTCGCTACGGCTGCACACGACGCCCTCGCGCTCGGTGTGTCGATCGCGTTCCCCACGAAGGATACGATCGTACCGCTCATTGCTAAGGCGTTCAGAGAGACAATGGGACTCTCGATCGCAGCCGCGATACCGACCAAAGAAAACATCGACAAGCTCCTGGCAAAGGCAGACGCGCAGATGCTCGCATTGGCATCCGCCGCTGGATACACCAACGACTCGATCGCAGCGAGGCTCAGCTCCGCCGCCGCAGCAACCGCTGCCGCACCCGCAGTCGAGGCATCCGCCCCTGCAGCAGCTGTCGAAGACGAAGAAGAAGAGGTCAGCGAGGAAGAAGCAGCCGCTGGCCTTAGTGCATTATTCGGCTAAATAAAAGGAGATGAAATAAATGGAGTATATCTACAGTGCAATGGTGCTCTACTCTGCTGGCAAGGACATCACCGAGGACGCTATCAAGGCCGTCCTGACCGCCGCTGGAGTCGACGCTGACGCAGCCAAGATCAAAGCACTGGTTGCTTCTCTCGAGGGAGTCGACATCAAAGAGGCTATCGCAAGCGCAGCTTTCGCCGCACCTGCAGCCGCTGCCGCCCCCGCCGCTGGAGCCGCCGCTGCCCCTGCAGCCGCAGCCGCAGCCGAGGAGCCCGAAGAGGAAGCAGTCAGTGAGGAAGAGGCCGCAGCTGGACTTTCCGCTCTGTTCGGATGATCTGGTTGGTCTACCTGACTATCACAAACCTTTTACCTTTTTTTACACATTGTCGGCTTCGATATCATGTTGGCGGAGACGTGCGACAGTTCCAAAGAATCCAAGTCTCCGCTTTTGGACGAAGTCCCCCTCCCGATCGAGGACCTCATCCGCGACGGTCGTCCGTTCTCTTTCGAAGAATCCGTGGAGCGCATGGTCAAGAAGCGCTTCGAGAAGGAGGAGTGAGATGCAGGACGTCCTGGTGGTCGCCTGCGGAGGCGCTGGCCGCAACGTGTTCTCGGAAGCATCCGACATCCTCGATTGCCCTGTCATGCTGATCAACTCCAACAGCTCAAGCGACATCCAGCTGGCCCCGGAGGATTTCAGCGGATGCCGCGGGGACCCCGAGCTCGCTTTCACCCTTGCTTTCGACAACGTGGACGCCATAAAGGAGGCGTTCAAAGGGTATCGTGCCGTCATAGTCTTCTCCATGCTCGGGGGAGGAACGGGAACCGGCATGGTGCCAGTGATACTCAAGACGGCCGCCGGCTGCGGATGCCGCACCATATCCGTCATGGGTCTGCCCATGATAGTCGAGAAGGAGAGGCGCGCGCTGGCGCAGGGAGTGCTGGCGGAGATCTCCGCCCATTCGGACCGCATGTACCTTCTGGACGAGGACGCCGTCATACGCATGAGCCCCGATGCGAAAGCGCACAGCTTCTTCAAGATGATCGCCCACTCGATCATATTCACCGTGAAGTGCATCGCGGACCTCCTCTCAGGACCGTTCTTCACCACGTTCTTCGACAAGGTGTACACCTTCGCCTATGTATCCGACATGAATCCTGTAATGGCGGTGGAGAAGGCGGTGAACTCGTCCGTTCCGACTGTGGTCGACCCCATCGGAAGGATAGTCGTCGCTGTGAGCTCGGCGACCGGAAGCGTGGAGTCCGATGCGATCTACGACAAAGTCGCGGATATGACCGGGGTCATGCCGGACATAGTCCGCAGGAACGACAAGGAGGACACGAAGATGGTCGTGTTCTTCTCTGTCTGGAGCTGATCACTCCTCTTTCTTCTTCTCCCAGGGCTTCCCGTGCCTGATGATCTTGGAAGCGTCCCCGAACACGCCCATGATGGTGTTGTACTCGTACTTGGTGGGGATCGAGCGGCCCATCATCCTTCTGAACATGATGCGGGTCATCTCCCTTCTGTTGGGAGGGTACTCGATGGCGTCCATGAGCTCGTCGAAGAACCTGAACATGCGCTCCTTCTCGGCCCTGTCGGCAGGCTCGGGCCTCCTGTTCTCGTGGCAGGCCTGGAAGAACTCGTACATAACGATGTTTGCCGCATGGGACAGGTTCAGGATGGGATACTCCTCGCCCGAAGGGATGGTGATGAGGACGTCGCACATGTTGAGCTCCTCCTGGAGAAGGCCGATGTCTTCTCTTCCGAACACGATCGCGATCCTTTCCGGGTATCCTCTGCAGTGCTCGGCGAACTCGCGGACGGGAACGGGCACGCGGGAGTAGTTCCTGTCGCCTTTGGTGGTGACTCCGCTGGTCCCAACGACGAGGAAGCAGTCCTTGACGGCGTCCTCGAAGCTGGTGACGATCTGGGCGTTGTCCAGGATCTGGGACCCGTGCTTGGATCTGCGGTAGGCGTCGTCTCCGAGCTCGCAGGGATTGACGAGGTACAGCTCCTTCACGTCGAAGTTCGCCATTGATCTCGCGATGGCGCCCACGTTGCCTTCGAACTTCGCTCCCACCACCACTATGCGGATGTCAGGCCCTACGGACGACTCCATCATTCCTGCCTCCTCGGGTCGAGAACGGAGGCTGTCTTCGGAAGGTCGGTGCGGATGTTGCGAGATTCTGCTTTTCCCATGGCTGTCAATTCCTTCGATACGATGTTCTGACGAACTGGATGCGACCTGCACCGATTGAATTTATTTGTATTGTTCGATGGGCACGGGCACATACCTGAGCCTTCGTTCGTCTCGGCGGCTCATTCTATCAATAGCACTAAAATACGAGTGCGTAGGTATTCGGCGCATGGAAATACCCAAGGACCACCCTAGATACAAATCCCTGATGACCAGGGAGCGTCTGGCGGAG
The DNA here is from genome assembly GCA_015063165.1 of Thermoplasmata archaeon. GTDB lineage: Archaea > Thermoplasmatota > Thermoplasmata > Methanomassiliicoccales > Methanomethylophilaceae > Methanoprimaticola. The sequence goes on from SUSZ01000007.1 coordinate 51,539, forward strand.
ATGGTGCAGAAGGGCCTAGTGACCCCCACCGGGCTCATCTCCCACGGACGCGGGGAAGCCTACGACTATCTCATGGGAGAGAAGAGCACGGAGGCGGCGCTCGAAGCGGAGAAGGCTGCCGCAGCCTTCCTTCTGAACGCCAAGAACCCTGTCGTCTGCATCAACGGCAACGCGGCCGCTCTGGATCCCGAGGGTCTCATCGCCCTTGCCGAGGCCATTCCCGCCAAGATCGAGGTCAACCTGTTCCACAGGACCCCCGAGAGGATGGAGGGGATCATCTCGTATCTCGAGTCCAAAGGCGCCAAGGAGGTCCTCGGAAGGAACCCCGACCGCAGGATAGCCTCCCTCAACCACGACCGCGCCCTCTGCACCGAGGAGGGCATCTTCTCCAGCGACGTCATCGTGGTCCCCATAGAGGACGGAGACCGCGCCGAGGCCCTCGTATCCATGGGGAAGGTCGTCATCTCGATCGACCTGAACCCCCTGTCCCGCACGTCGCGCACCGCCACCGTCCCCATCTCGGACGAGATGTCCCGCGCCCTGGAGAATATGATAAGGTTCATCGGGGAGCTCCGCGGGGACGAGGCTACAATATTAAAGGAGACAAAGACGTTCTCCGCTAAAGATAACCGCCGCAAGACGGTTCAGTGCATCTGCGATTCGCTGATGTCCGAGTTTGATGAGGAGTGATTCAATGGACGATCTGCTGAAGAAAGGGTCCCTCAGGCTCCATTGGGCGGAAAGCCACATGCCTGTCCTGAAGGATGTCAGGAAACGCTTCATCGACGAGCAGCCCCTCGCGGGACTCAAGATCGGAATGGCTCTGCATACGGAGGCCAAGACCGGCATGCTCGCCGTTACCCTTGCAGACGCCGGTGCCAAGATCAGGCTAGCCAGCTGCAACCCCCTGTCCACCGACGACTCCGTCGCCCTTGCCCTCCGCGAGGAGTACGGGCTCGAGGTCTACGCCAAGAAATGGGAGTCCTCCGAGGAGTACTACCGCAACCTGAACAACGTCCTGGACATGTCCCCGGACTTCATCATCGACGACGGGGCAGACCTCATCGCCATGGTCCACACCTCCCGCAAGGAAAAGCTGGGCAACGTGAAGGCCGCCAACGAGGAGACCACCACCGGCGTCGTCCGCCTCAGGGCCATGGCCAACGATGGAGCGCTCAAGTTCCCCGTCCTCGATGTGAACGACGCCAAGATGAAGTTCATGTTCGACAACCGGTACGGAACCGGCCAGTCCGCCTTTGACGGATGGATGAACGCCACCAACCTCATCGTAGCAGGGAAGAGGCTGGTCGTCGCCGGATACGGATGGTGCGGAAAGGGGGTCGCCATGAGGGCCAAGGGCCTCGGAGCGAGCGTCATCGTCACCGAAGTCGATCCCATCAAGGCGATCGAGGCCAAGATGGACGGATTCGAGGTCATGAAGATGATCGACGCCGTGAAGATCGCTGACATCATCATCACCGTCACCGGATGCAAGGACATCATCGCGGCCGAGCACATCGCGGCGATGAAGGACGGATGCATCATGGGCAACGTCGGACACTTCGACAACGAGATCAGCAAGCCCGCTCTCCAGGAGGCTTCCGTCTCCTGCGTGAGGGTCCGCGACTTCATCGACGAGTACAGGATGAAGGACGGGCGCAGCCTCTACCTGATCGCCGAGGGACGTCTGATGAACCTCGCCGCAGGCCAGGGACACCCCGCCGAGATCATGGACATGAGCTTCTCGACCCAGGCTCTGGGAATCGTGCACATGTCCCAGCACTACGGCGAGATGGAGAACAAGGTCTACGCCGTCCCCCATGAGATCGACGCAGAGATCGCATCGATCAAGCTCAGGTCCATGGGCGTGGAGATCGACGAGCTCAACGAAACCCAGGTGAAATACATCACCGGGTGGGAGGAAGGCACATGAAGCCCTTCCTCTCCGTCTACGGACATGTGACAGTGGACCAGATCATGAAGGTCAGGAAGTTTCCTGTCACAGGAACGACGGAGGACGTTCTTACGGCCACTACGACCCTCGGAGGCACCGGCACCAACATAGCCGTCACCGCCGCGAGGCTAGGCTGCCCTACGGCGCTCTGCGCGCTCGTCGGGAACGATTTCCCCGGCGCGTACGAGAAGGAGATCCGCGATTCCGGGCTGATATTGGACGACTTCAGGCATGTGGACGGATACGACACCTCCAAGGCCGTCGTCGTCAACGATGCGGCTCTGGATCAGAAGGTGCTCTTCTACCAGGGCCCTCAGGGATTCGCCACCGAGATCGGGATAATGCTCGACAGGATGGCCTCCCAGTCCAAGTACGTGCATTTCTGCACCGGTCAGCCGTCGTTCTACCTGTCCGTGATGGAGAGAATACCCGAATCCAGCATATCGATAGATCCCGCCCAGGAGACTCATCGCATATGGAACTCCGAGAACTTTCCGAAGGCTCTTGCCATGGCCGACGCCCTGTTCTGCAACAAGATCGAGGGGGATTCCCTCAGGAAGTACATCGGGGAGTACGACATCTTCGACGCCGACGTTGGCCTCGTGGTCTGCACCTACGGCGCCGAGGGAAGCATGGCGCGCATAGGCGAGGAGAAGATCAAAATTCCTACGGTGAAGGCGGAAAAGGTCGTCGACGTGACCGGGGCGGGGGACTCGTATCGCGCAGGTTACTACACATCGCTGTACCACGGCTACGAGATCCCAGAATCGCTGGTCATAGCGTCCGCGGTGGCTTCGTTCACCGTAGAGAAGACTGGCGCCCTCACCAACACCCCCACCTGGGAGGCGGCCTTGGAGAGGGCCGAGCCCTACTTCACGGAGATATCCTGATGCTGGTGGCTATAACCGGCACCCCTGGGACGGGAAAGACCTCCGTGGCCGCGGAGATCCGTTCGAGAGGCTATGAGGTCGTCGATCTTGGGAAGCACATCCGCGAGCATGGGCTCCTCGGTGAGCTGGACGAGGCCAGGGACACCCATGAGGTGGACCTCGACCTCCTAAACGACTCCCTCGAGGAGTACCGCTCCGGCGAGGGCGTCGTGTTCATGGAGGGGCACCTGTCCCATTTCATGGACTGCAGGAGCATAGTGGTGCTCAGGTGCCATCCCGGCGTCCTGGCCGAGAGGCTCAGAGCCAGAGGATACAGCGAGGAGAAGGTCCGCGAGAACGTCCAGTCGGAGGTGCTCGACGTCATACTGTGCGAGGCTACCGAATCGGACATCCCTGTCCATGAGGTAGACTGCACGTCGGCCTCCATAAAGGATACAGCGGACGAGATACTGTCAATTGCCAGCGGCGAAGGGGAGGGACATCCTCCCGGAAGCGTCGACTGGTCTTCGGAGATGGAAAGATGGTTCTAGACGGGCAGAGAGCGAGGGCGGACTTCGCATTGGCCCCAGTGGCGAAGAGGCTCATCAACGTGAACCCCAACACGATCTCGTGGATAGGGCTCATCATAGCGCTTCTTTGCGGAGTGATATTCTATTTCAGCGCGTACGAGGGCAAGGAGTACCTCCTGCTTGTGGGCGCCGTGGCGGTCATCGTGTCGGGGTACTTCGATGCCCTGGACGGGAAGATCGCCAAGCTGGCCGGGAAGGCCTCCCGCAAGGGGGACTACCTGGACCACGTGTTCGACAGGTACGCCGACGTGTTCATGATCGGCGGAGTGGCGTTCAGCGCCTGGTGCAACCCCTATCTGGGCATGCTAGCGCTCATCGGAGTGCTGCTGACCTCGTACATGGGAACGCAGGCCCAGGCTATCGGGGCGCCTCGCCTGTACGCGGGTCTGCTAGGACGCGCCGACAGGGTCGTGCTCTCCACGATATTCCCGATAATCCAGTACGTCATGATGGCTGTCGGGTACGGGTCCTTCGAGGTGTTCGGGTTCGACATCAACTGGCTCGAGATCATGATGCTGTGGTTCGCCGTCGTAGGCAACCTCACCGCGATCCAGAGGGCTATAATCACCTGGAACAACCTCAGCAAAGAGGATTCTGCCAAGAAATAAGTTCCTCGGATCGGTTCCGATCGGTTCGTCTATCAGTTCGGAACCGGTTCGGAACCAGTTCATTGGCTCGGTTTCTTGTCGAAGGGTTTTCCGGACTTTATCCTGTAGTAGTTCAGCGGGTGATGGATCTTCTCGCAGAGCTTGTCCGGCTCGTAGCAGAGGCCATTGGTCTTCATCGTCTTGCACTCCGGCGGGGTGTACGGGTCGTTGCCGTTGAGCTCCCCGGTGATATGCTTGATCTGGTACTCCGACTTGGACTCGTCGAAGTCCGGGGATTCCGAGAATATCTTGATAATGGCGTCGTAGTCGAGGCCCAGGGCGCTCATGAAAGTCACGAGGGCGAACCTTCCGCTATGGGGCAGGTTAATCCCTTTCAAGGAGGCGTCCAGCAGGTGCTTCACACAGGGCGGGAGGTACTCGTCCCTCATCCCCTCGCCTCTGGTCGGGCTCATCCTCATCTTGGCCTCGTCCAGAGCCATCTTCACGACCGCGGCGTCCTTCTCGAGGTACTGGCGCATCTCCTCCGGTGGCAGGAGCGGCAGCTCGGACTCTATCTTGTCCTGGAGCGCGTTCTGCATGAGGCGGTTGAACTTCTCCTTCGGAAGATGGACGATCCCGCTCCTGACGTCGCTGTTGATGAGCTTCCAGTCCACGCTCTTGAGCCTGCTGGCCAGCATGAGGTAGTCGGCGAATCCCATGTGCATGACGCCGTCGGAGTCCGTCGAAGCCTTGAATCCCAGCTCGTCCGAGACGTCCAGTATGGTCTGGTGGTCCTCTCCCGAGAGGATCTTGTTCATGCGGACGGCTTCCCCGAGGGCGTACCTCTTGGTCAGGTAGCGGTCCCATATGACGGACACGAGCATCCTGGCGTAAGGGTACGACATGACCTCCATCAGGCAGTCGTAATCCTTCATGAGAGGCTTGTAGACCACCTCTCCGGTGTTTATCGCGTCCAGGACGCGCTCCCTTCCGCGCATGCGGGCCGGAGAGAATCCCTCGGATGTCAGGAGGTCCTCTAGGTCGACGGAGTTCTCCGCCACGAATCCGGCGGCCTCCTTTAGGAATGGGAACTTCGCTGACAGCCTCGCGTCCATGCTGCCGGATACGTCTCTTGATAGAATACCCTTTTCGGAAGGTTGGGGCAGGGTTAATCGTGGCGTGCGTGCACGGACCGGGTTAATAAGGTGGAAATATAGGTCGAGAACGCATGAGGAAGGAGATCGTCGACGACATGAGGCGCGACCAGCGTTTCAAGTCGATCATGCTGGATACGCGTGTTCTGTCCAGGGTGATAGGCATCTTCGTTCCTGAGCTCGGGGGCATAAGCCCGGAAGAGATCGCGGAGATGCGCAAGAACGGCGATATCGTTCCCGTAAGCACGGAGCTGGTGTCTGCCAAGAGATCGATGTCGGCCGATGTCGTCTACAGCATCAGTCATCCCGGAGGCGAAAAAGCGTTGCTGGACATCGAGGGGCAGCTGTACAGGAAGCCCGGGGACACGGATTACAACAGGGCTCTGGCTTATGCTGTGAAGTTATTGGAAGACCAGAGAGGAAGCCCCGAATGGGTGGATTATGGAAGCCTGCGCAAGGTGTATTCGGCTTGGGTCATGCTCGATCCTCATGCTGACGAGCGCAACTCCGTTGTTAGGTATCGGTTGAAAGGGGAATTGGACACTGTTGACCACGTTCCGGAGATACCTGAGCTGGACAAGCTGGAGATCGTCAGAGTAGGCATCGGGGATCCATCCGAAGCGGAGTCCTAGGAGTCCTACATCCTCGATCTACTGTTCTGGACAGGAAGATGGGACGAGGAGCGCGAGTTAACTCTGAGGCAAGTCTTTAAGTTGAGCGCGCAAGATGATATTCTGTTGGTGAACAGCAGGGGTGTGAACATGAATCTCGACGAGGAGTTCGTGGAGCATTGGACGAGCATAGGAAGGGCCGAAGGAAAAGCCGAAGGAAAGGCTGAAGGAGAGGCCGAAGGAGAGGCAAGAGAGAGGGAGAAGGCTCGTCTCAGGATGATCGAGGCGTACGCGCTCTCCGTCCGCAGGGTCATCGAGGAGATGGGGGCTACGCTGGATTCTGCCATGAGGATAGTTCCGCAGGATATAGAGGATGACGTCAGGGCCCGTGTCGTCGCCCAGATGCGATCGGGTGGGTGTGAACATGAATCTCGACGAGGAGTTCGTGGAGCATTGGACGAGCATCGGAAAAGCCGAAGGAAAGGCAGAAGGAGAGGCAAGAGGGAGAAGGCTCGTCTCAGGATGATCGAGGCGTACGCGCTCTCCGTCCGCAGGGTCATGGACGACATGGGCGTCACCTTAGATGCCGCTATTAGAATAGTGCCGCAGGACATAGCCGAGGATGTACGGATTATCGTCGTCGCACGTACTGATCGAGGCAGCCGTCAAAACGTCACGATATCGCGAAGCCTTTCTATCACGGTCGGGTCGTCTATTGCTCTGCTTATGTCATCTAGATTTCTGAACGGTCTTTCAATGACCAGTTTAGCGGCTCTTTTCTTTCCGATTCCAGGCAGAGCCTCCAGGGCCCCCAGCGGCATCTTGTTTATGTCGAACGGGTAGGTGATGCCCGTGATCGAGCGGAATCCCCATTCCGTCACGAAGATGTCGTACGGCTTCTCTATATCCAGCCTGTAAGGGACACCGACAAGAAGAGGATATGAGCCGATCTGTCTTCCGAAGGTCACGTTGCCGTCGTTCAGCTCCATGTACACGTCTTTGAGGATGGTTCCGTAGGGGACCATGCGTTCGAGCATGGCACGGTCGATCTCCTCGCGGACCTCCTCTTTGAACTTCTTGAAGGTCTTCTGGTTTACCTTCACATTGAATTCGCGTCTTATCGGAAGGACCTGACGGATGTTGATGCGCCTTATCATCAGCCCCTCGTCGCGGACCTTCCTGAGGAAATCCAGGTCCATGCCGTAGGTGGACTTCGTCTCCCCGTCCAGACCGCAGATTATGTTGATCCCGGGGAGCAGCTTCGGCATCCCTCTCTCGCCTCTCTTCCCTCCGACCTCGTTGATCATTCTGATCGCATCCAGGACCTGGTCGGATGTGCTGTTGAGATTGTTCTCGATGACCACCCTGGGGTCGGCCGTCTCCATCCCCAGAGCCAGGACGTTCCCGTCGGTGCAATGTTTCGCTATGCTCTCCAGGACCTTGCGGGATTCCTCCGGATAGGCGGAGATCACCGCAGGGTTGGCGTTATCCACGTGTATGGTGTCGAAGCCCATCGCATGGAGTCCGGAGAACAGCTTCTCCACGGCTTCCGGATTGGGTCTCGGCACAGGAGAGTCGTCCAGGGACCCATACGAGACGATGCAGGTCTGCCCGCCGACCCTTATGTTCCTCACACCGAGGTCCCTGAGCTTCTTCGCCTCGGCCAGCACGTCTTCGGGGGATCTCATCAGCGGTTTTCCTTTGAGGGCTTCGATGCAGTAGGAGCATCCTCCGGTGGAGTATCTGTGGCATCCGCGGTACGTCTCTATCTCGGCCACGAGAGGCTCCGGGAAGTCCTGATGTTGCGTCACTATGTTCGCACCGAGCATCATCCACCGGTTCCATTCGTCGAGGGTGCGGAGCCTCTCCCCTACTTCTTTCCCGGCCATTCCGTCGTAGAGGGATGCTGCGAGGTCCTTCTTGATGACGAAGTCGAAGGCTTTCGCCTCTTCGGTGTCCGCTGCAGAGCCGCTGATGAGGCGCCAACCCTTCAGCTTCGGGAAGATGTTGCGGAGCTCCTTGGTGGACATCGGCATGGAGCGGAGATACTTTCCAGGGACGGTGTTCCCCGACAAGACCGCTGTGACATCTGCATCTGGTATCTCCTTTCCCTGGCGGATCATGTCGATGGAGATGTATTCGACCCTGTCTGCTCCAGCATCGATCGCCGCTCCCGCTATGGAGCGTATCATGGGCGAGATGTAGGGCGGGACCCCGAGGGCCGCAGGGTCGTCTATGTAACCGTCGATGAGGACTACGGAGATCTCGTTCTCCATGAACCTCCATGCTCTGCTGGATATAAAGGTGGTCGGCTCGAGCCGGACGAGGAGAAACTCTTGCGCACGGTTCCAAGAGGAGGGTCCCTTGTATGGGGGAAGCCTTCATTTCGACTAGGGTTGTACGTTTTTCTGATAATGATATAAACTAAAAGAGCGCCATCAGTCTTAGAAGATATAAATCCGACAAACGACGGTGATGCATATGCGGAGCCTTTTTGGCAGAAGAGAAGATATCCGATCTGGACAGGATTCTGGGGGCCCCTAGGGGAGCCATCCTCTACATGATGGCGGTGATGATCGTTCCTTACATCATATCCCGTCTCAACATATTCGTCGATACCGCCTGGGTGGCCGAGCTGGGCCCGGACGCCGTCACGGCGGCGTCCGTGGTCAAGCCGCTGTACTTCATCATATCCTGCGTCGGGGTCGGATTCGGAATAGGGGCTTCCGCATGCATATCGTGCTATATCGGACGCAAGAAGATCGAGAGAGTGGAGGATATAGCCACCAACGCGGTCCTATGCGGCATATTCATCTCGGTCGGCATATCTTTGATTCTCTTGGTGTTCATCGGTCCGATCCTCTATATCATAGGGGCCGAGAACGTCCAGGAGCAGGCTAGGGAGTACATGTTCCCGCTGAGCACATGCGCATCCATCCTCATAAGCTCAGGAATACTGGCCAGCATCCTCAAGGCCGAAGGCGCAGCAAAGAAGGTCATGGTCTCCGTCCTGCTCGGCGCCGTCGTGAACATTGTCCTGGACCCGACATGATATTCACCTTGGGCCTCGGCATAGCCGGAGCGGCATGGGCGACCAGCATATCCAGCATGTGCACGATCCTGCTGATCTACTACTGGTACTACACCGGCAGGACCTGTCTGAGGCTGAGGATCATAAGACGTCCCGAGAGGAGCAGTGTCAGGGAGATACTGTCAATAGCGACCCCCAGGGCGTTGGAGGAGTTCAGCTCGGGGGTGTTCCTCCTGCTGCAGAGGATGATCATAATGCTGGTCGCCGGGTCGGAGGCGGTCATGATGCATACCCTGGCGTTCCTGTATCTGGACCTGCTGATGGTCATACCGGACGCGCTGGGGTCCTCCGCCCTTACGGTGGGGTCGGCATGCATCGGCCAGAGGGACCAGGAGAAGCTCGACAGAGGGGTCAAGTTCACTGTTTATCTCGGTTTCGGGATTCCTCTGATAATGTCGCTGGTGCTCTTCATGTTCCCGGAGCAGCTCATGGCGATATTCATCAATTCTGAGACGGAGCCCTTCAAAGAGGAGATAATCTGGGCCACCAGGCTGTACTCCCTCCTCCTGCCGTTCTATGTGATGACCAAGATAACCTCGTATCTCCTGCAGGTGATCAGGAAATCGAAGCTATCCGCATCCTTCAACGTGCTGATAGGGGTGGTCAAGACCTTGTTCAACGTGATGCCCTTGGTCCTGGGGCTGTACACCTTCGAGGCCGTCGTCTGGAGCATCGCGGGAGGATACCTGGCAGCGGCTGTGATAATGATGCTGGTGACGGTCATCCAATACAGGAAGTTCGACATAAACAGCCTGGACCTCGAGCCAGTGAAGGCGCGAAGCTGACGATCTAAGGCCTCAGTTAAGAAATGCACTGGCCACAGTACATGAACTGCCGAGGGCCGTGAAAAGCACATCGGCTGTGGCTTGACGCATTGGCTTCAAGGGATTTGCCGCCGGTGGGCGTCCGACGTAAGGGGTTCATTCAGAGTACGCCAGGCGCTTCCATCACGGCCGTTGCGATGAGGATCGCCGTCAGCATCATCATCGTGGCAATCCCTTTCTTCCTTGTGAACGTGCAGATGCTATCATGGAAATATGTTGGCTGGTAAACTTTTAAGGACAACCAATTATATAAGAAATCGAAAGGGATAGCGGTTTTTGCTAGGATGAATGCGTATTATTTGTAAATCGTAACGGTTCGCATGAAGTTCGTTGTGGGATTACATATAAATACAGTCATAAACATGCAATGCGATAGAATTCGAAAAACTTTTTACGAAATTCGTAGAAAAGGAGATTTCAAATGGCTGCTGAGAAGAAGGATTACAAGGATTTGACTCCCGAAGAGAGGCTCGAGAGGGCGCAGAAGCCCGGAAAGGACGCCATGGTCATGCACCCCTACTACGGCGGAAAGATCGAGGTCGTCCCCAAGGCATGTGTCAGGGATTTCAACGATTTCGCGATCTGGTACTCGCCCGGTGTTGCGGAGCCTTGTAAGGACATCGCCAAGAACCCCGAGAAGGTCTATGAGCATACCTGGAAGTGGAACACCGTCGCCGTCGTTTCCGACGGAACCCGTGTCCTCGGACTAGGGGACATCGGTCCCGAAGCCGCCATGCCCGTCATGGAAGGAAAGGGAATGCTGTTCAAGTACCTCGGAGGGGTGGACTGCGTGCCTATCTGCCTGGACACCAAGGACCCCGAGAAGATCATCGAGACTGTCAGGCTGATCGCCCCCTCCTTCGGAGGAATCAACCTTGAGGACATCTCCAACCCCAAGTGCTTCGACATCCTCGACGAGCTCAGGAGGGACTGCAAGATCCCGGTCTGGCACGACGACCAGCAGGGAACCGCCACCGTCGAGGTCGCGGGAGCCATCAACGCCATGAAGCTCGTCGGAAAGAAGCTCGAGGACGCCAACATCACCGTCATCGGAGCCGGAGCCGCTTCCATCGCCATCGCCAGGCTCATGCTCGCCACCGGATTCAAGCCCGAGAACATGTGCATGTGCGACTCCAAGGGAATCCTGAACCTTGAGAGGAAGGACGTCGAGGCCAGCTTCAAGCAGAAGTGGGAGATATGCAAGAAGACCAACGGAGCCGGAAAGACCGGAGGAATGAAGGAGGCCTTCAAGGACGCCGATATCGTCATCGCCGCCTCCAAGCCCGGACCCGGAACCATCCCGCCCGAGTACGTCGACCTCATGGCGGACGACCCTATCATATTCGCCACCGCCAACCCCATCCCCGAGATCTGGCCTTGGGAGGCCAAGGAGCACGGATGCAAGGTGTTCGCCACCGGAAGGTCCGACTTCCCCAACCAGGTCAACAACTCCATGGGATTCCCCGCCATCTTCCGCGGTGTGCTCGACGTGAGGGCAAAGACCATCACCGACGAGATGTGCATCGCCGCAGCCAGATCCCTCGCGAAGACCGCTGAGGAGAAGGGAATCAGCGAGGATTACATCGTCCCGACCATGTCCGAGACCAACGCCTTCATCGAGGAGGCTGTCGCGGTAGGACTCAAGGCCCAGGAGCAGGGAGTCGCGAGGCTCAAGCTCTCCGCGAAGGAGCTCCGCGACAAGGCGGAATTCATGATCAACAGGTCCAGGAGCCTCACCGCCAAGATGATGTCGGACGGCTTCATCAAGGAGTACCGCTGATCATCAAGGGGCTTCGGCCCCCTTTACCCCTTCGGGGTTCTTCTTTTTGAATAATTGTTCCTGATCAGGACCTCTTATGGTCTTCGAGGTAGTCCTTGTATAGGCTGCATGGGAATCCGGTAGCCCCGGACCTCTTGTCCTCGGGCGGGGGCACCATGAAGTCGCCGTACAGGCCGGTGAGGATGTCCTCCCATCTTTCGGGGAGAGGAATGTCGGTGTCCTCGAAAACGTGCATCACAGGCTTCCCGTACAGATCCCGGGGGCAGGTGTATTCCTTGTAGTGCGTGGCGCGGACGGTGACGAGACTGCAGTCCTTCCCCGCGCAGAGGTCCGCCAGCCTGGAGAAGAATCTGTGGGTCCAGCGGAGGCCCCTGTGGAGCCAGGCAGGGCCGATGCGGTCGAGGGCGTAGATGGCTATGTTGTCCCCCCAGATGGCCGCGCCGGTGGCGAGCTGCCTGAGCCTCCCATCGGGGAATCCGCTCAGGGGGAACAGGTCGATGAAGAGCGCCGTCTTATCCCTTATGCTCTCCTCCAGGTCGCCCTCGATCAGAACGACGTGAGGGTGGTCGTCCGCCCTGGGGACGTGGTAGTAGTACTTCTCGGGGTCCAGCTCCTTGGAGAGGGCCTCGTTGATGCGGGGGATGTCCTCGATCCATACCGCAAGGTCCATGTCGTCGTCCCAAGGTATGAACCCGTTATGCCTTACGGCTCCCAGAGCGGTCCCGAAGAACGCGTAGTATGCGATCCCGTTCCTGTCCAGAACCTCGCGTATGTCCTCATACATCTTCAGAAGCTTGCTCTGGACTTCGTTCACGGCAGCACCGTCTGGTTCGATGCGCGGTTTCGTATATAACCTATGACCAGCGCGATTCATGTTGTATGGAACAGGGCTGGACGTCCATGTTTCATGCTTGTCCGTACGATTTTGAAACTTTTTATATAGGGCACTACGTTAGCAAGAGTCGGTGAGGAGATGAGGCCTTCTGTAGCCAGCCTTGTGATGTTGTGTCCGGACGTCCCGTCGAAGTCAGGCGAGTGGCCTCGTTTCTCCGGATGCAGAGCCGCGGACGCGGACCTCGGAACTTTGGGACAGCCTGTCTCCGGACGCCTTGAAAGCGGAGACCAACAGGTGAGACGTTGAAAGGAGCTGTCCCCTTCGCCGTGCTCGCAGTCGCGCTTCTGGCCATGATGGCCGTCGGAGAGTACTACGTGTACTGTTCGGGCGCGTTCGAGTACACCTCCGAAGCGGAGTGGAAGGACGGAAGGTTCGTCTATTCTGTTTCATCGTCGGGATCCGATGCGTATTCCGTCGTCGTGATGGATGGAGCGGCGGTCCCCAGGGAGCTCTGCATCTTCGTGGACGAGACCTATGACGATAACGTCGACGAGGCTCGCAAGGTCACGGTTCTCAACCATTTCAGCCAAAGATACTATGCGGAGCAGATCCAGAAACAGCTGGCGCTCCGCAGCTACACGAACGTCTCCCTGGAGGAGTCAGGAGGCTTCTCGAAGCATATCCTGGACACCATGGGCGATGCCGAGGGAAGGGCGGTCCTGGTTGTCTCCTGCTCGCTGCCGTCCTCCATCTATACCGGCAATCCTTCGGACCCGATCATCGAATGGGCGAAGGCGGGCGGGACGGTCTACTGGGTAGGCTCGGAGCCCGGCCGCTTCTATACGGATTCCACTGGGCTGAAGGAGGTGCCTTCCGGGCAGGAGCTGTTCCTAGGGGCCGAATGCGTATACATCGGGCCATCGGAACGCGCCTCGCAGAAGGTGGACAACGGGTTCGGGGACGCTCTGATCCTGAAGAACAGCGATATCGCCTTTGCGGTGGACGTCAGCGTTCTGGATAATGCCTTGGCCATGGGATTCTCCCGCGACGGGCACTCCACCGTGGGGATGGTCCCTCTCGGCCTGGGGGAGGTCTGCGTGGTTTCCGGTGCGTTCAGCATCGAGCAGATGGAGGACGTCGCCCAGCTGATAGCCTCCGGAGCGTCCTGCGGGTCTTCAGTGGAGCGCACGGAGTCCGGCAAGGTCGTGAGGTCCACATGCACCGGAGAGATCTCGGCGGAGGCCGGAAGCACCCTTTATATCAACATCGGCGGAACGTACCTGAAGCACGGAGCGGCGTATCATGCGTGAGGGGATGGTCTTCTCCCGTTTGGCCAAGGTCCGGCATCCCATCCTGCTGATCCTAGCGGCGGGATGGATCGTGAGGCTGCTCGTGATGCCTCTGACGGTCGTCTACGACGCCGACTACTGGGCCATCGTGATAAGAAACTTGGAGGTCGGGCAGGGCCTGTACGGCCTCGAAGGCTACTATTACACGCCGATATGGGGGTACATCCTGGGGCTCATCGGAGCGTTCCAGAGCGCGTTCCTGGACCTCGGCGACCCCGTGATGCGTCTTTCCGAGACGTTCTTCATCGAGGGAGACGACTGGTATTATCTGAGCTCCACCGTCCCGTCCCTCGGCTTCATCTATTCGTACAAGATTCCTCTGGCGATCTTCGACACCATCGCCGCGTACCTCCTGTACGTCATCACCAAGGACATCACCAAGGACGAGGGGAAGGCCCTCACCGCCATGGCATTGATGTTCCTGTGCCCTCTGACCATCGGGGTGTCCTGCATCGTCGGGATGCCGGACTGCATATCCGTGATGATGCTGCTTCTGTCGTTCGTCCTGCTCATAAAGGGCATGCCGATTCTGTCCGGATCGTCTTTCGCCGCGGCCGGGTTCGTGAAGTTCTTTCCGGCGTATGCGTTCTTCCTGCTCGGAGCGTTCCTGATCCTTCGTCGCAAGGGCGACAAGCGCCTGATGGCCAGGGACGCAGCCCTATTCGTGCTGGGCGCCGCCATCGTGTCTATCGTGACGTTCGGTCCGTCCATCCTGCAGGGAGACTTCGAGAAGTGCTTCAGATTCCTCACAGATCGTACCGGAGCTGGGCCTGCAGATGGCATCCTCGACGCTTTCGCAGGGTTCGCCAGGATACTCCTCTATTTCGCAGCCGCGGTCATATCGGTGATCGAGGCGTGGAAGATGATAAAGTCCACCGACTCCATGCCGAACGACAAGCGCTGGATGAGGGGATGTCTCATCGTGTTCCTCGTCTGCATGATGTACCCGCCCGCGCCCCAGTACATGATCGTCCTGATGCCGTTCTTGGCGTACTGGATAGCCGTGGAGGACCGTCGCTGCATCATAGGGTGGATCCTGGTTTCCATCGGGGCTGTCCTGTTCTTCACGCTGACGAACGGGTCCCTGCTGCTGCCTCTTGCCGCATGGACGGATCTCCTTGGTGTGGACACGGCCATATCGATCCTGCAGGCGTACATGGTGAATTGGGGGCTGACGCCCCTGGCTACGCATTACGTCCTCGCAGGAGTCGTCCAGTACGCGGGCATCGTCGCGATCACGTACTTCGTGCTGGGAGACCGCATCAGGGAGTATGCAGGGAGGATTCTGCATGCAAGAGGCTGATGATCCGAAGTTCTCCAGCAGAGTGTCCCTGAACGCGGTGTCCAACGTCCTGCGTACCGCTATAATGGCAGTCACGGGACTGATTATGGTCCCGTACTACATCGGGGAGATGGGCTTCGGCATATACGCCGTCATCTTCCTGGCCACCACGATCACCACTTATTTCGTGGCGGTCTCTGATTCCATCGCCCAGGCCTTTACCCGTTACATGACGCTGTCCATGAACCGGGGCGACCTGGAGGATTCGAATTGCGTGTTCTCCACGACGTTCATCGGGATGTTGAGATGTGTCCTGGTGATGACGGCGGTCTGCGCGATCCTGTCCATATCGGCCCCTTACGTCTTCAATACGGGGGACGCCACCGCTCTGGACGTCCAGATGCTGTTCTTCATGGTGCTGGTGGCATCACTGATGCTGTCCTTCAGCTCCTGCCTGGGCAGCGTGTTCATGGCCTGCAACAAGATGTACATCATGTACGTGGCCAAGACGGTGTACATCCTCGTCCAGATCGCAGTGGTTGTGGCGGTATTCGAGCTGTTCGGTCCCAGCCTGATAGTGATCGGAGCCTCCAACGTGGTCGCGGCCATCGTCTGTCTGGCGATAATGGCGTTCTATATACCTCGTGTGGCTCCCGGACTCAAGGCCTCCCGCAGCAGATACGATCCCGTCCTCCTCAAGGAGATGGGAGGTCTGGCCATTTGGACTCTGCTGAGCGAGATCGGCTCCCTCCTGTTCATCCACGCCTCTTTGATAGTCGTGAACCTCATCGCAGGGAACGAAGAGCAGGCGGTGTTCTCGATAGTGGCCAACGTCGCCTCCATGGTGGGGACTGTGTGCACGGCGATGTCCGCCGCCGCCGTGCCTCTGGCTTACAGATGTTATTCGGAGAAGGACATGGACGGCATGGAGAGGACCCTGAAGCTGTTCTCCAAGACCGTGGGAAGCCTGATGGCCTTCGTCCTGGCCTTCCTGACGGTGTTCGCCCCTCAGGTCATAGGCGTCTGGCTCGGTCAGGGGTACGACGAGGTCATCCCTCTGATGCGCGCCATCCTCCCAGTGGAAGTCGTGGTCTGCGCCGCTGGGGCCCTCATAGACGTTCCGGTCCTGTTCGTGAGGATGAGGACGGTCGCCATCTTCACAGGCGTCATGGGCGCGATGAACATCGGTCTGGCCGCTCTGATCCTGCTGTTCACCGACTTCGGCCTTACGGGGGTCTGCTGGGCGTGGGCGCTGACCGTGGGAATCATGAAGTTCGTGTTCTACCCCGTGCTGGCAGGAAGGCTTCTCGGAAAGGGTTCGTTCGCCTTCCATCCGCCTTTCCTGATCAGCCTCGCCCTCTATGCCGTCTCCGTCGTGGTTCTGCATCTCTTCTCGATCGCGTTCGAGATGCCCACGTCTCTGATCCTGCTCGCCGTGGTCGCCCTCGCGTCGATGGCGATCTATGTGGTGGCATCTGTGAGGCTGGTGTTCAGCAAGGACGAGAGGTCCGAGCTCGTGACCTACCTCCCGATGTCCATGCAGAGCATAGCGGGAAAGCTGCTTCTGGGAAAGAGCGCTTGAAATCGTAGAAGAAGTAAGATGGGGGTTGACCCCCCGCGAGTTTCAGTAGACGGTCTGGGAGACGCACTCGACGCCTTCGATACCTTTGATGGAGTGGAGGGCGTTCTCGAGCTTTCCGCCGACGGCTTCATCAGAGTCGTCGATGAGGAATCCGGCGTTGACCTTCATGAGACCGAAAGCGACGGGCGCGATCTTGGTCTCGAGAAGCTTGACGCCCTCGGGAAGAACGGTGGGGAGCAATTTTATGATTGCTTCGAGGTCAATGTCGGTACTCTCAGGCATGAGGTCGTATCCAGCAACGATCTGTCCCATATCAGCACCTCACGGTCCGATGAATCCGCATTTCTTGCATTCGTAGGACACGCCCTGGTCGCGGCACTGGTCGCACCTTCCGATCTCGTACTCGCCGCACTTGGGGCACTTGAAGAACGTGTTACCGTGACCGATGAGCCTCTTTCCACATGAAGAGCATATTTTGTCGGCTGCCATATTGCTGCGATAATTGTCATTGTATATAAGTAGAATGCTTAGAGAACAGGATTCGCCGTCAGGCTGTCGCATTGTTTGATATTGTCGTACTACCTTTGGAATCCGGGTGAACCCACATGAAGATCCGTGCAGACTGCGTGCCGTGCCTTATGAAACGCGTCCTCTTCCAGGCTAGGCTGGATGATCGTTCGGACGAATTCGCTTCGGTGGAGGCTGGCGTCAAGGCTCTCGCCAAGAGCATCAGCGCCAGCAAGACGACCTCGGAGGTCGGAACGGAGGTGCACGCCGCCGCATATTCCAAGCTCTCCATGGAGGATCCCTACAGGAAGCTCAAGGTGAACGCCGATGCCATCGCGGATAAGTTATCGTTCCGCGCCCAGAAGTACGTGGACGAGTCGGACGACAAGCTGAGGGCAGCTCTGCTGGTCTCTGTGGTCGGGAACATCATGGACTTCGGCTCCAACGCGCAGGCTGTAGACGCTCCGGAGGAGTTCGAGAAGATGTTCGACGACCTCATAGCCGAGGGTCTCGGAGTGTACGACGAGGGGATCGTGCAGTCTCTGGTCAACGGGGCCACCAACATCGCCTACTTCTTCGACAACTGTGGGGAGTCCCAGCTGGATAGGATTCTGATAAGGGAGCTCCGCAAGAACGGGAAGCACGTCACCGGAGTCGTCCGCGGGAAGCCCATCCTGAACGATGTCACCAAGGCGGATGCCGTGCGCACCGGCCTGGACACCGATCTGGATGCTCTTCTGGACACTGGCAAGTTCTATGTCGGAGTGGACTGGCAACACATTCCTGTGGAGCTCAACGACGCTCTGAACAACACGAACCTGATCATCATGAAGGGGATGGCCAACTACGAGTGCACCTCCGAGATGGCCATGTCCGTACCGATAATCCACGTCCTCCGCGCTAAGTGCAAGCCGGTCTCCGAGTCTGCTGGCATCCCGATAGGGAGCAATGCCGTCTTCGCCGTCCTGAACGGAAGGAGAATGAGCGCATGAAGGTACGCCAAGCCGTGGTCATGGTCGGGGGGCTGGGCACGAGGCTCCGCCCGCTGACCGAGAGCTGTCCGAAGCCTGCCCTTCCTGTGGCCGGGAGGCCATGCCTGTGGTATCTTCTGAGGTCGATGGCAAGGGCCGGCATAGAGGAGATAATCCTCGCTTGCGGGTACCGTTCCGCCATGATGCGCGAGGCTCTGGGGGACGGGTCCGACCTTGGAGTGAGGATCTGTTACTCCTACGAGGACGAGCCGAGAGGCACCGGAGGGGCTCTGAAGCTTCTGGAGAAGGAGCTCGACCCTGTCTTCGTGGCCGCCAACGGCGATGTGTACGCAGACATAGACGTATCCGCGGAGGTGGAGCGCCATTTCTCGTCCGGAGCGGACATAACCGTGGCTCTGACGGAGGTTCCCAATCCGTGGGAGTTCGGAGTCGCCCGTATCTCCGACGAGGGTTTCATCTCCGAGTTCAGAGAGGGCATGAAGCCGGAAGAGGTCTATTCCAACCTGATAAACGCCGGCGTGTACGTGGTCGACAAGAGGGTGATGGAATCTGTTCCCGAAGGGGTCTTCTATGATTTCTCCAAGCATCTTTTCCCCGAGATCATCGCAAGAAGCGGGAAGATCGCCGGCTATCCCCTGTCCGGGACATGGATGGACGTAGGGAGGCCTTCCGATTACGTCAAGGCCAACCTCCATGTCGCTGGGGCCGAGCCTCGTGTTCTTGGGAAGGTGTCCGGTTCCGAGATTTCCGGGCCGTTCTATCTCGCGGAAGGCTCGGAAGCTTGCGATTCCAAGCTCGATTCCGTGTCCGTGATGCCGAATGTTTCGATAAAAAGGGCTTCCATCAGGCGTGCGGTCGTGCTCGACGGGAGTGTCATAGAGGGCGCCACGGTCGAGGACAGCATTGTGGGCAGAGGATGCAGGATAATGGAAGGCGCCAAAGTGGTGAATTCCGTGCTGGCCGACGGCGATGTCGTCGGTCCCGGAGAGACGCGCGACGATGGGCGCGACGTCTGATCTCACAGCTTCTTCGTGGTCTTGACGGGGTCCCAGACGTTCATGTCGTGGTTCCCTTCCTGCACGTATCTCTGCGCGTCCTTGCGGGCTTTGAGCTCGAGTCTGCCGACGTAGAGCATCTTGAACGGATGGAATCCGAGGTCGCGGATGGTCCCGAAAAGGGCCTTGAACAGGTATTTCTTGTTCCATGAGGGGATGTCGTAGTCGTACTTCTGCTTCATGACGCACTCGCCGATGTTGACGCGAGTCCTCTGCTTTAGGAAGTCCGCCTCGGTCTCCGGGCCTCTGTTCAGGACAATGGCGTCCGGAGCGTAGGCGCATTTGTATCCCGCCTTCTCGAGGGCCATGCGGATGAGGTCCTCGTCGGACTGCTGGTCCTTGGTCAGGCGGGTGCCTATGTCGCGGAACGCGACAAGCTCCCCGATCTTCGGATAGATGAGGGCCAGGTTGTGATGCATGGTCCACAGCATGTGGGTGGCGAACCCTACCTTGTCATCCTTGCTGTTGGTGGGGACGGGGTGTCCGCCTATCATCCCCATCTTCTCGTCCTCGAAGGGGCTGACGAGATGCCATAGAGAATCTTTGGTTCCCAGCACGTTGTCGGCGTTAAGCATGACCACGATGTCGCAGGTCTTGGCTTCGAGGTAGGCGTTGATCGCAGAGTTCTTGCCCTCGCGCTTTTCCTGGCGGATCAGCATGATCTCCTTGTGGTCCCTCTGCAGCATGCGGACGATGTCGTCAGTACGGTCAGTGCTGCCGCTGGACACGACAATGACCTCTTTGACATTGACCTCGCGAGTATTCTGGGCATAGATGGACAATATGCACCTTTCTATGTTCTGCTCCTCGTTGTAGGCGCAGATTCCTATAGTTATATCCATGCTGGGCGAAATTTGGCTAGTGTTTTCTACGATATATAATCTTACAGCAGATTCAACTATGATCCAATCATCCATCCAGATGTGGATTTTGTGCAATCTTATCTCTATCTATAAATATCTTGAATCCGCTAGAACCCACGTTCTAAATCAGAGGGATGCGGGACTCGGACTGTTGATTCCGAGTCGAAGAAGGTGGATTGATGCAAGGTGTACATTTCAGGGCCAGAGCGCCTTTGAGGATTGGTCTTGCCGGCGGCGGTACCGATGTGGACCCGTACGCGACCGAGAAGGGCGGACTGGTGTTCAACACTACGATAAACAAATACGCTTACTGCACTATAGTGCCCACTGGGGACCACACGATGTCGGTCCATTCTTCTGATTACGGCGATTCGGTGGCCGATCTCGAATCCGGACCGCTTCCGCTCAACGGGAACACAAGCCTCGCCAACGTCGTGGCCAACCATTTCGACGTCAAGGACGGCTTCTCCATGACCCTCCAGTCCGAGGCGCCGCCCGGTTCGGGTTTGGGAGGATCCTCCACGGTCATCGTCTCGATCATCTCCGCCATGTGCAAATGGTTCGACAGGAGGATGAGCGGAAAGGACATGGCCAAGCTGGCGTACGACCTCGAGAGGAAGGAGCTCGGTCTGAAGGGAGGCCGTCAGGACCAGTATGCGGCCGTTTACGGCGGGTTCAACATCATGAGGTTCAACGGTGACGACGTCTCCGTGGAGTCCGTTCCTGTGGCTCAGGATGTCATAAACGAGCTCCAGTCCCGCACTCTGCTGTGCTACACCGGCAAGTCCCGCGAGTCCGCCAACGTGATCGAATCCCAGGTGAAGGCCTATAAGGAAGGGTCGAACGAGAAGGCTCTGGACGCATCCAAGGTCATCGCTAAGGATATGGCAAAGGCCATCGAGAAGGGCGACATCACCCAAGCGGGCGAGCTTCTCCACACTTCCTGGGAGTACAAGAAGCAGTTCTCCAGCAAGATCACCAACCCCGTCATCAACGCCATGTACGATAAGGCCATGGAAGCCGGCGCTATCGGAGGCAAGGTCTCCGGCGCGGGCGGCGGCGGGTTCATGTTCTTTATCTGCGATTACAACAGCAAATATAATGTGGCGAAAGCCATTAGGCGTGCTAACGAGAAGGCTATCGTGAAGGATTTCATGTTCGAACCCCACGGTGTGACTTCTTGGAGGTACCCAAATGACTGATTCCATCAAAGAAGAGCTCACGAGGAGTTCCAGCATCATCGCGCGCATCGATCCCGCGTCCATACGTGCCGCGGCCGATGTCCTGATCGAGGCTTTCAGGAACGGCAACCAGGCGATTTTCATGGGAAACGGAGGTTCTTCAGCCGATGCGCAGCACATAGCGGCGGAGTTCTCCGGAAGGTACCTCATCGACCGTCCCGCTCTTCCCGGGGTCTGTCTTTCCAACATAGCCCCTGTCACCGCGATCGGGAACGACTACAGCTTCAGCATCGTATTCAAGAGACAGATCGAAGCCATCTGTCGCAAAGGAGACGTCGCAGTCTGCTACTCGACTTCCGGAAACTCCGAGAACGTGATCCTCGCAGCCGAGGAGGCCCACGCTCGCGGCGCCAAGGTCATCTCCTTCTCCGGAGACTGCGGGAAGCTCAGGGAGATCGCGGACGTCCCCGTCATAATCCCCACCAAGGAGACGCCTCGTGTCCAGGAAGGATACCTCTGCGCGTCGCACATCATGTGCCATCTGGTGGAGAGCGAGCTCTTCGGGAACCGAGCGGTATTCGTAGACAGGGACGATACTTTAGCCCCTAACATCCCGTACTGTAGCGATCCCGACCTATTCGTCCCCTACGACGACGTCCCGTCAGGCATAGCCAGGCTTAACGAGGCCGGCTTCAAGGTCATAGTAGTGACGAACCAGTCCGGGCTCGGGCGCGGGTACTTCAGCCTGGACACCCTTTCAGCCATCCATTCCAAGCTCATGGACGTCGTCGAGGCGGGCGGAGGCCACATCGACGGCATATTCTACTGCCCGCACCGTCCCGACGAGGACTGCGGTTGTCGCAAGCCCCGCATCGGAATGGGGCTGGACGCGATCAGGGAGCACTCCGTCAACCCTTGCAGGTCGTATATGGTCGGAGACTCCGATGCCGACATGGAGTTCGGAAGACGTCTCGGTTGCAGGACCTTCCGCGTGGGAAAAGGGGTCACGTTCACCGATGCGGTGGATTTCATACTCGACGATGCCAAGTCCCGTCGAATTCTTCCTTTTTCTTAAGTTATAAGTATTCGAGCATAGGTTACACGCAACAAGGTGCAGCCATGTATGTCATCTCTTTGATCGTCAAGAACGAGTTCGGAGTTATGCAGAGAGTCATGGGGGAGTTCACCCGCAACAAGATCAACGTCGAGACCATCGTCGTCGGCAAGTGCGAGCTCCCCGGAAAAGCCCGCATAGTCCTCTCGGTCGTGGACAAGGCGGTCGCGGAGATTGCCATCGGAAGGCTGCGGAAGCTTCAGGACGTTTATGAGACGGAGCTCGTTCCCGAGTCCGGACAGTCCGCTTATGCCCTGCTCTCCACCTCCAGCGGGAACGTCGGCGTCGTCGGCGGTTCCGACCAGGTGGAGGAGCTCATCGAGCGCAGCAAGCCCGAGAGGTACGTCAAGGCGTTGAACGCCCTTTAAGAATCCAACAAGGTGAACAAATGGATAAGACAGAGAAGATTTGGCTCAACGGAAAGCTTGTCAACTGGGAGGACGCCAAGGTCCACGTTCTCGCCCATGCGCTCAATTACGGCACCGGCGTCTTCGAGGGAATCAGGGTCTATCAGACTCCCAAGGGGCCTGCCGTGTTCAGGCTCAAGGACCACGTCAGGAGGCTTGTCGACGGATGCAAGATGATGGGATTCGACCTCGTCTTCGACGGCAAGACCTACACCGAGAAGGACGTCTTCGAGGCGATCAAGGACACCGTCAGG
The DNA here is from genome assembly GCA_015063165.1 of Thermoplasmata archaeon. Taxonomy (GTDB): domain Archaea; phylum Thermoplasmatota; class Thermoplasmata; order Methanomassiliicoccales; family Methanomethylophilaceae; genus Methanoprimaticola. The sequence goes on from SUSZ01000007.1 coordinate 74,420, forward strand.
GCCAACGGACCTGCAGTCGACTATGTCAAGCCCTGCATCTTCCTCAGCGGAGAGGAAGTCGGCCTGAACCCCGTCCATGTGCCTGTCTCCTTCGCCATCACCTGCGTCCACATGGGAGCCTACCTCGGACCCGGAGCCGACGCCGGAGCCAAGCTCATCACTTCCTCCTGGCAGAGGCCCGACAACCTTTGCGGACCTGCCGGAGCCAAGGTCAACGGAGCGTATGTCGCATCCACCCTTGCCAAGAGGGAAGCCGTCTCCCAGGGAGCCAACGAGGCAGTCATGCTGAACTCCGTCGGACATGTCGCGGAGTGCACCGGAGAGAACATCTTCATCTACCGCCACGGAAAGATCATGACTCCTCAGACCGCGGAGGCCATCCTCGAGGGAATCACCAGGAACTCCATCATCCAGGTCGCCAGGGACATGGGATACACCGTCGAGGAGACCCAGATCTCCAGGTTCCAGCTCGTCTCCGCCGACGAGGTCTGGATGACCGGAACCGCAGCCGAGATCGCGCCCGTCACGTCTGTCGACGGAAGGCCCATCGGCGACGGAAAGATCGGAAAGGTCGCCCAGACGATCCACGCCAGGTTCCACGACGTCGTCACCGGAAAGGTTCCCGAGTACGACGCGTGGCTCGACTACGTGAACTGAAACAGTAAAAAAGACGGCTCCGATCCCGGGGCCGTCTCATTTTTCTTCAGAAACTCAGCAGGAGGTCCTCTTCAGGACGATCCCCTGCTCGAATCCGCCGCGATATTCCCTCTTCTTGTTGCGGAGGTCTATGAGCTCGCACTCGTCCACGCCTATGTCGGCGGCGAGAGCGAAGACGACCTCCAGGATGTCCGCGAGCTCCTCGGCGTTGTGGTCCACCCTGAACTCGTCTACCTCCTCTCCGAGCTTCTTGCAGAGGTATCTGGAATACTCTTTGCCTTTGACCTTCACGATCTCGCATTTGCCGCCGTTCTCAGCGATGATCTCCGGTATCCTGTCCCTGACCAGCTTGTCGTACTCCATTCTGATCGCTTGTCGTAATAGCGGCTCCGCTTGAAGTCCATTTCTCTTAGAACAAGGGTGTCCATAGCCTCGTTAACGAACTACTCCATGCCATCGAAACGCTCAGGCGTCTGGACAGCGATATGAGCTTTCCGTTCTTGCTGAAGAATCCGGGCTCGCTCTTGCACAGGAAGCGTATAGGGTTTTCAGAAGCCAGCTTCACCCATTTTGAATCGGTCCATTCGCACCTTTCCCTGGACTTCACTCCCTCGAAATCCACCATGTTGTTGTCTCTCGAGTAGAATTCCCTAAAAGACCTGGCAATGTCTTCGGATGAAGGTTCGAAGACGATCCTGTCTCCTCTGAAGAACGACCTGATCAGATGGACCTTGTACATCCTGCTCATGCTGGTCGTCTCGATCATCCTGAGGAATTCGCCCGCCTCGTTCTCCCTGAATGAAGACCTTATCGGGTCCAGATCGGACATCTTTGCCAGTACTGGAAAATCTGGATCGAGATGTATCGGGCCCCTGTATCGCAATCCATACAATCAGTCCGGCTCGGGAGTCCTGCCCTGCGCTACGGCTTCCAGGATGCCTTCGTATTTCGGCATGAACCTGTCATAGGAGTACGATTTCGCGTATTCCAAGGCCTTTTCGCCCATCTCCTTGCGGAGTCCGTCGTCCTTCAGGAGTCTGTTCATAGCCTCTGCAAGGGCTTTCGGGTCTGCAGGGTCTACGGTTATGCCCCCGTCGCCGACGGTCGCTGGGAGGCCGTTCACGTTCGTGCAAACGATCGGCCTGCCGTGGGACATCAGTTCTATGGCCGCCAGTCCGAAGGATTCGAACAAGGACGGCATCACGAAGAACCTGCATCCGTCCATCAGGCTGTTCTTCTCCTCCTCGGGGACGTATCCGCGCATCTCTACCTTGTCCTGCAGACCCAGGGTGGAGATCTGTTTCTCCAGGTTCTTGGCTTCGGGGCCCTTCCCGCAGATTATCAGCTTGGAATCCACATCCTTCATGGCCTCGACCATGTACTTCAGGCCCTTCGTCTTGACGATACGGCCTAAGGAAAGGATGTAGTCGCCCTCGGGAGAGGTGTTAGGAGTCGGGTCCTCCGACAGGCCGCAAGGGATGAACGAGGTCATTTCCCTCGGGAATCCCAGTGCAACCGTGGAGTCCTGCACGTACCTGCTGACGCAGACCAGGTGGCTGAACGAGGGCAGGACCTTCTTGATGAACCTCTTGTCGTTGATGCTGGAGATTTTTGCCTCGATCCCTATGCCTTCGTTCCACATGTTGTGGACGGTGAACAGCTTGGGGCCGTCGTACCTGGCCATGTCCTTGTTCCAGGACGGCGCCCAGCGGTAGTTGTAGTTCGCCACGTCAGCATCTAGGGAGTTCAGCGTCTCCAGGACGCCGGACGATGTGACGTAAGGAGGGTTGTATATGTTCAGGAACCTCGACTTCACGCGCACGATGCGGTATCCCGCTTCGGACTTCTCCTCCTCGGGGGTGTCCGGAAGCCGCGCGGTCAGTATGGTCACATCGTGCCCTCTGGCAGCCAGACGTCTGGCTAGGTCGTCCATGCGGCGCTCGATCCCTCCCTTGTAAGGGAAGAAATACGGATTCACGTCAACGAACTTCATTCCTCTATCCCTGCCTTCTTCTTGCGATAATAAGACGCCACCAGGCTGATCCCAAGTATTACTATGACCAGCGTCATCGTGACCTTGAGGGCCATGTCCCCGCTGAAGTAGGCGTAGAAGAAGCTGCTGGCCAGCAGGATCAGGCCGTACTTCAGGACGCACCCGATGACGATGTAGAACGCGCACTTCTTGGGGTCCCATGTCTCGACTATGGCTATGAACGCACCTGCGAACGGGATCATGGGTGCCACCCTGTTGATGAGCATTACCCGTTCGTCGTTCACCAATAGGAATCCGACATATTTCTCGACGATTCTAGAGATCTTCTTCGGAATGCGGACATGCTTCACCACGTAGTACAGCGAGAATATCCCCACCAGCTCGGCCAGGACGGCCATCAGGATGAGCAGGCATCCGAAGATGGGGGAGTGGTTGTAGTCGTATCCGAGTATGAAGAACACTTCAGGCAGGGCCGGGAATATGAGGGCGTCGATGAGGAATATGAGGAAGATGCAGAATAGGACGCCCACGTCGCCGTAGTCGCCGAATATGCTGTAGATGAACTCGGATATGTTCACTCTCTTCCCCCCTTCTTGGATATCAGGTCCTCGTACAGCTCCGCTAGGCGTTGGGACGATATAGATTCTGAGTTGGAAAGGGCTGTGTTCAGGGAGTTGCGCCTGACCTCTTCGGAGGCGTTCAGGCACCTGTTGATGGCGTCCGCGCAATCCTCCTCCCCTTTGAAAAGGAATCCGTTCACGCCGTTCTGTATGATGTCGTGGAATGCCCTCGCATCGCAGCATGCCACCGGGATCCCGGCAGCCATGGCCTCGAGGACCGAAAGGCCCTGTGTCTCGAATCTGGAGGCAGAGACGAGCATGTCCGATGCCGCATAGGCGTCCAGGAGCCTCTCGTTGTCGATGTATCCGGTGAAGACGACCTTGTCCTCCATGCCGAGCTCCTTCACTAGGGATTCGAGGCTGGGCCTGCTGGGGCCGTCGCCGACGATCAGAAAAGTCGCGTCGACGTCCTTCATGGCTCTGATCACAAGGTCGATGTTCTTCTCGAAGGACAGCCTCCCTACCGATGCTACGACCTTCCCTTCCAGCCCATGCTCCTTGCGGAAAGCAGTGCCATCGGCTCCGGGATGGAAGCGCTGGACGTCCGTGCCGGTGGGTATTATCTCGACCCTCTTAGGCTTCGTAAGGGACTTCAGCTCTTCCCCTATGCTAGGGCTGGGGACGATTATCGCGTCCATCTTTCTGACTATCCAGCGGATGTACTTCCAGACGATTTTCTCGACGAAACCCTCGTCAAGGTTGACTGGGCTGTAGAACTTAAGGACGTCCCCCACCATGGTGTGGAAGGTCATCACCACGGGAACGTTGAGCTGATTGCTGTAGACGTGCCCCCTCAGGGCCATCACGGCCACACCATGGATGTGGATGACGTCTATCTTCAGCTTCTCCAGCTTGCGAAGGGCTTTGGAGGGCATTATCGGGATGAAATATCCTGCGTAGGACCTGAATTTGATGGAGCCGATGTAGATCACTCCATCGATGCGGTCCTTCTCGCCTGGATCCGGAGCTACGATGAACACCTCGTGCCCCTTCTCCTCCAGAGCCTTCTTCGTTATGGTGACCGATGTCACTACTCCGTCCTTGGTCGGGTAGTAGCTGTCGGTGACCATAGCTATACGCATGTGTGCTCCATACCGCTTGTTGATATAATTCTTGTTCGGACAGTTCCGCTTTCTGTCGAACAATCCGGCTGTTTTTTCGACACGGTTATAATGTCGGCTACAATCCAAAAGATATGGTGTCCAGACGTCCCCTGGTTCTCGCTTCCGCTGCGCTTTCCGTAGCGTTAGCGGTCATCTCCTGTGCGAGAGGGGACTACTTCTGGATAGCCGTGTCGGGATTCTCGCTGTTCTCCCTGGCTTTCTCTCGGATGACGAAATCGGACAAGGCGGCCTGCGGGGCCATCGTGGCATGGACGATTGTCCCTTCCGTTCTTCAGCTGGGGTTCATCGCGGCGGACCTGTCCACGGATTCTCTTTCGGACGGCTCGATAGCCTTCAACGACGTCCCTGTGTTCGTCTACATGTCGTCGTTCTCTATGGCCCTCCAGGGATTCGTCTCGGGGTTCTCCGTTCTGGCGGTGGCCAACGCTTCCGGCAAGATTATGATAAGCAGGATCTGGATGCTGGTCTTCGCCATGATGATGAGCCTGGGGGTGTCCGTCTTCTGCATGTTCTACGCTTACGGATGGCTGTACTTCAACGGATATCCCTTGACAGAGCCCTACTTCGCCGAGCTTCCGGAAGGGAAGTTCATGAACGGCCTGGTCATGGCGTCTCCGATTGTCACGGTCATCTCGACGCTGTTCTTCGTGGTGTTCGGAAGGGTGCTGGTCATGGGCAGGACGAAGGAGTCTTTGACGGAGGATGCGGCATGAAGCGCCTGACCTACGACGAGGTTGCCTGCGTGTTCGCATCCATCCTCCTTCTGGTGCTCAGCTTTCATTCCCGCTCGCTAGGATTTGTCAGAGGATACGAGTTCAACACCACGATGGTATGTGTCGCCATCTGCTTGGTGCCGATGATCCTCAAGCGCTGCGGAGCCTTCACCCTGCCCGGCCCGTTCACCATTCTGATACTGCTGGCGGTCTGCCTCCACTCTCTCGGTGTCCTGTACTTCTCCTACGACCAGTTCGTCCATTACGACACCCTGACGCATTCGCTGTCTTCGATAGTGGTCACCATCTGCGTGTTCCTGGTGCTCATGTGCTACCACGTCCTGAACGACAAGGTGCGCTTCGCAGGCGCTTCTCTGGCCATATTCGTGGCCCTCCTGATGCTCGGATTCAGCGTCTACTGGGAGTTCCTGGAGAACGTCGTCGACGTCTTCACCGGGACGAGGATGCAGTACAGCCCGTTTGACACCGTCCGCGACGTCATCTGCAACACGGTGGCCTCGTTCGTCACGTCCATGGTCCTGCAGCTCTACATGAACCGCCGCACGCCCGAATCGATGGTGGAGGAGCTGGACCTTCATCCGAAGCTGGTCAGGTTCATCGCCAACCGCAAGTACCGACGCGTTTCAGATGCTTTTTGGTCTACGGGATCATTATTTGCCGCTATTCCGTTCTTAGTCCTGCAACCCGTATTCTTAGGAGGGATTCCCATCGGCACACGCAATCTGTTCTTGATATCGGCGATCCTCGTCCTGTCAGCGGCCTTCCTGGTCGTGATCCCGGCGACAGCACGGATGAAGGTTTCGACGGAGAGGAGAAGAAGGGCAGCGTTCTCATACGGATCATCCCGATCGTTGTGGCCACGGTTATCATCGGCGCAGCCGTCGATGTGAAGTTTCGCAGGTGATTTTTCAGTCCCGGAAGGCCGTCGAACAAGTGGCGGTCACCTGGGACGTACGGAACCTTCAGAGGCCAATCGGACACTGTTAAATAGTACGAATAGATAGAGCGGTCGCTCTTTAAGAGCCGATGAATGATGACGGCGCGTTAAGCGTTGGAACGAGGTAATTAAAATGTCTGTATTTGTTAAGTTTGAGACCCCCAAGGAGCTTTCTGACAAAGCGTACTCTCTCGCCGAGGCTGCAAAGGACAGCGGCAAAGTCAAGAAGGGAACCAACGAGGTCACTAAGGTCGTCGAGCGCGGAGCCGCAGCTATGGTCATCATGGCTGTCGACGTCGAGCCCCCGGAAATTCTCGCCCACGTCCCTGCACTCTGCGAAGAGAGGAACGTCCCCTACGTCTACGTCCCCAGCAAGGCCGAGCTCGGAAAGGCCATCGGACTGAACAAGCCCGCCGCTTCCGTCGCTATCATGGACGTCGGAAAGGGAAAGGCCCTCTGCGAAGAGATCGCCCAGGCAGTGAAAGCCCTCAAGAACTGAGGTGAGCTGAATGGTCGACACTGACAGCATCCCTTCCGAGGTCGTTGAGATCATCGGCAGGACCGGAATGACCGGAGAGGCGACACAGGTCAAGGTTCGTGTCCTCGACGGCCGCGACAAAGGAAGGATCATTACCAGGAACATCATGGGCCCCGTCAGGATGGGAGACATCCTCATGCTCAGAGAGACCTCCAGAGAGGCCAGAAAGCTCGGAATGAGGTGATTCTGATGGTAGATTATTCCAAAGTCTGTTCGTTCTGCGGAGCTCCTATCGAGCCCGGAACCGGCAAGATGTTCGTGAAGAAGGACGGAACCGTCCTCCTTTTCGACAAGAACAAGTGCTACAAGAACATGATCGAGCTCAAGAGAGTCGCAAGGACCACCGCGTGGACCCAGAAGGCAGCCGAGGAGAAGGCAGCCAGGCTCAGAGCAGCCGAGAAGAAGGAGTGAATCCCATGGCAATGGAGCAGACCTACCTGATGGTCAAGCCCGACGGAGTCCAGCGCGGACTCTGCGGCGAGATTCTCTCCCGCTTCGAGAAGAAAGGACTCAAGATCGTCGCAGTCAAGCTCATGGTCATCTCCAAGGAGACCGCCGAGAAGCACTACGGCGAGCACAAGGGCAAGCCCTTCTTCCCCTCCTTGATCAACTACATCACCTCCGGACCCGTATTCGCGATGGTCCTCGAGGGAGAGGATGCGGTCGCAGTCTGCAGGAACATGATGGGAAAGACCAAGCCCAGCGAGTCCGCCCCTGGAACCATCCGCGGTGACTTCGCCATGGTCACCGGCTGCAACATCATCCACGGATCCGACTCTACCGAGTCCGCCAAGAGGGAGATCTCCATCTTCTTCAAGCCCGAGGAGCTTGTCACTTACGACAGGACCCTCGACAAGTGGATCTACGAGTGAAGCTCCCGATCAAAACGCCGCCGTGCCTTCTTCGGAGGGCATGGCGGTTCTCTTTCCTTTCCCCTTTTAACTTTTCGGCTGCGATGCTCTGAAATTGATGCAACCTGAAAAATCCTGACCTCGCCACATGATGCCCGAAGGGGTATCTGATCTTCTGTTAGCAGCGAGGTTAAAAGCGCCCCGCCTCAATGCGCAGTTGTGAACCAAACGACATTCAGGGCAGGGGCATCCGTCCCTA
>SUSZ01000038.1 GCA_015063165.1 Thermoplasmata archaeon
TCGCATTCTTCGTTGGGACAGGATACATCCGTATACTTTTGCTTTGGGCCCCGTTCTCCCATTTAACCACTAGAATGAGATGGGAGTATAAATATAAAATATCAACTAAAAAGTATAACATCACCATGTAGAATCATGAACTCAAATACAAAAGCAGATTATCACAACAATAAGTTGGATTATATATCTATCACACCATATTCTTACACAAAACAGGAGACAGACACATGCCCGACGATCAAAAGTTCGACAGAGTCCTGGTGCCCATCGATGGAAGCACTTCTTCCCAGGTAGCGGTCGATCTCGCTCTGCACTCGGCCAAAGAATTCAACCCCACCCTCGTTTTCGTCTACGTAGTGGATATCACCGCCCTCAACAGATTCGGAACCGTGGATTCCTCCCAGGAATACTACATGTCGAAGATCGAAGGGAAGATGTTCCTCGAGAACGCCGCCAAGCTCGCCGAGAAGGCCGGAGCCAAGCATGAGGAGTTCCTCGCCGAGGGCGCCCCTTGGGAGATCCTGAACGAGATGTCCAAGGAAGCGGATCTGATGATCATGTCCGTCTCCGGAAAGAGCGGAATGAGAGCCGGGCGCATCGGTTCAACCACCATGAAGGTCATAGAGGGCAGCTACTGTCCTGTCCTTACGATGAAGTCCTCCTCCGAGCGCATCGAGAAGCTCCTTCTGCCCGTATACGAGGAGAACAGGGCCGCCATAGACTACGCCATACAGACCGCCAAGCGCTCCAACGCCTGCATCACGGTGCTCAGCGTGAAGGAGAGAGACCGCGACCCCGCTCCCATGGTCGACAAGATCGTCCAGGAGATCAAGGGCGACGGGATCAAGGCTGAGGGGAGGATCATGGACGGAAACGCCGTCGATGTCATCGTCGGACTCTCCGGAAAGTTCGACCTGATCATAATGGGAGTGGACAAGCGCGGAGGGCTCCGCATCCTTCGCGGAGGAACCACCGAGCGCGTGGTCACCATGGCCTCATGCCCTGTCTCTGTCGTTAGAGAGAAGTGAAACCGCATCCAGCCGGCGACTCCGGCGAACTGCTCCGGCCGACACCTTCTGTCCGGTCGGAGCCCCTCCGTTACGAAGACGTTGAAATGACCGCAGTCGAACCGATTATATCGTATCCAGGACATCCTTCCAGCATGGATTGTCCCGCAGAGGTCCCGACGGACGACGTGGTCCTGAAGCAGCGCGTCCTCCATTTTCTGTATTCCAAGAAGGACAGCTCCGTGACCGGCGTCAGGCGGATGGGGAGCGAGGCTTTCGTAGACTACGTGGCTGCGGCAGCGGAAGAAGACGGCCTGAAGGCATCCATATTCCCGGACAAGGACGGCGACATCGTCCTGTTCTACACCTGGGAAGGCTCCGAGGAAGACATGAAGGAAGTCCTCGATGCCGATCCCGAAGCCGACGTGATGTACGGCCAGGAGCTGTGCCATCAGGTTCCAGCCGTCGTAAGGTACGGTAAACGGTGATCTGATGACGCTAGGCCTCGGAATCGATACGGGCGGGACCTTCACGGACGCCGCCATACTCGAGCTCGGCACGGGAGAGATTCTCTGCAAGAGCAAATCCCGCACCACTCCCGAGGACCTCTGCATAGGCATCCGCGGAGCCATATCGTTCCTAGAACCGGGATTGCTCGGCAGGCTGGGCATAGTCTCCCTCTCGTCCACGCTGGCCACCAATTCGGTCGTTGAGGGCAAAGGGTGCAGGGTAGGCCTGATCTGCGTTGGATTCGACGCTGAGAAGACGGACGCGGAAGAATACATTTCGATAGACGGCGGGCACAACATCCACGGAGGGGAGGAGAAAGACCTCGACGTCGCCGCCGCAGAAACGTTCATGAACCGCGTGAAAGGGAAGGTGGACGCCATCGCTGTTAGCTCTTTCATGTCGGTGCGCAACCCCTCCCACGAGAACAGGATAAAGGAGATGGCCGCCAGGCTGATGAGAGTCCCCGTGGTATGCGGCCACGACCTTTCCTCGAAGCTCGGATTCAAGGTCCGCACCTCCACCTGCGTGATGAACGCCAGGCTGATCCCAGTCATGGATCGCCTCATCGATTCCGTGAAAAGGGTGATGGAAGAGTTCGGGATACGCGCCCCTCTGATGATGGTCCGCGGGAACGGCACCCTCATGGGCGAGGAGATGGCCAGGGAGAGGCCCATAGAGACCATCATGTCCGGCCCCACGGCCAGCATGATCGGCGCCGTGAAGCTCACCGGCCAGTCCGACGCGTTCGTCATGGACATGGGCGGGACGACCACGGACATAGGCATCATAAGGAACGGAAAGCCGGCCCTGGTACCAGACGGGATGACCATAGCCGGCAGACGGACCCACGTCCTGGCCGCCAAGGTCACTGCCGCAGGCATCGGAGGGGACAGCAGGATCATGGTCAACGGCGGGAAAGCCGTTCTGAAATCAACCAGGGCCATGCCCCTCTGCGTCGCATCTGAGAGATGGCCTTCGATCCTGGATTCCCTTCTGAAAGCGGCTGCCAAAGAGGTCAAGCCGGACCCTTGCTACCCGGAGGACATGGTCTTCCTGGACACGGAGCTGTTCTACACGGTCGGATTCCCCAAGGAAGGCGTGTATCTGTCTCCGGAGAGCAGGAGCTTCCTCAAGATGGCTTCCGAAAGGCCCCTGTCCCCGATCGAAGCCGCCGAGGAGATGGGCACCGCCCCCTCGTTCATCGGAGTCCGCAGCCTGGAGGCCCATGGATACGTGGAGAGGATAGCCTTCACCCCTACCGACGTCCTCCACGTGGACGGCACGTACACCGAGTACGACAGGGAGGCGTCGATCCTGGGAGCCAGATACCTCGCCAAGAAGTGCGGCAAGACCCCTGGAACCTTCGTGTCCGAATGCAGGGACCTGGTCAAAGCCAAGCTCTGCGCCGAGCTGATGAAGGTCATCCTGGCCGACGAGCTCGGAGACCATCCTCTGGAACCCTATGCAGCCAGCATGATCCTCAAAGCCGCCTTGGGAAAAGGCAGGGACTTCAGCTGCACCTTAAGGCTGAACATGCCGCTGATCGGCATAGGGGCCCCGGCGAGCACGTATATCAGATGGGTCGGCGACGCGTTCGGCACCAGGACCTACATAGACCCGGATTCCGATGTCGGCAACGCTGTCGGAGCGATCGCTTCGTCCATATCCGAGACGGTGGAAGTCCTGGTCTCGCCGGAGGATCTGGACTCCCCCGAATCCCTGTTCGAGATGTTCTCCCCCGAGGGGAAGGAGACCTGCAGCAGCCTGGAAGAGGCCCTGAGGCTCGCTGAAGAGACAGGGAAGAGGATAGCCAGGGAGAGGGCCGAGCGCAGCGGAGCCTGCAGCATAGCCTACGACGTCGTTCGCAGCGACCGCCACATGGGCCTCAGAGGCATGGATGTGCTGGTCGAATGCGTCATATCCGTGACCGCCGCCGGCATGCCCAGCATGTTCGGTGCGGAGAATCTATAACCCGTCTACCACATGACGACCCGATGGCTTTCGAAATCGTCGAGATAACGCTCGCTAGCAACGAACAGAAGATAGTAAGAACCCAGAGGGTTCCGGTCGGGTCCTCCTTCTCGGACCTCGGCATGGCTATCCAGGCCGCCATGGGATGGAACGGGGGAGAGCCCCACAAGTTCAGGATCCCTAGCGCCGGAGCGGAGATCGATGACGAATCCATCATGATGACGACATACGGGAGGCTGCCCATAGAGTACGTCTACGGAGGCATCGTGCACAAGATCAGGTTCCTGGGGGAATCCAAGAGGGACTTCTCCAGCTCCTGGTTCTCGGACCGCCGCAGCGAATCCCGCTCGGAGGTCGTCCGCAGATGCATAAGGACCTGGTACGACGAGATCACGACGTCCAGATACCTCGACTCGAAAGCCCTGGAGAAGGTCGCAGACGCCATCGCATCCAACAGGAAGAAGAACCTCTACCTCGACCTGAAATCCATGAAGGTGGTGGATTCCCGCATCGAAGGCTCCACCGTCCTCATCAAGAGGAAGGATTCCGATTTCCTCTACAGGACGGCTTCCGCGTTCGCAGACAACACCCCGTCCTTGAAGAGGCCGGACGTCAACAAGCCGGACTGGTACCAGAAGTTCATCACAGAGACCGCCCGCAACTCCAAGATCTCCAAGGCATGGTCCGATTACATCGAAAAGGAATCAGAATCTGCAGCCGAGACCTGGGCCGAGGACAACGGAATCTGGACCGACGGAATCTCCAACAGCAACATGAGGCTACCCTGCATGACCTGCGGAGTGGAGCGCGAAGCCGTCGAGGACAGGACCATCGGAAAACCTGCGATGATGGGCAGGCCCCGCTTCCCTATGGTCGTGAGGTGTCCTGAATGCAAGACGACCTCCCAGCTGTTCATGTTCAACGACGGATTCGTCATGGACTACTGTTTCAGGAAGGATTTCCACCCCTGCTGGATGGCGAGAGACGCGATCAGGGCAAAGAACAGGGCGGAATCGGAGGCCGATCCGAAAGCCAAAGCCAAGCTACTCCTGTTCGCTGCTCTGGAATCATACCGTTGCGACAAGCTCGGGGATGCGGAATCCCTCATAAACGAAGCTTCAGGAGCGCTTCCTGACGAGTCTAAGGTTATATTATCTTTCATTAGAGACGAGGACGCCCCTGATGTCGGTGACATCGACCCTGATTTCGTCCCTATTCTAAGCTGCTTGGAGCTGCGCACAATCGAGAAGGCGGACGAGGCGACGGATATCGTAGACAGGATGGAATCTGGATTCGATAGAGCGAACCTGCCTGAATGGCTGGTGTGGGAGACCAGATACCAGGCCATGCTCAGCCCCTCGAACGAAGATGACAAGGAGAAGGCCTTCTCCCGCATGGAGGACATCCTCGGCAGATACCTGGACCGCATCTCGTCCTACAAGAGCATCTCCAGCGACGACTACAGGAGGGCTTGCCGCATGTTCGAGATAGCCGTCCGCTTCGCCTACGACGAGCTCGGATTCGAGAGAGCCGGACCCGTCATCGACATGATGTGCAAAACCTTCGACGGAAAGCTGGACAACGTGCCTTCCAAGGCGATCGCCCTGTTCAGGAGAGGCCTGTACAGGATGATCGTGGAGAAGAACGACGACGGTGCCGTTGAGGACCTCGTAGAAGTGATCGTCTCCATGCTGTCCAACGTCGGAAGAGGGCCTGTGACCGGAAGGAGAGCGTTCGCCGCCATGGCCATACTCTACATCTACGACCCGGACAGCATGGATCTTGTAACCCTGGCTCTGAACAGCATGAACGCCATGTCCGTAACAGGCGCGTTCTCCGACGAGGAGCTCATGGAGATGGAGACGGTCGTCTCCCGCATCCTGAAGGCCGTAGGAGGCTACGAGGAGGCCCGCATCGAGGTGAAATCGAGGACCAACATCGACCTCGGCCCCGAACCCGAAGGAGACCTCGCTCTGGAAGACCTCATGGACATCAGATGCAGCTACTACACCTGAGCCTGTCACGTGCGTGCACGCCCCGACGTTAAAAGCGCTCCGACGAATGGAGCGTCATGGGTACGAGATGCTTCATATCGATGAAGGAAGGCGGCAGGATCAAAGGGGTGACCTGCAGCTACGACGGATATATCGAATGCACAGGGATGACCCTGCTCTCCGCGTTCTCCGACAGATCGGTGCTGAGAAGGCTGATCGACCGTGGGGACATGAGCTCCCTCGGGACCGCCATAAGCAACACTGCGTTCTACGGCAGCGAGAAGCCCAGGGTATACCCCGATGCCAGACGCCTGTGCGAGAAGGAAGGGACCGAGTACGCATACCTCCTGGACGACGACGGCAGGTGGTACTACTACAGGGCAGGGGACGAAACGGTCCGCGACCTGGAGACCGACCTGAGGCTCGCCTATCCGGAAGGATTCCGATTTATTAATGAGAATAACAGGGGGTGGACCCACCCCCAAAATGTTTCAGTGGACTTCGACTCACTCGGACCCGGCCTGGTTGTTCTTCTTCTGAACCATGAACCAGATAGGGACGTACGCTGCCAGGATGATGATCGCAATGATGATCGCGATGTAGGCAGTGATGCCGGTATCGGCTCCGCCATCGGAGCTGAGGTAGTAGCTCCAGTAGACCAGACTGGGAAGCCAGACGAAGAACTGCACGATGACCATGATGGAGATGACCCCGGTCCATCCCTTGGGAGCCTTGAAAGGCCTCTCGAGGGAAGCGAACTTCGGGTCCCTCTTGGTCTTGACGTAAGCCGCGAGAGCGATTCCGTTCGCGATGCAGTATCCGATAGCCGATGCCGTCAGAACGGTCATGGAAGTCGTGGAGAGACCGTAGACGAAGGAGCTTGCCTCGAGGATGATCAGAAGGACGATGTTGAACACGCTGACGAAGATCATGGCGTTGACAGGCATTCCCCTGGCGTTCTTCTTGGCGAACCAGGCAGGCAGGTTGCCCTCCTCCGCGATGGAGTTGAGGGATCTGGAGGATCCGAGGAAACCGGTCTGGATGATCAGGACCATGGCGACGATGAGGAAGAACAGAGCGATGTAAGAACCGACGTCTCCGAAGACGAACTCGGCGATAGGCTTGAGAGTAGCGGTTCCAGCCGCGGAGATCTCTTCGTATCCGAGAGATCCGTAGACGACGGTGGACACGAAGAAGTACATGATGAGACAGATGATGCCGCATCCGAACAGGGCCTTGGGAACATCCTTTCCAGGATCCTTGTACTCGGGACCGTAGACGGCCGCAGTCTCCCAAGCGCAAGCGCTCCATTGGCCGAGAGCGAAGCAACCTAGGATCAGAACGACGTCCTCAGCAGACCAGCAGAACCCGGGGCGGGTCCACTCCGTGGTGATGACGTTGAAGTCGAACATTCCCTTGGCGAGAGCGCCGAGGAGAATGACAATGATAGGGATAAGGGAAGCGAGAGCGAGGATTGTGCTCACCTTCGCGCCGCCCTCGAGTCCGCGGACACCGAGGAACAGCATCAGGGCTACGATGACGATTCCGACGACGAGGTAGAATCCGACAGCCGCCCATCCCTCGAATCCGAGGTCGAACATCTGCACGAGATAGTCTCCGATCATCATCGTGAAAATGACGACGACAGGGCACCAGGCGAACCAGTAGCACCAGGCGCTGAAAGCTCCGATGAGCTTACCCATGCTGTAGCCCTTCTTCTTGTTGTCTTCAGCTCCGAACACGGTTTGTGCGCATCCGGGAAGACCAGTCGCGTTAGGGAACACCGTCACCATCTCGCCGTAAGCGAGGTTCTGAACGAATCCCTGGAGGACCGAAACGGTCCATACGAATATGCAGCATCCCCAGACCAGAGACGAGACGTCTCCGAGCGAGGGGAGGATCAGGAGCGGGACTCCGAGGGCGATGAACATCCCTTGCTTCCAGCTCACAGATCTGGACACTTTTGATATGTCTTCAGACTCCGAACTCATTTGACCAAACATCCATATTTTTAGTGTTTATGCAAGAAAGAAAAATATTTAGATATATAAATATTGAGGGTTCAATAGATTAGCTTTAAATATAATAAAAATATTGAGTTCACAATATTTTTAAAATAAAAGATAGTTTTAAATACTAAAATATTGGAATACTCCAAGTTGGATAATATTTAAATAGAAGCGGATAAAGAAAACAGGAACAACAGAATATTATCAGAGTTGCAAAGTGAATGTCAGGCGCCCTGATCGTTCTGGACGTCAGAGAAGCTTCCGAGACGGATATAATAAGGCGTGCCGTCCTTCACAGGATCCTCTTGGACCTGCAGCACCTTTCCCACAGCCGTATAGGAGACCTTCCTGATGGCCCTGACCTCGTCGTTGCTCAGCTCCGAAAAGTACTGGCGGTTGAGCTCCGATATGGCATTCCTGATCTCCTCGGCGACCTGCCTGCCGCGCTCGGTCAGGAAGATATGGTACTTCTTGCTCTTGAGGTCCTTGCGATCGTCGTAGACGAAGCCGTTCTCCTTCAGGAACTTGACCACCCTGTGGGTGTTCCCGTTGTCTATGTCGAGGAACTTGGAGAGCCCTACGAGCGTCTGGCCGTCATGTATGCTGAGAGCCATCAGGTACTGCACGTGGTGGCTGTTCAAGCCGTACTTCTTGACGCGCTCGTCAAGGTCCTTGTGCATGTGGAAGCTGAGCCTGTCCAGCAGCGTGGGCAGGAACATGTCCCAGTACGTAGGGCGGTCATCCATTCTGATTCCTCCATATCGATGAGTTCCATTCCGCTCAGATCAGCCAGTCCTTCAGCAGCCTCGGCAGGATCACCGAGTGCTCGACATAGCTGCAGTGGTCCGCATCGGGTATTATGTACATATGCCCGTGCGGGATCTTGTCGGCGATGAACTCCGTATCGGACCTCTTCACCGCGTCGAACTCGCCGGCGATGACCAGCGTAGGGACGCGGATAGTCCTGAGATCCCATTCGGAGATGTGAGGCTCCTCGAGCATCAGGCGGATGTACGGGTCGTCGCGGTCCATCGTGGAGAGCTCCTCCTCCGTCCATTCTATCGTCGAAGGATCGGTGTTGGCACCGGCGACAGCCAATCTCAGCAGGTCGTCCTGATGCTCGGATGCGAGGATCAGCCCCTCGATGCCTCCGTCGCTGAATCCGCACAGCACGGGCTTCTCCAGCTCCAGATGCTCTATGAGACAGTGGAGGTCCTCTGCCATGTCGGCATAGTGGAGCTCGTCCACCCGCTGGCTCTGGCCGTGTCCGCGGGAATCCACGGTTATCACCGTGAAGAAATCCTTCAGCTCCTCGACTGCTACGTCGAAGATCGACATGTCCTCCCCGTTGCCGTGGACGAGTATGAGCGGACGCCCCTCCCCCACAGCCTCGTAATGAATCCTCACACCGTTGACATCGGCAAACATGTTTCACCTATGGTTTTGTGAGCAGATGACTGCTCGCGATAAGCGGGCCCCGGGACCGGCGTCGCCAGCCCCGAAAGCCCTTGTGTTCAACTCTCTGAGACCTCCTTCTCCTTGTCCTTCTCCTTGGCGCGGGAGTTCTGCAGGACGAACCAGACAGGCACATACAGGAGCAGGATGACCGCTCCGATGATGACGGACATGGTTCCGTTCTCGATACCTCCGTTGATGCACCAATAGGCGAGACAGGGTATGAGGATGAAGAACTGGTAGATCATCAGGAAGATGGCGACGTAGAACCATCCGCGGGGAGCCCTCCAGGGCCTGGGAAGGTCCTTGAAGCGGGGGCTTCTCCTGGACACGATGAACGCCAGCATTCCCATTCCCAGCGCGAAGCAGAATCCGAACGAGGACGCCGCGAGGATCATTCCCACCGAACCGAAGTTGATTATGATGATGAATATGATTCCCATGGCGAACTGGAACATCATCGCCGCGATAGGCGCGCCGTTCTTGTTGGTCTTGGTGAAGAACTTGGGCATGTTGCCCTCATGTCCCATGAAGTACAGCGTCCTGGAAGATCCGAGGAACGCGGTCTGGATGAGCATGACCATTCCGGACACCAGCAGGACCAGAGCGACGATCAGACCTATCTCTCCGAAATCCGCCTGAGCGATAGGGTACAGGGTAGAGATGCTCCAGTACTCGATCTGCTCGGGGGTCATCATTCCGTACACGCAGAAGGGCACGATGAAGTACAGAGCCAGACAGATGAGTCCAGCGGAGATCATGGCCTTGGGCAGGTCCTTTCCAGGGTTCTTGTACTCGGCACCGTAGGTAGCGGTGGACTCCCAAGCGCAGGCGCACCACTGGGCGTAGGCGAACATACCGAAGACCATCATCATGTCGGAAGCGGTCCATCCCCATTCGGGCTTGGTGAAGTTCTCGGCGATGAGGTCGAGGCTGAAGTGCATGTCGGTGGTAGAGAATCCGGTGAACGGAACGAGAACGACCACCAGCAGAGGCAGGATAGCGATCAGAGCCAGAACCAGCCCCAGCTTCGCTCCTCCGGAAAGTCCCTTGGATCCGACGAAGACGATGATGCTGAAGATAACGATTCCGAGAATGAGCTGAAGAACGATAGGCTCGAAGGGAAGCTCCATTCCGAGACCGATCTCGAGGTACTTGATGATGTAATCACAAGAAGTACAGGTGAAGATGGGGATGACGGGGGTCCACGTGAACCAGTATGACCACGCTGTGAAAGCTCCCACGAACTTTCCTAGATCGTACTTCTTAGGACTAGGACTTGTGAAGACCTTCTGGGCGCATCCACCTATACCAGGGGTCTCCAGCGCTGCAGCCATCTCTCCGATGGCGAAATTCTGACAAAAACCTTGAAGAACAGAGACGGTCCAGATCACGATGCTCAGACCCCAGGCCGTACCTGCTATGTCATAGATACCTGGAAGTATCAGAATAGGGACTCCCATCGCGATGATCATCCCCTGCTTCCAGTCAATCGACTTGACGAGTCCGGAATCATTTCCTCCCCCGGCCTCGACATTTTCTCCCATTTAATTCCTCCCAATGGATGAATATCACGTACGATTACATCCAATATAATGTTGAAATCTTGATGATGGTTATATAATAATTTCTATCATATTATGCAATACTTTAAATATTAAATTCTAAAACACCTGTATTTAAAAAACAATCCCCATTTCGTATTATTTAAATCTATCATTCTGTTGGATAGACTAGCAAATAATTAAAATACCATTAGGTAAAATTAGGTTGAATCGAACATAAATTAGACAGTTGCATCAAATGATAATCTCTATATTTTATTGATTAATCAATAAAAATAATACGAAGAAATTCGATATATCAATCCGATATGCTGATTCTGGCTTCCAGAACCATATATTTATTGTTGTTGTTTTTTCCAAAAGCATGTTTTAAATAATCATAGGATGAAAAACAGGTTCAGGAAACAGTTGTACAATCTTTTATAAGAAAGTAATCCATGCATGCACACAGATAGCAATGCCTGGAAGCAAATACGACAGAGAGATACGTTTCATGGCACGGGAAGTCGACAGGCTGACCGAATAGAAAGAGCAGATCGACGCCTCGAACCCCGAGAACGAGGAATGCCTGAAGAAGATCGATGAACTCGTCGAGCAGTACACGACCCGCAGGAAGGAGATCGAGGATTCGTTCATCGAGTGCGGCCTGGAAGTGCCTCTTGTCAGCAGGAACCTCAACGCCACCGTCAACGCCGTAGGGCCCTCCTTCGAGCCAGTCGGCAGGGACTACAGGGTCAGGGTGGAGGACGAGGCCAAGAACAGGGACATCTCCTACCGCGCCGCTCCGGAGGCCGAGCCCGCATCCTTCGAGGAATCCGACGACATCGGCGTCCTGGAGGAGAACCTGAAGAAGATCTGCGCCAGGATATCCGAAGCCGAGAACGGCATCGTAGAGGCTTCCCTGAACGACGACTACTCCAGGAGGGAGAAGCTCGAGAAGGAGGTCATAGGCCTCCGCACCCTCCGCGACAGGACCGTCGCCAACATCAAGAGTCTGAAATCCTCCGGAGCATCCATGTCCAACGAGCAGATCGAGAGGATAGACAGGCTGGAGGACGAGGTCCGCAGCCTCAGGGTCCAGATATCGATGCTCAGAGAGGACATCGGCAACATGATGAACCAGATGGACGAAGTTCTCGACAGGCTGGGCATCACCCCCGACACTGAGGACGAGGACGAAGATTTCTGATGAACAAGGCGGCCGGAGCATCCCTCCGACCGTCGACTTCACACCGTTTAATTGGGATGTTGACTCGTCCATATTTTTATAAATAAATAAGTGGAACCCCGCATCCGACTATTCAAAGACGACAAGTCTGGATGCTGATAACAATGGCAAACGACACGATTCTTTTCCCGTTCGTCCGCGTCGTCGGACAGGAAAACATGAAGAAAGGGCTCCTGTTGAACATCATCGACCCCGGCATCGGAGGTGTTCTGATCAAAGGAGAGAAAGGAACCGCCAAATCCACGTCCGTCAGGTCTCTGACCCAGATCCTCCCTCCGAGGCTGTCCGTGGTAGGCTGCCCCTACCACTGCGACCCCAGATACCCCAAGAGGATGTGCATCCAGTGCCGCGAGAAGCTGGCCAGGGGAGAGGAGCTGAAATCCGAAGAGGTCCCAATGACCGTCGTCGAGCTGCCTCTGAGCGCCACCGAGGACCGCGTCTCCGGTACCCTCGACCTCGAGCACGTCCTCAAGACCGGAGAGAAGAAGTTCGAGCCCGGAGTCCTCGCTCAGGCAAACGGGAACATCCTCTACGTCGACGAGGTCAACCTCCTGGACGACCACATCATCGACCTTCTGCTCGACTCCGCAGCGATGGGGGTCAACTACATCGAGAGGGAAGGCGTCTCGTTCTCCCACCCCGCCAAGTTCGTCCTCGTCGGTAGCATGAACCCCGAAGAGGGAAGCCTCAGGCCCCAGCTTCTGGACAGGTTCGGACTCTGCGTCGACGTCGAAGGAGAGAAGAACGTCGACGTCAGGATGGAGGTCATCAAGCGCAGGATGGATTTCGACAGGGACCCCGAGGGATACCTCGCATCCTGCCAGGACGAGACCAACGCGCTCAAGCAGAAGATCAGCGAGGCTCGCGCCCTGCTCCCCAAAGTGGAGCTCAGCGACAAGATCCTCCACGACATCGTCCACACCTCGATCCACTTCAAGATGGAAGGGCACAGGGCCGACATCACCATGATGAGGGCCGCCAAGGCCAACGCGGCTCTGGAAGGCAGGACAGAGGTCACAAAGGAAGACCTCCGCGCTGTCGCGCCCCTGGTCCTCAGCCACCGTTTGAAGAAGCGCGCGTTCGAGGAGGTCACCTTCGACTTGAAGGAGCTGGACCTATGTCTGGGCCTCTGA
Source organism: Thermoplasmata archaeon (assembly GCA_015063165.1). Classification (GTDB taxonomy): domain Archaea; phylum Thermoplasmatota; class Thermoplasmata; order Methanomassiliicoccales; family Methanomethylophilaceae; genus Methanoprimaticola. The sequence goes on from SUSZ01000038.1 coordinate 12,873, forward strand.
AGGTCGCCCACTATCCCTTCCCCGCTGTATACGGAATGGAGCAGGTGAAGAAGGCGCTGATGTGCGCGATCGCGAATCCGAGGGTCAAGACTGTCCTCATCAGAGGAGCCTCCGGAACCGGAAAGACCCTGGTAGCGCGTTCGATCGGAGAAATCTCCGGCAAGAGCATAGTCAACGTGCCGCTGAACGTCACCGACGAACAGCTCTTCGGCTGCCTTGACATCGAAAGCGCTATCAAGGAAGGGAACCTGGTGCTGCAGGAAGGGCTTCTGCAGCGCGCCGACGGCAACATCCTCTACATGGACGACGTCAACCTGTTCGAGCAGAGGATGATCAACGGGGTCATCGAGGCCGTCCTCTCCGGGAAGGTCAAGATCGAGAGGGAGAACATGTCCACATCCTACGAAGTGGACACCATACTCGTGGCCACCATGAACATCCACGACTCCTATCTAAGCCCCGTCATCCTTGACCACTTCGACATCTGCGTCGATGCGGACTATCCCGAGGACGAGCCCGGAAGGACCGAGATCCTCAGGCGCAGCCTAGCCTTCGACGCCGACCCGGACGCGTTCTGCGAGAAGTATGCGGAAGAGGAGAAGACGATATCCGAGAAGATCAAGACTGCCAGCAAGATCATCGACGAGATGGAGATAGACGAGGAGGTCGCCCGCACCATCGCGGAGATCAGCGGCGGAATGGACATCGACGGATCCCGCGGAGACCTTTCCGCCATCAACGTCGCCATGTCGCTGGCAGCCCTGGACGGAAGGAAGGTCATGGCGTTCGACGACATCGAGGACGCCGCCGTCTTCACTCTGGCGCACAGACGCAAGGTCCCCAAGGGAAGGCGCGTCGACCAAATGGAGAAGGTGGTCCACTCCAGCGTCGGATTCAACACCGAGTCACGCGCCATATTCAAAGCCGTCCACCCTGACAGGGAGAACCCCGATATCGATGCCGTCGAGCTCGGAGAGGAGGACGAAGGTCCTGACGGGGACGTGCTGGCCACAGCAGGCGAGAAGCGCGTGTACATGGGCGCCGAACAGGAAGACGTCATCTCCAAGATCGGGGAGACGTTCAAGACCATCGACCTGTTCGAGCGCAACGAGGACAAGGCCCGCGGAGCCACCAAGAACAAAGGGAAGAGAAGTCTCCAGCAGAGCGGGAACAGGGACGGGAGGTATGTCGGCTCGCGCATAACCGAGGACAAGAACCCCGACCTCGCGTTCGACGCCACCGTCCGTGCCGCCGCCCCGTACCAGAGGAAGCGTCATGCAGAACAGGCGTCCGACATGGCGGTGATCATCGAGAAGACGGATATGAGGGAGAAGATCAGAGAGGCGAGGACGTCGTCCACCTTCCTGTTCGCCGTCGATACGAGCGGCTCCCTTATCATCAGGAACAGGATGACCGCCGTCAAAGGAGCCATCCTTTCCCTGCTCCAGGAGCACTACGTCAAGAAAGACCGTGTAGGATTCGTCACCTTCAACGAGAAGTCCATCGATATGCTGCTGCAGCCCTCCAGAGAGGTGGAGGTCATCTACAAGATGCTCGACGAGCTCGCGATCGGCAAGAGGACTCCTCTGTCCGCCGCTCTCCAGTACCTCAGCGACTACATGTCGATGTACACCAAGAAGCGTCCCAACGACGAGTGCTTCGTCGTCCTCGTCACCGACGGTGGAGCCAACGTCCCATTGGACCCCGAAGACAAGGAGACCGACCCCCTGGAAGAGGCCCTCGGAATCGCCAGGAGGATGAACCTTCCCTCTGTGAAATGGATCGTCATCGACTCCGAGAAAAGGACCGACAAAGCCCATTACGCGAAGGACTTCGCAGACGCCCTCAGAGCGAGATACTACACCCTGGACGAGCTCCGCATAGAGACCCGCGAACAGCAGAACCTCATCCGTGTCGCCAAACAGCGCATAATGAAATGAGGGTTGGGGCCTCACGGCCCTTTCCCCGTCTTATTCCTTCTTTTCTATGTCGAATAAGGACAACCCCTCACGGGGTTGCCCTCTTCAAGGAACCGTACGTGATAGTTTCCCATCATACGGCTCGGACCCAGAATAACCGTGTTTCTCACGGCGGTCATAGATAGTACCTCTTATC
>SUSZ01000066.1 GCA_015063165.1 Thermoplasmata archaeon
ATGTAGTTGTACGCGCGGCGGTACCCCTCGATGCAGGCGGCTATCGCCCTCTCCTGCTCCGAATCGGGGTAGATCTTGGCCTTCAGCGTCAGCACCGTCCTCTCGCCGTCCCCGCCCATCCGTCGTCGCCATGAGCGGAGCCGCGCTCTGGGTATTTGTTGATTTCCCGCGGCTGTCGGCGGCCTGGGGCAGGCCGCCCATCGGTTATACCACAATGGCGGTATAGCTGTCCCGACGTTGATCGGGACATGGCCAGACATACGGGCACCTGGAGAAAGAGCATCAATCGAGGGATGTATACCATCAAAATCGGGAGTTAGAGTTTAAATAGAAAGTAAGCAACGGGCACGATTCGCAACAGTTCCGAAAGTTCAAAGCAGGCATGTCATGCAGATCGGTATGTATGTCGCGTCTTCCGTGCGCTCTATGTCCTTGCTATGGATGACGAACGGCTTTCCCAGGGATGCGTCGTACTCGTCCACGAATCTGTCCAAAGAAGCGTGGGTTCTGGAATCACGGCCCGATTTGACTTACACAGGGGCAGGTTCTCTGTTGTGGACTGTCATGTAATCAGCGGCACTGTCCGATTCGGATCTTCGCACGAATATGGCACATCCGGGATATGGCCAGACGTCTCAGTACGTGCAGCGTCCTTTCGCTATCGGCGCGTTGGGGTCCGCGGGGAGCATCGGGAGGACGTCCTCGTCCATGTCGACCCTGGCGTCTATCAGGCAGGTCCTTCCGCACTCGCGGCCTTCCTTCAACGCGTCCTGAATCTCTCCGGGCTTCTCCACGCGTATCCCCACGGCTCCGAAGGCCTCCGCGAGCTTCACGAAGTCGGGATCGTGGCGGAGGGTGGTGTTGGAGTACCTTCCGTCCCAGAACAGCTTCTGCCACTGCCTGACCATTCCGAGGGTCCCGTTGTTAAGAAGCACCACGGTCACGGGGAGGTCCTCCGCGAGGGACGTGGTCATCTCCTGCATTACCATCTGGAATCCTCCGTCTCCGGTAATCGCTATGACGTCGGAGTCGGGCTTCGCCGCCTTCGCGCCAATCGCCGCGGGCAGGCCGTACCCCATGGTTCCGAACGTCCCGGACGAGAGGAGCCTGCGGGGGTGCTCGAAGTTGAGGTGGTGCATCGCCCACATCTGGTTCTGGCCGACGTCGGTGGTGACTATCGTGTCGTCCTTGATGATCTTGTTGATCTCGTGCATTATCTTCTGCGGGACGATGGGCTCGCGAGGGATGTCGGTGTCGCAGCGGCATCTCTTCTTGAAGCCGAGGGCCGCATCGGTCCACTCCTGATGGGGGACGTATCCTGCGAGAGCGGATGTGAGCATCGGAACGACCTTCTTGGTGTCTCCGAGCAGGTCTATGCAGTTCTCGTGGCCGTGCTTCCCGAACTCGGTGTGGTCGATGTCGATGTGCACAACTCTGGCGTTGGGATCCTGCATCCTGCTGCGAGGGCTGTATGTCCTGTCGGAGAACCTGCTTCCCACGGAGATGACGAGGTCGGCATCGTTCATGGCGCTCTTCGCGCACAGCCTTCCATGCATCCCCAGAGGGCCCATGTTGAGCTCGTAGGAGGAAGGGACGATCCCCGTTCCCATGAGCGTGTGGTCCACAGGAGCGCGCAGGAGCCTGGCGAGGGCCATCACCTCTTCCGATGCGTTGACGGCTCCTCCCCCGACGAGTATGACGGGCTTCCTGGCCTCCTGTATCCATCTGACAGCTTCAGGAAGCCTGGAGAGGTCCTCGTCCACAGGCTTGACGCCGTACTCCTCGTCGAGGAACGAGACGTCCATCATGGAGTTCATCTGGTCCACCGGGAGGTCGATATGGACCGGCCCGGGACGTCCGGTGTTGCAGATCTCCCACGCCTCTCTGAACGCATGGGGGAGCCTGTTGACGTCGAGGACGCGGAAGTTGTGCTTCGTTATGGGCATCATGACGCTGTATGCGTCCACCTCCTGGAAGGCTCCGAGTCCGAGCATGTTGGTCCCCACCTGTCCGGAGAGGACCAGCATAGGGACGGAATCCGCGTACGCGGTGGCCACTCCGGTCACAAGGTTGGTGACGCCGGGGCCGCTGGTTGCGAGGCACACTCCGGGGATCCCGCTGGCTCTGGCGTATCCGTCGGCCATGTGGGCGGCGCACTGCTCGTGGCGTACGAGGACGTGGCGGATGCTGGAGTCGTATAGGGCGTCGTACAGAGGAATGACGCTTCCTCCGGGGTAGCCGAATATCGTGCTGACGTTCTCGTCCTCAAGCATCTTCACGAGCGCTTTTGTGCCTTTCATACGCAATTCTCCGCGAATCGGCCTTTAATTCCCTTATAGTATAGGAAACCCTTGGTTGAACTATGGATATGAACGTGGCGCATGGACGCATCCAGCTCGGATCCGAGGCGTTCAGAACCTGCAGCCGCCCCTCACGATGGGAACCTTCGGGTTGGCGGGCAGCATCGGCACGATGTCGATCTCCGGGTCTACCATGATCTCGACCACCGTGGTGCGGTCGGATTCCTTGGCTTCTCTGATGGCCTCTCCGATCTCTCCCGGTTTCTCCACGCGTATCCCTTTGGCTCCGAACCCCTTGGCGACGGTGACGAAGTCAGGGTCGGGGCCGAGGTCCACTCCGGAGTACCTCTTGTTCCAGTAGTGCTTCTGCATCTGCCTGACCATGCCGAGGGTCCCGTTGTTGAGTAGGACCACGGTGACGGGGAAGTTCTCCGCCACGGAAGTGGAAAGCTCCTGGATGACCATCTGGAGGCCCCCATCGCCTGTGACCGTGATGACGTCCTTGTCCGGCTTGGCGGCCTTCGCCCCTATGGCGGAAGGGAGGCCGAAACCCATGGTCCCGAACGTTCCGGACGTGATGAACTGGCGGGGGTGCTCTATGTTGAGGTAGTGCATAGCCCACATCTGGTTCTGGCCTACGTCGGTGGTGACGATTGTGTCGTCGTCGATGACCTTGTTCAGCTCGCACATGACCCTCTGGGGCGCTATGGGGACGTCCTCCCTCTCCATGTCGCAGCAGCACCTCTTCTTGAAGGACATCGCCTTTTCCTTCCACGCGGGAAGGCTGGGGACGTTCGATCCCAGGGCGCACATGAGGCGCGAGAGGGCTTTCGACGCATCGGCCTGCAGGTTCACGCAGGGATGGCCGTGCTTCCCGAACTCGGTCGGGTCAAGGTCGATATGGATGACCCTCGCCCTGTCGCTCTCCATGCGGTCGTGGGCGCTGTAGGTCCTGTCCGAGAACCTGCTCCCTATGGAGATTATCAGATCCGCTTCTACGGTCGTGGAGAGCGCGGACATCCTTCCGTGGAGACCCAGCGGTCCGAGGTACATCTCGAACGAAGACGGCACCGCTCCGACACCCATGAGGGTGGATTCGACCGGGGCTCCCAGGAGCATGGAGAGCTTCATGACCTCCTCCGAGGCGTCCATTGCTCCTCCTCCAACTAGGATGACGGGCTTCTTGGACTCCCTTATCCACTTCACGGCCTCGTGGATTCCGGAGAGGTCCTCCTCCAGAGGCTTCACCCCATATTTTCTGTCCAGGGTGGAGATGTCTATGTCGGAGCTCATCTGGTCCACGGGGAGGTCGATATGGACGGGTCCGCGGCGGCCCATGTTGCAGATCTCCCATGCTTCGGATATCGCATGGGGGAGCCTGTCGACGTCGAGGACGCGGTAGCTGTGCTTGGTGATGGGCATCAGAAGGCTGTATGCGTCCACTTCCTGGAACGCTCCTAGCCCGAGGTACTCCGCGGCGACCTGTCCTGTAAGGGCTATCAAGGGTACAGAGTCGGCGTATGCGGTGGCGATCCCGGTGACCAGGTTGGTGGTTCCTGGGCCGCTCGTAGCGAGGCAGACGCCAGGCATATTCTTCGCCCTGGCGTACCCGTCGGCCATATGCGCGGCGCACTGCTCGTGGCGTACGAGCACATGCCTGATGGGAGAATCGAGTAGTTCGTCATAGATGGGGATGACGCTGCCACCGGGATAACCGAAGATGGTGCTCACCCCTCTCTCCTCCAGCATGCTCAGAAGCGCCTCTGTTCCTTTCATAAGATGGCCTCGATGGTGAATGCGTGGGATATGATTTAACGGATTGGGACGGAATCGAGTGATGGACATCGAAATCCCCCTCTTGCTCTTGGCTCCAGTATGGCGGCCTCGCATCCTCATCGGCTCACGATTCGTGCTTTCGAATCGACGGGCCGAAGTCATCCGTTTTTATTGTTGCATATGGGCTATTGTTCTGGGAACGATCGCGACCACTCTTTCTGCTTTGATCGGATTCTTCGTCTTCCGCATCGAGAAGGGACTCGAGAGGACCAAGGCGGTCTGACAGGATCTATGCTGATCGGAAGATGCGAACGTGGAGAACGAACGATTTGGAAGATGGAAAAGAAAGTGGTAGACAGCGTGCCTGAGTTCCCGTACGCTTGCGCAGTACAGTACAGACAGGTACGCGGGCGGACTTTACTGCCGGGTTCGGGATGGGACCGGGTGTTGCCCCGCCGCTATGGCCGTCTTACCAAAACCATGCATGGATGATTGGTATATAATTTTTTCTGAAATACGAGACTGTGTGTAACAACCTCCATTGAAGTATCGACCCGGAAACAACCGCTAGACAAATGTCCATCAGATCCCCGAGGTCATGTGCTTCAGAATCAGTCCCCTGTGAATAGCATAAAGAGCGTACCT